>NZ_JBVHDR010000004.1:398953-553571 GCF_055563295.1 Streptomyces sp. NPDC002868 | reverse complement strand
CAAGGCGATACAAAGGGAAACGGCTTCTGGCACAAGGGAGTTCCCTACGGCGCAAAGAGGGGACGCCCTCCGGCCCAGGGGTGCCCCCTGGGCCGGCTCAGCCCACGGGGACGCTTGGGATTCCGCATCGCGCGTTCCCTCGTGCGCTGATCCACGCTGTGTGCATGACCGCTTCCCGTGCGCAGTACCAGATCACCTGAGACCAGAGGCGAATCGGACCAGATCACTTGAGACGCAGACCATATCGACGGAGACGGGACACGGCGCCCTCGGGAGCCCAGGACCGTGCAGCTGTCCCGTCTAAGGGAAGGTTGACCGATCTCACCGAACTTTGACCAGTGTGGCCGCTGGTCAGGCGCCACATGCGCATTCGTGCTGGTCAGTCTTCGCTGAGACGCCGCTCCAGCGGTGAGACGGAACCACCTAGCAGCCGTCAGGTGCTCTCGCTCATGCCCAGGTCGGCCCGCATCGCCGTGCGTACTCTCTCTGCATAGTCGATGTACTCGCGCATGCGGACAGCGCCTTGGACGTTTGTGCCCTCAATGACGAGGTCTCGCAACGCCTTCGCACACTTGTCGAAGTCCAGCGCTGGGGTCAGGACCGACTGAGGGGCCAACACCTCGAGCTCGTAACGCGGGGCGTAGCAGCCGGCGTATGCCGTGCGGGCCCGCTTCGCACGTTCTTCATCCGACAGGCCTGAGGTATCAGCAAGGATGCGCAGCTGCGCCCGGGTGTGGGCGTGGGCGGCAAGGAAGCGCGCATACAGGTCCTGCTTCGACTTGCGGCGGTCGATGCGGTCCTCCCTGCGCTCGCGGCGGCGCTCGACGAGGACGAGAACGCGCCCGTATCCGCAGCGAGAAGGCATCCGCTGGGGCGGACGCCCTCTCAAGGCTGCCTGACGGATTTGCTGTCACAGCACTGGCAGACCGTGCCCCAGCGATCCGCGCCGTGGCGGCGACACGCCGCCCAGACGGTGCCCGCGACGCGACAGCAGATCAGTCTGGAGGGACGAGGAACCCCTCAGTCACGAGCCGCACCTTGTCCACCACCTCTTCGTCGCCGAGCCGCAACGCGGTGTTGGCGGCGACGAGTACCGCATCGAGCTGGAAGGCAGCGAGGTCGGCGTCGAGCTGAGCGATCTCTCCAGCGCCGACGGCATGGCGCAGCTCGACGGCGATGAGGTCACGCCAGCCTTGCTGGCAATGGAACAGCACGTCACGTACGGGCCCGGGGCGGCTGTCGAAGCCGGCCAGGTTCGCCGCCCAGAAGCAACCACCTGGGAACAGCGGCACCGACGCGTACTCGATCCACCGTTCGATCAGCGCGCGTACCCGCGCCGCGCCACGGGGCGCGGTCCGTGCGGGGCGGACGACCGCGTCCTCGAACACGTCACGTGCACACTCGACCGCCGCGACCTGCAGGTTTTCCTTCGTCCCGAAGAGAGTCTGCACGCCGCTCTTGCTGATCCCGAGGTCGGTGGCCAGCCGGCCGATGCTGAGCCCGTCGAGTCCTTCCAGTGATGCCATGTCCACGGCATGGCGGACGATCGTCCGCCTGGACCGCGCACCACGCAGCACGCGCCGATCCGACGTCAGCGCATCGGCCTCGTCGGCGGAACGGGCATCGTCCCGCTGCTCCACTTCGCTCATCGTCCCTGCCGGATTCCTCTTGCATATAACGTACGACCGATCGTACGTTTACTTCCCAGGGTGAGCAACCAGGAGGTGCGTGCGACTTGGACAGCCGTCGAATGTTTGATCTGGCGCAGGCGTTGGCCACCGCGAAGAGCCGGCAGGACGTGCCCGCAGCTATGGAGCTCTTCCACCAGGACATGGTCCTGGAGGCTCCAGCTTTCGGGACGAGGGCTCAAGGCCGGGCCGCGAACGAAAGGGCGCTGACCGGATTCTTCGCCTCCTTCCCCGATTACCAGGTCGCTCTCGAAGGCCACGCTGGCAACGGCGACGCACTGGTCTGCTGGGGAACGGTGAAGATGACGATGACGGGTGACCGGTTCGGAGTGCACCCCAACGGCCGGCGAGCCGAGTTGCCGGTGTTCATTCAGTTCGCCTTCAAGGACGGCCTGATCGCTGGCGAGCGGTTCTTCTTCGATCTGTCGGAGCTCTGTGCTCAGTCAGGTGTTGAGACGGACGCAGTCAGGCGGAAGCTGTTCGGAGCAGCCGCGTTCGCGCCCTCCGCTCCTGGGGTCGAACCAATTCATAGGTGAGGGGACATGGCAGCAGACGCTCGGCTCCAAGACATCGACGAGATCAAGACGATGCATCTCTTCGACATGGCCGTGGACTTGAACCCGCGGCTGGATATCGGCCCCGGCCCGTTGGGCCGACGGGTCCTCTTCGGCTCTGCCGGAGGGACGTTCAAGGGGCCAAGGGTACGCGGAGAGGTGCTGCCCGGGGGTGGGGACTGGACGTTGTTCCGCCCCGACGGCGTGATGACGCTTGACGTCCGGCTGACATTGCGGACGCACGACGGCGACCTGCTGCACATGACCTATGGCGGCCGCTGGGTCACCCCGCCCGAACTGCGGGCCGACATGGCCGATCCTGCCACGAGGCACCAAGTCGACCCCGCCCGCTATTACTTCCGAACGAATCCCCTCTTCGAAACGGGGGCGAAGCGATACGCATGGCTGAACGACGTCGTCTGCGTGGGCTCGGGGTATCTGATCGAAGGTGGAATCGCGTACAAGGTCTCACAAATTATGTGAACGACCTCCAGGAAGAGCGACATCGACTGGCCATCCCGCGCAGACCACGGTCCTGCACGCCTGGTGAATCACCGACCCACGCCAGGACCTTTTCTTGAGAGCCGGTGAACATTCCCGGTCAGGGCACTAGTGTGATGCGCCAGAAATCCTGAGGGTTAGTAAGTAGCCTGTTGGTATGTTGCATCCGGGTCCTTCCGCTGTGGAGATCACGCTGTCCGAGGACGAGCGTGTCGAGCTGCTGCGGCGGGCGGGATTGCCGGATCGGCGTCCGGCCGAGCGGGCGCGGATCGTCTTGGCGTGCGCTGACGGGATGTCGAATGCGGGCGCCGCGCGGGCCGTTGGTGTGGCGGTCAAGACGGTGAGGAAGTGGCGCCGGGCCTTCGCCGCGGAGCGGATGGCCGGTCTCGAGGACACCGGGCACATCGGTCGGCCGAAGGCCGACCTGGTCCTGAGTGAGGCTGAGCGGGATCAGCTCACCCGGTGGGCGAGGCGGGCGAAGACCGCTCAGTACCTGGTGATGCGGGCAAAGGTCGTGCTGCGCTGTGCGGAGGGCGGGACGAACAGACAGGCCGCGACCGACCTCGGTATTGACGAGTCGACCGTGGAACGCTGGCGGGCCCGGTTCATCGCCAAACGCCTCGACGGCCTGGCCGACGAGCCCCGGGTGGGCCGGCCGCCCTCGATCCTGCTGGATCAGGTCGAGGACGTCATCGTTGCGACCTTGGAGTGCACTCCGGGTAAGGACACGCACTGGTCGCGGGCTTCGATGGCCGAGCGCACGGGCCTGTCGAAATCGACCATCGGGCGGATCTGGAAGCGGTTTGACCTTAAGCCGCACCTCCAGGACTCCTTCAAGCTCTCCACCGACCCGCAGTTCGTCGCCAAGGTCGTCGACGTCGTCGGCCTGTACCACCACCCGCCCGAGAAGGCGGTGGTGTTATGCGTGGACGAGAAGTCCCAGATCCAGGCGCTGGACCGGTCCCAGCTGGTGCTGCCGATAATGCCGGGCATGCCCGAGCGGCGTACCCATGACTACTACCGGCACGGCATCACCAGCCTGTTCGCGGCCTTCAACATCGCCGACGGCACTGTCATATCGGGAACTGCACCGCCGCCACCGGGCGATTGAGTTCAAGAAGTTCCTGGTCACGATCGACAAGGCAGTGCCCGCCGGGCTCGACGTCCACCTGGTCTGTGACAACTACGCCACCCACAACACCGCAGAGATCAAGACGTGGCTGGGCAAACACCCCCGCTTCCACGTCCACTTCACCCCGACCGGCTCCTCCTGGACGAATCAAGTCGAGCGGTGGTTCGGCCTGTTGACCGACAAGCTCATCCGCCGGGGCGTCCACACGTCCGTGAAGGCCCTGGAGGACGACATCACCGCGTGGATCGACACCTGGAACGAGAACCCACGGCCCTTCACCTGGACCAAGACCGCCGACGAGATCCTCAACTCCCTCGCCGACTACCTCACCAAGGTCGGAACCGGCAGCCAGAAAACAGAGCAGAACTAACCCTCAGGATTTCTGGCGCATCACACTAGCAGCGGGGCAGGGTGCCGCTCTCCTTGGTGAGTTTGGTGCTGTGGGCCCAGCCTTCGGTGTTCGTCCCATCGATACGGGCGTAGATCCACTTGTTGCCGTAGGCGTTGGTGATGTAGCAGTGGTAGTAGAGCTTCACACCGGTCTTGACCACGGTCACGTACTGGCATTCCGCGTACGGCCCGGTGTAGAGGTGGGACGTCTCGGCCAGGTAGCCGTAGCCGTCGCTGCGGTTCTCGTGGCCCCAGCCGGTGCAGGCCGTCGACACCGGGGTGGGCTCCTTCACCGTCGGGCTGGGCTTGGTCTCTGGGGAGGCCGACGGGCTCTCGGTCGGCTTGTCGCCTTCGACGCCGGGCTTCTTCGTGGGGCCCAGCTCCTCGTCCTCGTGACCGTCCGGCTCCTGCGAGGTTGACGGCTTCGAGGACGTTCCGGGAGAACCGGCGGACGACGGGGTGCTGCCCCCGGTCGGCCAGGGGCTGTCCGTGGGGGAGCCGACGCCGGGCGGCGTCGCCTGTGCGCCGTCCGTGGTCGTGCCGCCCTGTTGGGACGTCAGGGCGTAGGTGATGCCGGCGCCTGCGGCGAGGAGCACGACGGCGGCCGCTGCTGCGACGACGGTGCGGTTGCTGCGGCGCCGTGCGCGACGGGCTGCCGTCCGGCTCGTCTCGGGAGCGGGGACTCCGGCGTGGCCCGCGACCGGCGCGCCGTGCGGCGGCAGGTCGGGCTGCGCGTAGCCGGCGTGCGGAGGCTCAGACTGCGGGGCGGGCTGGGGGAACAGCGGGGGACCGAACCCGGGGGCCGGTGCGGCGGCGGCCGCAGCCCCGGGACCCACCGTGGGAGCGGGAGCGGGTGTCGGCGTCGGAGCGGCGGATGCGAGGTGCACCGTCCCGCCCGAGGCGACGCGCTCCAGCATGCCGCGCGCCTGTTCCGCGGTGGGCCGGTTCTCCGGCTCCTTCGCCATCAGCGCCTGGAGCACCGGCGTGAGCGGTCCCGCCCGGCGGGGCTCCGGCAGGGGCTCGGTGACGATCGCCGAAAGGGTGGACCACGCGGACGTGCGGCGGAACGGCGGAGTGCCCTCCACTGCCGCGTAGAGCGTCATGCCGAGCGACCAGATGTCCGACGCGGGACCGGGCTCCCTGCCCTGCGCGCGCTCCGGCGGCAAATAGTCGAGGGAACCGACGAGTTGACCGCTCTGGGTCAGCTTGGCCATGGCGTCGTCGCCGGAGGCTTCCATGCTGGCGATGCCGAAATCGGTGAGCACGACCCTGCCGCCGTGCTCGATCAGCACGTTTCCCGGCTTGACGTCCCGGTGGAGTACGCCGGCCCGGTGCGCGGCGTCGAGCGCATCCATCAGCTTGGCGCCGATCACGGCGGCTTCGTGCGGCTCCAGTGTGCCGCGCTCCATCAGCACGTCGTCGAGCGAGGGCCCGTCGACGAGTTCCATGACGATGACCGGGAGGCCCTGCTCCTCGGTCACGTCGTGCACGGTGACCACGCCGCTGTGCCGGATACGGGCGGCGGCCTGCGCCTCCCGCTGCATCCGGGTCCGCACGTCGACCAGTTCGGCTGCGGAGGTGTCGGTGAAAGCCCGCAGGACCTTGACGGCGACCTCTCGGTTCAGGAGTTCGTCCACCGCCCGGGCGACCACTCCCATGCCGCCTCGCCCGATCATGGAGGTCACCCGGTAACGCCCGCCGAGTACCTTGCCCGTCAGCTCTCCGCCATGCGCTTCCCCCGCGGTCACCGCACGCTCCGTTCCGTGGTTGTTCGTGAACCATCAATCCGAAGTCCTCAAGGGTAGAGGCAGGGACGTGAGGGGAAGGCGGCGGCCGTGCGCAAGTATGTGGCCGCCCATCAGGGTTGTCTCCCATGGCGGGCACGGCGGTCCCTGGCCGTGCGTCTCGGCTGGCGTCAGATGTCAGAGCCGGGTGCTAACTTCCGCCGTCCAAGGGAAAAGCGAAGACGACGGCCCGGGGGAAGCCCCACTAGCTCAGCAATGACGCAGGATGGCCTGCACGGCGAGCGCACCAGATACACACCAGATAGGGCAGCGCTCACCGGTCAACCACGGTCACAAGGCGAGGCTGGAGCACACCCCGATTCGTATCGTTTCCACAGGTCAGCAGGTATGCCTGCTGGAAGCGGCCGGTGATTCCCAAGCTCAGAGCGCGGGTTCGATTCCCGTCACCCGCTCCATGGAAAAGCCCCAGGCCAGCGGCCCGGGGCTTTGTTGCTGTCTAGACCGCACTAACGAGGTTGTGCACGATTGAGGTCCGGGCGTGTTGGCCTGGCGGGTTGTCGGCTTGGTGAACACCTCTCGGCGGTGCGGTCGGAGACCAGGCCAGCCACTGCCGCGTAGGTCTCGTCGAAGTACTCGCGACATCCGATGTACCGCTGGAGGGTCCGCCACTGCTTGTGTTCGGCGTTGGCGTGCTCGACGCAGATTCGTTCCGAGGACTGCTGATGGCGGGCCGCGTCCCAAGCAGCGACCTCTTCGGGCAGGACGTCCTTCTTCGGCTTGGGCGGCGGGGCCTGGACCTGGTCGGGGTACTGCTTGGCCAGACCCTGGTAGCCCGCATCGACCTTGGCCTTCGGATACCGCTCGAACAGGTCGCAGATCCCCTCGGTCTTCACGGCCGTCTGGTCGTGTATCCGGCCGGGCCGGAACGCCCCCGTCCACAGCGTGCGGCCCCGCTCGTCGGTGGCCACAGTGGCCTTCTTGGTGTTCTGCCGCATCTTGCCCGACACGAAAGCGCGCCGGCCGGGCCTGTTCGCCTTCGGGCGGCGCATCCGGACCTCGGTACCGTCCAGCCGCAGCTCGACTCCCTCGGCCGCCGCGTAGGCGAAGACGTCCTCCAGCGTGCGAAGCCGCAGACCGGGGTGACCTGGTACAGCGAAGCCACGGGCCGCCAGCAACGGGCGGATCTCGTGGACGGCCCGAGTGATCGTGGAACGGTCCACCCCGTAGAGCACGGCCAGGGCCGCGTGCGGGAGCTGGAACCGCAGGACGACCAACGTGGCGATGACCCGGTGAGTGAACACCAACTGGTGGCTCGGTCCCGCCCCGGCCGCGCGCAGACGGTCGTGACCTCGACGGTCGGACAGTCGTCCTTCTTCGGCGGCCAGCCACACCTGAGCCAACTCGCCGATCAGCGTACCGAGTCGACGGTGTCGAAGGCCGGTGAAGATACGATGGGACAAGGCCGTGCGGCCAAGGTATTGCGTCACAACAACACCCAACCCGCACGGCCCTCTTCGCGTCACGTCGCGTTCAACGACCGTGGCGCAGTGGGACATCAACTCGCCCGCCGCCTCTTGCGATTGGGGCGACGTGGGCGGACGAAGGTGTCGAGCGCGCCCACGGCCGCACGGATATGGGCCGGGCCGCGACGCAACCGTTCTCCCGCGCACCACCAGGACAGCTGCCCGTCCGCATCCCGCGGATGCATGCCCAGGCCATGCCCGGCGCACAGGGGCCACGCCTGCCACAGACGCTCGGTGACGGTCTCCTGCGCGGCATCAGCGACGACCACCAGCGCAGAGGCAGGGTCGTCCGCCGAGTCCGGGTACAGGCAATTGCCGTGCCACTCGCCGTTGGCCAGAGCGACGTAGACGTTCTCCGGGTCGTCCGCATCGTAGGGCGGAAGGGCCAGCAGTTGCAGGGGTTCCTGCTCGGGAAGGGTCACCGCCAGGTCCCGGTTGAGAAGGGCGAGAGCCCGGTCCCACATGGGGTACTCGCCTGGCGAGACGCGACGGGGCTCGGGGCGGTCAAAAGGAGCGCGAATGGGCACCATCCTCCGCCACACGGGGATAGCCCCAATCGCACACCACGTCGTAAGTACCTTCTGGCCCGAGGTGGAGGGCTATCCCCTCGGACAGGTCACCGCGCACCACCTGCTCACCCACACCGCCGGCCTCCCTCTCCGCGCTAACCTCAAGACCCTCTACGGCACCGACCCCCAGGACATCCGAGACGGCGTCCTGCACGAAGCCCTCCACCGCCCACTAGGCGAAGCCGTCGAATACACCGACCGCGCCGCCCTCATCCTCGGCTACCTCGCCGAACACCTCTCCGGCCAGACGCTCCACCAGCTCGCCCAGACCCGTATCTGGTCTGGCAGCCGCTCGGAATGGACGCCATCCGCTTCGGGCCGCTGGCCGCCGAAGCCGCGGCCCGGTGTGCGCCGACCGAACTCGACCAGGAAACCGACACCCACCTCAAGGGCGTCGCCCACGACTTCTCTGCCCGCCTGCTGGGCGGGACGTGCGGTATCGCCGGCGTCGTCTCCGGCCTGGACGACCTGACCGCCATCCTGCGGTACATGCTCGACGACTCCACCACCACGGTGCGGCCAGGATTCGGCCCCGCCTGGACCGAGGAGTCCCTCATCGTCCAGACCGGTGCCATCAAGCCCGTCCGCGGCCTGTTCTGGCACCCTGCCCCTGGCACTACCCAGGACGGCGACGTCTGGGTTCACTACGGCTTCACAGGCACCGGCATGAGCCGCGACCGCCAGCCCCTGGCCGAGATCCCTGCGAGGGTGAACTAATCCGTGAGGCCCTGCAGCAGGCTGATGCCGAAAGAAGGGCGCTGCTTGGCGAGGAGCATGACGAAGTGCTATCCACCGAGGAGGTAGCAGAAGAACTCGGACTGCCACTGCCTGACGACAAAACGTGACAGGATAGTTGGGAAGCTGCGGCGTCCCTCAACTGGAATAAGGAGGCCGCAACAGCTGGCCAAAGTCTCCGCTGTCCAAGAAGCGAGCCACGGCGAGTTCTGCTGCGTGCCCTCGTCTACCAGCACCGGACGCTTCTTCAGGCTTGGGCATTCTGTACACGTAGTAGTAGTAGTAGCTACCAAAGCGCTCTACGTCGCCATAGGGATCGTCGTCCAATCCAACGCCAACGGCGCTCGCAACTTCGCGCCTAATGGCTCGCCGCCATGCCAGAGTCGAGTGGTCCCATGGGACCCAGCCCTCATCGGTGCCGACCTGCGGCGGAAACCGCAATTCCTTCTGCGCGAGGTCGATCAACTCAGCCTGGGCCCACGGGTCATCGACAGCGTCCCTGAGGTCATGAAACGCCGTCTTGGTCCAACCACCGCAACCATATCGCCCCAATTGGTTCGAGCGGGACATTTCCTCACGTGACGACATCCCGAGGCGCTCATCGCCGGCCGCCGTGCTACGCCGCCACGCCGAGCCGTTGTAGCAGCGACGCACACCTGGGTGTCGGGGCTCAGGGTCTATGCCGGGCGCTGAACCCCGTCGCCCTCGGGTTCGTCCGCCGCGTACGGGTGGACGAACCGGCCCTCGTTGAAGGGGGTGAACCAGGACTTGATCCCCATGGCCGCGGTACCGAGGGATGCCGCTGCCGGGTCCTCGTCGATGCCGTCCATCGAGTCGTCGTAGAGCCACTCGTGATCCAGGTCCTCATAGACCCCGTCGGCGAAAGATTCGAGTGCAGCGGACACTCCTGAGTCGAGCAGCCCATACAGGTCGAGGGTGGCCTTGGCCCGGTGGAGCAGAAGCCTCAGCACCAGTTCCCCTGCGAGGCAACTGAGTTGCTGAAAAGTGACGGAATGCCGGGGTTTATCGGCAGAGCGTGCAGGCCGCCACGTCGCCCGCCCGCTCCTCCCGGTCGGCAGTTGGCCGTAGGAGTCGCTGCGGATGTACACACGGTGCAGCCACCGGTCCTGGCCGTCCCAGCGCGGCGTGAACGGCGTCCGCGCGTGCGCGTGGTGCGGAAGCTGTCGGCGATCAGCACGTCGCCTGGGGTGAGGGAGACACCCTCGGTGACCTCGTCGAGGGCTTTCGACGGCTCCGCGTCCGCCTCGGCGTCCCGGCCGGGGTTCGCCTTGAGAAGTTTACGGTCGTAGCCGGACAGTGGATCAGCGCAGGCGGCCTCCGCAGGAACCTGCGGGGGCCGCCTGCTGCTGGTCAGCTCTGCAGCTCTCGCTTGTAGTTCTTCACGATCGACACGACCGGGTTGTCCGGCAGGGGCTTGCCGGGATCCTTCACGGTGAGCTCAGTGGGCCACGACGTGCCGGGGTAGAGGGCGACCGCGCCGGTGTCCAGTCGTACCGTCGCGTCGAATCCGCCCGGCCCCGTGATGCGTACCTCGACTTGGTAGAAGGCCCGCTCCTTGCCGCTGTTGGTGATGCTCAGCGGCACCGTCAACGATCCCCTGTCACGACGGGGCTTGAAGACCGTGACATCGCCGCTCACAAGGGCTGGCTGTCCGAACTCCTCACCGCCTTGAGCCGTGCCGGTCGGTGTGCTGCGGGTGATGGGTTCGCCGCTGGCAGCCGCTGCCCGCCGCTCATCGATCTCGGCGCTGATGCGATCCTGCGCCGCAGGCTGAGATGACGACGGTGTGGGCGCAGGCGTCGCCTCGGCAGACTTTGAAGGCGACTCCACCCCTGCCGCCGACCCTGCCGATCGACCGTCAGACGGGGCCCCACTGGGCGCAAATGAACCGGGCGGGCCGCCGGACGTTCTGTCGCTCCCCCCGTCCCCTCCGGTGAGAACAACGACTGTTCCAGCTGTTATCGCCGCTGTCAGCACCAAGGCTCCGCCCCAGGCGACAGTCCGGCGGCGCGGCGCGGGCCGCCGCCTAGTTGCACGAGAAGGCATATTGGGAGGTGTAGTTGATGAAGTTCGACATCTTTGCGGTGACAGTGGCGCACACGGGGTACTTGGTGTAGACGGGGCCAGCGTACTGGCTGAACGTGCCACTGTCGGTGTCGCACTTGGTGCCCGGGTACCCGTCGCAAACCTTCGCCGTCATACTCTGGGCTCTGCCCGTGTTGTTGTCGAAGATGAGGCACCCGCCTGCCTGACTGTTGTAGGTGAAAACAGTTGCAAGGCGCAGCCTGGGGTCAGTACCCACCGGCAGCGGTATGGCTTTGGTCAATGTGTACCCCGAGCCACACGCGTTCGCTGCAGCCGCGACTTCACCCGGGTTGGCCACGGCGAACTCGCGAGTCTCCTTGGACACCTCGACGGACATCTTCACGTCGGTGCCAGTGGGATCCTCAGCGGCGGACGCCTGAGGCGCAGCGACAGCCAGGGCAGCGACGGCTATGGCGGCAACCGCTAAGCGAGTGGTGGATCTGGCAATGGCCAGCATGTAGGTCCCCCTCATGAATGCACCAGGTGCAAACGAATGATCTTGACCGGATTGGCAAGAGGCCGTTGAAGGTTGCCCGGACTTCCCAGACCCCCAGTCCGCGTGCGCCCTCTCACGACCAGACGAGAGCCTAGGAGGCGCTCGTGCCGTCCCCAAGGGGTCTAGACCGGCCACCGCCTCCCTCGCAGCAATTGCAGCTACGGAGAGCCACGTAGCACACCGGCGCTCTAGCTATACGCGGCATTTAGGCCGCTGAGCGTCACCTGGAGCCACGCGAAGCAACGGGACATGTCCTGCATCACATGCCCATCAAGGGGCTTCCTGGCACCACCCCCGCCACGTGTCGAACGTTCTCGCTAGCCAAGCCAGCACCCTATATATGGATTTGACCCTTAATTCCCCTCTGCCTCAGCGCGCGACGACGAGCAAAGCTCGACGTCCACTTCCTGGGCGCGCCGGATACCTTCTGCACGTTGAGGCTGGAAATGGACGCAACCACCCTCTGTCGTGGTGGATACATCCACTCGCAGTGATCACAGTTGCACCGTTAGTGATCGGTCGATGGCTGGAGAACTCAGCCGCGCGCTCGCCGACTGCGACCGCCACCTCTTCCGCGCTCGAACCGGCCCCGCCCTCACCTCCGAGCTGGTCGACATCACCGACGTGATCCTCGACAAGGTCACCGTCCTACGGATGCACGGCTCGCAGATGCACCCGGCCCGGAAGATGTACCGCCCGATCCGGCACACCTGGACCACCACTGCCGACCTCCTGGCCGGCACCGGCACCTACGCGGAACGCTTCTACCGGATGGAGTCGCTGTGAAGATCATCGCCCTCGAAGGGCCCTCGTACGCCGGGAAGTGACCGTGCACCGCGTGCCAGTGCGAAAGCCGGACCGGCCCGCACCGAGCGCATCCCCTACCGCCGGCTCCTGTTGACCGGCACGGTCGTCGGCAGCATCTCCAGTGCCTTCGGGGCGTCCTGGGCCCTCTCCGGGAGCCATGCGCCTACCTCAGGACCGAGCTGGGCCTGACCTCCAGGCCGCCGCGACCGCCATCAGCGCCGTCTCCGCCCTCAGTCTCGTCCTGCTCCTCACCGTCTGCCCGCTCATGGATGTGCTCAAGTCCCGGGGTGTATCCGTCCGTTGCTACGCAGGAGCCGCGCAGGGCATAGCCGTGTGTGTCGCGGGCGCGGCGATGGCGGCTTTCCCGTTCGTCGACGCGTCCACGCCCCGGCTGCTGCTGATCGGGGTGGCCTTCGGCACCGTCGCGGTCGCCGTTCCCTCCACACATGACCGCCGCCGAAGTCGTCCCGACCCTCCGGCGCGGAGCGGTCTTCGGCATCGTCGCCGCGGCCGCCACCCTGTGCCCGGCCTGGTGGCCCCCTCCCTCGCCGGCCACCTCATCGACACCGCCGGCAGCACGGCCTCCGGCTACACGACTGGCTTCCTCGTCACGGCCGCGGTGATGCTGCTCACCGGAGCGTTCGCGTTCCCGCGATCCGGCCGGAGAAGGACGCCCGGCGCCTCGGGCTGTGATCAACGACACATGCGCACTGCTGGTCACTCTTTGCTCGCCCGTGCGCGAACCACTATCCGTGACAACACCGTTGAGCAGCCTGGCCGACAATCCCTCCCGGCGGGCCGCTCGTTGATGATCCTGAAAGCCCATCGATCGCCTTGGGGTATGGGGGCCGTGACGGGGCCGAGTCGGCCATGCCGAAGGTGCAGACCAGTGCACGAACACGTGATCGAGTGGCCGAGTCTCGCCGCTGACATCTGTGGAGAAGCGGCAGAAGCGGCAGGAGGTGTGCAATTCCCGTACATAAGCCAAGCATTCCGGCGACCCTATCACTCTTGGTGACATTCGCCGACTGCCCCGCGTGGCCATGCCGCGCTCAAAAGCCTTCTCGCCACCACCCCGGCTGACTTAGGTTCTTAGTTGTCGCGAAGGGCCCGGGGAGGGGCGCTCGCGGGGTGGACAATTGGCGGGCTCCAGGGGGATTTCACTTATGCAGGCCATCAGTGGCAAGCAATTCATTCACGTGGGTGACACCACTGTGCCGGGCGCGACCTCGGGTCTCTCACCCCTCTCGCGGATGCCCTGAGACCGGCGCCCTATTCGACCGGCGCGCAGGAGAGTGCCCCCGGAGCGCCAATTCCACTACCCGGGGTGTTCGCCCGGCCTGAGCATGCCTGAATCCGCGTCGCGGCCGCCTCGGCCGCGGTCTTCGCGGGCCGGGCGACCGGTGACCCGTACTCCTCGTGTCTCACACCGTTCGACCGGCAACTCCCCGCCGGATTCCCGGCAGGGCCGTACCGGTCGAAAGACCACCCGGCCCGACACATGTCCGGACCGCGCCCCTTGGCCGCGCTCCGATACTGAGATCATCCTATTTCCCCAGGCACTTGTGCCCCGTCCCGTTCTCGTGCCCGCATGAAAGGAACTCGATGGCTGACGAAATGGTGCGTCGCGCCCAACGATTCATCAACACCACGTACGGGAATGGTGCCACCCTCGGCATATCCAAGCTGGACGAGAACGGCCAGACCAGCTGGACCATCATGTACGCCCTCACCCGTGCCTTACAGTACGAGATGGGCATCACCGCGCTGTCCAACAGCTTCGGTCCGGGCACCCTTTCAGCGCTCCAGGAGAAGTACGGCAAGCTCGACGAGACCACGATCCCGTCGGCGAACTTCTGCCGGATCATCCAGTCCGCCCTGTACTGCAAGGGCTACGACGGCGGTGACATCGACGGCAAGTACAACTCCCGCGTCAAGGCCGCGGTGGTGAAGCTGAACCAGGACATGGGCGTGGACGGCACCTACCCAGGCAGCTCCCTGTGGCCGAAGGTGGTCAAGGGCCTGCTCAACATGGACGCCTACGTCACCGTCAACAGCGGCTCGGAGACCATCCGCTCTATCCAGCAGTGGCTGAACGGCCGTTACGTCCTCCGCAAGGACTACTACGTCATCCCCTGCGACGGTCACCACTCCCGTGACGTCGCCAAGTCGATGCTCCTGGCCATCCAGTACGAGCTGGGCATGGCCGACGGTGTCGCGAACGGAGCGTTCGGCCCCGGCACGCAGGCCGGCCTGAAGAGTCACACGCTGTCCACCGGCTCCTCGGGGGTGTGGGTGCAGCTCTTCACCGCCGCCATGGTGCTCAACAAACGCCCGGTGTCCTTCTCGACCTCGTTCACCTCCTCGCTGGCCGACAGCGTCAGCGTGTTCCAGGCGTTCATGAAGCTCGCCGTCAACGGGCAGGGCGACTTCGGGACATGGTCCTCCCTGCTGGTCTCCTACGGCGACCAGACACGTCAGGGCGAGGCGTGTGACGGCATCACGAAGATCACACCCGCCCGCGCGCAAGCCCTGAAGAGTGCCGGCTACAAGTACATCGGCCGCTACCTGTACAACCCCTCCACCACCAGCCTGCCGGAGAAGGAGATCCAGCCGGGCGAGCTCGCGACCATCAAGCAGTACGGGCTGCGCTGCTTCCCGATCTACCAGACATGGGCGCGCTCGGTCGACTACTACAGCGTCTCGCAGGGCGTCGCGGACTGTCTGAACGCCGCGTTCAAGGCGGAGGAGCACGGATTCAAGCCGGGCTCACGCATTTACTTCGCGGTCGACTACGACGCGATGAACGACGAGGTCACCTCGCACATCCTGCCGTACTTCCGGAGCGTCAAGGAGCAGATGGACCGACTGGGCAGCCCCTACAAGATCGGGGTCTACGGCCCGCGCAACGCGTGCTCCCGGATCTCCGCGGAAGGCTACGCGGACACCAGTTTCGTGTCCGACATGTCGTCCGGCTTCTCCGGCAACCTCGGCTACGCGATGCCGGAGAACTGGGCCTTCGACCAGATCGTCACCAAGGTGGTCGGCTCCGGTGACGGCCGGATCGAGATCGACAACAACATCGCCTCCGGACGCGACACCGGCCAGGGCGACTTCCACCCCGCTCCGTCCCAGAAGCTCGACATCGGCTTCCATCTGGACTACTGGGCCGCCTTGCTGAAAGAGACCGACGACTACATGGAGTCGATCGGCAGGCCCGGCGGCACGGGCTACGTCTACACCCGGAAGCAGTGCCTCGAAACGATCATGACCCTCGACGCAGCCATCACGTCGGCGGCCCGCAGGTACCGCATGCGCAAGGCCCTCATCCAGACGTCGGCCTTCTGGGAGTTCTGCCACTACAGCTACAAGGACGTGACGGAGGACGCGGGCGTGGTGCTCTACCACACCGGCGTCATCCCGGACTGGGGCAAGGACCTGCCGGGCGTCACCAGGCTGGTCGACAGCAGCACCGGCGTCGCCAAGATCTCGGGGCGCACGTGCATCCTGGCGCGGAACAACTCGATCCGTGCGGGGCTCCTGGAGGGTGAGATCCTCAACTCCACCTCCGACAGCGACAGGTGGGCCATGTGGCAGAAGTGCAACCAGGACAACGTGTTCAATCTGAGCACCGTCCCACACCTGCACATCTGGGCGGCCGACGGAAAGGCGGGCGACCATGCGGAGACCCCGATGCGCCGCCCGGCCCTCGACTACTCCGACTCGGACACCCTGGAGATCCTCCGCCGCTACCAGGGCTTCGGCGACGAGGCAGTGGCGCACGCGAAGCTGCGGCTGCCGCTCTACGCGATCTTCGAGAAGTACAACCGCATCATCCGCGGGTCCTGACAGGTCATGATCATGGCATCCGACCCTTGGCAAGGGCACAACTTCGCAGCGCTGTTCTCCATCCTGGTCGCCGGTGCGGCGACCGTGCTGGGCCTCACCGTGTACCTGTGCTCACGGTTCACACGACAGGCTCGCCGGCGGTACACCCCGTTCGCCGTATGGCGGGACGTGTCCCTGGCGACGGCCGCCGTCGCGCTCGCCCTCTACCTGTGGGGGTGTCTCCACGTCCTCTTCCTCGAGGACCAGGAACAGGCCGAGGAGTGCGAGCGGCAGCGCCCCGAGGGAACACCGACCCTGGTCGGCCGCAGAGGCGACTTCATCCCGCTACGGCTCGTGTGCGAGGCGTCGGACGGCCGCGACTACTCCGTCATCATCCCCGACTACATCAACCCGACCGTCGCCGTCCTGCTGCTGCTCGCGCTCGCCTGCGCCCTCACCTCCGCCCTTCTTCACCACAAGCAGCGCACGACAACACGGAAGAAAGGCTGACCTGTTGAGCCCCACCGACATGACCCGCAGACACGCCCTCACTGCTGCGGCGGGTGTCACCGCCGCCGCGAGCCTCGCCTCCACCAGTCTCTTCGCCACCCCGGCCGCCGCCGCGCCGCAGCCCCTCAGGAACGACGAACTGAAGAAGGCGCTGCGCCGCGTCGAAGCCCGGCGCCGCCGCCTTCTCACCGGCCGGCCGTCCGCCAACCGGTGGGAGATGCAGAAGGCCGCCGACGACGGCGGTGACATCGTGACCCGTCACGTGGCGGGCACCGGCCTGAACGTCTCCGTGCGCATGGGAGACACCGAAACGGTCCTGGTCCATGTGATCCGCCGCTTCCACTACGAGGTCGACGCCCTCGGCCTGCACGGCGAACCGAACCCGGTCGAGGGCTGGGTGGCACCGTCGGCGGTCCGCGACAGCCGGCTCCCGGAGTCGAACCAGGCGTCCGGCACCGCCGTCGTGATCCGGCCGGACTTCTACCCGCCCGGCGTGCGGGGCGGCTTCACCACGGGACAGCAGCTGATCATCCGTGACATCATCGCCGACACCGAAGGCGTCGCCCGCTGGGGTGGCGACGACCGCCGCCCCTACGAGGGCCTGTTCTACCTCACCGCGCGTCCGAGCGACGCACGTCTGGAGCGGGTCGCGGCCAAGATCCGGGCCTGGGACGAAACTCCGGGCTCGGGTGCCGGGGTGGTACCCGACGTGACGGAGCCCTCCCGGCGCCGCCGGGCCGCCCGCTACCGCTGAGCGGTCCGACGCCTGACGCGCCCGTCACCGGGTGAAAGCGCGGCGAGATCCAGGCGCCTGACGGTCGAAGCCCACGTCAGGCGCCATCTCGCGTGCCCGCACAGCAGCGGCCGGGCCGCCCCCGGGACTGGTGCGCGCTTGGGGCCGTTCACCTCAGCGCCGCGACGAGCCGTGCCGCCGGTTCTAGCTCGACGATCAACACCGCTGTTATTCGCCGTGCGGCCCAGGCAAGGGCGTTGTGAGAAGAGCTACCCGGCTCGGCGTAGTACGTCATCAGCCCCTGGTCGGAGTCGTCCGCGCGCGGAGCATGTCGTAGGCCCGCTCCAGATCGCCGACCACGAGATGGCGGAGCCGTTTGGTTCCCAATCTCCTGTCCTGCACTGGGTTCTGCGCCCGCCAGTGGCAGTCTGCACTCCCCATCAACAGCTCCCGGATCAGCCTCGCCAGCCCGGGGCCGCCGGGCCATCACCCCGCAGCCGTACACGGCCCATGCAGCCGGAACCGCTTGCGCCCGCAATGCACCCTCGCGGACGCCACGACGAGCCCCACGGAAACCGAGCTAAGCAGCCTCAAGAGCCCATCATCCCGCAATGTGCCCCGCGCGTGCCCCATCCGCGCCCTTCAGGGCGGTGAACAAGGGGCACCACGGGTGCCCAGAGTGCGTGTCGACGGTACCTCTCGCGCGAAAAAATACCAGGTCAGTGAGCCTGCAGGTCCCGCAAGCGCCGTTGATTCCCAAGCTCGGAGCGCGGGTTCGATTCCCGTCACCCGCTCCAACGACTAAGGCCCAGGTCAGGGACATGACCCCCAATCCAGGCCTTTGTGTTGTCCAGACCGATTTAGGCACCGCGCACCGCTTCCGCGCCACTTGGGCCCTCTTCCGGCTGGTCAGAGCCCTTCTTCCGCGCGGCCCGGACTGAGTGCTGGTCGATCAGCGCGGCGGCGAGCAACTCCCGCATGCGTTCCGTGTCCTGCGGCGCGCTCAAGCCGCGCTTGGGCAGTACCAGCACTCCGGCGCCCCATACATCTGGGGTGAGTAGCACCCAGACCCGGCGACCCTCGACGCAGCGCCCGTAGAACTCCCAACTTGTGTGGTTCGTATGGCGCTCGGACACAGTGCCGATCCCTGATTGGTCGACCGTGACGCGATGTTCGCCCAGGTGCCTGGCGTATCCGAGCAAGCCCAGAGCCATCAGCCAGCGGCACGCGATCATGATGACGATGACGGTCACAGTGAACCGCAATACCCCCAGGGCAGGGGAATCGATGCCCTTGGCCGCAACGTTGATCGCGATCACCAGGCCGAGGAAGATGCCCACGACCCGCAGGACGCGATAACCCCACCGGCCAACCGGACTGTGCCGCATCTGAAGTTTCAACCCGTCGGATATCTCCCGCAGTGTCACCGTGTACGTGAACTGCACGGATACGTCGGCGGTCATACGTCCTCCCCAGAGCTGATGGACTAGGGATCGTACTGGTAGGCGATCAACCGCTACTCATCCCACCGCAGCCAGATTGCAAATCTCGGCGAGACCTGCGGCCCCAGACACTTCGGGGGCCGCCGGGAACGCCCTATCTCCTGGTCCTCGTACACGTCTCCCACGCGGATGCCAGCCGGGTTGCGCGGGTCGGTCGCCTCATCCATGCCGCCCAACGTGCCAGGGGTGACCTCCCAACCGCCTCACAGTTTCCGCGGACGCAAACGGCCGTGCCAGACCCGTGCCAGATCGGTCGGCAAACCACGGTCAACGACGGGGCCGACGTCCGGCCGAACATTCCGGCAGGAGCACGCAATGCTGCAGCTCAGGCAGCACACATGCCACCCCACCCCTCGTGATTCCCAAGCTCAGAGCGCGGGTTCGATTCCCGTCACCCGCTCCATATGAAAGCCCCGGGCCAGCGGCCCGGGGCTTGTTTGTTGTCCAGGCGTGTCAGGGGTCGCCTGCCCTCCACGTGCCCAGACGCCGAGAGCGAGGGCTACCGAGCATCGCCCTGTTCAGCCAGCGCTGGAACTTGGTGCCGAAGCCGCACAACCATGCGGGCCCCTCGGTGGTCATCCTCCCGAACTTGTCATGTCTCCTGGGGGTTGCATGTCGTACCGCCCGCCTGCTGAAGGCGGATCCAGATCCGGATCTCCGCACGCCACCGCTCTACTGGCCACGCTGGTCGTCCTGCTCTCGCTGCTGGTGCCGGTGAGCGCCGGCACCGCGTGGGCCGCCGAAGCCGAAGACTGCGTCCCTCTCCCGCTCGCCTCCCTCGGCGGCACCAAGGCAGAGGCCATGGGCCGGACAACGGTTCCGGCCAATGGCTCCGTCTGCTTCACGATCGATGTCGAGCGACCCGGCATGCACCGCGTCCTCACGGGCAACGACATCCTGTACGCCCAGGTCTACGACGGCGACCAGCGGCTCGAGTGCACCAACCAGACGGCCTGGTACACCAGCGGCTGGTGTGATCTGCCCCGGACGGGCACGTACACGATCCAGCTTCCCAACCACTGGGACGAGGACATGACAAGCACGCTCGTCGTCGTCCCTCTCGGCACCGCTACCGCCGACTGCGCCGGGGAAGAGATCCACACGTCCTTCAGCTCACCCGGCGTCACCGGTAGCGTTCCCGACCCGTTCACGATCCTGTGTCACAGCCTCGTGGCCAAGCCAGGTGAGCGGATCAGCCTCGATCCGCACGCCAGCGGCATGACCGTGGAGGCGTGGATCACCGACGAGAGCGGCGCCCTGATCTGCCCGAACCCCAACGGGGACGGCAGCCGCGGCTGCGTCCTTCCCGGTGACGGCCCGTACCGGGTACTCGTGCGCGTCGTGAAGCCGACGCAGGGCTTTCCCACGGCGTACACCCTTGAGGCACGCAGGCTGTCCGACCCGGTCGGCTGCACCACTGTGCCCCTCAACGCTTACGGTTCGGCACCGACCGTCGTGGAGCCGGCCGTCGACTGCAAGATCTTCAGGGCCTCGACGACCGGCCGCTATGACGTATACGCCGTGTCCACCGGGTACCGCGACGACACCCTCGTGTACGACAACGCCGGGCGCACGGTCTGCACGGGAGCACCGTGCACCGTTCCGGCCGACGGTGACTACACGATCCTGACCGACGGGTCGACGCTCATCCTCGACCGGAAGTCCACCGCCGGCTGCGAGCCCGCCAACCTCGGCGTCAACACCGGCACGTGGAACTCGCCCGCCGAGGTGGACTGCCTGACCCTGCCCCTGCCCGAAGGCGCCCGTATGGCCGCCCTCACGGCGTTCAGCGGCTTCGCGCCGACCCCGGACGTCACCGTCATCGACGCCGACGGCGGCGCCGTGTGCTCCGAGTCCAGCCTCGCCAGCGGGTCTTGCACCCTCGGCGGACCGGCCCCGTACCGCGCTCTCGTGTCCCACAACGATGGCATCTCCGGGAACACGGCGTACCGCGTCGCGTTCCACCGTACAGACGTGGTCGGGAGCGGCTGCCAGGTCTTTCCCGCGGGTGACTTCACCGCCGCCACCGCGTCCGCGCGGCTCCGCACCGGCGCCGACGCCGACGGATTCTCGTACTGCCTGCTCATCCCGGCGGACGAGCACAGCGCCGTGGAGAACCTCCAGATGCGGACCGTCTCCGGAAAGGACGGCGCCGAGTTCTGGATCCTCGACGCCGCGGGCACGCAGATCTGCTCCATGAGGACCGCGGCCCCCTCGACGTGGAACACCTGCCACCTCACCCCCGGGGCCGCGTACACCGCGCTCTTCAGGGGCCGTGACGCCCCCGGCGAATACGCCCTGATCCGCCGTGACGTCACCGCCGCCGCCAAGGGCTGCACGCCCACCCCGGCGACCACCGTCAACGGCCCCTCCACGCCGGGCGTCCCCGGCCCGCCGGGCACCCTGGTGTGCCACCAGGTCACCACGGCCGATCCGGCCGACACCCTGCACCTCAACGTGCGCGACCCGCTCGGCACCGCCAACATCCTGGCGTACGGCGCCAACGGCGCGGTCAGCACGTGCACCTACCGGAACAGGAGCTGCGCGGTCACCGGCTCGTCCCGGTACCAGGTGCTGCTGAGCGTCCCGTCGTCCCTGAAGGCCGCCGGATCGTACCGGTTCGACGCCCTGCGCATCGCCACGGCCACCGACCCGGCGCCGGAGTGCGTGAAGGTCCCGAACGTCACGTACGGATACGGGCCGGTCACCGGCACGCTGGACGAGCAGCACACAGCGTTCTGCGCCCAACTGCCCACCGCGTACCGGGACGCCTTCACCGTCAAGGTGAGTGACACGAACGGCGCGACCGACACCGCCGCGCCCGCCCTGTACGAGCAGGACCTGGACAACACCTGCTCTACCGTGTCCAACGGCGACAGCTCCTGCAGTCTGACCGGGTCGTACACCACCGAGGTCGTCCCGAGCCTCTTCGTCCTCGGCCTGCCCGAGAAGACGTCCCAGACGTCCTACAAGGCCGAGCTGGTCTGCGCGTTGACACTCTGCGGCACCGAGAAGCCCGGCGTCACCGGCGTCACCCCGACCACCGGCGTCACCGGCACCAAGGTGACCGTCACCGTGTCGGGATCGGCCCTGCACGAGGACGACAAGGTACGGATCAGCTACGGCGGCCAGACCGTGGAGTCCACCACTGCATCAGTCTCCGCCGACCGGAAGACGCTGACCGCCGTTCTGGACCTGACCGGGGCAGCTGCGGGCAGCTGGAACCTCAGCATCGTCACCCACAACGCAGTCCAGTACTCCCGCGGCAGCTTCACCGTCACCCCGGCCCCGCTGAAGAACACCACGGCGCCGACGATCACCGGCACCCCGCAGGTGGGGGTCAAGGTCACGGCCACTGCCGGTGCCTGGACGCCCGCCCCGGATTCGTACGCCTACCAGTGGAAGGCGGACGGCCAGGCGATCTCGGGGGCCACGGCCTCCACCTACCTGGTTCCCGCCTCGCTCCGGAACAGGAAGCTCACGGTCGCCGTCACCGCCGGCAAGGGCGGCTGGGGGAGCGCGACAGCCGAATCCCCGGCGCGAACCGTCTCCGCGGCGCGGAGGGACCACGCCGGAGCGAACGCCCAGCCGGACGGCGTGGGCGATCTGCTGACGCTGAACGCGAGTGGTGCGCTGACGTTCCAGCACGGTTCCGGGGCGGGGACGTTCTCCGGGACGACCAGCTCGTCGGGCTGGTCGACTTCGTCGCTCGTGGTCCCCTTCGGGGACCTGAACGGCGACCGGTGCAATGACGTGCTCATCCGGCTGTCGACCGGTGAACTGCGGGCGTACAAGCCGGGCTGCAGCAAGGCGGTGACGGCGACGACCGCATACACCTCGCTGGGGACGGGCTGGGCGCAGTTCAACGTCCTCACGTCGCCCGGTGACCTGACGGGCGACGGCCGTGCGGATCTGGTCACGCGGCAGGCGTCGACCGGTGACATGTACCTGTATGCCGACAACGGCGCCGGCAAGTTCGCGACGCGCAGCCGGATCGGTACGAACTGGAAGGCGTACCGGGCGGTGTTCGGCGCCGGCGACCTCAACGGTGACGGCTTCGGCGATCTGCTCGCGGTGGACGGCGCCAACGCACTGTGGCGGTACAACGGCACGGCCGCGGGCACCTTGAAGGCGCGGATCCTGGTGTTCGGCAGCAACTGGGCCTCGGGCCGCAACGCCTTCGTCGGTGTCGGCGACCTGAACAAGGACGGCAAGGCCGATCTGGTTTCCCGTAACGCGGCCGGCGATCTGCTGCGCAACAGCGGGAACGGGGCCGGGTCGTTCGGGTCGACCGTGAGGATCGGCACCGGCTGGCAGGTCTACAAGGGCCTCTTCTGAGGTTCTGAGGCCGACGGCGTCGGCCGATCAAAGGGAACACGACGAAGGCCCTGACCGCTCAGCGGTCAGGGCCTTCGTGTCACGGACCCGACCCCTCGTCGGCCGCCTGAGCGACCGACAATGAGGTGCCGGTTGCGGCTGACGGCCTGTTGCAGGTGGGCCACACGCACGAAGCCCGCTTCTGACGGCACTGCGGGCGGCCCCAAAAGGCTGATCGCGGTGCGTCAGCGCAGTGCAACCTCGCCCGTGTGGACGGCACGCAGGGCGCGCTCGACAGTCTCCTGGTTTTCGCCGACCGGAGCCACGTAGTCGATGACGCCGCGCGAGGCGTCCTCCCCGAGCGTTCGGGTGATCACCCACGTGGCAAGGTACTGGGACGCCAGGCAACCGCCCGCCGTAGCGATGTTCCCCTCGGCGTGGAACGGCGCGTCCAGCACGGTGACGTCGCAGGCTTCGACAAAGGGCCGGGTCTTCATGTCCGTGCAAGCCGGCATGCCATCCAGCAACCCGAGCCGGGCGAGCACGAGAGCGCCGGAGCACTGCGCACCGATCAGCTGTCGCGAAGGGTCGAGCCGCAGCCTGGAAATCAGCCGGTCGTCGGCGACCACGTCTCGCGCCTTCACGCCACTACCGATCAGCACGACGTCGGCTTCGGTCACGAACTCCATCGGGCGCTGCCCGGTCACCTCGACGCCGTTCATCGACGTGACCACCTGCGTCGGCGTCGTAATGAAGGCTTCCAAGCCGTCCTTACGGCACCGGTTGATCAGCGCGGAAGCGATGAAGCTGTCGAGTTCGTTGAACCCGTCGAAGGTGACCACTGCTACCTGCATCACAACTCCTTCAGTCCGGCATCAGCTCCGCAGTCTCCCCTGGCGCGCCGTTCCGGGGCGAGGGCCAATCAGCGGCTGGTGGCATGCCTGCCGGCGCTCTGCGTTTCGAGCTCCGAGCTCCGAGCTCCGAGCCTGAGTCGGCTTACTGGCTCGCCGACCTGCTGACGTCCCAAGGCTCGCCAGGCTCAGCTCAGCGAGAGCACAATCGTGCTCGCCCTCGTCAGGCTCGCCGCGCGGCCCCGGCTCCGCCGGTCGCGCGGCTCGAGCGATCCACGTCCTGAGGAGAAGGGGCCGACGGGGGGCCGGTCGGCTCCGCCGCTTTGGCCACCCCCCGGTCCGGGTCCTGCGTCGAGCAAGACCAGGAGGCCACTCGGTCACAGTGCGGGCAAGGGACAAACCTGCCTGAGTTGCCAGCAAGTGTACGGTCCCCGATCATGCTCGACCCCAGACCGGGCAGGCCACCGACCAAACCCACTCCAAACCGCCTGCCCGCCTCGGACTTGGTGTCGCCCGGTGCCCGACGACCGGCGGTGAGTTCGGGCTCAGCGATGCGCACCCAGACGCCGACGTTCTCCGGGTCGACGTCGCGCCGTCGCGTGGCGGCCTGTTCCTCCGGCCGAGCCGGGCCGTACGCGGCGACGTAGACCATCAGTTGCCGGCGCGGGCCGATGGCGTCGGCGAGCGCACCGAGGAGACCGTCAGCTCGCAGCGCCAAGGGGACGGGGGTGGTACGGCGTCGGCCGTACCACCCCCGCTCAGCGGAGTGTCTTTGAGCGTGGCTTCGGACCGCGTGGACAGCGTGTGTCCGGTGTGAGCGTCTGAACGCTCTTGAACGCGGCTGAATGAGACGGGTGCAGCCCGTCTCCTCAGTAGCGGAAGCGTGCCTCGTCATCAGCGGTCGGCGGGCGCTGCGCAGCGGAAGCCGATGTTGGCGGTCGAGGACTCCGGGGTGTTCGGCATTCGCGCGGAGACCCGGTAGCGGCGGCAGTAGGACGCGTGGCACAGGTAGGAACCTCCGCGCAGTGCCTTGGTTGTACCGGCGGGCGGCCCTGCCGGGTCCTGTCGAGGGCCGGTGTTGTGCCAGGTGGGGTGGAACCAGTCGGCGGTCCATTCCCAGACGTTGCCGGTCATGTTGTGCAGTCCGTAGCCGTTGGGGGCGAAGGCGTCCACCGGGCAGGTGCCCACGAAGCCGTCTTCAAGGGTGTTGTGGTCGGGGAAGGTCCCGTTCCACACGTTCATCGCGTGCTGGCCGGCGGGGCGGAGCTCGCTGCCCCACGGGAACGGCTGGCTCTCCAGCCCGCCCCGGGCGGCGTACTCCCACTCCGCCTCGGTGGGCAGCCGCAGCCCGGCCCATGTGCAGTACGCCGTCGCGTCGTGCCAGGAGACATGCACCACCGGGTGGTCCTCGCGCCCGTCCAGGGTGGAACCGGGGCCTTCGGGGTGCTGCCAGTCAGCACCCGGGACCTCCCGCCACCATGGGGCCGCGGCCACGGCGCGCGTCGGAGGGAAGTCGTCGTGCAGCAGGCCGCCGAAGACGAAGGACGCGCCGTAACGCTCTGCGTCGGTGATGTGTCCGGTGACGCTCACGAATGTGGTGAAGAGCGCGTTCGTGACGCAATGCGGTGCGAGGCCGAACGGACTGACGTGGACCCGCCGGACCGGTCCCTCTCCGTCCTGCGGGTATGCCGTAGCGTCGTCGCTCCCCATCCGGAACCAGCCGCCGCCCAGGCGGACCAGTCGCGCCGCCCCATCGGTGGGGCTGTTCGGCCGAGCAGCGGGGCGGCGGGTGCGCGGGTCTGCCTCGCGACTGGGGGTGCAGCAGTTGGGCCGGTCGGTCGTCACGGGTCTCCCTCTGCGGGCACCACATATGCGGCGGTAGCCCAGTTTGCTCATTGGGCGCCGATGGCTACCACTATTGTCAATTCCCGGCGAAAGTAGGCCAGCCGCGCTCAGTACCCCATGACGCCGTACTCGACAGGTCCGTCGTCCATGTCGGTTCTTCTTCCGCATAGTTGCGCTCAGATGATGAGGTCCGCGCTTGCCATCCCCACGTCATTGGCGCGCCATGGCGATGCGGATCCGTTCCTCGGGGTCGATGTAGTGATCGGCATCGTTCGCCCCGGTCTCCACCTGGACCCAGTGGATGTCGCCGTTGAAGGCGCCGTTCCGGCTGTCGTAGTCGGCGACGACCGGTGTGCCGGCGTCCTGCCCCACATCCGCGGTCTCGTCCCCGGAGAAGATGAACGGAACCGTGTGCTCGACATGGCCTTCGCCGACCTTGTCGCCGTCGTAGAACAGTGAGACCGTGCCGCCCTTGCCGAGGCCGCCGCCGTCGTAGTCGAACTCCATGCGCACCTGGTGCTCGCCGGAGGGTACGGGGCGGTTGGCCTCGATCTCTGCGGTTTCCAGGGAACAGAGGTTGTAGGCGAACTTCGCCCTCCCCTGCTTGGCGTACAGGCTCCATCCGCCGAAGCTTCCGCCCTGGGCGACAATGACGCCCGAGACGGGGCCGTCGGTGGACTCGATCTCGGCAGTGACCGAGAACGACTTGTTCTTGATGTTCACCATGCTGCTCTCGGTCAGCCGGCCCATGCCGCCGTACAGCAGCTGGGAGTCACCACGGATCAGTTCGGGACGTCCGGCGATCTCGGCGTTGAGCCGCTCGGCCGAACGGTCGTCCATCGGCAGGACGTTGTACCTGGCAGCCTCGATCAGCCACAGCCGCTGCAGCTCATGCAGCTTGTCCGGCATCTCGGCTGCCAGATCATGGGCCTGGCTCGGATCCGTGGAGCCGTCGTAGAGCTCCCATACGTCATCGTCGAAGGACACTTGCTGTCCCGGACCCACCACCCACGGCGTGCGGTGTTTGGTGACTGCGGACCAGCCCTTGTGGTAGATGCCGCGGTTGCCGAACATCTCGAAGTACTGCTGGTCGTGCCGCTCAGGGGCCTCGGCATCGTCGAAGCTGTAGAGCATCGAGGTGCCCTCCATCTGCGACTGCAGGACTCCGTTGACCATCGTCGGCTCGGGGATCCCCGCGGCTTCAAGAATCGTGGGAGCGACGTCGATGACATGGCAGAACTGGCTGCGGATCCCGCCGACGGACCGGATACCGCCCGGCCAGTGGACGATGGTGCCGTTGCGCGTGCCGCCCCAGTGCGAAGCGACCTGCTTGGTCCACTGGTACGGAGTGTCCATGGCATGCGCCCAGCCGACCGCATAGTGGTTGTAGGCCTCCGGCGTACCGAACTTGTCGATCCGGACCGTCATGAACTCCGGCGTCTCGACCTGGGCCATGGCGTTGAGAACGAGCAGCTCGTTGAAGGTGCCTCGCAGACCGCCCTCGGCGGAGGCCCCGTTGTCGCCGGTGATCAGGTACAGCAGTGTGTCGTCGGCGATGCCGAGTTCGTCCAGTGCCTCGACGAGCCGGCCGATGTGGTGGTCGGTGTGCGTGAGGAACCCTGCGTAGACCTCCATCTGCCGGGCCAGCACGGGCCGCAGCGCGGGATCGACCTCGTCCCATGCGGGGATCTCCTCATGACGCTTGGTCAGCGCCGCGCTGGGTGGCACGACCCCGAGCTCCTTCTGCCGGGTGAGAGTCTCCTCCCGGATGGTGTCCCAGCCCTGGTCGAAGTGTCCGCGGTAGCGGTCGGACCACTCCGTGGGCACGTGGTGTGGCGCGTGCGTGGCGCCGGGCGCGAAGTAGCAGAAGAACGGCTTGTCAGGCATCAGGGTCTTCTGCTGGCGCACCCATGCGATGGCCTTGTCGGTCAGGTCCTCGGTGAGGTGGTAGCCCTCCTCGGGGGTCTTCGGCGGATCAACCGGAGTCGTCCCCACGTACAGCGTGGGGTCGTACTGGTTGGTCTCCCCGCCGACGAACCCGTAGAAGTGCTCGAAGCCGCCCCCGCCGGTCGGCCAGGCGTCAAATGGCCCGGCAGGGCTGGTCTGCCAGACCGGCACTTCGTGACACTTGCCGAACTGTGCCGTGGAGTACCCGTTGAGTCTGAGGATCTCCGCGAGCGGCGCCTTGGTGTTGGGGCGGAGGGAGTTGTAGCCGGGAGCCGAGGTGGCCATCTCGGTGACGCCGCCCATCCCCACCGAATGATGGTTGCGTCCGGTCAGGAGCGCCTGGCGGCTTGGCGAGCACAGCGCGGTGGTATGGAAGCGGGTGTAGCGCAGACTGCGTGCGGCCAGGCGCTCGAAGACAGGCGTCTCGCAGGGACCGCCGAACACGCTGGGCGCGCCGAATCCGACGTCATCGAGCATGATCACCATGACGTTCGGCGCACCGTCCGGCGGTCGCAGTGACTCGATGGGCGGGTAGGACGTCTCCGGGTCCTTCGCGTCGTACGTGACCGGCCCCGGGCGCGGTACGTCCGGGATGGGCAGGATCTGCCGCTGGATGTCAGCCATGGCATTGCCTTTTCTCGACGTGGCAACTGATTGGGCCGCTGATCCCGTACGACCGCGTACGTGGACGGCACGTTCACGCAGCTCCCGCTGTGTCCAGCATGTGGCAACGGCTTGTTGCTCCGCCACCCGTGGGGGGAGGGCCGGCGCACCCTGGGGCCGGTCCTCTGTTGTCCCGCCTCGGCGGGGGGCCCGTCGGCTCAGCCGTGGGCCCCGCAGGTTCCGTCGCGTTGCCGCCCCATCTGCCTCCCTCGTCGGACGATCCCCTGGACAGGCAATCCGCGGAAAACGGACTTACGGTCGAGCAGTAGACGCTGCACCGAGATGCGGAGCCCCCACTACCGTCCGCTGATCCTCCTCACGACACCAACAGGAGACGACCCGCCATGGCCACAACATCTGAAACCCCGGTACTGGACACCCTCGCCGCGATGACGGTCGACTCGATCGAGCGATGCGGGCTGGCCCCGGACATGTTCATGCTCACCCGCATCGCGGCCCTCGCCGCCTCGGACGCACCGCCGATCTCCTACGTCGCCCACATCGACCCCGCCCTCCAGGCTGGCCTGACCGCCGACCAGCTGCAGGACGTCCTGGTTGCCATCGCCCCCATCGTGGGCACAGCCCGCGTCATGACGGCAGCCGGCAACATCGCCAAAGCACTCGGCGTCGCGATCGCCGTCGCCGACGCCGACGCCGAGGCCCAGGGCCGCGCGTAGAGACGTCGCCCGGGCTCTGGAGCCACCAGCCGCGCCCGGCATCGGTGATCGGCGCGGCCGACTGCTGAGCAGGACATGACGCCATCCCGTCCCGCCGCTCAGACAGCCCAATCCCACGACGGCAACGAAACTCTGCGTCGCTGCCTATCGCATTGCTCTCAAGGCCTCCCAGGCCACCGCAGTGGCCGCACAAGCGCCGGGTCACCACAGAGGCCGGGCGAAAGGTCGATGGAGCGGCTGTGGGCGGGAGCGGTCGTCACACGCCAGCTCGAAGAAAGCACCGAACACTTGGCCCCCGAGTCCATCGACCTCCTGGACGTCGGCGGCGACATCCTCGCCAAGGGCGACGTACCCTCCGCAACCCTCTCGCCGACGCCCTCACGCTGGCCGCGGACACGCTCAAGTCCCAGCTCACCTCCCTCAAGGCGGAGCTGAAGAGCGGCGCCTACCGGGACACCAGCATGGCGATGTGCGCCCTGGTCGCGGCCGCCGACGGGCATGTCGACCCCGCCGAGCGGCAGCATGTGGAGTCGCTGATCCTGAACAACGACGTCCTGCAGAACTTCCCCCCCGACCAGCTGCGGCAGCGGTTCAACAAGCACGTCGACCAGCTGGCGTTGGATCCGTGCCAGATCGGTCGGTTAAACACGGTCAACGACGGATCCGACGTCCGGCCGAATTTCCGGGCCTAGGCACCCAACACCGCAGCTCAGGCAGCACGCATGCCACCTCATGCCTCGTGATTCCCAAGCTCAGAGCGCGGGTTCGATTCCCGTCACCCGCTCCACGTAAAAGCCCCAGGCCAGCGGCCCGGGGCTTTATTGTTGCCTAGACCTCTCAGGGGTCATCGTGCCCTCCGCGTGCCCCAACTCCCGCGAATGCGCTGATCAGAGAGCACACGGCGCGCCCCGCGGAGTCAAGCTCCCGTCGTACTTGTCCGCCTGCGGCTGCGCTTCGATTCCGAGCACCTCGAACTGCCGACGCCGTGACGGAATGCCGACCTGGCGGATTCACCGCCGACGACACGGACCCACCTGGCGCGGGGCGGCTTCAGTCGTCGCGCCCGGCACCGCGATCGGGTGCGCTCATGTCGCCCGTCCCGGGCGTGCCATCGGCGAGCCCGTAGCGCAGGTACACGGTGCCCTTCGGACCGGCTACCGGCGGTTCGAGGAGTGTGACGTTCGTGGGCACCGCGCCACCGTCGAACACCTTCTTCCCGACGCCGAGCACGATCGGGTGCACCCAGAGGTCGAGACGGTCGAAGAGCTTCTCGCGCAGGAGGGTCTGCACCAGGTTCAGGCTCCCGACGACCTTCACGTGCTCGTGCCTGTCACGGATCTCGCGCACCGCGCCGGCCAGATCCGGGCCGAGCTGCGTCGACCCGGCCCACGAAAGGTCGGGCCTGCCGCGGGAGGCCACGTACTTCGGGACGCTGTTGAAGAGCGTGGCGATCTCGTTGTCCTCGCCGCCCTCCTGGTACGGCCAGTAGGCGGCGAAGATGTCATACGTCCGCCGGCCGAGCAGGAGGGCATCCGTGCCCTCGTACGCGGCACCGACCTGCGCCCCGGCAACCTCGTCCAGCAGGGGCGCCTGCCAGCCGCCGAACGGGAACCCCACCGGGTCCTCGTCGGGGCCGCCGGGCGACTGCCCGACGAGGTCGAGGGTTGCGAACAGCTCGATGTGGATGAGGCCCATGCCTTACTCCCAATTGGTTGTCTCGGTCGGGAGGTAGACCTGTGGGCGCCGGCAGACTCATCGCTGCGAAGGCACCCAGCTTCGTACTCGTCGACCGCCTTGCCCGGTGCATCGGTCACCACCCCGTCCCGCGGTCAGCGTCCTTGCGACGCCCGGCAGCAGGGCTCGGCAGGTATGGCGTGCGCCTTGATCCAGGCCGCACGTCCGATTCCTCGAACAGCACATGCCGACCGATCTTGAAGCGTGCGGCACGGTGCCCTGCTTACGCCACCAGGCCGGGACGCCGCACCGGCACTCCCCACTCACGATAGATCACAGGCCGCGTCCAAACTGGGTGGCTGCCCTGCGTCCAGCGTCACCGCAGGTCACCGGCGCGATCTACGGCTGTGGTACTAGCTGCCTGGGAGTGGGCTGCTACCTATCTGCCCCCGCTGTGTGCGCTGCCGATGGGGGCAGGTAGGTGTAATCAGCTGCCAAGACGAGGCCGAGATCACGTCGATCCGCCCGTCGTGGGTGGAAGGAGTCCGCTGTCGCCCTGCGGGCGACTCGTCGACCGGGCGGATCCGGCAGGCAGGACTTGGCGTGCACGAGACTGATTCGCCCTCACCACAGGCTGGGACAATGCTTCCCGACGCCCTCGACGTGCGGTATGAACCTGCCACGACGGGCAATACACGGCAGCCGGGAGTCGGCAAGGGAGCCGGTCACGATCATTATCCAGTGGTGGCAGCTGAGCTGCGGGGTCAGAGCCGTTCCCGAACCTGTCGCCACCCCCTTCGTGTGGGCTGCGGCGTTCCCGGGAGCATTCGTCATGGTGGTCGTTCTCGACCTGACCGGCGGACTGGGCCGTCCAGCGGTCGCTCTGTTCACTCTGTCCTCACTCGCCGCCCTGACCGGGCTGTGCGCCCGTTTCGTCGCCGCGCCGGGCACTGCGGTGCTGTGTTGGCTCTTCCTCAACGCCTTCTCCGTACCTCCGGCGGGCAAGCTGGAATGGGTGGCGCATCGCGACGCGGCCTGGCTCGGCTGTCTGCTTAAGGCAGCCGTCGCCGGGACTGTTGTCGCCCGCATCGTCAACGCGCGCTCCGCCTACCGCCGCGTCACGCCGCATGAGCACTCGACCCGGCTGTCGAGCTGAGGCAACCCCGCTGGGGGCAGGCGCGGTGACCCGCGTGGACGTACCCGCGCGCCCGCTGTCGTACGCCCCGCGATGATGAGGCCATGGACGTCACCGAGGTACTCCTGCCCGGCGTCGGGCTGCGCTATGAGTTCGTCAATCACCAGGGCGACCGGGTCGGTGTCGTGGCGCGGCGGACCGGGGAGTTCGAGCTGGTCGTCTACGAGGGCGAGGATCCCGACGCGGGGCGGTCCGTTCTCCAGCTCAACAGCGAGGAGGCCGATACGGTCGCCGAGATCCTCGGGGCACCACGGATCGCCGAGCGGTTCGCCGACCTCACCAAGGAGGTCCCCGGACTCCTGTCCGGACAGGTGGAGGTACGCCCGGGCAGCCCGTATGCCGGCCGACCGCTGGGCAGTACCAGGGCCCGGACGCGTACCGGGGCCTCCATCGTGGCAATCGTGCGCGGGGACGACGTGATCGCATCACCCACTCCCGACCAGATGCTCCAGTCCGGCGAGGTTCTGGTGGTCATCGGAACCCGCGAGGGTATCGCCGGTGTGGAACAGATCATCCAGGGCTGAGCGTGCACACCCCTGTCACGCTCCTGCTGGAACTCGGCATCATCCTCGCCGCGCTCAGCGTGCTCGGTACCGCGGCACGGCGCCTCACACTCTCGCCCATCCCCCTCTATCTCCTCGCGGGCCTGGCCATCGGCGAAGGAGGCATCGCGCCCGTCCCCGCCGCCGGTGAGTTCGTCCAGACGGGGGCGTCCATCGGAGTGGTCCTGCTTCTGCTCACACTCGGCCTGGAATTCTCCCTCAGCGAGTTCACTGCCAGCATGCGGCGCCATGTGCCCTCCGCCGTCGTCGACCTCGTACTGAACGCGACACCGGGCGCGGTGGCCGGATGGCTGCTCGGCCTGGACGGCATCGGCATCCTGGCACTGGCCGGCGCCACCTACATCTCGTCCTCCGGCATCGTCGCCAGGCTCCTGTCCGACCTGCGGCGACTGGGCAACCGGGAAACGCCGGCCATCCTGTCGGTACTGGTCATGGAGGACTTCGCCATGGCCGTCTACCTGCCTGTGCTCGCCGTACTCGCCTCCGGCGGCCAGTGGTGGCAGGCCACCCTCGGCGTCCTCGCCGCGGTCGGCGCGGTGCTCGCCGCCTTCACCGTCTCCTACCGGTGGGGCCACCACCTCGGCCGGCTGCTCTCGCATCCCGACGCGGAACAGCTCCTGCTGCGGGTGCTCGGCCTGACGCTGATCGTGGCCGCCCTGGCCGAACTCGTCCACGCCTCCGCCGCCGTGGGTGCCTTCCTCGTCGGACTCACCCTCACCGGCGAGACCGCGACACGCAGCCGGGCGGTACTCAGCCCGTTGCGTGACCTGTTCGCCGCCGTCTTCTTCCTCGCCGTCGGACTGTCCATCAGCCCGGACGATCTGCTGCCCGTCCTTCCGGCAGCCCTCGCGCTGGCCGCCGTCACCATCGCCACCAAGCTGATCACCGGCCGGTACGCTGCCGCCCGCGACAAGGCTGGGCGGCGAGGACAACTGCGCGCCGGAACAGCGCTCATCGCCCGCGGCGAATTCTCCCTCGTCATCGTCGGACTCGTCGGCACCATGCACGACAGGCTCGGCCCGCTGGTCATCGCCTACGTCTTCATCCTCGCCATCGCCGGCCCCCTCCTCACCCGCCTCGCGGGCACCTCCCCTCGCCCCGGAGCCCCACGACCGGCCACCAAGGACGGCGGCGGCGATGCGGCTCATCCGTGATGGCCGACAGGCTCCACTCGTCGACCCACATCAGCGCGTACTCCTCATCCCCTGCCCGGCAACATGACGGCGCTGCCGGTGGCAGGCCAGAGATCTGTCAACGTCGCGTAAAGAACGGGTTCCCAGCGGTATGCCGGGAAGCCCGGTCGGCGAATTCGAGAGAGCTCTCTATGTCGACGACCTGGCAGGCATCCCGGGCGACCACGACGAAGCAGCAGCCCACCACAGCAAGGAGACCGGCCTGGTCGGCCCCTCCGCCCGCTCCCAGGGCGGCTTTCGCCTCTACACCGAGGTCGACGTCCGCCGTCTGATGGTCATCCGCCGCATGAAGCCACTCGGCTTCACCCTCGACGAGATGCGCGACCTGCTGGAGGCCACCGACCGCCTCGACTCCGAGGAGAGTCTGTCGGCGGGCGATCGGGACGATCTGCTGGAGCGCGTCCACCGATACGAGCAGGCCGCCACCGCATAGGCGTCCGGCTCCGGGCATCCCGAGGTGCGCCCCTGCACACCGCCAAGGGAGTCTTGGGGGTGTGTCCTCACTTCTTCCTCAGCAGGCTCAACACGGCGTACCCGTAGGGCAGATGATCGTCTGCGGTGACGACGCGCTGGCCACCCGTCTCGCCGCCGAACTCCACGACGTCTACGGGGAGCGGGTGACGCTCCTCGTCCCGCCGGCCGCCTCCCCGGGCAGACAGCCTGCCGCAGCGCCGAACCGCATCCGGGCCTCCGCCCTGTTCGGGCGGGTGTCCGCCGCGATGAACCGGCCGGGTGACGCCGACGAGGTCGGATCCAGCGGCGAATTCCTGCTCCCCGTACGGGAGATGGAGGCAGCAGAACCATCGGAGGAGGCGCTGCGTCAGGCCGGCGCGGAACGGGCCGCAGCGCTGGCCCTCGTGTACGACGACGACGAGACCAACATCAGGGCCGCTCTGGCCGCGCGCCGGCTCAACCCCCGGCTGCGGCTGGTGATCCGGCTCTACAACCGCAAGCTGGGCCAGCACCTGGAGCAACTGCTCGACCAGGCCGCTGCGCTCGCGATGCCCGGTCTCGACACGGCCTCGCTGGACGCCTCCACCACCGTGCTGTCCGACGCCGACACCGCGGCGCCCGCGCTGGCTGCGACCGCGGTGGCCGGTACGAGCAAGGTCGTGCAGGCCGACGGGCTGCTGCTGCGCGCCGTGGAACGCAATCCGCCTCGACGCGGTGAAGTCCCCGACCCCGGCCTGTGCACCCTTGCCGTGCTGTCGTCCACCACCAACGACCCGGCGGGCGCGGAGGGTTCGGACAGCAGCGGGCCGCAAGGGCCGATGCTGCTGCCCGACGATGCCACGGTCACGGCCGCCACCGGGCGAGGCACGTTGGTGCTGGAGGCCATTTCGCACGCCGGGCCTCCGCTGCCGCCCCGCCGTCTGGCCGGCCGGGGTGCTCCGCTCGGGGAGATCTTCTCGCGCCGCCTGCGCTGGGCCCTTGCCGGTGCCGCCTCGGCCGTGGTCGCGCTGGCCGTCGCCTCCTGGCTCACGACCGGCGACCACCCGCTGCACGCCGTCTACATCACGCTCCTCGATCTGTTCGCCATCGGGGACCCGGCCGTCGGCGAACCCACCGCCCGCCAGGTGCTCCAGCTCCTCTCCGGACTGGTGGGGCTCGCGCTGCTGCCGGTTCTCGTCGCCGGTGCTCTCGAAGCCCTCGGTGCCTTCCGGGGGGCATCGGCGCTGCGCCGCCCGCCGCGCGGGCTGTCCGGCCATGTCGTGCTGCTCGGCCTGGGCAAGGTCGGCACCCGGGTACTGGCGCGGCTGCGTGAGCTCGACATCCCGGTGGTGTGTGTGGAGGAGGACCCGGAGTCGCGTGGCGTCCCGCTGGCCCGCCGGCTGCGCGTTCCGGTAGTGCTGGGCGATGTCACTCACGAGGGTGTGCTGGAAGCGGCCAAGGTCCACCGAGCACACGCTCTGTTGGCCCTGACCAGCGTCGACACCACAAACCTCGAAGCTGCCCTGTACGCCCGTACCGTGAAGCCGGATCTGCGGGTGGCGCTGCGGCTGTACGACGACGACTTCGCCAATGCTGTCTACCGCACGCTGCGGGCCGCCCACCCCGAGGCCCTGACGCGCAGCCGCAGTGTGTCCACGCTCGCCGCCCCCGCCTTCGCCGGCGCAATGATGGGCCGCCAGATCCTCGGCGCCATCCCGGCCGAGCGCAAAGTACTGCTCTTCGCCGCCCTCGACGTCGCAGGACACCCGCAGTTCGAGGGACGCACCGTCGCCGAGGCGTTCCGGCCAGGCGCATGGCGCGTGATCGCCCTGGACACCGCGGAGCCCGCCGACCGCCGCCCCGATCTGGCCGCGACCCGCACGGACGACGGCCCCCGCGGCACCGCCGGGCTTCTGTGGGAGCTCCACCAGGGCTACGTCCTGCGGCCCGAGGACCGTGTCGTCCTCGCCACCACGCGCCGCGGACTGGCCCAACTCCTCGGCCGGCGGCCCGAATCCCGCTCCGGCCCACGGCGGGCCTGAGCCGTCAGAGTTCGATTCCCGTCACCCGCTCCACAACGGTCCAGGTCAGCAACCCTGGACCTTGCTTGTTGTCTAGACCTCTTTGGGGCCTCCGCACCCTCCGCGTGCCCCATCTCGCGAAAATGCCCTGCCCAGAGGGGCATTGGCATGCCGTCCACACCCCATCGACGAGCAGCTGTCTCGAATAATGAGACGCATTATCTGTGAGCTGCGTCACCCAGTGCGTGGGGTGTGCGAATTCGCTGTCACAAAGCGGCCGTTGGCCACCGGTGTTATCGGAGGGGGCGCCCACCAGAGCGCCGGGACCACCGCACGGCGATGAAGGCCAGGTCGGCCCCGAGGAGCACGATGCCGATGATCAGCAGATAGCCCAGGCCCTCTGCCACCGCGCCGATGATTCCCAGCACGACAGCCACCAGGGCGAGGAGCAGGAAGAGGGTCATGACGCGGACGCCTCCTTCGGACGGAGCGTGGGGCGGTCAGCGGCGCGCGAGTTGCCTCTCGCCGCCCGCGCCCGGCTGGTAGGGCATGTCGTAGTGCTGGAAGATCGCTTCCTCTGCCTCGGCTGGCAGGATGTCGTCCGGAACCGCCACACAAGGAGTCGCAACCAGTCAAGATCGGCGGGCCTTTTGCTCTTCCAGGCTATCCGGGAACCCGCGCACCGCGCCCTCGCGCGACGACGGTATCGACCGTGGTAGTCGACAGGCATGCCGATGAAGCCATCCAATGCAGAGCAGGCCCTGCATCTCTGTTCGGACGGCTACGCCGCGCGATCAGCCATTCACCAGTCGGGCGCGGATGGCGTCGGAGCAGCGATCTGGAGTTGGGGCCGCGTTCGCTGGGTTTCGCGGCGCTGGGGTTTCTGACGCTGGTGCCGCTGCTGATCATTGTGTCCTCGGCCGATCCAGAGCATGGGCGGGGGTTCGCGCAGTGGCTGGCGGCAGGACTCGGCGTATCGACCGCCTCCAGAGAGGAGGTGGAGCAGCTGTTCACCCGGCCCGGCCAGGCGCTGCGGGCCACGACCGCGTTCGGCATCGCCGCCCTCGCCGTCTTCGGCCTGACCTTCGGAGCGGCGGTGCAGGCCGGCTACGAGAAGGTATGGGACCTGCCGTCGGCCCGCTGGCGGCACGTGGTGGCTCGGCGTACTCACCGGCTACCTCTTCGTCTCCGCCACCACCACTCTGCGGCGAGAGTCCCCGGCCGGTGCCTTCGCCGCTGCGCTGAGCGCCGTCCTGTTCTTCTGGTGGTCCCAGCGATTGCTGCTCGGCGGGCGGGTCCGCTGGCGCGCCCTGTTTCCCGGCGCGGTGGCCACCGTGATCGAGCTGCTCGGTCTCAGGGTCTTCTCCCGGCTCGTCTTCTCACCGCTGATCGCATCCACCGCTGTTACCTACGGGGCCATTGGAACCGTCCTGGTCATCCAGTCCTGGCTGGTCGGCGCGGGCGTCGTCGTCTTCGGCGGTGCCCTGGTCGGCCGGCTGATGCACGAAGAGTTCCCACGCGCGGCACATGCACTGAAACGGCAAGGGTGAGATCCCGGAGCTGGTCACGCCTGACTCGGGCAGGAGCCCAAGCCCTCCGATGGGTGGGCAGTCACCGCCGGAGCAGGGCGTGGACAGCCCGGCATCATTGCCTGCGCGGTGCCGTTTGAGGGCCGCTGCTTTCCGCTGGCGGCCAGGGTGCGTCGCTCACTGCGGGTTCGGTCCCGGGACCCGAGCCCTCGCCTGCGGCGCTTCGCCGACCTGCATCGCCGTCGCCGTCCATGCTCTTCGCGCGATGGCCGGAGGGGAGCCGGACGCCGTAGCCGGCGAACACGACGCGTCCGCGCCGGAGCCCGATACTGCCCCGCTCCTCGGGCCCCAGGAAACAGAATGCCTCCGCACCAGGTGGCAGGAGATCCGGCAGGGATTCGTCGATGACCCGCAGCAGTCGGTGCTTGCGGCAGACGGGCTCGTCGCCGAGGTGATGCAGCTGCTTGCCACCACATTCGCGGACCGCAAGCAGGGGATTGAAAGCCAATGGCACCGCAGCGAGGAGGTCGCCATCGAGGACCTGCCCCTGGCCCTGCGCCAATACCGATCCTTCTTCGAACGCCTGCTCAGCACCCGACCACCGGCCCGGCCCTCACGACCCGTCGGCCCATCATGGCGGGCACCCGGGCGCGATGAGCAACCGTGAGTACCGTCCAGCTGCGGTGCCTGCAGAATGCCCTTCCACTGAAGCCTGATCAATTCCAGGGTCCCGTGCCACCACCGCTCTCGGCCAGCGTCGGGTCACGCGCCACTGGCCGTCTGCGCAATCGCCGCAGCCCGCCGCGAACACGATCTGAGCAACAGGTTCTCGCTGCCCCCGGCCGCCGGTCAGGGATCATGAGCGTCGCAGGCGAATCCGGCAGCCGAGCGCAGCAGATGCGCGAGAAGGCCCAGCGGCTGACCGAGCGTGCGGAGCGCACGAGCGACCCGCTGGAGCGTCAGAAGCTCCAGGAAACCTGGGTCCAAGAAGGCAGCTGGTCCTACAACTCGGACCACGACGGCTTCACTCTCGACGATCGGGGTCCACCCCTGGTTCGCCCCGGTGGCGGTCCGGCCGCCGGCCGCCACCGCAGGCAGTTACACGCGACTGAGGTCAGCCACGCGGGTGCTGGTAGTAGGAGCCAAGACGCTGGTGGTAGTCCGGGTCTCCCAGGTGCTTTTCCTTGTCGAACTCCGGCGCGTCCTTGATCTCGTCCTTCGTCCGGGACACGTACACCTTCCGCTCGGAAACGTCCACGCGCTCGATGATGCCCGCCGGCAGCAGTACGTCCTTGCCGAAAATCCACACACCGGTGTCGACCACAATGCAGGCCGCGCCGACCTCGTCGGAATGCTTGTCGATCTTTCCAATGCTGCCGTCAGTGGCTTCTACCTTGAAGCCGACCAGGCTATTTCCTGCGTTGTGGCCGGCGGCCCGAGCGTAACCCCAGAGATCACTCACGAAATTCCCCTCCTCGAATCTCACCAGAACAGAAGGGCAGATTCTTTTTCCCCACCCTGCCGCTGGCCGAGTCCCCCCATCGCACGTCACCAAACACCCCGACCGAGCTTCGAACGCCGGGAACTCGGCACCGCGGATTCCCCGCTCCGGAGCGACAGCCAGGACGAACGCACTGGAGGGTCGAGGTCACAACTTCCGGTGCCGCCTGGCGGGCGCTCGCTGTCACCGGCGGTCCGCTGCGTGGAGGCGGCGCAAGGCATGCCGCAGCGCCTGTTGCATGGCGTCGGGGAGGGCCTCGTCCTCCGTGGTGGCTACCAGGGCCGCGGCTACGTCCCTGAGTTTGACGTTGCAGTGCTGCGATACGTCCACCAGCAGGCCCCAGGCCCTCTCACCGGAACACGGCGCCAGGGCCATCACCATGCCACGCGCCTGGTCGATCACCGCACGACTGGCCAGCGCCCGGCTCAACTGTTCATTCTCGGCCTGCAGTTCCAGAATTTCCGCGACCAGAGCGGCGTCTGCCACCGAGCCCACAGCCGTGAAAGTCCGCTGCTCTTCATGGATCGTGATCGTCTGACGCATGGTGCATACCTCGCAGCGCAGTCATAGCGTCCGGCCGGAGCGAAGGACACCCCCGAGCGTCTGGATACAGGGTCACCCCGTCGCTCACCTGCGATGATCGTGGTCCCGACGGTCCTGGCGATTCCAGCGGCTCCGGCGTTGCCGACTGTATCGGCGGTCCCAGCGGTCCTGTTGATCGCGGTAGTCCCGGTAATCGGGATCGTCGCCATGGCCCCGGCGCCCGGAACCACCGCGGCCGTAGTGGACAAGGCCAAAGATCAACACGGCTGCGGCCACCCACCACATAGGGTTGAGGAAGCCGAAGCCGATCAGAGCCACGACGAAGATGAGAAGCAGAACGAACATGGCGGGCCTCCCCACAGCGGAACAGGTCATCGCTGCCGGGGGCTGGGGCCTCACCGAGCAGCATAGCCCTGCCCATGGGTTGCGGATAGCGCCCCCTGCCGACTCGTACTGCCGGGCGTAGACGCCTACTTGACACCAGCTCGGGGACGAGTTCGTGCGCGAACAGCTGGAGGACCTGGCCCACATAGGCGCCCAGCCGCACATCACCGGCCCCAACGACAGGTGCACATCAATACGGAGTTCCGGCCCTACGCCCGCGTCTTCTCCAGGTGCCGGGGAGCGGGACCTGACCTGGTGCCGCTCCACCGGCTGGTGCGGGGCTGAGTGGTCAGTGTTTGAAGGCGTCCTTGATCTTCGCGCCAGCCTGCTTGATGTTGCCCTTCGCCTGACCACCGCGGCCTTCGGCCTGCAGGCGCCGACTGCCGGTGACGCGGCCGACAGTCTTCTTGGCGCCGCCTTTCACCGCCTCGGCTTTGTGCGCAATCTTCTTCGCGATACTCATGGGTGGCCACCTGGGTGAGTTTCTGTTGGGGTGCGACGGGGGACATCGGTGGCCGCTTGCCGGTGAGCGACCTGCGCGTGCGGCGGCGGCCTACTGGGGGGCGGATCGGTGCCCGAACCAGTGCGGCCTGCTCCGACGACCGCTGCCCCGGTCGAGAGGGCGATCGCCTTGGGGTGAGTGGTTCCCCTGCGCATTCGGCGTCTCCGCGCGGGGGGTCTCTCGTTGGTCGATCAGGTCGTCGCGACCCTGGCCGGCCGCGGCCGTCTCCCGGCGCGACTGCCTGATTCCGTGGCGCCCGGTGCTGCCCCGGCGAGTGGTGCGGCGTGCACCGGCCAGGAGCAGGCTCAGCCCGAACAGCGCCGCCGCCCCGACGACGATGCCGTAGAGGAAGAGCGTGCCGGTGGAGCCGGTCGCCTCGAAGCCGAATACCGAGAACCCGCCGGTGAGCTCATGCGCGCTGCCACTGTTGGTGACAACAGCGGCCACGCCGACGACTACCGCGGCGAGCAGGATGATGAGTCCGAGGATGACGATCATGACGCGCTCCAAGGATCTGCTTCGTATCTCCCTACGGTAGATCTGCGTCGTCCAGGAAGCCACTGCCACAGGGGCCGTCGTTATCCGAACACCGTGCAAGGGTTTGTCCCAAAAGCGGGCGGGGACCAGCGAGGCAGGGAGATTTACTCCGCGAGATCGGAGGACACCATGATCGTCCTCGGAATCATCCTGCTCGTCATCGGCTTCGTGGCCAACATCGCCATCCTGTGGACCATCGGGATCATTCTGCTCGTCATCGGGGCAGTCCTGTGGATCCTGGGATCGCTCGGTCACGCGGTCCGCGGACGACGGCACTACTGGTAGAGGGTGCAGGCCCCCCGCGCATCATCCCAATCCGTTCCTGGCAGCACGACCCGGCATCCGGACCGGTCTTCGCCCTGCCGCATGTCGGCACGACCACCCTCCCGCGGCGTCGGCACGCGCAACAGGCGTGCGGCCACCCGGCGGTACTCTCGGGCGACGTTCGGCGCTCGGCGGACAGGGTGTGAGCCGACGCGTCAGCGGACCGGGCGTCGGCGTGAGCCCAATGCGGAGCGAACAGCGAGGTACGCCACACCGGCGACGAGGAGCACGACGCCGATGGAGAGCAGATAGAGCATGCCCTCGACGGCCACTCCGATGATGCCCAGCACGATGGCCACGACGAGCACGAGAAGGAACAGGACCATGAGGCGGATGCCTCCTTCGTAGGAGCGGGCGCTCAGCGCCGGGCGAGCTGCCGCTCACCGTCGGTGCCCGGCTGGTAGGTCAGGCCGTAGTGCCGGAAGATCGGTTCCTCCTCCTCAGCGGGCAGGACGTCGTCCGTGCCGATCGAGGGGCACTCCTTCACCAACGCCTTGTCGTGGGCGACCCTGACGTGACCCGGCCCTACGGTCGCGCCGTCCAGCGGTACGAAGACCAGGCGGTGACGAGTGGGCAGACCGACCTGGACGGTCGCCATGGCCGGCTCGTCGGTGCTGGTGTCCACGTAGATCGCTTCCAGCACGCCGATCTTGTGGCCGTCGCGGTCGACGACGTCGTGACCGCGCCAGTCGCGGATATCGCCCACCTGGATCATCCTGGGTCCCTTCGTGAGGCCCCGAGGCTCGGGGCGTGCGCGTTCATCTGGCAGCAGCACTTGGACTCGGGCCTGTGGCCTACGCACTCCTCAGTGTGTCTCTGTCTGCTCGCCGAAACCAGCGCACGCACGCTGCGACCGCTCATGGGCTTCGCATCGCGCTCCCGAAGGTGATCTCTGCGCAGCCTCCCCCAAGTGGAGAGCACCCAGGGCGATGGGGGAGAAACCGGCCCCTCTGTGCGCCACGAGTTCCTCGGAGCGGAACACGTCATCGCTGCCGGGGGCTCAGGACTCTCCGACCAGCGCAGTCCTGCCCGTACGCCGTAGACAGCCCTGCGTGGGACAGCCCTGCCCGTCGCCGGATGCCCCTGACGCCTGTTCAGGGTGTGCGTCGACGACTAGCTTGTGTGGTGCAGCCCGGGCCCCCGGCAGCGTCGAGAAGTTACCGCGCTCCCTCGGGGGCGCACCTTGCGCATCGATGCCGGAGCCCGCCTCGTCACGAGCGTGGCCGTTCCGCAGTCGCCGTCGCTATGCGATCCCGGCGCCGCCTCGATGCGCCCCATGTGGGCACCTCTTCCGTTGCCCGCCACGTCGCACGTGTCCGACAACTGGCGGTACACATGTACGCGCTGATCGTTCCGGCTGCACTCCCCTTCGTCCTGCTCGGCACCGTGATGGGCCTGTCCTGGTGGGAGGACCATGTCCTGCCACCGGCCGAGCCGCCTGAAGCCCCTGCCGAGGCTCCGTCGACACCAGCGGCCCCAACCGCCCCAGCACAACTCCCCAGCAACTCGGGCACGTTGACAGGGGTCGCCGACGGGCGTTGACTGACACCGACGGCGTAGGGCTGTGGTGCTCCGGATTCCCCGGGCAAAGCCTTCACCTTCGCTTCGCCCAGCCCCCGCGGAACGCAGGACATGTCCCTGTGACCGCGTGGAGGCGCAGCCATGCTGCTCTGGATTCTTCTCCTTCTGCTGATCCTGGTTCTGTTCGGGTTCGGCTTCACCATGCAAATCCTCTGGTACGTCGCGGTTGTACTGCTGGTCGTCTGGATCGCCGGGTTCGCCATGCGCGGCCGCCGTGGTGGTCGCAGTCGAGGCGGGCGTCGATACGGCAGAAGCCGCGGGTAGCCCGTACCAGGCCCCGTCCCGCCCGCGGGAATGGCGAGTTGTACGGCAATCCCGCGCGGGAGCCCCACCCCAGTGACGAGTAGAGGACAGTCATGAGCTTTGAACAGAAGATCAGGAACAAGGCACAGGAACTCAAGGGCCGGATCACGGAGGGCATTGGCCGAGCCACCCGCAACACGCGGCTGAAGAGGCAAGGGAAGACCGACCGAGTCGTCGGCAACCTGAAGCAGTCCGGCGGGAAGGCCAAGGACGCCTTCAGGCGCTGACCACCACCGCCCCGGGTGGTGGTCACATCGTGTGGGCATCACCCGGCAGGCAACAATGCCGGGCACGAGCCGAGAGGGGTTGATGGGAATGCAGCAGAGCGAATTACAACACGAGAGCCAGAGAGGGCAGCCATGTTCACGGCCGTGATCATTGCCGTGGCCGTCGTTGTCGTGGCCGCCGCCCTCTTCGCCGGACTCGGCCGGGACGGTGGGGGGCGCGGGTTGAAGCGGCGCTTCGGCCCCGAGTACGACCGTGCCGTCGCTCGCCACGACGGCGACACCAAGGCGGCAGAGCGGGAGCTCGGCGAGCGAGTGAAGCGGCACGGTTCCCTCGAGGAGCAGCCGCTGCCGCCCGAGGCCCGCGAGCAGTACGTGGCCCAGTGGGCCGGAATCCAGGAGCAGTTCGTGGAGTCGCCGCAGAAGGCGGTCACCGAGGCCGACGCGCTGCTGGCGCGGCTGGCGAAGGACCGGGGCTTCCCCGACGGCGAGCAGTTCGAGGAGCAGGCGGCCGCGATTTCGGTGCACCACGCCGACCATGTCGAGGGCTACCTCAGGGTGCACACGGTGGCGCGTGGCCAGGGCGGCACGGAAGAGATGCGGGAGGCCATGGTCGAGGCTCGAGGCCTCTTCGACGCACTGATCACAGAACAGTCGGCCGACTCGGGCCGACGCCGTCAGCAATCCCCCGACGACCATCGACACACGCCGTGGACTCGTAGCCGGCACCACGCGAAGGGAAGTGGCACGCGATGACGTACAACGCGGAGCACGCACGGCGGCCCCCGGCCCAGAGCCCGGCTCCCGCTGAGCAGAACGCCCCGCACGCACCTCGCACCGAACCGGCCCGGCAACCGCGCGATCCGGTCAGCAGCGCCGACAGCCCCGCCCGCACCCGGGGCTCGGAACAGCAGTTGTTCCCGCAGGGGGAACGGGACAAGCTGGCCATCCGCCTCCAGCAGGCTCTCAACAACTTCGTCGAGAACCCGCGCCAGGCGGTGGAGCAGGCAGACAGCGCCTTCGACGAAGTCTCCACCCACCTCACCGAGGCACTCGCCGAACGGCGGTGCGTCCTGCGAGCGAGCTGGCAGGGCCAGGACACCGAAGTGGAGACAGAGGAACTGCGGCTCGCACTACGGCAGTACCGTGAGATCACCGAGCGGCTGCTGCGCATGTGAGTGGCCGGCCATGCAGGTCGGAGCGGGAGGCCGTCGGCGTTGAACTTGGAGGCGGTTGTTGATCTCCGAGCCGCGGCACCGGCGGCAGACTGCATGACTCCCACCCGCCTCGAGTGATCCACAGCGTCCGATCGGCACCTGTCACCCCGATGGACCGACGTTACTGATCGGTCAGATTCTCACCGGGCGAGGAAGCGGTGCCGCCTCGGGCCATGTGGCCCGGAGCTGCACTGCTCACGCCCGTTCCTTTACGACGAAGGGTTCAGCTCGTCCTGGAAAGGGAGGCTGCCACCATCCCTGTCCCAGTGGGAGGTCCATGTCTCCTGCCACCGGCCGGGTCGGGCCTGGCCTCCCCCGAGGCGCTTCTGGCACCAGCAACCTCGAACTCAAGCCCCAGAACTCCCCGGTCCTGCTGATCCGTTGACAGGAGACGTTGCCCGGCGTTGACTGACGACGACGGTGCAGGGCTATGACGCTTCGGACTCTCCGGGCGAAGTCCTCCTCCTTTCGCTTCGCCGGGACCCCGCGGAACACAGGAACAATCCGCGACCTGAAGGCCTGGCCATGCTTCTCTGGATGCTTCTTCTCCTGCTGATTCTGTTCGGGTTCGGCTTCCCGATGCTGATCCTTTGGTGCGTCGCGGTCGTACTCCTGGCCGTCTGGATCCTCAGCTTCGCCGTCGGCGGCGGAGGCCGATCCGCCCACAGCCACCGGTAACCCGCGCCAGGCCCGTCCCACCCGCGGAACCGGGGACCGGCGTCGAGGGAACCAGGTCAGTGGACCGGCAGCGCGAAGCGCAGGGTGCGCCGCCAGGTCGAGCGGGCTGGTCAGCCGACCGGCGCCAGGAGCGGCCGAAGAGGTCCGGGAGCCACCCGGCTCTCGGTGGTCTCTTCCGCCTGTCGTCCGGCAAGTGAACGTCGTTGAGGGAGGTGTTGACCTCGACGACTTCGAGACCCGTTTCGGTTCACCGCTGCGATCACATTCCCGCGGACGTGTGCGGCGATGTCGGTGATGCTCCCGTCATACGAAGCCACCCGTGCGGTGCAACGGATATGTGCACGCGTTGCCGCCTCCAGGGCAGTGTCCAGGCCCTGAGAACAAGGGCTTTCGGCCGCCCACAGGACCCCGCTGAGGACTATGCTGCTACGTGGACGTCCCAGACCCCGGCGGCATGTTGTTGCTCAACACAGATGGCTGCGGGGAGCGGATCTTCCGTCCGGTCACCCGGCGCATCCCCTTGGAGGGAACTGGGTGGGTACCTGTCCTGGTACACAGGCCGGCTGGACCGGTCATTCGCCTGCCTCCGCCGAAAGTATGCCCCTGCCGGGAGCGCGCCACGAGGAGCCGGAAGTCCGGCATCGCCGCATCCGCTGCCCGGATGGTCTCCTGAACCGAGGCGTCATGCCCATTCCACAGCTGAAGGTCTACCGGCACGACAGAGAAAGCCGAGCGCTGCTCACCCTGGCCGGTGAAATCGACATCGACACAGCCCCGCTGGTGCGCGAATCGCTGGAGCACTGCCTGCGCGACGGCATCCGCACCATCGACATCGACCTCACCGCTGTCGCCTTCTGCGACTGCAGCGGCCTCAACGCTTTCCTCCACGCGTCACATCGGACCACCGCAGCAGGTGGATCACTCCAACTGCACTACCCGCGGCCGCTGGTGGCCCGGCTCGTCGAACTCACCGACTCCGGTTTCCTGCTCCGCGGCCCTCCGCTCGGACACCTGCCCGCTCCTCTCCAGGGCGGACTCCTCCCGACCGCTCCAGCCTCGCCGCGTCGGCCTGCTCCGATCACGCCTGCCCTCTCGGGCGGTGTGCTGTGATGGCCTGGTCCCGGCAGGGGCAGCCGCGGAACCATGATGGTCCCGATTCGTCTGCCATGGACGCGGTGCGGCTGCGCCGGGTGAACCGCTGGCAGGCCGAGGAGCTGTGTGAGGATCTGGCGGATCTTTACCTGGAGTCCTCGGACCTGTCGCCGAGTGAGGGACACCGCAGCCACAGCCGGGAAGAGTTCCTGCACCGCCTCAGTGGCGACATCCGGAGGCCGGGGTTCGCCATGGCGATCGCGGAGTCAACTGCCTTGGTGGGATGTGCTTTCGGATTCCCCGTGAGGAGCGACAGCTTCTGGTGGCGCGGGTTCGACGGGGCACTCCCGCCCAGCATCGAGCAACTCACCGAGTCCGACAATGTCTTCGCGGTCAACAAGATCTTGATCGCTCCGCACGAGCAGGCCGATGCCATCGCCCGCCGACTGCAGCAGCGGCTGCTGACCGACCACCAGGCGTCGCTCGGTGTCACCCTGGTCGATGAGGCCGACCATCCGTCCCTCGCTGCCTTCAGGTCCTGGGGCTGGCGGGACATCGGAGAGATCCGTAAGCCGCCCGGCCCCACCATGTTCCGTGCGCTGGTTCTTCCCGTCGGGGAGCGAACGGCCCTGAGACTGGACGGGCTTGCCCGCCATGCCTGGACTCGGTGGCCCGGGTGATGCCTCAAAGCCGGTCGGCGCGGATCCAGGCGCTGGTCGCCGAGCAGGCGGCCCTGCGTGGTGCCCGGGTCGGCGTGGTGGATGTGTGCACCGCGGCGGTGGCAGCGCTGCCGGTCGGCGGGGCCGGAGTGTCCGCGATGTCCCGGACCGCGGCCAGCCATCCGTTGTGCAGCACCGACGACATCAGCCAGCAGCTGGAGGAACTGCAACTCACCCTCGGTGAGGGGCCGTGCGTGGATGCCTTCACTCAAAGCTCCGCCGTTCTGACGCCGGATCTGCGGACCGATGAACTGCAGGACCGCTGGCCCGTGTTCGCCGATGCGGCCTTGGGAGCCGGAGCACTGGCCGTCTTCGCGCTCCCCCTGCAAATGGGGGCGATCAGCCCTGGAGTTCTGGACCTGTACTCCCGAGTGCCGGTCCAGTTGGATGTGGAGGAGCTGGCCGACGCGTTGGCTTTCGCCGATATCGCGACTCTGGTCCTGCTCGATACGCAGGTCGACGAGACAGGCGCGACGGCCGGCGGAATGTTGCTGGACGGGCGCTTCGAGGACCTGGGCGCGTACCGGGCCGAGATCGACCAGGCCACCGGCATCCTCACCGTACAACTCGGCGTCGGCATCGAAGAAGCCTTCGTCCGGCTCCGCGCCTATGCCTATGCCCAAGGGCGCCGGCTCGCTGAGGTGGCCGCCGACGTGGTCGCCCGCCGTCTCAGCTTCTTCCCGAACACGGATCCAGATCAAGGCGATGACGATGCCTGACACTCCCGCACGGGCCGATGGATGCACTGCGCTGCACTTCCCGCCCCTCCCCGGCGGGAGTAGTTTCGACGGAGGGTGGCACGATGAATGAGCAGCTCCTCGCCAAGACATTTGTCGAGTTGGCGGACAACCTGGTCGCCGACTTCGACCTGATCGACTTCCTGCGCCTGCTGACCGACCGGTGCGTCGGCATGCTCGGTGCCAGCGCGGCCGGAGTGCTGCTCGCAGACCGGGACGGCGAACTCCGCGTCATGGCCGCCTCCGACGAACAGGTACGCCTGCTCGAGCTCTTCCAGCTCCAGAACGACGAAGGCCCCTGCCTGGAATGCTTCCACACCGGCGCACCGGTGATCGTCCCCGACCTGCGCACGCAGGCCGACCGCTGGCCGCGCTTCGTCGCGCAGGCCCAGCACAGCGGGTTCGCGGCAGTCCAAGCCGTGCCGATGCGCCTGCGGGACGAGGTCGTCGGCGCCCTCAACCTCTTCCGCACCCACCCCGGCCCCTTCGACCCGGTCGGCACACCCATCGCCCAAGCCCTGGCCGACGTCGCCACCATCAGCCTCCTGCAACAACGCTCCACCCACCGCAGCAACGTCCTCAACGAACAGCTGCAGACCGCGCTGAACAGCCGCGTACTGATCGAACAGGCCAAAGGCAAACTCGCCGAACGCCAGGGCATCGACATGGAACAGGCCTTCACCGCACTACGCGGCTACGCCCGCGCACACAACCGCCGCCTGTCCGACCTCGCCCGCGCCTTCATCAACGACTCCGAACCCCTCACCGGCCTGGGCACCTGACCCTCGCCACGGCAGTTGCACAACCACACTGCGCCTTTCCCGATGAGCAAGGCTGTGCCCTCGCTCGCACAGCCGGCGCGGGCAGCTCTTTCAGGCGGCGCCGGCCATCACCTGGTCGCGCAGCTGCGCGCAAGTGCGAATGATCAGACGGGAGACGTGCATCTGGGAGATACCGAGCTGTTCGGCGATGCGGATCTGCGTCATCTCGCAGAAGAACCTCAGGTAGAGAATCCGCTGTTCACGCTCGGGCAGCGCCCGCAGCAGCGGCCGGAGCGCCTCGCGGTCCACGACCCGGTCGAAGCCGGGTTCCGCACAGCCGAGGGTTTCGGCCAGTGAGTAGTCGTCCTCGTAGGGGACCTGCGGCGCTTCCAGTGACAGGGTGGTGAAGCTCTCCAGAGCCCCCTGGCCCAGCCGCACTTCCTGCTCGGTCAGGCCGGTGTGCGCGGCGATCTCGGACACCGGGGGCCCGTGGTCGTCGAGCGAACGGCACAGCTCATTGCCGGCGGACCGGACCTCCATCCGCAGCTCCTGGACGCGTCGCGGCACATGCACCGCCCACAGGCAGTCGCGGAAATGCCGCTTCACCTCACCGACGATCGTCGGTACGGCAAAGTTCGCGAAGGCGGTGCCGAAATCCGGGTCGAAGCGGGAAACCGCCTTGACCAAGCCCAGTTGGGCGACCTGCCTGAGGTCTTCGAAGGACTCTCCGCGGTTGCGGAACCGCCGTGCGAGCCGTACGGCCATCGGCATCCAGGCACACACCACCTCCTGCTGAAGCGCGGACTTCTCCGGGCCGTCGGGCAGAGATTTGATACGGCGGAACGCGGCCGCAGTGTCCGGGGCGTCGTCATGAGGGTGCTTGTTCCGGGTGCTGTGCATACGTACGTGCGTCATGGGCACGCGCCTCCCTGGATCGGTGGTCATCACTCACCGTGGGAGCCGACAGACCGCAGCACGCTGGGGAGCAGCGAGAGTTGCTCCCACGGGCGTGCCTCCGGTCCGAAGCACACAGGTCGCCTTCCCGGACAACGCACCCCCAAACAGAGTTTCTCCAGTAATCAGCGGCCGTCCGAGGCGCGCCATGACCGAGTACTGATCGGCGGCGCTCGTCCACCAGGCGCGTGATGGCCGAACAGGCCGGTGCGACCTCGCTGAGGATCTCCGACACGGCGCGCGGTACGCGTCCTCACCCACCGGGCGCCCGCTTGTTCGCCACCGCTGCGGGTACTCGGCCGGGATGGGACACCTCCGTGAACGCGACGTGCGATTCATCGAACGCGTAGTGCCGCGCCTGGGCCGGGCCGATCACGGCGTGCTGTGGCTGGCCGGGGCGGCCGTAATGAGCCTGTCCGGCAATCGCAGCGCACGTCGCGCCGCCCTGCGCGGCACCGGCTCAGTGGTCCTCGCCTCCGCCGCGGTCAACATCGCCGCACAGTCGCTCGCCGCCGACTCGGTACCGTCCATCCACCGGTTTCTCCGACAGCCCATCACCAGGGCGTTCCCGTCCAGGCATGCGGCCTCCGCTGCCGCTTTCGCGACCGCCGTCACCCTGGAGTCGCCCTGGCTGGGCGCTGCCCTCATTCCCATCGCCGCAGGAGTCGCGGCCTCCCGCGCTCACACCGATGGGCACTCCCCCGGTGAAGTACTCGCGGGTGTCGCGGTCGGCATCGGCATCGCGGCAGCGACCTGCCGCTGGTGGCCACTGCACCCGGACGAGCCCACCGAGACCGCCAGGCCGAACGTACCCGTCCCCGCGCTTCCCGCAGGACAGGGACTAATCGCAGTCGTCAACAGCGGCGCGGGCAGCGACGTCCCCGCCGAAATCGAACTGCGGAGCCTCCTTCCAGAGGCGGACATACGGCTCTGCAAGGGAGGGGACGACCTACAACTCGTGCTCGACCAGGCCGCCAAGGACGTCGGCGCCCGCGGTGGCGCGCTCGGCATCGCCGGTGGCGACGGCACTGTCAACGCGGCAGCAGTCCTGGCCGCTGAAGGCGGCCTGCCATTGGCGGTATTCCCCGCCGGCACCCTCAACCACTTCACCACCGACCTCGGATTACCGACCCTCAAATCCACCGCGGACTCCGTGGAGGCGGGCTGCGGCGGAACCGTCGACCTTGGCCGCATCACCGTCGGTGGCAGTGCGGGCGCGGCCGGCCCCAGCACGTACTTCCTCAACACGTTCAGCATCGGCGCCTACCCCGAACTCGTCCGAGCCCGCGAAGCCCGGGAGACGTACCTCGGCAAGTGGCCCGCACTCTGCGTCGGCCTGCTCCGCGTTCTCGCCGACGGCACCCCCAGCAAAGTCACCATCGACGGACAACACCGGCGGCTGTGGCTGCTGTTCGCCGGCAACGGCCGCTACGACCCGCCCGGCTTCGCCCCCTCCTACCGCCGCAGCCTCGATGACGGGCTGCTCGACATCCGTGCCGTCGACGGCCGCCACCCCTTCGCCCGCACCCGCCTCGTCACCGCCTTCCTCACCGGAAGCCTCGCCCGCTCCCGCGTCTACCAAGCCACCACCGTGACGCGGCTGCGCATAGACGGCATGGGAGAGAAAGGGGACTACGCCCGCGACGGGGAAGTAAGCCCGGCCGCCGACACGCTCATCCTCGACAAATCACCGCGCGCGCTCACCGTCTACCTACCGGTGCCGCATTGACCCCTGCGCCATCAGGTTGTGCCGCGCTCCGCTCGGGCCGGCAACACACATGGCAGCGGCCCGGCCAGCCGGTTGGGGCCACGGCCGGGGAGCCAAGGAGCTGCCGGGCCGGTGTTTGAGATCCACGCGGCGGGCTACTCGGGGTAGGCGTCCGACGGCCGGCCAGGACGAAGGCACCGGAGGGTTGGGGTCACAGCTCCCGGTGCCGCCCCTTGGGCGCACAAGCCATCACGGCCCAGTGCCATCCCGGCAAACAAGCCCACCACGGCCAAGCTCATTGCGCTCCTTAGTGGGCCACCAGGCCGGCTACCGGAGCCGTGCCTGGTCTTCCTCCTCGTCCTCTTCGTCGGACAGATGCACGTCGCTGACGGCGATGTTCACTTCCACGACTTCCAGGCCCGTCATCCACTCGACGCCGGAGATGACGTTTTCCCGCACGGCGCCCGCCACATCTGTGATCGAGACGCCGTAGACGATGACGATCTCCAGATCGATCGCCGTCTGCGTCTCACCGACTTCGACCTTGACTCCGCGCGAGACGGACTTGGTGGTGCCGGGCACACGTTCCCGTGCGGCGCCGAAGGCCCGGGAGACTCCGCTGCCCATCGCATGGACGCCGACCACGTCGCGGGCCGCCATTCCGGCAATCTTCTCGACCACGCCGTCGGCGATGGTGGTCCGGCCCCGGGTGCCGGGGTCGCCGCCGCGCTTCGCACCGACGTTCTTCCTGGCGCTGTCACCCTTGGACTCCGTGCTGGAGTAATCGGGCCGGTTCTGCTGTCCGGTATCGGTCATGGCCGGTCGTCCCTTTCCAAGCAGAGGAGCCTGCGGCCTGTTTTTCCACATTAGGTCCGTTTGTTTGGCAATGCTCCAGGCATGCGGGAGGCGTGGGACCGGGGCTTGCCACGTGAGCGCCGTGAGCGGCCGGATCGGGGAGGTTCCGGCAGCCTGGATCACCGAGCGCGCGGCCTCCGGGGTACCGAGCCGCGCGGCCTCTGGAGTGTCCGGGGTCCGGCCGGGCGCGATGCGGATCCGCCTGGCCGACCCGGAATCAGTGCCGGAGCCGACTGTTCCTGCGCCTTGGAGCGCAATGCCGCCGGGACCGCTGCAGCAGCGGCACCAGAGTGAGGAGCCCGAGGGCGGCGAAGCCCAGCGAACGCGACCACCTTTCGAGATCGTTGAACCGCCTCCGCGCCCGACGGCAAATGGCGGATCAAATTGCGCAGCCGTCCGAAGAGAGATGAACCGGCCCGCGGCATCGGAAGGCTTCATCGGTATGCCTGTCGACTACTACGGGCGACGACGTCGCCCGTAGTCACGGGCTGTCTGAAGTCACGCTGCGCACTCCGGGGGAGAAGATCGCCGCCGCTGCCGTGAGGCGCAGCTTCTCCAGCGTGTCGATCTGGCCCCGCGCCCGGTCCAGCAGATCTTGCAGCTGGGATTCATCCAGACGGGGCTCGCCCCCGGCCACGACGAGCAGCGTGCGCCAGATCAACGTCTTCCCCTCGACTCCCAGCCGCAGGGTCTCGAGCTCGATGAACGTGCTCAGCCCGGAGCGCCGGTACAGGACGCCGTTTGGTTTCAGGCGCCCGAGCCTCTCGGCCGCCCAGCCACCGTAGACCTTGTAGCGGAGAGCGGGGACGCCGAGTGCGTCCATCAGTTCGAGCAGGGTCTGCCGGTCCTGGGCGATCTCGTCGGAGATGCGCTGCAGGTCGGCGCTGCGTGCCGAGTGGCGGTGCTGGTGGGCGATGCGCCGCGCGAGTCCGATGCCGAAGGTGGCACCGGCCAGGTGGTCATTCAGGTAGATCCCAAGCTTGTCGCGATGCATCCTGGGCCCCTGTCTCGACTGTCCTCGGCGATCTCCTCGAAGGTGCGACCGCGTACGCAGGCGGGCTGGGAGCACCGGCGTCGGATTTCCCCCGCACCACGACAGCAAACCGCGAGGGAACGGAGTCGTCGGGGCGAAATGCCGGGAAGGGACCCGAACGGCTCACCAGGCGTTCGGCGGCCGCTGCGAGCAGCGTCTGCCGCAGATGCTGCTCGGACCGCAGCGGCGGAAGCTGGCGCCCCGGCCCGGTGACAGTCGCCGTTCTTGTGACGGCGGTGGAACCCGCCAGGGGCCGACCAGCCTGACCGGCAAGGCAACACGCGAAGGAGGCCACGATGGAGGAGCAATTCGTCTGGGTGGCGACGCGTCGCATCAAGCCCCGCCCTCACCGCCACCGCCCTCCGCCCGGCCCTCCTGCTCCCGCGCCGCCCCGACGCCGGACGGCACCGGCCCGCCGGCCCGCGGGCACTGACGCCGGCCGCCAGCGTTCCCCGACGAACTCGACGAGGTCGGCGCGGGAGCCCTCGTCGGCGCGATGACCGGAGCGGTCAGCAGGGGGCTGTACGCCCTCCTGGAAGACCCCGAAACAGCCGAGGCATTGGCCCGTACACCCGCAGCGCCCGCGCGCCCGGATCCCGAGCGCGGCCCAGGCCGCACTCCAGCCTTGGGCGCCGGCTCGCTGACGGTCGGGGCGGCTACGCAGGTATCGGCCCCATGGCAGCCTCCTGAAAGCGCGGACTACCTGCGGCCCGGTGACACCCTCGTCGTCCCGTCGATGGACCGGCTCGGCCACTCCATCCAGGACCTGATTGCGATCGTGTCCTGCCTGCACAATCGCGGCATCGGCTTCACCTCGCTCTACTAGGCGCTCAACACCACCACACCGGGCGGCGCCTGGTCTTCCACGTCTTCGCCGCCCTCGCGGAGTTCATCCGCGAACTCATCGTGGAGGGCACCAACGATGGCCTGGACGCCGCCCGCGCCCGCAGTGCCCGCCTCCGTGAAGTCGACGAGCCTGGCCGAGGGGTGCACATCACCGACGACGCTGCGGGACCGGGCTCAGGTGGGCCCTTGGCCCCCCAGTGTGTGCCGCTGCATCAGCCGTGAAATGTCCTTCGCGGTGACGATCCCCACCAGATGGCCCCCGTCCACGACGAGAATGCGCATGCCGGTACCCGGGCGGAGCCTGTCGAGAGCCTCACTCAGAAGATCACTCGGAGCAGCAATCGCGCACTGCGACAGCGGGATCGCCACCTCGCGCACGCGCAGGGCCTCCCGGCGCGCTCCCGGTATCCCGGCAAGCCTGCGTACCTGAACGATCCCGCTGGGACGGCCTTCGAAATCGAGCAGCGGCATGGCGGAATGGTGGGACTTCACTGCCACCTCGTCGATGAAACGCTGGGCGGTCAGCCAGTCGGCGCCGGTGGTCACCGGGCTGGACATGGCATCGGCCACCCGCACGCCCCGCAGTGCCGTGTGGATCACGGCCCGCTGCCGTTCCGCGCCGGCGACGACCGTGATGAAGAGACCGACGAAGACGAGCCACAGCCCGCCCGGCGCCCCGCGCAGCAGGGAGATCCAGCCGAAGGCCATCAGCAGCACGCCCATGACCTGACCGCTTCGGGAGGCCGCCCGATCCGCGCGTTCCCGGTCTCCGGTCCGCCACCACAACAGCGCCTGCACCACCCTTCCGCCGTCGAGCGGCGCAGCGGGCATGAGGTTCAATGCGCCCAGGAACAGGTTCGCCCAGCCGAGCCACACCAGAACGGCGGCGGGCACCGCCCAGCTGGACAGCGAGTGCAGCCCGATTCCCGCTCCGAGCGCGGCGCCTCCGATGGCCAGGCTGGTGAGCGGCCCGCTGACCGCCACCGCGAAAGCCACTCCGGCGGTCTGCGGTCGCCCCATCCGGGTCATCCCGCCCAGCGCCCACAGCGTCACATCCTGTACCGCGATCTTCTTCCTGCGGGCAGTCGCAGCGTGTGCCATCTCGTGGAGCAGCAGGCTGCCCATGAGCAGCACGGCTCCTACGGCACTGGCGAAGGTGTAAACCGCATCCGAGCGCCCTGGAGTCCATACGGGGAGGGTCTGGCGGCCGAGACCGTACGCGAGCAGGACCACCAGCAGCGGCACGCTCCAGTGCATCCGCAGCGGTACCCCGGCAACTTGTCCGACGCGGACCGAGCCGTTCATCGTCGTCTCCTGCCGGCTCGGCACCCGGTCCACCGGGCAGGACCTCGCGACCTGCACTCCGTAACCGACCGGCACGGCACCCACCACAATTGTCGCTCTCCGAATCTTCCTCAGTCGGCCAGGGGCCCATGGGCGCTCGCTTGTCAGTCCGTGAAGTCCGTTCATCACGTCGCCGCGCAGGTACGGTCAAGCAGGGCACCGGATCTAGGCTGGACGTACCGACGGCACTGTGGAGGTGCGTCATGGGGCACAGCCACCCACTTCCACCTGCATCAGGGTGACCACTCGATCACCGTGAACGTCGGGCCCGGAAGAAACGGAGAGATCGCGCTCCTGGTCAACGGCAGAGTGGTCGCGCGCCAGAAGGAGCACGACCGTGGGACGAGCCTGCTGACCGGCGAACTGCCCGAAGAGCCCACCCGCCCGTTCCGGTCCGGGTACGCCAGCCGCACCTCGTCCCGTCCAGGCCCAGATGCACGCTGGAGCTGGACGGCGTAGAACAGCCCATGCCGGAGAGGCCCATGTTGTGAGCTCCCTGCTGCGCGACTGTGGGCGGGATCAGGTGCACAGCGTGCTCCCCGCCAGGTCCGACGGACCCGCACGCATGTGCAAGGTGCTGCCGCGAACCCCAATTCAAGATCTGCCGCCGCGGGCGCACCACGCATGTGCGTCGGCTCCGAGTGGTTTCCCGCCGAGCCCGACGCACCCCGCGTGCCACTACGTGCCGTTCAAAGCAGTAAACAGCGGTCACCAGGAGCAGCTTCGATCCATCCAGGAGCCGTGCCCGGGGTAGCGTTTCCGCAGGTCAGAGCCTTCCAGGTGGTGAAGTCCCGGGTGATTCCCAAGCTCAGAGCGCGGGTTCGATTCCCGTCACCCGCTCCATATGAAAGCCCCAGGTCACAGGCCCGGGGCTTTGTTGTTGTCTTCACCAGTCTCGCTGTCGGAGCACCAGGTAGCGCCATTCGTGCGCCCGAGATGAGGCACGCTGAGGCCACGAGCCCTGCCGTGATCTGCCGGATTCTCCGCCATGAACTCTCTGACCTGTGCCTAGAGCTCCGCCGAGCTTTCGGAGCTGGACGGCCCCGCCTACGGCACTGTCAGCCTGCCGCTGCACCTCGCGTGGTCCGGCCTGTCCGAGTTCGATCTCGACCAGCCCCGGTTGCGGATGAGCTGCTACCGGATCGTCCTGGGCGAAGGTCAACACGATGACCTGGTCCACTACCTGAACCGCGAACTGCTGATCAGCATGTGCCTGTCCTGCGCACGCTGATCAGCCGGGACATCCGCGACATCTGGGAGAGCGCCTTCAACGAGCTGGCTCCCAGAGCCAGGCCGCTGCGTGAACCTCACGGATCTGCACCGCCGCTTGCTGGCCGATGTCCACGCCGTTGGGGGCGTCTATCCACTCGTGCTTCGGGCCGCTACGCAGTCCAGCACACGGCCTGGTCAACCGGCCAGCCAGGACCTCGACGCCGCCACCGAGAACCCGGAGCCTACGGACAAAATCGCCGCCACCCTGCGCGCCGGGCTGGAAGAACTCGGCTGGCACGTCCAGGCATTGGAGGCAGATCCGCTGTCCGCACGGCTGATCGTCACCGACCCCGCCACTGGCGAGGAGTGCGAGGTCGATGTCCTCAAGGAAGCCCTCTGGCATCCACCGGTCAAGACCGAGCACGGTCTGGTGCTCTCTCTGGAAGACGTGGTCGGAACGAAGATCCGCGCACTGGCCGACCGGGGCCTGGCCCGTGACCTGGTCGACATCCGCGCCGCGGCCGACCGCTGGAGTCACGCAGAGCTCGAAGAGCTCGGCCGCCGCCATGCCCGCGACACCTTCGACCTCACCGACCTCCAGGCCCGGCTCGCCGGAGCCGACTGGATCGACGACACCGAGTTCGCCGCATACGGACTCGGCGACCATCAGATCACCGACCTGCGCCGGTGGGCTCAGGCATAGTTCGACGACATCGGAGAGCGGCTCCAGGAACTGGAAGACCCGTTTGAAGGCTGATCAACTACGTTGCCTGTGACAGCTGATGGCTGCCAGGCGCATCCTCGATTACGCGCCGCTGCCGGGCGGGGCCCCGGCTGTGCTGAACCTCTCTGCCACCCGTGCACTTCTTCATGGGTGGTTCATGACAATCGCGACTGTTGTAGGCCCTGGCGGCGTGAAAACGTCTGAACGACACCGGCCGAAGGAGTGCGATGAACAAGGGGTACGCCGTCTTCTGCGACGCGAACCGGCAGTTCTACGACGCTCCGCACCGGTCCCACGAGGAAGGCAGCGGTTCCTCCGCTCTCTACGAGGCCGTGCGGCGCGAGCTTCCGGACGGCTGGCAGCGCCACCGGTCGGGCGACTGGCTGGCGTTCCGACCGCTCGACAGTGCACTGCCCAACCAGGGGTGGAAGATCCACATTTCCGCCTGCCTGGACAACGCGGAGAAGGTGCTCGCCCAGGTCTGGGACTACTGCGTCCCTCGATCCGTCGCCTTCAAGTGCATGCCTAGCCGGTACTTGCTGCACATCCGCAACGCCAAATACGCCGATCGCGCCGCCAGTGGGAAGTTCCTCACCGTCTACCCCGCCGACGACGACCAGTGCCGCACCATTGCGGATGACCTTGACCGTCTGCTCGGAGGCGAGCCCGGTCCGTACATACTCAGCGACCTACGCTGGGGCGCGGGTCCGGTTCATGTGCGCTACGGCAGCTTCACAGAGCGGCACTGTTACGACGACCGGGGTGAGCTGTGCCCCGCGGTCGAGGACAACCATGGACGACTTGTTCCCGACCGGAGGGACCCGACGTTCCACGTTCCGGACTGGGTCACCCTCCCCGCGTTTCTCGAACCGCATCTGGCCGCCCGCTCCGCCACCACGCTCGACGACATCCCGTACCGGTTCGAGCGCGCGCTGCATTTCTCCAACGGCGGCGGCGTGTTCGTCGGCCGGGACCTGCGCACCGATGAGCAAGTGGTCTTGAAGGAGGCACGGCCACACGCCGGCCTGGCCGCGGACGAAGCCGACGCGGTGACCCGGCTGGAGCGCGAGAGGGATGCACTGCGGCGGCTGTCCGGGCTCGACTGCACCCCCGAGGTGCGCGACTGGTTCACCCTGGGCGACCACTCCTTCCTGGTCATGGAGTTCATCGAGGGCCGCCCGCTCAACAGCTTCTTCGCACACCGGCACCCGCTGATCGAAGCGGATCCCAGCCCGGAGCGGCTCGCCGAGTACACCCAGTGGGCTATGCGGGTGCACCACCTGGTGGAGGACGCCGTATCGGCGATCCACGCGCGGGGCGTGGCCTTCAACGACCTGCACCTTTTCAACATCATGCTGTCCGAGGACGAACGCTCGGTGGTGCTGCTGGACTTCGAGGCCGCCGCGGTCGATGACGTGAACCGGCGTCAGGTGGTCGCCAATCCGGGGTTCGTCGCACCTGCCGACCGCAGGGGCTTCGACGTCGACCGGTACGCCCTGGCGTGCCTGCGCCTGGCCTTGTTCCTGCCCCTCACCAGTCTGTTCGCCGTGGACCGGGCAAAAGCCGCGCATCTGGCGGAGATCGCCGCCGAGCAGTTTCCGGTGCCGCGCGATTTCCTCCAGGAAGCGGTCGCCGAGATCCTTCGCGGCCATCGTGGCACGGACCTGCCGGGGGGCAGGACCCGCGGCGCAGCGGACCCCTACTTACCCGTGGAGCTCGCCGACTGGCCACGCAGCCGCGACTCCATGGTCCGGGCGATCCTGGCCTCCGCCTCTCCGGAACGGGAGGATCGTCTCTTCCCCGGAGACATAGCCCAGTTCGGGCCGGTCGGCGGCGCATGCTTCGCACACGGAGCGGCCGGCGTCCTCTACGCCCTGGCCGAGACCGGCGCCGAACCGGCTCCGGAAGCGGAAGAATGGCTGCTGAGGGCCGCGAAGACCCCTCCTTCCGGCAGCCCACTCGGTTTCTATGACGGCCTGTCCGGCATCGCCTGGGTCCTGGACCGGCTCGGGCACCGCGAACGCGCCCTGGACCTCGTCGACACGATCACCTCCCAGAGCTGGGAGGACATGGCCCCCGACCTGCACAGTGGACTGGCCGGACTCGGCCTGGCCCTCGATTCCCTGGCCACCTCCACGGGCGAGAGTGCCCTGCGCGACAAGGCTATCCAGTGCGCCCGACTCGCGGCGGACGAGGCCGGCGCTCCCTCGTCCGGGCAAGCCGGCGCCGGGACCCCGCGGGCCGGACTCCTCCACGGAGCCACCGGAGCGGCGCTGCTCCACCTGCGTCTGTACGAGGCGACCGGCGACCACGCCCTGCTGGACCTGGCCGCCGACGCGCTCCGCCGCGACCTGGCTCGTTGTGTACGAGGCGTGGGCGGAGCCCTCCAGGTCGACGAGGGCTGGCGGACCATGCCCTACCTGGGCGCCGGCAGCGTCGGCATCGGCATGGTGCTCGACGACTACCTCGTCCACCGCACCGACGAAGAGTTCGAGAAGGCCAGGGGCGAAATCGTGCGGGCGGCGCAGGCCAAGTTCTATGCCCAGCCCGGCCTGTTCCGCGGTGCCGCGGGCATGGTGCTGCACTTGAGCCGCACCACGACCGGAGGCCCGGGCACCCACGCTGCCGATCTGCGCCGTCAGATCGACTCGCTCTCGTGGGGCGCGATCCCCTACCAGGGGCATCTCGCCTTCGCCGGCGAGCAGATGATGCGCCTGTCCATGGACCTCAGCACCGGCACAGCCGGCTGCCTGCTCGCACTGGGCAGCGCGCTGCACGACCAGCCCGTGCACCTGCCCTTCCTCCCGCCGCCACGGCGGCCCTGAAACCGGTCCCCCTACTCGGGGGGACCTGAGCAAGATCCGTCCCCATGAAGGAGAGGAACACCACCATGGCACTTCTCGACCTGCAGACGATGGAAACCCCCAAGTCCGAGGCCACCGGCGAAATCGGGACCGGCGGCGGCAGCCGCGCGAGCCTGCTGCTCTGCGGTGACAGCAGCCTGAGCGTCACCACCTGTAACTGACGCGTGGTCACCACGGGACTTCGGCTCTGTGGTGACACCGGCGCAACGGTCCCGGGCGAACAACTTCGCCCGGGACCGAGGCGTGACTGGCCCGCATCTCTCCGACGGAGGCGAGGACTGCACCCCTATGGCCCCGACGCCCCGGAACGCCCCGTCCCGCAACGCCGCGGAACTCGTACCCCTCGACCGTGCTTCAGGCATCCTGGCCGGTGCGGTACGGCACAGTTCGGGCCGCACACTCGCCCTCTTCCTGTTCAGCGCCGCATCTGCCGCCGCGGCCGTCGCCCTGCCTGCCGCGCTCGGGCACACGCTCGACCTGCTGCTCGAAGAGGCCGCGGGGGAAGAAGCCGCGGGGGTGGAGCGAGCCGTCGTGCTGTGCGCCGTGCTGGTCGCCGCCGAGGTTCTCTTCGACGCCCTGGAGGCCCTGGTCGGCGGCGCGACCAGCGCCCGCAGTACCGCCTGGCTGCGCCGCCGCGGAGCCGACCACCTCCTGTCCCTCGCGCCGCACCGTGCCGCGGACCGCTTCACCCCGGGCGACCTGGTGACCCGGCTGACCGGCAACGCCGCAGAGGCGGGCACCGCGCCCAGCACGGCGGCCATGGGCCTGGCCTCGCTCCTCGTCCCGGTCGGCGGTCTGGTCTGTCTGGCGCTCATCGACCTCTGGCTGGCCGTTGTCTTCCTTGCGGGGATCCCCCTGCTGGCCCTGTTGCTGCGGGTCTTCGCCCGCGGCTCCTCCGACAGCATCTCCCAGTACCAGCGCGTGCAGGCGGACATCGCCGGCCGCCTCCTCGAGGCCCTCGGCGGCGCCCGTACCGTCGCCGCCGCCGGGACCGCCGAGCGCGAACTCGCCCGCGTGCTGGCTCCGCTTCCCGAACTGGGCGCGCAGGGGCGGCGCATGTGGCAGGTCTACGGACGCGCATCGGTCGGCAGCGGGATTCTGGTGCCCCTGCTGACCACGGTGGTCCTCGCCGTCGGCGGGGTGCGGCTGGTCGGTGGAAGCCTGTCCGTGGGCGACTTGCTGGCAGCCGCCCGCTATGCCGCCCTCGCCGCCGGCCTGGGCGCGGTGGTCGGACAGCTCAACTCCCTCCTGCGCAGCGGCGCCGCGGCCCGCCGCATCGCCGACGTGCTCGCCCTTCCCGCCGTACGCCACGGGACGCGTCCACTGCCCGCCGACGGTCCTGGGCGCGTCGAGCTGCGGGAGGTCACCCTCAGCCGCGGCGGCGCTCCCGTGCTGCGGGGGGTCGACCTGGTCGTGCCCGGGGGCACGACCATGGCCGTCGTCGGGCGCTCCGGCGCGGGCAAGTCCACTCTCGCCGCCGTCGCCGGACGGCTGGCCGACCCCGACGCGGGGGTGGTGCTACTGGACGGCGTACCGCTGACCGAGGCCGATCCGTCGGAGCTGCGCCGGGAGGTCGGGTACGCCTTCGAACGGCCGGTGCTGTTCGGCGAAACGGTCGGCGCGGCCATCGGATTCGGACCGTACGAGCCCACCGTCTGCGAGATCGGGGCCGCGGCGCGGGCGGCGGGGGCCGACACCTTCGTCCGGCTCCTGCCCGGCGGGTACTCGGCGCCGCTCGCCGACGCCCCCCTGTCGGGCGGAGAACTGCAACGCCTCGGGCTGGCACGGGCCTTCGCCCACGCCGGCCGATTGCTGATTCTCGACGACGCCACCTCCAGCCTCGACAGCGTCACCGAACTCCACGTCGGCCGGGCACTCGTACACGACGTCCGGACGGGTACCCGGCTGCTGATCGCCCACCGCGTCTCCTCGGCGGCGCGTGCCGACCTGGTCGCATGGGTCGAGGACGGCCGTATCCGCAGGGTGGGCCCGCACGAACTTCTGTGGGAAGAGCCCGACTACCGGGCCGTGTTCGCGGACACCGGTCAGGACACGGGCGGGAGTTGATGACGATGACGGGTTCACGGCTCCTGCCGCAGGCCGTGCGCTTTCTCGGCCGCCGCAAACGCGTGCTGTTGAAGCTCAGTGGCTGGTCCCTGCTGGAATCGGCCCACACCTTCCTCGGCGGTTATGCCGTGGCGATGGCGCTCGACCGGGGCTTTCTCGCCGGCCGCACCGGCACCGGCCTGGCGTGGCTGGCGGTGGCCGCGCTGGCCATCGTCATAGGTGGCCTGGCCACCGGCGGTGTCTTCCGAGGACTCGCCGACCTCGTCGAACCGCTGCGGGACGGCCTGGTACGCCGGGTGGTGACACGGTCGCTGGAGCAGGCGTTGGCCGAACCGGCGCACGCCGCTGACAGCGCGGTGGTCTCCCGGCTGACCAACCAGACGGAGATTGCACGGGACAGCTTCGCGGGGCTGGTGCTCGTGGCCCGGTCCTTCGTCTTCACCTCAGTCGGGGCGCTTTTCGGGCTTGCGGCGCTCGCTCCCGCACTGCTGGTCGTCGTGGCGCCACCGCTGCTGACGGGACTGCTGCTCTTTCTGGCCACGCTGGTGCCGATGGCCGCCCGACAACGCGACTTCCTCTGTGCCGACGAGGCTCTGTCGGCACAGTTCGGCTCGATGGCTCAGGGTCTGCGCGACGTGGTGGCCTGCGGCGCAGGGGCACCCATCGCGGCGCAAACGCAGGGGCTGATCGAGCAGGAAGCCAAGTCGGCACGGTCCCTCGCCCGGTGGGCGAGTGCCCGCTCCCTGGCACTCGGCATAGCCGGACACCTTCCGGTGGTCCTGCTCCTGGTCGCCGCACCCTGGCTGCTGCGTCAGGGCGTCACGGCGGGCGCCCTGCTCGGCGCGCTGACGTATCTGACCCAGGCCCTGCTGCCCGCTCTGCACAACCTGATGAACGCGCTTGGCGCGGCCGGCACCAGGCTGCTCGTGGTCCTCGGCCGGCTGTCCCCCGGGCCGGACCCCCGCCCGACCGTCCCGGTACCCGCGCCCGCGGGCAACCCCGAGCGGTCGGCGCGGGCACCGGGACGCCCCGACGCACCGCGGGTCGAACTGCGTGCGGTGACGTTCGCCTACGGTCCGGCGGCGCAACCCGTGCTGCGCGGCCTCAACCTGACGATCGAGCCCGGCGAGCACCTCACCGTGGTGGGGCCCAGCGGCATCGGCAAGTCCACGCTGACCTGTCTGCTGGCCGGCCTGCTCGAACCCGACAAGGGCGAGGTACGGCTCCAGGACCGGCCGGCGCATACGCAAGCCGGCCATGGAGCCGACCCCTCCCGGCTGCGCGTGCTCATCCCGCAGCAGGCCTACGTCTTCACCGGCAGCCTGTACGAGAACCTGCTCTACCTGTGCCCGGACGGAGCTTCCCGGTCGGCGGTGGATGCCTCGTCGGAAGCGGTCGGCCTCGGCCCCCTGGTGCGCAGGCTCGGCGGGTTCGACGCGCATGTCGATCCCGCGGCCCTGTCGCAGGGCGAAAGGCAGCTCATCGCGCTCGGCCGGGCGCATCTCTCCCCCGCGCCGCTCGTCATCCTGGACGAGGCCACCTGCCACCTCGATCCGGCGGCCGAGGCCCGGGCCGAACGGGCCTTCGCCCTGCGGCCCGGGACGCTGATCGTGGTTGCCCACCGGATCAGTTCGGCTCGGCGCGCCGACCGGATCCTGGTGCTCGACGGCCTCAAGGCCACCTGCGGGAGTCATCAGGAGCTGCTCGACCACTCGTCGCTCTACCGTGACCTGGTGGGACGCTGGCACGCCGAGAAGATCTGAGACGGCCCGCCCCGTCTACACCCAACCCGCCCCGTGCGAAATACGGACGGCGTCAGTCCAGTTACGGGCGTTGGTCTTGCGGGTGATTGCGGACATGTAGTTCCGCACAGTCCCCTTGCTCAGTTGCAGAGTGCTGGCGGTCTCAAGGACGGAAGCGCCGTCCGAAGCGAGTGCCAGCACGCTCAATTCACGGGGAGTCAGTGACATGTCGGCCGCCTGGACAAGGTCCGGGGCGAGCGAGGCATCGACGTACCGCTTCCCCGCTGCCACAAGCCTGATCGCGTTCAGCAACTGGGTCGGCGACGCGTCCTTGTTCACGAAGCCCAGAGCCTTGGCCTGGGCGGCACGCCGCAGAACACCGGGCCTGCACGAGGTGGCCAGGACGAGCAGCTCGCATTTCTGCTCGGTGGGATGGACCGGTAATCGCGAGGACCCCGGACAGTCCGCGTCCACAACACAGAGGTCAGGCCGTAACGAGCGAGCCTGGCTCGGTGCCTTCTCCCAACAGGCGGCTGTCGCCTCGATGCCGTCCGCATGTTCCAACAGCGCTGTAAGAGCCGATCGCATCAACCATATGTCGTGCACCAATAGCACCCGGGTCACGTTCGCCTCACTTCGACAAGAAGTACCGAAACTTGCGCCGCGCACGCCCATGCCTACCCGGCTCGGACGGAGCGATGGCTCGGCTTTCGGCCAGCTGCGGGTGTCCCTTGCCCGAGCGGCGGGACCGGCCTCCACGGGGCGAGGTCGGCTCCCCCTCCTGCCTGGTGCTTCCGTCTCGTGGCCGGACTCGACGGCCGCCCAGGGAGCAGGGCACCGCGTCCGGTCTCCGCTGGTCTTCCAAGCGGCCGTCGACGGAGTCCAGGTGGCTGCCACCAGCGCCGACGTGCTCGGCACCGAGCCGGACGTGGAGCAAGCGGTCCGCCGGCGGCTGTGGCCGGTCCCCGCTGGTGGACACCGCCTGGCCGACGTGGTCACTCGCCCACGGCGCACCCAGGTGCTGGACCGGTTCAAGCGTTGCGCACCAGGTCCGGGCCGGGGGCCTGCCCATTCGGTGCCTTCCGCTGAACCTTGACGAGCTGGTCCAGCCCGGCTACCACGGCCTTGACCAGCTGGTCCAGCTCGGCGGCCACCTCCTCCTGCCGCTCAACGATCCCGCAGAGGGGCACGTCCTCCCTTCGCTCAGAGGCTCAGTAGCGCAGCATTCCGCGCCGTGAACGCAGGGCAACCAGGTTAGGAGGACACTGGTCGTATGCCCCTACCCAAAACGCATCAGTGCCCGGCCTGCTTGGACAGTGCCGCGCCGGACACAGTCCTTCACGAAGACCTCGTCGTCGGAGCACCCCTGTCCATGGAGGATCTCACCGACGCGCAGCGCCTCGACCGGTTCGCCCGCAAGTATGCCCACGACGGTTGCCAGGTCAGAGAAGTCCGGCGGGTCCCGCACGACACCTTGAGCGGCTACGCCTGGTCCGTACGCTTCACCGAGAGTCCGTGACACCCGCTCCATGCAAAAGCCCCAGGCCGGCGGCCCGGGGCTGCTGTGTCGTCCGGGACTTCCCGGAGGGTGCTGCGCTCGGATGCACGACGTCAGCCCGGATTCGCGCCGCGGGCGTCTTGGGCGACGTCCCTCTGGAGTGCGGCCTGCGCGATGTTGCGGGCCATGCCGCCGAACACGACCGCATGGAACGGCGACACGCTCCACCAGTAGACATGCCCGAGCAGACCGTGCGGGTGGAACAGCGCCCGCTGCCGGTAGCAGGCCCGGCCTTTCTCGTCCCGGTCGGCGTACATCTCCAGCCAGGCAAGCCCCGGCAGGCGCATCTCGGCACGCAGCCGCAGCAGCCGGCCCGGATCGATCTCCTCCACGCGCCAGAAGTCCAGCGAGTCCCCCACCCGCAGCCGTGCGGCGTCCCGGCGGCCACGGCGGAGTCCGGCGCCTCCGACCAGGCGGTCCAGCCAGCCCCGCACCGCCCAGGCGAGCGGGAAGGAGTACCAGCCGTTGTCACCGCCGATCCCCTCGATGACCTGCCACAGTGCCTTCGGTGAAGCGTCGACGGCGAGCGCGCGCCGGTCGACGTAGAGGCTGCCGCCGGCCCAGTCGGGGTCCGTGGGCAGAGGGTCGCTCGGAGCGGTGGGCAGCGATGCGGAGGACCAGCGGGTGGTGACCTGAGCGTCGCGTACGCGCTGAAGGGCCAGGGTGAGGGCCTGGTCGAAGCCGATCGGTGCATCGGGCGGATCGGGTACGTACTGCGCGATGTCGTGCTCGCGGCAGACGACCTCGTGGCGCAGCGACTCGGCCAGCGGCCGGGCGAGGGAGGGGGGAACGGGCGTGACCAGACCGATCCACAGGCTGGAGAGGCGGGGGGTCAGCATCGGTACGCGCAGGATGAAACGGCGCGGCAGGCCGGCCACCACCGCGTACCGCCGCATCATCTGTTCGTATGTCATGACGTCGGGCCCGCCGATGTCGAACGCGCGGTTCACCTCGTCGGGCATGTCTGCGCTACCCACCAGATACCGCAGCACGTCCCGGACGGCGATCGGCTGGATGCGGGTGCCGACCCAGCTCGGGGTGACCATGACCGGCAACCGCTCTGTGAGGTAGCGCAGCATCTCGAAGGACGCGGAACCGGAGCCGATGATGACCGCGGCGCGGAGCACGGTCGCCGGTACCGGCGAGCGGAGGAAGGTCTCGCCGACCTCGGCGCGGGACCGCAGATGGGGTGACAGTGCGCGTTCCGGCACATCGGCCGGGGTCAGTCCGCCCAGGTAGACGATGCGCCGTACGCCCGCGGCGCGGGCCCGCTCGGCGAAGGCCCGGGCGGCCTTCCGGTCAGTTTCCTCGAAGTCGTCTCCGGCCCGCAGGGCATGTACGAGGTAATAGGCCACGTCGATACCGCGCAGGGCGTCGCCGACCGATTCCGGATCGGTCACATCCCCGCGTACCACCTCGGCGCGTCCTGCCCAAGGGTGGTCACGCAGCTTGTCCGGAGAGCGGGCCATGCACCGTACGCGGTGACCGGCGTCGAGCAATTCAGGCACCAGCCGGCCTCCGATGTAGCCCGTCGCGCCTGTCACGAGACAGTGCAGGCTCTGCGTATCCCGGCCGCTCATGGAAGCCTCCGATCCGCAGGGGTCCGACATTGCCACTCTCGCCCCTGTCGACGCATTCCGCTCATGGGGGGAGGCAGCCCCGGATGCGGTGCCGTCCCCCATAGGCGCTCACCCAGAGCCCGGAGAGCTCATGGAGGACGCCCCCTGTGCAGCGGACCATATGCCCCCAGGCAGAGGCCGCAACGCGTGTGGTCCTCGCTGCGGCCCTGGTGCCGGGGGTGATCAGGAGAGGCGTACGGGCAGGGCGCGGTGTCCGTTGGAGATGAAGGAGTCCACGGGCCCCAATTCCTCCGGCGGCACGGCGAGGGCGAGGCCGGGGAACCGCTCGAAGAGCGCCGGCAGGGCGATACGGGCCTCCATGCGGCCCAGCGGCGCCCCGAGGCAGTAGTGCACGCCGTAGCCGAAGGCCAAGTGCTCCTTGTCGGCGCGGGTGACATCGAAGCGGTCGGCGTCCTTCCCGTACCGCTCGGGATTGCGTCCAGCGGCGGCGTACGCGGCAAGGATCGCCTCGCCCTTGCGGATGATCGTCCCGTCCAGTGCGATGTCCTCCACGGCGTACCGCAGTGGCAGGCTGGCGACCGGCGCGTCCGACCGCAGCGTCTCCTCGATCACGTCGTCCCACGAGGCGCGGCCCGCCCGTACATGCGCGAGCTGTTCCGGGTGGGTGAGCAGTGCGTGGATGGCGTTGTCGATGAGATTGACCGTGGTCTCATGACCGGCGCTGATCAGGAGCACCAGGGTGTCGAGCAGCTCCTGCTCGCTCAGCCGGGTGTCGCCCTCGTCGTCGCGTGCGGTGATGAGGCCGCTGGTCATGTCGTCGGCGGGCGCCTGCCGCTTGGCGGCCACGAGTTCACCCATGGCGGCGTAGATCCGGGTGTAGGTGGCGGTGACCTCCTCCGGATCGGCGGAGGTGTGGAAGATGCTGTCGACGATGGACCGCAGCTCCTCCCCCTTCTCCTCGGGAAGGCCGAACAGCTCGCTGATCACCTGGATCGGCAAGGGATAGGCGAACTCCTCCCGCAGATCCACCACGTTGTTCTGCTGCCCGGCCTCGGCGATGCGGTCCAGCAGATCCGTGGTGATCTCCTCGATGCGCGGCCGCAGAGCGGCGGTCCGGCGCGCGGTGAACGCCTTGGTGACCAGGGTCCGCAGCCGCTTGTGCTCGCCCCCGTACGCGGTGAACATGTTCTGCACCGCGACCCAGGTGAACAGTGGCCACTCCGGAGAGATCTCCCCGTTGATCCAGACCGGCCAGTGCCGGCGCGGGTCCTTGGATACCCGCGGATCGGTGAGCAGTTCCTTCAGCAGTTCGGGGCTGCTGACTGCCCACGCCTCGACCCCACCGGGGAGTTCGACGCGCGCCACCGGTCCCATCTCACGTAATCGGGTTGCTTCTCCGTGTATGTCACGGCCGGTCGGGTCTATCACCAATCGGGACTGGTCTCGCATCAGCGCCTCCCTGACATTCGCATTCCAATACGGCACTTCACGCACGCTACGCGTGGTCCGGCTTCGGAACGAGACCGCACCGAACACGCTGCGTACGATGGCAACTTCCTTACGCCTGCACCATGAGGGCGGCCAGTGGCAGGGCGGGGACGCTGTAGGCGGCGCGCGGCGCCCTGGTGGCGTCAGCCGACACAATCCGGCTCGCCCGCCGCACGCTCCCAAGGTGTCGAGGCGCGCTCGCGCAGGGCAGCGTTGATCGCCTGGTGCGGATGCTCCATCCGCGACCAGCCTGACCGCGATCAGCCCGGACCATTGCCAGAGCGAGTCGCCGTCAGAGACCCGGCCGCGTCGGCACGCCTCTCGCGGGAGACCGCCCCGCGCAGCGCCTGTCTGAGTGCTCCGTGCCACTACGTGCCTCGGCTACGCCAGTGCGGCCGGGCGGCGTTGGTCACCGCTCGCAGCAGCCACTCGACCGGACCGTAGGAATGACAGCGCAGCCACCACCGGCAGGCCACGACCTGGCACGCGAACAGGGCCAGCGCGATGCCCGTCACCAGCGGCGGTGGCACGCGGCCCACCAGGGCGGCACCGAATCCGGTGAAGAGCAGGGCGCAGACCAGTGACTGGGCGAGGTAGTTGGTCAGGCTCATCCGGCCCGCCGGAGCCAGGACGGCGGCGAGGCGGCGGCCTCGACCGGTGGATATCAGCCGCAGCACGGTGGCCGTATACGCGGCGGCCAGCAGAGGCGCGGTCACCACATCCACGCCCAGCGCGAATAGCTGGTAGGCGGTGCCCGGATGCTCCAGGCTCGCGTGCGCGTAGACCACGCCACCGGCCAGCCCGATGGGGAAGCCGACCCACTGCAGCCGCCGCAGCAACCGCTCGTGGCGGGTGACGTCGGCCAGGACCCCGTGCGTGCCTGCCGCGAGGCCGAGCAGGAAGGCGGCCAGAGCAGCAGGGGCTTGGAAGAAGATGAGCATGAACGCGACATCCGGCAGCTGCTCGAGGTGCGCCCCGATCACCGAACCCGGGCCGCCGCGCAGCGCGTCGGTGGTCTGCTGGGCGTGGGCTGCCACGGAGGCCGAGTCGATGCCACCATCGCCCGCCGCGTACTGAGCGAGGCCGAGCAGCAGGTAGCCGGCGGCTGTGACCGTGAACAGCACGATCGCGATGCGCACCGCCTTGCGGGGCCGGGTGCGGCGAGCGATGAGCAGGATCAGGCCCAACAGGGCGTAGGTGGTGAGGATGTCACCGGGGAAGAGAACAATGGCATGGAAGGCGCCGAGCGCGAACAACACTGCGAGGCGGCGCAGGAACCGGGGGGCGAAGCGAACACCCCCGCGTTCGGCGGACTTCATTTGAAGGGTGAAGCTGTAGCCGAACAAGAAGGAGAACAGCAGGTAGAACTTGGCCTCGAACAGCATCGCCACCAGAAAACGCACAGCGCGGTCGGCAGGTGAGTCGAAGCCGGTGTCTTCCAGTCCTGTGCCGTGGTAGGCGGAGGCGAGGTAGGTGATGTTGACCATCAGGATGCCGAAGAGCGCGAAGCCCCGCAGCGCGTCGATGTCCGCGATCCGTCGCACTGCCGCAGTTGCGGCCGTCGGCTGCGTCGTCGTGCCGGTCACGCCGTCTCTCCCTTGCTGTCGTCGTCGACGTGATCGAGGAAGCGGCGCTGGTCGGCGAGGAACCCGCTCGCGAACAGCGCCCTGGGCGCGAAGAGCGCAGTCAGCGTGACCCTGACCTCCGAATGTTCAACACCGTGCTTCACCAGGGAGTGAGTGGCGTCGGGATAGTGCTCGACCTGCGGGCCGGGGGCCTGGAGCAGCCTGCGGTAGGCGGTTTCGGTGTCGGCGACGTCGACGTTGATGTCGCGGCCGGCCAGGATCAGCAGGACGGGCGTCCCGCGAATCGCCCGCAGGTCTGCCGTGGCGTCGGCGGTGTAGTTCTTCGAGATGAACCGCCACCGGTCGGCCGTCATGCCCTGGGCGTCTCCGGTCTCAGCCCGGTACTTCTCGAACGACGCACCGCGGCGCAGCAGTTGCAAGGTGGTCTCCCGCCGCCGCAGCGCCGTCTCGACCTGCTCGGTGGAGGCGCCGTCCTCGCGCATCTGGGCGAGGAGGTTGTAGCGGCCTTGCTGCTGCCAGTTCACAGCCGGGGATACGGCGATGACGAACCGCAGTCCGGGAGTGCGGGCCGCGACCTTGGGCAGCACCCATCCCGCCTGGCTCGCTCCCCACAGTCCGATGCGGCGACTGTCGATGTCCGGCCGCTGACGCGCCCAGGAGATGGCATCCATGGTCTCGTCGGCCCGGTCCTCCATGCTCTGGTCCAGCCAGTTGCCCGACGAACCGCCCACTCCGGGCTTGCTCCAGGACAGTGAGGCGTACCCGGCTCTGGCGAACGACTCCCACAACGGCCGGTAGAAGGTGTCATGGGTGGCGTCGACCGGCCCGTCCCCGTGCACGAAGACGACCAGCCCGTACGGCCCCCGGCCCTCCTTCGGCGTGGCCAGCACGCCATCGAGCGCAGCTCCACCATGCCGGAGGGTGACTCGCTCCTCCCGGATGTTGTAGGAGTTCTGCCAGATCACCACTGCACCCAGCCCCGCTGTCACCAGCAGTAAGCCTGCCAAGGACCAGATCACTGCTTTCACCCGGCGACGCCTGCCCCCGGGCACACCCCTGCGTTGTCTCGATCGCACACCCATCCCTATCTATCGCTCAAGAAACGATCGTTCAGCAAACGAACGTACTACAGTGGATAGTGGCATCGCTACGGCGCGCAGGACAAGAGGCGAGGAGGGCTGGGAATGGCCAACGCGGAGAACAGACGGGACGCCAGGAGCATCGCTGAAGGCGGACCGATGACCGTCCGGCGAGGCGTGCCGGACGGAGCCGAGGAACGCGTCGCCGAGCTGTACTGGGAGGCGTTCGGCCGGAAACTGGGCGCAGCGCTCAACCCACCCGCCACAGGCAGACACTTCATCGCGACACATCTGCACCGGGACCGGGCCGTGGTGGCACTCGCCGGCGACCAGGTAGTGGGAGTGGCCGGCTTCCAGCTCGACGGGCGCGGGCTCACCGGCGGAGGCGTGACCGATGTCCTCAATACGTACGGCCGGTTCAGAGGAATCCCGCGACTCGCAGTTCTGGCCCTGCTCGAACGCACCCCGGCACCAGGACAGCTCGTCATGGACGGCATCGCAGTCGACGCGGACTTCCGCGGCAACGGCATCGGCAGCCTGCTCCTGCGGGAGACGTTCCGGGTCGCCGTCGACCACCTCTGCGACGAGGTCCGGCTTGACGTCATCGACGTCAATCCCCGCGCACGCGCCCTCTACGAACGGCACGGATTCACCGCGGTCCGCACCGAACAGACGCCCTACCTGCGACGCCTGATGGGGTTCGGCGCCGTCACCACCATGCACCGCTCCATCGCCCCGCCCGTGGGAGAGGTCGCCCCACCTGCCGGAGAGCGGGCGTGACCACCGGGAAGACGCGCGTCCCACACGCCTATGCTCGGCCCATGCCCGAAGCCGCCCCCGAGATCCCCACCCGCCTGCTCGTGCATGCCATGGTCCGCGAGGATGGCACCGTCGACGCCGGCGAGCTCTACACCATCGCGGGCACCCTGGGAATGAGCGACCAGCAGGTACGTCTGTGCATCAAACGACTCGTTGCCGAAGGCCGCTTCACCCACGAAGGCCGCGGCCGCAAAGCCCTGCTGCGTGCCACCGCCGACGTCATGGGATCCCTTGCGCCAAACGTCGACTACGTCCGCTACGCGTACCAACAGGACCGTGGTCACGCCCCCTGGGACGGCATCTGGCACCTCTTCGCGTTCGCCATCCCGGAATCAGCCAGAGCCGCCCGCGACATCCTGCGCGACACCCTCCTCAAGCTCGGCGCAGCCGCCGTCCAGGGCGGCCTGTACGTCAGCCCCAACCCCATCGAGAAACACGTCGAGGCCCAGGCGCGGCACCTCGGCGTCCTGGATGCCGTCACCTTCCTCACCAGCAGCGACCTGCGCACAGGCGAACACCGCGCCCCCACTGACCTGGCATCCGAACTCTGGCCCCTGGCAGAGATCGCCGACCGTTACGACCGGCTGGCCGTACTCGCCCAGGCCCGACTCGACCAACTCGAGGACACCGCAAGCCCGACCGAAACCGAACGGCTGACCATCGCCATCGAACTCGCAGCCGAGTTCACCCGCGCCATGGAACCTGACCCCCTCCTCCCGCCCGAGCTCCTCCCTCAGCCCTGGACCGGCACACACGCCCGCCACCTCGCGGCCCGCTGCTGGGCCCAGCTCCTCGAGTACCCAACAGTCGCGGTGGCGGACAACCATCCACGACCGCGCCTCTTCAGTCTGTACGCCGACGTCATCCACCACGGAGCACATCAAGCACGCTGAGCCTCTGCGGTTCCGTCAGGCCCGTATGGCGTAGAGGTAGCCATCGTCGCAGGTGACGAAGACCGCTCCGGCAGCCGCGACTGGATCCGAGGGGTTGCCTTCCAGTTCGAGCGACCAGCGCTTGCGGCCGGTGCCGGCGTTGACGGCGTAGAGCGTGTTGCTGCCGGACGCGTAGACGGTGCCGTCCCGCACGGCCGGCGCCGCGCTGGTCCCCGAGTTGGTCTCGGAGTTGTGCATGGGGAACGCCCAGCGCTTCCGGCCCGTCGCCGCGTCCAGTGCGAACAGCTCAAGGTCGTACGCGACATAGACAACGCCACCGGACACGACCGGCGAGTAGTCCGTGACCTGGGCCGCCCACCGCCAACGCCGTTTCCCGGTCTTGGCGTCGACGGCGTGGAGGTTGCCGTCGCGGCTGCCGATGTAAACGACGCCGTCGGCCACGGCGGGCGAGGAGACGAGGTCGCTTCCGGTCGGGTAGCTCCAGCGGAGGCTGCCCGACCCGGCGTCCACGGCGTAGAGGGAATTGTCCATACTGCCCACGTAGACGGTGTCCCCCGACACCGTCGGCGTGGAGTCGAGGGCGTACCCGGCGGTGAATTTCCAGCGCTGCTTTCCGGACTGCGCACCGCCGGTGATCGGCCGTCACACGTCGGCCGTCGGTCCGAGGGCTCCCGCGTCAGTCTCCGCACAGTCGGCCCGTCGAGCACCAACAGCCGCTCCGGGACGACATTGTCTGCGAGATCTGCCGCTTTGACGAGCCGGCTCCGGGCACGGCGAGACTACGCCGTGCGTACGGCTGCTGGTTCCTTGCCCGCGCGCTTGGTCATGGCAGGTACGACGTCCTTCGTCCACTGCGGACACGAGGCAGGCAGGCCGGTCGGTAAACCGCGGTCGACGTGGCTTCGACCATGCGCAAGCTGTGGGCCCGGTGTGCTCCGCAGCCGGCCCCGCGGTTCCCGACGGGGCCGCCGGTCCGGTCAGCTCGTCACAGTCACTGTGGTTGCCACGGTGATCGCCACCATCGCCGCCTGCATGTTGCGGATAGCGGTCCGGACGCTCTCCCCCGCCCATTGGCCGTCCGCGATCTCCTCCATCCGCGGCGAGACCTCCTTGCGCGACTTGTCGGGGAAGGCGAGGCGGTGCAGCTTCGCGGCGTGGATCAGGGCGATCAGGCCGGCCGAGCGGTCGTCCGGGTCGGCATTGTGCAGGACCAGTGCGGCAAGCCGGGCGCGTAGCTCGCGCTCGGTCGTCCCGTCCGCCTCGGGAAAGCGGCGCACCGGGAACACACCCAGCACCTTGCGCTGTTCCTCGCCCACCAGGCCGCGTTCGCGCAGGCTGTTGATCGTGGCGCTGACAGCCTTGCCGTGGTCCCTCGCCAGCCAGTCCGTGACCTTGGGCGGCCTGCTCTTCTTGGATGCCCAGGCATCAATCAGCTTGAGCCGGTCGTCAAGCAGCCCCACGCCGGTGGGCGTCGTGTCGGTCACTGTCACCCGCCCGCGGTCCACCGAGACGCGACCGGCCATGACGAGTTCGAGCACGATCCCACCCGCGACTGCCCAACCGGCAGACTGCCGCTCTTTCGCTACTCCGGACTCGTCGTCCAGCGAGAGCAACATGATTTCCTCGCCCAGCGTGACCGTCATGCGCCGGTTCCCCCTTCACTCTTACCCGTGATCATTCGGACGTCTGAAACGTGCCGCCAGTTCCCGAGTTGAGCCGAAGAGCGTCACTGCGCGCAACGATCACGGGCATCTGTGCGAGGCGTACGAAATGGTCGGGGACGACCAGTGGGCCGACAACACCGACTCCCTCGCGCAGGGCCTGGGGGGCCTTCATGGGCGGCGGAATGCGGTTGATTTGCCCGATGCTCAAGCTCTTGTCGCAGCCCCCGTGACCTGGTTGTGTACCGCGGACGATCTCGAACAGGACCGCCGACGGGCTGCGCGTTCCGCTGTGGGTACGAGGGCGACGATGGGAGCCGTGGCACCAGTGACAGGGCAGAAAGTACGAGGCACTCTGCCTCAGGGACTTGGTGACGCGATACGCGACACGGCCGAGGAGATCGCCGCGCTGCTGCGCGGCGTTGCCGACACAGGTGTTCCGGTACCCGGGTCGGAGTGGAGCGTCGGGGCTGCGGCAGCGCATCTGGCGCAGGCCAATGAGCTGATGGCCGACATCGCGGCAGGACATGAGCGCAGCCACGGGGACGGCACCCCCCAGAGCCTGGCCACGGCCAACGAGCGTGCGCTCGCCGAGTTCGACGAGCGCGAGGCCGATCCGCTGGCCGGGATGATCGTGACGCAGGCCGCCGCTTTCCTCAGGGCAGTGGACCAGCGCCCGCTGGAGGGGACAGTGGTCACCCCGCTGGGCCCGATGAACCAGGCCGAACTGGGCTCGTATCTGCTGACGCACATGCTCGGCCACGGCTACGACCTCGCCCGCGCGCTGGGCCGTCCGCACATGATCGACCGCGCCCGGGTCGAGCTGACCCTGCCCTTCCTGATCACGGCCATGCCACGGGTGGTCGACACCGCTGCCACCGCTGGGCTGACCGCCCTCTACACGATCCGCCTGTGGGGCGGCGCCCGCTTCGGCGTCACCTTCAACAACGGTGCTGTAGCGGTGAGTCCGCAGCCACCGGGCCGCCCGGAGTGCACCATCCTCACCGAGCCGGTCACCTTCCTGCTCATGGCGCTCGGCCGCTGCGACCCTGGGGCGCCATCGCCAGGGGTCGCGTCCTCGCCCGGGGCCGCAAGCCCTGGCTCGCTCCCCGCTTCCCGACGCTCTTCACGGCGCCCTGAACTCAACAGTCCTGAACTCAACAGTGCTGTTTGCAGCGTAGGAACGGCTCCTCCCCGGCCGACACACCGAGTCCGGGCGCACCCGCGTCCGGACTCGGTGACGCAGGGGAGTCGGTGCACCCCGTAGATGTTCATGTCGGTGCGCAGCGGCACCTCCTCGGGCGAGACAGCCAGGCGGAGGGTCGGGAACCGGGTGAACAGCGCGGGAAAGGCGACCCGCATCTCGACGCGTGCCATTTGCTGGCCCAGGCACTGATGGATGCCGTGGCCGAAGGCCAGATGCCCGATGGCCTTCCGGTGCAGGTCGATATCGGACCAGCACCAGCACGCTCCTGTGAGGGGGCCTGGACTCCCCGTCACCGCGCTGTGACGGAGCGGCGTGCCTGGCCTCACGGCGCGGCGCCGCCGGCTCCTCACGCGCGGCGCGGTGATCCCGTAGAGGTCCAGGGTGGCGTGGCACATCCATCGCCCAGTGACATCGGCCACATGGACTTTCGGCACTTAGGTCGCTGAATAGTAGTTGGCGCCTTGGCGACATAGTGACATTTGTCCGTCTTGGTGCAGACATGCCCGTCGCAGGGTTTGGCACCATTCGGCCCGCTCAGCCCTTTCGCCCGTTCATGGAGCGAGCAAGGACTTCTGACGGAGCAACAGAATTTTCCGGAACTCCAGAAGCCGGACCAGCACGCCTGTGCGCCCGTTACAAGAGCCGTCCGGTACTACGAAGCGAGGTAGTACTGGAGCTCATTGCCCTTCCCTGACTCCGCTTCTAAGAATGGCGGCCGCAAGGCGTCTCCGCAGCTCAGGCGCAGTTATCTGCGCTGAGTCGGCGATACCGGAGGCGCTCCGCGATTATCGAGCGAGGTCACGCATGAGGAAGCATCGCAGGAAGACGTACTACCGGCAGATAACCATCGCTGCCGTCGCCGTGGGAGCCGTGGCTGTGCCCTCTGCCGCCATGGCCTGCCTGGACACTCCGGAGAACGCGGGCCGTCAGTCCCACGGCCACTGGAAGAGTGCGAACTCCGAGCAGCGATGGACGGGTGGCCACTGGGGCCAGAAGCCGGCTGCGGGAGCGTCGCAGACGCCCGCTGCGTCTCCAAGCGCCCCGAAAACCACTACGCCCCCAAGCGCACCGAAGACCACCGCTTCTCCAAGCGCCCCGAAGACCACCGCTTCTCCAAGCGCCCCGAAGACCACCGCCCCGGCATCCGGGGCTGCGGCCAGCGTGTTGAAGCTCGTCAACAGCGAGCGCAGCAAGGCCGGATGCTCTCCGCTGACCTTGAATGCGAAGCTGACAAAGGCCGCTCAGGACCACAGCAAGGACATGGCATCCCATCGGAACATGTCCCACACGGGCTCCGACGGATCGTCTCCGGGCGATCGGATCACGCGTGCCGGTTACAGCTGGAGCACCTACGGCGAGAACGTCGCCTACGGCTACGCCACACCCGAGAGCGTCATGGCCGGCTGGATGGGCAGCCCCGGCCACAAGCGCAACATCCTCAACTGTGCGTTCAAGGAGATCGGCATCGGCCTCGCGCAGCCCGGCAATTACTGGACGCAGGACTTCGGAACGGCCCGATAGAGGCACAAGGATCCGCCCACCACTTGCCCCGGCTCACTTCTGCGGGGATGGCGCGCGTCCTCCACCGGATGAAAGGCCCCGACCGTCGCCAGTCGGGGCCTTCGTCATCGGTGCGTCACAAAAGCGGCGTATGAATGCGAACTGGCACCTTCACCTCGCCGGCGCAGACCTCACGACGGCCGGAGGGAGCGGCCCCCGGGAGTCCCTCAGCCGCCGCTCAAGGGAGTGTCCGGAGCCATATGGTTGGCGATCGAGATCAAGACCGCGGTGCTGGAATTGTCGTCGGCGTTGTTGCCGGTGCCCTGTGTCGCGACCGTCGCGATCGCGATCTTCTTGGAAGGCAGATAGGCGACCGTTGCCTGATAGCCGGCGAATGACGGATTCTGCAGGAGCCAGGTCTTCTGTACGAACACCCCAAGGGCGAAGGAGGCCGTCGGCGACACCTTGGAGACGGGTGTGATCTGTTCCTTGTACGACTCGGGCGTCAGCAACTTCCCTTCGCCCAACGCCGTCACGGACTTCCCCAGATCCTCCAATGTTCCCGTCATGATTGCTCCCGGTGCCAGCGTCCATGACGGATTCCAGTAGGTGGAGTCCTCGAATACGCCCCGTTCGTTGTCGAAGGCATGGAGCACCGGGTCGGCGATCTCGGCTGTGGACGGGTTTTCGGTCTGGGTCAGGCCGAGGGGCTTCAAGATTTCATTCCGCATCACTTCCGCCAGGGGCTTCTTCTCCACCTTCGAGATGATGTCACCCAGGATCACCCAATTGGCGTGCGAATAGACAAAACCCGCTCCCGGGGGTTTCACAAGGGGCTTGGAAACGGAGATCTTCACCCGTTCTTCCGCCGACCATTGACGGAACGGATTCTTGTAGAGTTCGGCCAAGAACTTAGGATCCCGGACGTAGTCCGAGTATCCGGAGGTGGCAGAGGCCAGCATCTTCAGAGTGATCTCGTCCGCGTGCGGAAGGTCGGGGCGCCACCGGGAAATCTTGTCGTCAAGCTCGACCTTGCCCTCGTCGACGAGCTTGAGCAATTCGGTCGTCAAATAGGGAATCGCAACCGACCCGATCCGGAAATGCATGTCCGTCGAAACAGGGACGCCCGTCATCGACTCTCCTGAAGCGACGGTCGAAATTCTTTTGCCGTCGACCCATACCCCTGCCATGGCTGCATTGAGTTTGTACGTCTTCAGGGAGTCTTCGACCTGCTTCTTGGTGAAGTCGGCGGTGTCGTCCGGAATGCACGTGCCGCCTTGAGAGATCTGGCCGGACGGACATGACTTCGCCGCGCTCTCGGCCTCCGTGAAGGCACAGCCCGCCGGCGAAGCGCCCAAGAGCAGTTGCAGGCACATGAGGGTGACCGTCTTGGGTCTACGCACGGTGGAGCCTCCATGCAGGTCGAATACCGCGATCCCCTATATCGCAATTGCGGACTTTGTCCGCATGCTAACCGTCGGCGTCAGCCGTCGCGCTTCAGACTGCGAGCGGCCCGAGCCCGCGTCTCCGTTGGGGGCGGCCAGGTCCGCCGCCGCGGCGACCGTGTTCCGGCGGCCGGCCAGGAGTTCCACGGACGCATCAAGTCCGGCCTTTTCCTGGCCGGTTATACCGTCGCCGGGGACACGGAGGACGACGTGGCCGCCAATATGGACAAGGTGGCGGCCTGGTTCTCCGGGCAGGCCAGACGGCGTTCCACCGAGTCCATGGGCGGCACACATTGAGCGCACAGAACCCGCTCGTCCCGATCAGCCCGCTCTCCGGCCCGTTCTCCGGCCCGCTGGTCGGCAATGACTGGCTCGCGCCCCGGCTGGGTGCGCCGGGGCTGGTGGTCCTCGACGCCTCCGTGGGCGCGCACCGCGGCGCGGCGCATGGGGTATCCCCTGCTCGAAGAGCTTGGGTAAGGATCCCGGGGGCACGGCCCTTCGACATCGACGGGGCGCTGTCCGACCATTCCAGCCCGCTGCCCCACACCATGCCCGGAGCCGGCCAATTCACGGAGGAGATGCGCTCCCTCGGCGTCGACGACGCCGACACCGTCGTCGTCTACGACGCCGCGGGAACCTATTCCAGCGCCCGGGCGTGGTGGATGCTGCGGGCGATGGGCTTCGACCGCGCCGCGGTGCTCGACGGTGGCCTGCCCGCCTGGGCCGCGGCCGGGCAGCCGCTGGAGGGCGGCGATCTCGTGGCCGCGTGGCCGCGCGGCGACTTCACCGCACGGCCACGCGCGGGGCTGGTCGTCGGGAGCGGCGAGGTGGTGGCGGCCCTGGCCGACCCGGCCTCGGCCGTCTTCGACGCCCGCTCCCGGGAACGGTTCTCCGGCGCGGCCCCCGAACCCCGCCCGGGGCTGCGCGGCGGCCACATGCCCAACGCGTTGAACCTGCCCTTCGGGGAGACCCAGCACGAGGGCCGGATGCGCCCCGCGCCGGAGCTGCGTGCCGCCTTCTCCGACCTCTCCGGGGGCCGGGAGAAGATGGTCTTCAGCTGCGGGTCGGGCGTCACCGCCTGCATCCTGGCCCTCGGCGCCGAACTGGCCGGGTATCGCGAGCTGTCCGTGTACGACGGATCCTGGAGCGAATGGGGGCTGCCCTCGGATCTGCCCGTCGTAACCGACGAAGCGGAGAGCGGGGGCCCGCTGCCGTGACGGCATCCCTCTCAGTACGTCGGTGCTGTTCGCCCTGATCGCGGTGGCGCCCACCAGGTCACCATGAAGCCCGTGCCACCAGGTTCAGGCCCGCAGCCGCGAGTGCTGGGGGGCCACATGAGTGCAACCACTGCGCCGTCCTGCGGAGCACCAAGCGAGCCTGTTTGGCCCGAGCCGCCCACGTCTATGGATCCTGTTGCTTGATTTCGGTCAATGGCCTTTCTGTCCGATGAGTCGTGGCCCGGGAGTCGTCCGAATCGGGCAGTCGGCGGTGGCACAAGGCCTGCGGCAGTGCCGATTGAGGCAAGGGAGTGATCAGCGCGATGTTGGTAGAGGTGGTGCAGACGGCGGAACTGTTCACCAACGCCATGGTGCGCCCTTCAAGCGCGCGAACACGGACCGAGTCGATTTCGCACTGGGGCCAGTCCACGTGGTCGTCCACACCGAGCTGCTCGAGGACAACGCGGTGGGGCTCATGCCACACCGGCGCGGCGGTTCAGTCGGTAAGGAAGCGCTGCAGCACATGCCGAAAGGCGCCGAAGACCGGCGGGAGTTGCCACCAGGCAATAGCCGGCCACGGAGCCACGGCCTGAAACAGAAACATCCCACCACGAACGATCACTCATAAAGCGCCTTCCGAAGGAGCCCCGAACCGATGCCCAGACGTTCTAGACGGCGTGTCGCCATGGCCATCGCCACCGCAAGCCTGATTGCAGCTGTTCCGCTGGTGGTCGCCGAGCCGGCGTTCGCACAGTACCCGCCGGCTCCCGGTGTTGTGATCGACGACGCCACCGTGGCCCCCGGTGATCCGATCAACTTCACCGCTACTGGCTTCCAGCCGGCCGAGCAGGTTGTCGCCAGCCTCGTCCCCGGCGCCGCCGCTGGAGCCGCGGCTGCGGCCGCACGTTCACTGAGGACATCGCCCTCGTCCGTCCAGCCCATTGCGGCGGCCACACCGAAGGGCGATGACTGCGATGACGGAGGAGACGGGGACACCGTTGTGCTCGGCACCTTCACCGCCGACGCCAACGGCATTGTGACTGGAACGGTCACCATCCCCGAGAGCGTCCCACCGGGCATCTACCTCTTCCAGCTCGTCGGCAGTACATCCGGAGTTACGGTGTCCGCGCGGGTGACCGTGACCGGTGACGCGAGCCCACCGCCCGGGGACTGTGACGGGAACGGACGGCCCGGCGACGGCGACGGCGACGACGACGACGACCACGGCCGGCCCGGCGACGGCGACGGCGACCATGGCCGCCCGGGTGACGGCGACGACGACCACGGCCGCCCGGGTGACGGTGACGGCGACGACGACCACGGCCGCCCCGGCAGCGGTAACGGCGACGACGACCACAGCCGCCCCGGCCACGGCAACGGATCCGGTCACGGCAATGGCTCCTCGGGGCTCGCGGACACCGGTTCCTCAGATGCACCGGTGGCGCTGCTCACCGCGGCAGGTGGTCTGGTGCTTCTCGGCGGCGCGTCACTGGTGATCGCCAGGCGCCGGCGCACTCGCACTGAACGCGGCTGAGCGGCCAACGATGCCGTGGACCATCCACAAACTCTCGGACAGCACCGTTCTGTCCCATCTCACCGGCCTGGTGCGACGGAACCACCGTCGTACCAGGCCGTTGATGTGGGCGGCGGCCGGCCTTCTCCTCGCCGGTTCGGGCTGGGTGCTCGTAACGGGCCTGTACGCCCGTAGCGAGCTGCTCGCGGCCCGACACGACCTGGAAACGCTGCGGAACACGGTGACGGCGCCCCCCTCGCCGGTCTCGACGGCTGGGGACACCACGGACCGCGGGGCGCGCACCGAAGCAGCGGCCCGTTCCGCTGCGGCGCGCGCGGCCCGGGCACATCGGCTCACCACCGGACCTGCGTGGTACGTGGCCGCGCATCTGCCCCGCCTCGGAGGCCCCCTCGAGACCTTCCGTGGTACGGCCAAGGCCGTCGACCGGCTGACCGGCGAGGTGCTGCCTGCCGTCGTACGCACCGTCGGCAACCTCACCGACGACGCAGGCGCCGGTGGCGGGCACCTGAACCTGTCCGAACTGCGCAGGGCCGCCCCGGCTCTGGAGCAGGCCTCACGCCAGGTGGCCGCAGCTCGCACGGAGGCCCACAGGTTGCCCCGCCGCACCTGGCTGCCCGCCGTGGACCGGGTCCGAGACCAACTCCTCAGCCGGCTGGACCGGATGGCGCCCGCTTTGGAGGACGCCGCCACCGGCGCCCGGCTCCTGCCGCCGATGCTGGGGGCGGACGGTCCGCGGCGTTACCTCCTGGTGTTCCAGAACCCCGCAGAGTCGCGTGGAACCGGTGGGATGCCCGGTGCCCATGCCGTACTGACGGCCGACCGGGGGGCGCTGGAGCTGACGCATTTCGGAAGCGACGCCGAGATGGTGGGCGCTCGCCCCGAGGTGGACCTCGGTTCCGAATTCGCCGCCATGTACGGACGTGGCGATGCGGTGAACACCTGGGCCAACTCCAACATGAGCCCGCACTTCCCCTACGCCGCGCGTATCTGGTCGGCCACCTGGCTCTACCAGAGCGGCGAGCGAGTCGACGGCGTACTCGCACTGGATCCGGCCGCGCTGGCCCGGCTGCTCGCAGCCTCCGGCCCGGCGCTCACAGCCGACGGAACGGTCGTCACCGCGGACAACGTGGTGGATCTCAGCGAGCGAACCAACTACGTGACGCACACGGACCAGGTCAAGCGCAAGGCCTATCTGCTGGACGTGGCCCGAGCCGCCGCCGGGCGGTTGCTGACCGCCGCCGAGGATCCCCAGCGGCGGCCCTCGCTGCTCCTCGGTCTGTACGAGTTGCTGGGCAACGGGCAGGTGACCGCCTGGAGCGCCCACGCGAAGGAGCAGCAGGAGCTGGAATCACGCCCGGTGGGCGGCTCCTTGCCGCGGCGTCCGGAGCCCTACGCCGGGCTGGTGGTCAACAATGCCGCCGGCACCAAGCTCGACTACTACCTCGACCGCACCCTGGACTGGTACCCCGGCCGCTGCACCGCCGACGGCCGCGAGGTCACCGTCAAGGCGGTCTTCTCCAACGGTGCACCGTCCGCAGGACTTCCCGCCTACGTCACCGATCGTCTCGACAAGCCGCCCTATCCGACGCGTCAGGGGGACAACCGCCTGCTGGTCTCCTACTTCGCGACCGGCGGGGCCCATCTGGTCAAGGCTGCCCTCGACGGGCGGCCCGCGCGCCTGACACCGGGTGTCGAGCGCGGCCATCCCGTGTACACGTTCGACGTCGAAGTGCCCGCGGGCAGCAGCCGGACGTTGACGCTGCATCTGCTGGAGCCCCCGGCCGACCACGGACCCTTCGTCTTCCACCAGCGGCTGCCACGCCCGCTGCGGGCCAGGGTGCACCCGTCCCCGGGCGGCTGCCCCGGAGCCTGAGCGAAGGCCCTGCCGGTCAGCCCAGCACTGCTGCCGCGATCCGTTCCACGGCTTCGGTGATACGGGCGGCGCACGCCCTTGCCTCTTGCTCGGACGCACCGTACGGATCGGCCAGGTCGTCGTCCCACGATCCCCCTTCGCCCACTCCTCTCCGTGCGGCGGCCCCTTTGGTCAGGGCCTCGGCCCGCTCTGCCGGGTCGGTCAGACCCGCCGCATCGTCCTCGTGCAGCAGCCGTGCGAACTCCCGCAGCGTGAAGGCGCGTCCGAGCCCATGCACCGGGCAGAGCCGTACCGCGGCCTCGCGGTGCTCTGTCGCGGCACCCAGAACCAGTGCCGCGCCGCTCACGAGGCCCGCGGTGAGCCTTCGAGCGGCGGCTCCGGTGGGTTCCCCGCCCATCTCGGTGAGCAGGGATGCGGCGACCGGGTCCATCGGTGTGCCGTTCACCGCGACGGTCCCCGCGCTCGACACCCGGAACTTGCCTGCAGCCGACGCCAGTCGGAAGGTCAGCAGACGTTCTGCCAGTGGCGAGCGATGCACGTTTCCGGTGCAGACGACGAGCACCGGGAACGGTTGAAGAGCGCGTCCCTGACGGCCCGTTGCCGGTGTCCGGGTCAGATCACTCATCACGAGTCACGCACGACGACGGAACACGGCGAACATCGTGTGCCCGTACTCGCGCCGGGACGCGAAGCGGCCATCGGCCACCAAGCGCGCATAGCGGCGCTGCGGCATGCGCAGCCGGGCGGTGGCCCTGCCCGCCCACTGCGCCACGCCTGGACCGGTCACCGGTCTCAGCATGGTCCGGACGGATCGTTGGCGTGATGCCCGCGCATGGGAAAGAGGCGGCGGCTCGTAGTCGACCAGGACGAGGTCCAGCCCGACGACCTGAGACACAGTCGTGAACTGCCGCGGACTCCATCTGGAGAGGTGATGCGGTGGGCAGTCCCTCGGCTCCAGGCCCTCACGGAACCGCTCCCGGTTGGGCACTGAGACAAGAACCTCACCGCCTGGCACCACAATCGTTGCCAGCGCCGAGAGAAAGCCGCGCACATCTGCGACATGTTCCAGTACCTGGAAGGCGCAGACGACGTCCGCCCGGTCGGGACAGGCCAGAGCGTCGGCACGGACGTCGGCATCGCTCACCTTGATGCCGGCCGCGCGCAGCAGATCCGCGGCTTGAGGGTTCTTCTCGAGCACCTCGGCGGAACTGCAGCGTGGAAGTACGGAGCGGAGGAAGGCGCCCTCGCCTGAACCCACTTCGACCACCCGCGCACCGTCCGGGATGCGCTGTTCAGCTTGGCCGAACTCCCAACGGAATTTCTCATACCTGATCCCGCCGGTGTACAGCTGGGAGTAGAAGCCGGAATCGCCTTCAAGCGTCGGGTCGAACCATTCCAGCTCGCAGCGCCCGCAGCGGCGGAGGGCGACGGGTCCGTTCCCGTACTTCGCGATGACATCGTCCGAAAACGACGTGGCCCACTTCTCCGCGTATGCCCGCCATACGTCGGAGAGGCGGATGTGCTGAAGCGTATCCGCGGATGTGGAACCACAGAGAGGGCAGCGATTCGGCGAAGAATCCAGCAACGAACAATCCTTTCGGGAGCGTGTCACGTACGGCGTCCACGAAATCGACGTGTCCCACCCCGCCGGAGGCCGTACATGAATGCCAGAGGAACAGCCAGTCCTATAACACACACTGCCAGCCATTTGCTCCACATCGTGGGCGTGAGGTGCGGGCTGTGCAGGGCGGCCACGGCAGCGATGACGGCGAGCCACACTTGGATTCGCATCATGGCCCTGGCCGGAGAGACAGGGAGGTAGAGCACGACCAGAATGATCAGCATGCATTCGAGCAGAGAACGCTGCCGGTAAAAGGCTCCGCCGAAGGTCGCGATATATGCGGCAGCATAGGCCGAGGCCCCCAGCACGGCGGCGCGGCCGACCCCCGCGGTGTCCGCCCATGCCCTGCGCAATGCGGTGGGACCAAGGGAAAGGGAGGCGATCCAGATGATGGTGCCCAGATAGAGCCAACGTTCCGGGACGGCGGTCTCCGGCCCGAACTCCCAGGGGAACGGCCCGAGCAGCAAGGTCACCAGGTACTGAGGATGATTCAGCAGGTTCTCTGAGCCGTACCCCCCGGCGAAGCCGAGACGGGTCCCGTCGCGGACCTCCAGACTGTCCACAAGACCGAAGAGCGTCATCAGGCGAGGAAGAATGAAGAGGGCGGCGGCCCCTACGACGATCAGGGAACCCGCCAGGTACTCGCGGCGGAATCTCACCCGGGCGAGCAGAGCAACCCCGAGAAAGAGCGCTGCCGCAGGTCTCAGGTACAGACATGCGTAGATGCTCAGCAGCGTGCTGACACAGGCAATCGAGAAGCGGGCACGCGTCTGTACGAGCAAGGACCACAGGACGAGGCTGGTGATCAGCCCGTCCTTCAGGCCCCAGGCATCCCACAGCAAGAGGGACGGACTCGCGCCCACCATCAGTCCGACGGCGGCGGCGCGCTTACGCCCCCGCCCGGACGTGAGAGCCAGTCCGTACGCGGCGACCGCGCCGGTGGCCGCGAAAAGAGCCAGAACCGTCTTGGCGGCCAGCCACCCACCACCGGTCAGAAGCCTGCACAGCGCCATGATCGCCGGGTAGCCCCACACCGCAGAACCGACCAGCCCTGAGAGACTGCGCGTTTCCAAGGGGCTCCCGTTGCGCCAAGCCACGGCAATCATGTTGCTGGCCGATTCATAGCCTTGGGCATCCGGAAAGAGCGCGTCACCGTTGGTCTGCGAGTGAACGACCAGGACAACACCGACGTGGAGAACCGCCGCTGCCGCAAATACCGCGAGAGCGCCCCAGAGCGAACTGCGCCGCGGGCTTTCAGACTTGGAGGGATGAGTGCCGGCTGGTGTCCTGAGCACGGTCGATGCGCGCATGGTCAACCGGCCTCTTTCGATCTGTGCGCTTGGCGCATACCGGCCCCGTGGACTGCGGCCCACTCTTTGCATGTAAGCACGACCCGAGTACGAAAGCCCCGGTAATGCGAGTCGACCATGGGCCATGAGATTACAGGAGTGAGAAGTCCCTAGGCCGGGCTGACGTTCTGTGTCGCGATATGAGATAACGCTAGATGAACTCGAACGGCGAGAAGTGCGACGGAAGGCCTGTGAAATCTCCGGCTTTGTCGCGCAGTTGACAGCGCTCGCCCTCGGTTCAGAATTCCACAGGGCCCGGCGGCACGGAGGCGGCGCTGGAAGGCCGGCGGTCCAGCGTCCGATGGCGCGGTCAGGGGCCGCTGTCGATGGAACGCGAGACTGATGTCCTGTCCGGCATTCTACTTCGTTCCACGGACGACATAGAGCCCGCGAACGCGTTCGATCTCGAATTCGCTCAGGCGAAGGTCCCTGCACCAGCGTTCGAGTCGGCGCCGCGGCTGGGGCCGCTCGAATTGAGGCGAGAGCCAGTCGAAGGTGTCCAGGATCGACCAGGTCCGCAAGGTTTCGGTGTCGGTCAACCCGAGGTGGTGATGATTGGCGACGGGAACCAGCCGGGTCAGATAGTCGCCCACCCGTGGGACTGCGCTGAGGCGCATCGAAACTGGCAGTAGTCGTGGCGTGATGGATTGGACAACGCTGTAGAGCTTGCACGGAGGAATTCGCTTGGTGACGGGCCGCAGCAGTTGCCGTAGATGCGGATAGGCGACGATCGCTGCGTACACGTCGATGCAGAACTTTCCACCGGGACGCAGGTAACGGAAGATCGTCTTAAAGGTCCGCTCGACGTCAGGCGTGTGCTGGATGACCCCAAGGCAGACGAGGTAGTCGAACGACTCATCCACCAGGGGGAGGTCGTAAATGCTGGCCTGAAGTAGCCGCAGGTTGGCGAATCGTCCATTGGATGTGGCGTTGGCCTCCACCGCGTTGGAGATGTCGAAGGAGGTTACGGCGGCCCCGGTCTGGCAGAGCACCTCGGTGAAGCGTCCGGCGCCGCTTCCGCACTCAAGAACTTCGCGGCCCTGAAGTTCTTCAGCGGTCCAGCCGCTCTCCCTCAGTAGGCGATCTCTGGATACGGGGAGCCCCACATACGAGTCAAGCTGGGTAAGCCGATGCAAATTCCATTGATATCCGAACGATTTCCCATAGTTGTCCTCGGGAACGAACCGCGGGATCCCGTCACGCACCGGATAGGTCCGTCTACACCGTTCGCAGGTCAGTGTGGTCTCTCCGTGAAGCCGCGCACGGCAGTTCGGACACTGAAGCGTTTCGAACCAGCAACCGTCTCGGTTCTTCTCCGCGAGGCCGTCGGCCAATCTCCTGTGCATGCAGGACAAGCTAACTGATCGTTCGCTTTGGGGCGGGCAAGGACTCACGCGTCGTGTTCTTGCCGCATATTATGCGACGAGTTAGGCATGCAGCCGACTCATCAGATCCACCAATATGCATTTCAGCGGTGCTTCTCCAGGGTGAGTACAGCGGCTGTGGCTGACGTGAGCCAGTTGGGTCACACTGGCGCCGCCGCAGACAGCACCGAGCCCGCACCCGTCACGACAAACAACGCGGCCGCACCCCACCAGCTGTGACCTCATCACCACAAAGCGTTGCAGGACCAGCCCGCCATCCGGGCCTGACCACCATGCCGACGGTGCCGGTCAGAAGAGGTCACCGGTTCAGAGCACACCGCGATGTTTCCCGAAGGGAGGGGCGGGCGTTGCGCAGGCAGGCCGGGCTAAATGCCCGCATATGTGTGGTATGTATCTCGGGGCTTTGCGGTGGTCAGCCCGCGAGGCAGTGCACCGGCGAGTGGGAGCCGGCGATGTCGGCGGACGGTCATCCGACGGTGCAACACATGGGGAGCGTTTATGTGCGGTGTAGCTGGAATCGTGTCCACCAGCCCTCCCGATCCCGAACAGGTGCGCGTGATGTGCCGCCGCATCACCCATCGCGGGCCCGACGGAGAGGGCTACCACACCGATGCCCACGCGGCGCTGGGGATGCGGCGACTCGCCATCATCGATGTGGCCGGCGGAGGCCAGCCCGTCTACAACGAGGACCGCACCGTCGCGGCAGTCTTCAACGGCGAGATCTACAACTTCATGGAGTTGCGCGAGCAACTGGTCGCGCGCGGGCACCGATTCGCCACCGACGGCGACACCGAGGTACTCGTCCACCTGTACGAGGAACACGGCGAGGACCTTGTCAGCCACCTGCGGGGCATGTTCGCCTTCGCGATCTGGGACGCGGCGCGACGCCGACTGCTGCTTGCACGGGACCGGGTGGGCAAGAAGCCGCTGTACTACCGGCAGGCCGGGGACTCGCTGGCGTTCGCGTCGGAGCTGAAAGCTCTTGTGGCCGATCCGTCGGTGCCCCGTGAGCTGGACCCGGTGGCTCTGCATCACTATCTCACCTACCAGTACGTGCCCGCTCCCTGGTCGATCTATCGCGGCATTCACAAGCTGCCTCCCGGGCACCTTCTCGTCTGGGAACAGGGCAACGTGCGGCTGCGGCGCTACTGGAAGTTGGACTTCACCCCGCGGCCGGTGCACGGCGTGCGGGAGGCGGCTGAGCAGGTGCGGCAGTTGCTGCTGGACGCCACCCGGGTCCGCATGGTCAGCGAGCGGCCGCTGGGGGCGTTCCTGTCCGGCGGCATCGACTCCTCCGCGGTGGTGGCTGCCATGGCCCGGCTCAGCAATGGGCCCGTGAAAACCTTCTGCATCGGATTCGACGACCAGCGCTACGACGAGCGGTCCTATGCGGCGTCTGTCGCCCGCCGCTATGGAACCGACCACCACGAGTTTGTGGTGGTCGGTTCGGCTGCGCTGGAGATTCTGTCCACGGTGGCCCGGCATTTCGACGAGCCGTTCGCCGACTCCTCGGCCATTCCCTCCTTCTTCGTGGCAGAACTGAGCCGTCGGCATGTGACGGTGGCGCTCAATGGGGACGGGGGTGACGAGTGCTTCGGCGGCTACCAGCGCTATGCGTTCATGAAGCGGCTGGGACGGGTGCAGCCCCCACGCCAGCTGTGTGGTGTGCTGGGCCGCACCGGTTCCTCGCTGGTCGAGCGGGCGGATGCCGGATCGCGGCTACGCAAGGTCGGCCGGGCGCTGTGTCTGCTGAGCGAGACACCGCAGCGCCGCTATGCCAGCCTGATGTCCAATTTCACCGACAACGACAAAAACGCCCTGTACACCGAGGCCCTGCGTGAGCAGGTAGCCGGCGTGGACAGCTACGCGCTCATCGACCAGGCCTATGCCGACTCCTGCGCCGGCGACGAGATCAGCAGGTTCATGGACGTCGACGTCAATACCTACCTACCGGGCGACCTGCTGCCGAAGGTGGACATCACCACCATGGCCCAGTCTCTGGAAGCCCGTTCCCCGTTCCTCGATCACCATCTGATGGAGTGGGCCGTCGGCGTGCCCGGCCACTGGAAGGTGGACGGCCACGTGACCAAGGCTCTGTTGAAGGAGGCGATGACTCCGTGGCTGCCGGCCGACCTGCTCACCCGGCCGAAGGCCGGTTTCGCGGTGCCGCTGGCGGACTGGTTGCGCGGTGAACTGCGGCCGCTGGCCTTCGATCTGCTGACCGACCAGACCGCCCGCTCCCGTGGTCTGTTCCGGCCGGAGGTGGTGCAGCGGCTGCTGACCAGCCACGTCGATGGACGTGACCACTCCAGTCGGCTCTGGGCGCTGCTGCAGTTCGAACTGTGGCACCGCACCTGCGCAGACGAGCCGCGGCTCGCAACGGCTGTCGTGCCGGAGGGCGCCCCTGGTTGCCGTGGCTGACAGCGCACGGCAAGCACTGGGCGTGCTGGGAAGCCAGGTGGCATGCCTGGTGCTGTCGGGCATTACGAGCGCCGTCATCGCCCGATCGCTGCAGCCGGAGAGTCGTGGGGTCTACGCCCTGGCTGTGACCGTAGCCACCACCGCCACCATGCTGGGTCACCTGTCAGTGGAGAAGGCACAGTCGGCGTTGTGGACGGACACCGGGCACCGGCAGACGCTCGCCGACAACAGCGTTCCGCTCGCCCTCATGCTGGGAACGTTGAGCGGGCTCGCCGGCACAGCATGCGTGGCGGCGGTGGGCCCCGATGTGCTCCATCTGCCGGGGCTGTTCATCGTGGCGGTGGCATGCCTTGGAGTGCCACTGGGCATCGCGGTGAACTACGCCGGAAATATCGTTCTCCTGCGGGGGCGGTTGCGCGTGGCCAACCGTGCCGCGCTGGCCGGTTCGCTTGTCCAATGCGGCGCGCTGTTCGCGCTGGCTGCGGTGGACGGGCTGACGCCCATGTCAGTATTGATCGTCTGGGTCGCCGCCGGTGGGGTTCCGTTGCTGGTGTTCACCAGCGTGGGTGGTACCGCGGTGCGCCGCCCGGATCTTGGGCTGGTGCGCGCGACTCTGATCACCGGTGCCCGGTTCCACCTGGGTCCCGCGTCGATTTCCCTCCTGCTGTACGCAGACGTCTTTCTCCTGGGTGCCTTCACTGGCGCACGGGAAGTGGGCATCTACACGCTGGCGGTCACCGTGGCCGGGTACAGCCGCCTTTTGGCCGATGTTCTCTCGCAGGTCATGCTGAACCGCCAGTTCGCGTCCAGCGCCGCCGAATCTGCCGACGTCACCGTGCGGATCACACGGTTCGCAGTCGTGCTTGCCGTGGCCTCGGGGCTGGTCCTGGCGCTGGGCGCACCGGCGATTGTCACCGCCGTGTACGGCGCGGCGTATGCCGGTGTGGTTCCGCTCGTAGCGCTGCTGGCTCCCGGCGTGACCGCTCTTGGAGCGAGTCGGCTGCCGAGCGCCTACTTGCTGCGGTTGCGCCGTGCGCGGCTGGTTGTCGTGCCGTCCGTGATCGCCCTGGCCGTGAACATCGCACTCAACCTGCTGCTGATTCCTGTGTGGGGTGCTGCCGGGTGCGCGGTGGCCTCCTCGCTCACATATGTACTGCTGGCTGCCTTTCAGATGCGGCTGTTCAGCAGGACGACAGGCATCAGGTCAAGGAAACTGCTCCCTGTGCGTGCTGATCTCCTCGCACTCCTTGCCGCAGCGCGTCGCTGTGTGCCGCGCAGGCAAGCCGTGGTATCCACGCCGCCCGGATGACCGTCTTCGGCCCTCAGTGGCCGGCCGACGCCGCTCGGCCGTCACCCGGGCAACGGCGCGTCGCAATTGATACCAAAGAAATCGGCTGAGAGGCTGAACGAGCAGAAAACCGTGCCGTGTTCGCGAATTGCTGGCTGGATGGAGCTGGTATCGGTGCCTGGGGGCCGCGACATCAGTGCTGTGCCGATCGCCGGGACCGTCGCCCGTGACAACGAATTATCTCGCGTGTGCCTGATGGTTGGTTCATTGGGGCTGGGCGGTGCCGAAAAGCAAGCGGTGATACTCGCCCGCGGCCTGGCTGAACGGGGCATTGAGACCACATTGCTGCTTCTGTCCGAACGAGGACCGCGTGAAGCAGAGCTGTCCGGTTCCGGAGTGACCGTGGTGAACCTGGGATGGGGGGGACTCTCCCGACCGGGGCGCAATCTCTCAGGCGCCGTGACGAACACGGCGGTCGAAGTGAGAACGTTCGCTCGGCTCGTGGCACACCTGCGACGCACGCGTGCGCAGGTCGTCCACGCCTACTTGTTCCACTGTTACGTCGCGGCAGCCCCCGCAGCCCGCCTGGCGCGGGTTCCGGTGTGCGTGGCCGGGCGGCGCAGCCTGGGCACGTTCAAGGAGGGCCGCCGCGGCCAGCTGGCCGTGGAACGGATCGCAACCGGCATGACCGACTTCGTCGTGGCGAACGCGCATGCCGTCGCCGAGGATGCCCGGCGCCAGGAAGGCCTGCCACAGGACAAGATCGCCGTCATTCACAACGGAATGGAAGAGCGGGATTTCCAGACGGTCGCTCCGGCTGACCTGACCACGGACCTGCCAGTGGTGCTGTGCGTGGCCAACCTGCTTGTCTACAAGGGCCACCAATACCTGCTGAACGCCGTCGGCCGGATGCAGCAGCGGGGGCAGCGCTGCACTCTCGTGTTGATCGGTGAGGGTCCCCAGCGACCCCAACTGCAACAACAGGCCAGCCAGCTGGGCATCGACGTACGATTTCTGGGCCATCGCACTGATGTGGCCGCTTTCCTCGCTCGGGCGGACGTCGTCGTGCTGCCCTCCCTGCAGGAGGGCCTGAGCAACGCGGTCATGGAGGCCATGGCGGTCGGTCGGCCCGTGGTTGCCACCGCGGTGGGCGGAACACCGGAGTTGCTGCGCGACCGAGGTGTGCTGGTGCCCCCGGCAGACACCGAAGCTCTGGCGCAGGGCCTGCAATGGATGCTCACCGACCGCGCCGCCGCCGCACGACTGGGGAAGGCTGCCCGGCAGTGGGCCCTTGAGCACTTGAGTGCGGACACCATGGTGGAGCGGCACATCAGCCTGTACCGGAAGCTGCTGGAGCGCAGATCCGTCAGGTGAGCGCGGGGAACAGCCGGGCCGGAGCACCACTGCGGCGTTACACCCGGCGAGGTCGGCCGCCGCCCGTCTGCTGACGTCGGCGGCGCCGGCCCGGCCCGGCAGCACGGATCGAGCGCGGGCGCCTCAGCTCGTAACGCTGGTCCCCACCGCCGTCGCGCTGCGAGCCGCGGGTGGAGTCGGCGCGGTGCCCTGGTCGGCGATCGAGGCGAAGACGTACTCGTTGCAGCCCAGGCCCCCTCCGCAGGTCTTGAGATGACGCAGTTCCAGCCCGTGGCGCCGGCCCAGGCGGAACACCTCTTCCGGAGCGGCGACTTCGAAGGGATAGCCTCCGACCCAGTCGACGAGGTCGTATCGGGCGGACATACCGCGAGCGCGTCGAGCCTGGCCGCCGACGGGATGTCTCCCTGTCATGGCCGACTTCAGCAGGGTGACCGCTCGTCGGGGAGCGTTCAGGTACATCCCACTCCCGGCGACCAGCAAGCGCCGCGTCACTGGGCCGGAGGAGTTGTAGGTGCGCTTGACATGCCTCCACACGCGGCTGCTCAGGCCCTGATCGTTGTAGATCGACACATACAACAACCCCCCGGGGGCGACCAGTCGGCAGGCGGTGTCCAACGCTTCCCACAGGGCGCCGGTGTGGTGGAGCACTCCCCAGGAGTAGACGATGTCGAACTTTCCGAGGCGGGAAATGAAGGAGGAATCCAGCACCGAACCTTGTTCAACCCGCCAGTCGCTGTCGGGCGCGTACCGGGTGCGCAACTGCCTGGTGGTCTCCACCGCGTCGGGGTCGTAGTCGAAGGAGTGCACCTTCGCACCGAGTTGGAGTGCGGCCAGCGAGAACAGGCCGCTGCCGCAGCCGATGTCCAAGAAAGTGCGCCCGGCGAGGTCGCCGGTTCCCAAGGCCGCCACGAGGGACTCGCGAGCGGCAGCGATACGGTCCTCGTCGACCAGCCTGCTGAACTTCTGCCAGTTGCGGCCGAAGGCGAAGCGCTTGCCTTGCTCTACCTCGCTGGAGCAGTCGATCACCTCATGGTCTCCTTCCTCCTGGGAGCGCATGTACCGCGGATTCCGGCAAACGTGCGTACTGACGCGGTATATCAGACGCCGGCCGGGAAGAGCGTCGACGCTGCGGTGGTGGTGGCAAGAATCGACCGAATACCGGGCTCTCGGCGATCCTTCCACGTGCCCTCGAAATATTTCCGAGAGGGTTGTCCAAAGCAGCGGACACATACTTCGCGCCCTTGACGGATACCGGAGTGTGTTCGGCTTAATATCTGGCACATGTCGACCGCCGCGTACCGAACCACGGGTTTCGGCATCCCACGCCTGCGCGTGATGAGAGTCATCACGCGAATGAATATCGGCGGTCCGGCAGTCCAGGTCTCCGCTCTCTTGCGAGGGCTGGATCCCGAGCGATTCGACCATCACCTGATTTCGGGATTTGTGGGTTCGGGTGAGGCGGACTATCTGGATCAGCGGGCACCCGACCTGCCGGTCCATCGGCTCGAAGGGCTGGGACGGGCCGTGCGGCTCACGGATGATGTGCGCTGCGTGTTCGAACTGGCGGCAGCCATGCGCCGGTTCCGGCCCCATATCGTCCACACGCACACAGCGAAAGCGGGCGCACTGGGGCGGGCGGCTGCCGTGCTGGCGCGGGTCCCCTCAAGGGTGCACACTTTTCACGGCCATCTCCTGCATGGCTATTTCTCCCCGACGAAGACTCGCGTCGTGGTGCAGACCGAACGCAGGCTTGCAGCCCTCTCCGATCGGTTGGTTGCCGTGGGCAGCCGAGTGCGGGACGACCTCGTCGCCGCCGGCATCGGAAAGGCCGGCCAATACACGGTCGTGCCGCCCGGCACCACGCTTGCAATCGCACCAGAGCCCGCCGCCGCCCGGCGACAGCTCGGACTCCCGCAGGGCTGTCCCGTGGTTGCCTATGTGGGACGAATTACCGGAATCAAACGCCCCGACCGCTTTCTCGCCGTGGCCCGCGAAGTGCGCCGTACCGTGCCCACAGCGCATTTCGTGGTGTGTGGATCGGGCGACTTCCAACCGGATCCGGAGGCGGTCACCGATCTCGGTGACTCGCTCCACCTGCTGGGCTGGCGCGCAGACGTGGAGACCGTTTACGCGGCGGCCGACCTGGTGTTGCTGACCTCGGACAACGAAGGCATGCCCGTCAGTCTGATCGAGGCCGGCCTGGCGGGGCTGCCGGCGGTGGCCACAGACGTCGGCAGCGTCGCGGAGGTCGTACAAGACGGAACGACGGGGCTCCTGGCAGGCCTGTCGTCCGGTGAACTCGCTCGCCACACGGTAACTCTTCTGCGCGACGGGGAACTGCGCCAGGAGATGGGTGCACGAGCGCGTACGTTCACCACCCAGCGCTTCGGCGAGGAACGTCTGGTGGCCGACACGCAGGCTCTCTACACCTCCATCGCCGTCGCCCGCGGATGGTGGACCGCATCCCGTTCGAAAGGTGAGCACTGTTGAACGTCCTTGTTACCGGAGGCGCCGGCTTCATCGGCGCCAACCTCTGCCAAGCGCTTGCGTCGCGTCCGAATGTGGGCAAGGTCATCGCTCTCGACGACCTGAGCACTGGTTCTGCAGCCAACCTGGCGGGAGTCGACGCGGAGCTGATCGAGGGCAGCATTCTCGACCCCGACCTCCTCGAAAGCGTCGTCGCCAGAGTGGACGCTGTCGTCCACCTCGCAGCCCGCCCGTCTGTGCCGCGCTCTCTGGCGGACCCGGTCGCCAGTCATAACGTCAACGCGACCGGGACGGTGTATGTCCTCGAGGCATGCCGACGCAGAAGCGTCTCGGTGGTGGCCGCCTCGTCCTCCTCGGTCTACGGTGCCGTTCCCGTACTGCCGAAACACGAGGACCTGCCGACCCAGCCCCTGAGCCCCTACGCCGCGAGCAAGCTCGCCACCGAGTCCTACGTCCTTGCCTACGGCGCCTCGTTCGACCTGCGGGTTCTGGCGTTCCGGTTCTTCAACGTCTACGGGCCGTTGCAGTCAGCCGGCCATGCCTACGCCGCCGTGATCCCGGCCTTCATCGACGCTCTGCTGCGCGGCACGCCCATGAGGATTTTCGGCGACGGACTGCAGACGCGGGACTTCACCTATGTCGGAACCGTCGTCAGGGTGCTGGCCGATGCGGTCCTGCGCAAGGTCACGTACCCCGGTCCGGTGAACCTGGCCTTTGGTACGCGGGTGCCTCTCATCGACCTCGCCCAGCAGCTGGCGGAAGTCGTGGGGTCTCCGGCCGACATCCGGCACGAGGCGGCGAGGGCGGGAGACGTCCGCCACTCCCAGGCCGAGGATGGTCTGCTGCGCGGGCTCTTCCCCGACGTGGCCCAAGTGCCGCTGGCGCGTGGACTGGCCGAGACGGTGCGCTGGTTCCGTACCCTGCCCGAGTATGCGGCGCTGCCACCGGCCAAGCCGCTCTCGGTGGAAGTCGGCTGACGACAGAGCTGAGGGGAGCCACGGCGACGCGCCGTGGCTCCCCTCAACTCTGTCCGTCCCCGCTTACGGCGTACACAGGGACTCTCAGCAGCAGGCCCCAGGCCACGACGGTCACCGTGACAACCGTGATCAGCACGGCGTTCTGCGGGACGACCTTGAACATGACGAGCACTGCTGTCAGGCACGTCATGGCCGCGAAGCCTCCGATGACAACGGCCACCTGGCGGACAGTCAGCCCGAGGCGCCGGAGTCGGTGGGCGATGTGATCCCTGCCGCCCTGCAGCACAGGTCTGCCCTCCCTGCGTCGCGCGACCATGACCAGGACGGTGTCCGCCGTGACGACCAAGGTGATGAGGAACAGACTGGTGTACCCGGAAAGGGCGGCGTTGTCCCTGTGCAGAACCACAGTGGCTGACGACACCAGAAAGCCCACGAAAAGTGAGCCCGCGTCACCGAGAAAGATCCGCGCCGGATGCCAGTTGTGGAAGAGGAAACCTGCGCAGGCCCCGGCCAGAGCAGCCATGACCGAGGCGGTGCCGACCAGACCGACGGAGAGAGCGGCGCAGCAGAGGAATCCCGCGGTGACCGCGGTTACGGTGGATACCACCCCGTCCATGTTGTCCAGCAAGTTGAACGCGTTGGTGGTGAAGAGGATCCACGCGACCGCGAGTACCACGTCGAGCCATGTACCGAAGAGCACGGGATGGCCGCACCACAGAACCACCACCAGGGCTGCCGCCGCCTCGATACAGAGACGAACACGGATGCTGAGCGGACGCAGGTCGTCGGTGAGGCCAAGCACGGCGATGAGCGCAGCGCATGCGAGTACGACGCCAACCGTGGCGTCGTACTCCGTCGCGGCGAGTGTCGCCACACTCGCGGAGCCCAGGGTGGCAATCGCGACCGCGATGCCGCCGAGATAGGGCGTCGGGCGGACATGGACTCTGCGTGCGTTCGGCTGGTCGGTGTATCCGCGCCGCAGGGCCAGGCGCCGCAGTGGCTCGGTCAGCAGGGCAGCGATGAAGAGAGCCCCCAGCCCTGCGATCGCCGACATCAGCCACGGACTCAGACCGGACATGGACCCGCCAGCACGGTCTGACCGGTGGAATTGCCGGATTCCCCGTTGGCCTGGCCATCAGCGACAAGCTCGACTACCCTCTGCGTCACCTCACTTCGGGCATCGGCGACGGCGTCCGCCAGCACGTCGTCGAGGTTCCGCCTCGGCTGCCAGCCGGTGAAGGCCCTCAGTTTCGTGGTGTCGGGGACGCGGCGCTCCATGTCTTCGAACCCCGGTCCGTAGACCTCACCGTAGGAGAGACGGCTCACGGACGAAGTGCTCTCGGCGCAGGCGATGATCCGCTCCGCCAGATCCAGAATGCTGATCTCCTCGTCGCTTCCGATGTTGAAGGTCTCCCCTACGGCATCCGGAAGGTCGATCAGCGACAAGAGCGCTTCGACCACATCTGCGACATGGAGGAAACAGCGGCTCTGCTGCCCGGTGCCGTAGACGGTGAGGGGTTCTCCTCGGACTGACTGACGGGCGAATCTCGGGATGACCATGCCATAGGCGGGGCTCTGCCGAGGACCGACGGTGTTGAAGAACCGCACGACGGTGGAACGCAGTCCGTACTCCCTGCGGTACAGCTCGGCGAGGATCTCGTCGACCGCCTTGGCAGTGCTGTAGGACCACCGTGGGACAGAGGGACTGCCCAGGACGCGGTCGGAGTTCTCGTTCAGCGGCCCGGAGGAGTTCTTGCCGTAGATCTCCGATGTGCTGGCGAGGATTACTCTGCGGCCATGGCGGTGAGCGGACCCGATGACCGTTTCTGTGCCTTTGGTGTTGATGGTGAAGGAATTCAGCGGTTGTTCGACGATGAGTTTCACGCCTACGGCTGCCGCCAGGTGCACTACGCAATCACAGTCACTCACCAACTCGTCGACGAGCGCCGCATCCAGCACGGATCCGTGGACGAATTGGAAGTTATCCTGCCCGCGCGCACTTGCCAGGTTCTCCAGGCGCCCGGTGCTGAGGTCATCGAGTACAACGACCGGCTCACCACGTGCCAGCAGTGCATCGACGAGATGGGAGCCGATGAAGCCAGCTCCTCCGGTGACCAGGTATTTCGGACGTTCCATCACGTCGTCACTCCATGTTTGCCGGTGGGGCGTTACCGGGGCATGTGGACCCGGCGACGCATGGCAACGATAGCCAGGGATAACGCAAATAGAATGAATGGAATCCTGCAATTAGCCCATTCGTGCCCCCTTGACGACTGACATGGCTCCATTCGCCTGATGAGTGTCACTCAAGAGATGGACGGGAAGCCGCGTCGAGCGAGTGTCAGGCATATTCCTCCGAAACATTCTGCTTGGCAAGCAGAGAGGAGTCACCGTGTCGGTGGCAACAAAGAAGGTGGTAGTGGTCGGCCAGGGGTACGTGGGCCTTCCACTCGCCGTTCGTGTGGCGGAAGCCGGGCACAACGTCGTGGGTCTCGATGTTGATGAGATGCGCGTCAAGCGTCTGGCCGCCGGCGAGTCGTTCGCCGAGGACGTGACATCCCTTCGCCTACTGGCAGCCCTCAACTCGGGCCGCTATTCCCTGAGTACCGATTACGCCGATGCCGCGGGCTTCGATGTCTGCGTCATCACGGTGCCGACTCCCCTGAAGGACGGTGTCCCCGACCTGAGTTTCGTGGAGACCGCCGCACAGGCAGTCGCCCAGCAACTCCGGCCGGACGCCACGGTGATCCTTGAGTCCACCACGTACCCGTGCACGACCGAGCACGTGGTATGCCCGATCCTGGAGGCGGGCAGCGGGCTCCGGGCGGGCAAGGACTTCTTCCTGGGATACAGCCCGGAACGAATTGACCCGGGAAACCCGACCTGGCGGCTGGAGAACACCCCCAAGGTGGTCTCCGGTTTGAACGACATCTCCCTGCGACATGTCGAGCAGTTCTACGACGACGTCGTGGACCGTACTGTCCCGGTGAGCTCACCGCGCACGGCCGAGCTGACCAAACTCCTGGAGAACACGTTCCGCCATGTCAACATCGCCCTCGTCAACGAGCTTGCGATGTTCTGCAAACCACTCGGCATCGACATTTGGGAAGTGATCGATGCGGCGGCGACCAAGCCTTTCGGCTTCATGCGCTTTCTGCCCGGGCCCGGCGTCGGAGGGCACTGCCTGCCCATTGATCCTTCCTATCTCTCGTGGCAGGTCAAGCAGACGCTTCGGCACGACTTCCGCTTCGTGACACTGGCCAACGACATCAACAGCCACATGCCCGACCATGTGGTGCTGCGCGTTGCCAGAGGGCTCAACGCCCGCCGCAAGCCGGTCAACGGCAGCCAAATCCTGGTCCTCGGGCTCGCCTACAAGAAGAATACCGGCGACATCCGGGAATCCCCTGCCGTTGCCGTGGCTCTCGGACTGAGGCAACTGGGCGCTCACGTCCTGGCGGTGGAACCGCATGTCGACGCTCTTCGGCTGCCCGAGGACATCCTGTGCGTCGAACTCACAGAGGAACAGATCGCGGCAGCCGATGCCGTGGTCATTGCAACTGACCACGACATCTTCGATTACGCAATGGTGGAGAAGGTCGCCGACTATGTGTTCGACGCCTGTAATCGCTGCCGCGCGGAAACCGTTGAGCGCCTCTGAAGGGCCGCCCATGCACTCCGTTGGGGTATGAAAAGGTGAGCATGCATGCCATGTGCCCTGAATCCCTCAGCGCGGCCCTAGGGTGACCGTTCACTCACTCACTTGCTCCGATCGGGGATGACCTTGGATTTGCGCGACTACCTTCGAGTCCTTTCCCGCCGGTGGCGCGTCATCGCCATTGTGGCTTTGCTGGGGACGGCCGCAGGCATCCTGACAAGTGTCGTCGCCACTCCTGAGTACCGGGCAACGACCACGCTGTTCGCTTCCCTCCAGAGTGGTGCCGACACCTCCCAGCTCATTCAGGGGAACTCATTCACCCAGGCGAGAGTCCAGTCCTACACCGACGTAGCGACCAGCCCGGCGGTGACCAAGCCGGTCGTGAAAGCCCTCCGGCTCGATATGACGCCGACCCAGCTGGCTGCGCGGATCTCGGCCGAGGCGCCGCTCAACACGGTGCTGGTCCGTCTGACCGTCACCGACACCCGTGCGGCACGAGCCGCCCGTATCAGCAATGCGGTCGCCACTCGCTTCGCCCAGGTGATCAGGGAGCTGGAACGTCCGGAGAAAAGCAAATCCCCGTCCCCGGTACGACTCACCGTCACCCAGCCTGCCGCGGTGCCGCCCGTGCCTTCGTCCCCGAACACCGCCCTCAATGTTGCGCTCGGTCTGGCGGTGGGCCTGCTTCTCGGGCTGGGGCTGGGCGTCGCAGTTGAGACAGTGGACACGTCGATGCGCGACTCCAAAGCCCTCGCCGAGTGCCTGGAAGGGGCTGGGGGGCCGGCCGTGCTGTCCAGCATCGTGCAGGATCCGCGAGCCGTACGGCAGCCGGTCTCCCTGCGCGACGACAGGCACGGCCTTCGTGCGGAGGGCTTCCGGAAGCTTCGTGTCAATCTGCAGTTCGCGGAAGTGGACCAGCGGCCGAAGGTGATCGCCGTCACCAGCCCGCTGCCCCGTGAGGGCAAGAGCAGCGTGTCGGTCAACCTGGCCGCCACACTGGCCGAAGAGGGGGCAAGGGTATGCCTGATCGACTGCGACCTGCGCCGCCCTTCGATCGCTCCCGCTCTCGGTCTGGTCAGGGACGCCGGGCTCACCACAGTGCTGGTGGGCCGGGCCGAACTGCATCAGGTACTGCAGTCGGCCGGGGCCTTCTCCGTGCTCACCAGTGGGATGATTCCTCCCAACCCGACCCAGCTCCTCGGAAGCACCCATTTCGGCGACTTGCTGCGCATTCTTGCCGAGCAATTCGACCATGTCGTGGTGGACACCCCTCCGGTGCTCCCCTTTGCCGACACCGCAGCGATGGCACCCGCCATTGACGGCTACCTGCTCGTGGCGCGCGCCGGGCGGACAAGCCGGAGCCAGGTCGTCGACGCCCTGCGCATCCTCCAACGCGTCAATGTCCCAGTGTTGGGGGCCGTCCTGAATGGCGCTCCGGCACGAGGGGAGGGCGAAGCATACGGCTATGCGTACAAGTACCGGCCGAAGCAGAGCGCGAAAGCCCGGCTTACCGCGCTCGTGTCGTCGCGCTCGGCGGCAGGGGTCCGCAGCCGAGGACCGGCTGCCAAGGGGCACGGGGCGCCAGTGCCGGTGCCGATGCCGGTCTCGGTCAAGACACGACCGTAGTCATGCGTCTTGCGGTGGTGGTCCCTGTCGCGGTCGTGGCCCTGGCCGGTGGGATGCTCGTCCATTCCTGTGAGAGGGGTGGCGGAGCCGGGGACCGCGGCGCGGGCACACATGCGCGGGCCGCGGCAGCGGCCGAGGTCAAGGTCGAGCAGTTGAGGGTCGAAGTCGTCGAGATCCTGCCCCATGACCCGACGGCCTTCACCCAGGGCCTGGAGATGAGCGGCAGCACGCTGTACGAGGGCACAGGCGTGGTCGGCCGGTCCTCGGTTCGGGCGGGGCCGCTCGGCAAGTCGCCCGCGGTCCGCGCCGAGTTGTCCCCGCCGCTGTTCGGCGAGGGAATCACCGTCATGGGGCCGACTCTGTGGCAGCTCACCTGGCAGAACGGCATCGCGGTCGAACGGGACGCAAGGACGCTGGCCGAGCTCCGCAGGGTCCCTTACCAGGACGAAGGCTGGGGAGTGTGCCACCAGCGGCATCGCGACCGGCTGGTGACGAGCAACGGCTCCTCCCGGCTCACTTTCCGGGACCCCAGAACACTCGCGAAGACGGGGGATGTTGCCGTCACCGCCCATGGGAAGCCTGTGGCGCGGCTGAATGAGCTGGAATGCGTCGGCGACACCGTGTACGCCAACGTCTGGCCTGCCGACCGGATTGTGCGTATCGACGCCAACACCGGCACGGTAACAGGAGACATCGACGCTCCGGCCCTCCTCAGCGCAGCCGAGAAGCAGCATGCGTACGTCATGAACGGTATTGCGGCCGTTCCCGGGACCGATCAGTTCCTGCTCACCGGCAAGTCGTGGCCCAAGATGTTCCGGGTCGCCTTCGTTCCCAAGTGACTCAGCATGCGGGCCGATGCGGCGCTGAGCGGGCATCAGTTGCTGTCGGCCTGTCGACCGGAGCCTGACTCAGTAGCGGACCTCGACCCGGCGACGGCCGGTTTCCGCAGCAGAAGCAGTGCCGCGTCATCGTGGAGCCGGCCGCCCACGTGCGCCAGCAGCTCGTCGTGCAGCGCGGCGACGGTACGGGACGGCTCATCCGACACGTGCCGCGCCACCCGCTCGGTGAGCGGGTAGAACTCACGACTGTGGTTGCGGGCCTCGGTGACGCCGTCGGTGTAGAGAAGCAACTGGTCGCCGTCGGTGAAAGGCAGCACCTGGAGGCTCGGGGTCTCACCGGTGAGGGCGCTCATCCCGAGAGGCGGAGCCGGATGGGTCGGTTCGACAGCCATGACGTCCGATCCGCGCACCAGCAGCGGAGGGGCGTGTCCGCAGTTGACCACCTCCATGCGCCCGGCCCCGGGGTACCCGGCGACCACGGCGGTGACGAAGTCGTCGGGACCGAGGTTGCGCGCCAGGCTCCGCTCGATCCTGCCGACGACATCCAGGAGGTCCGGCTCGTCATAGGCGGCCTCACGGAATACACCGAGCACCAGAGCAGCGGTGCTCACCGCGGGCAGCCCCTTGCCGCGCACATCACCGACGATCAACCTGATCCCGTAAGGGGTGGGCACGAGTGCGTAGAGGTCCCCGCCGATTCGGGCCTCCGCCGCGGCAGCGCTGTAGCGGACAGCCACCTGGAACTGGCCGACAGTGGCAGGCACGGGCTTGAGGAGGGCGTGCTGGGCAGCCTCGGCGACTGAGCGGACGGCTTCCAGTACCCGTTCGCGACGCCCGCGCAGCGCGCTGGCCAGGCTGCTCGCGAGAGTGACGGCGACCAGTGCGGACAGCACAATTGCCTGCTCACGGCCCGGCGCACCGGCACGGTCGCCGAGAACAGCGCCCAGTACCACGGCGATGAAGCCGATACGAAGGACCCCACACGGCCTGCTGGTGGCGGCGGCCAGCGTGGGCCCGACGGCGAGAAGCGGCAACCAAGTCGTCCCGGCTCCGCTGACGAGGGTGAGGAGCGCAACGGCAAAGACGAACAGTGCGGGCACAGCGGCGAGGAGGGCGGCAGTGCGTGGCTGGTCCAGCGTCGCCGTCCCCGAGGCCGGGGCCGCCCCCGGGCGGCCGTACGGCCGGGCCGGTGCCCCACAGGCCCCCCGCTTCGTAAGACTGCAGGTCAGTGGGCGCTCGCGCTGGTCGTCTCTGGCCTGACTCATATACCCGTCCGCAACTCCCTGATCCGTTCCCGACGCCTGAGCGCCCGTTTTGTCCAGGGAACAGTGGTTCGGAGTGAGCCACAAGGGCAGATTTTTCAGATAGTGAGTGAAAGGCCCCTGGTCACGCGGCTCGCTGTCGGGATCAGCCGGGCGAGGACTTGATCGATTCGGGAGAGCCGGTCTGCCGGGACGGAGACACCGAGCGACCCGAGCGTGTGCCCGCTGTATACGGGCACGGCGACGCAGACCGTACCGAGGGCGTACTCCTCCAGGTCCATGACGGCCGGGCCGGCGGACGACGAGTCCAGTCGCCGGAGCAGTTCGGAACGCTGGGTGATGGTGCGGGGCGTGAGCTCGGCGAGGGGGTGCCGGGAGAGGTAGTCGCCGCGGGAGTCGTCGTCCAGCTCGCGCAGGACGCTCTTACCCAGCGCCGTGGCGTGCCCGGCGTCCTCGAATCCCACCCAGGGGTCAACCCGAGGTGCCCGAGGCCCGTCGACGATCTCGGCGACCCGGATCTCGCCCTCCTCGTAAAAGGTCAGGTAGGCGGCGGCCGACAGTTCGTCCCGCAGAGCGACGAGCGTGGGACGGATACGGGTGAGCAGCGCCTGCCCGCGGCTTCCGACGTACAGCGTGTCCAGCTTGTCCCCGATGACGAACCCGCCGTCGTCCAGCTTCCGCAGGTACCCGTCGTGGACCAGCGTCCTCAGCAGGTGATATGCGGTGGCAAGGGGCAGCCCCGCCTCGCGTGCCAGCTGCTTCGCAGGGGCGCCGCCCTCGTGTGCCCCCGCGGCTTCCATCAAGCGGAAGGCTCGCTGCACGGAAGTGATGAGCGTAGGGCCATCCTGAGCACCCACAACACAAGATTGCGCCCGGCGCAGCGCAATCGCAAGATCCCTCGGCCGGCATGGCCGACGTGACAGCCGGGCGGTGTCTGCGGGGGTCATTTCGGCCGGTCTGCGCGGATACCCTCCACCAGCGAGGCCAAGTACTCCCCCGCGCCGAGGGATTCGTGCGTCAGCGCCGCCGCCTGACCGGCCCACAAGTTGACGTACTCCGCCCTTCCCTGGGCTCCGGCTGCCCGGCGGATCGGCTGCATTAGAGCGTTCTGCACCGGGTACGGGGGCACCTCGTCCTCGTAGGCGGCCATGTCGCGGACGAACCGGTTCGGGATCCCGCGTGCGGTCCGGCCCGAGAAGAGCCGGGTGAGCACTGTCCTTCGCGCCTCGGGCCCGCTCAATGCTTGCTTGTGGACGGCACTCGCACCAGATTCCCTGGTCGCCAGGAATCCGGTGCCTATCTGCACGGCGTCGGCGCCCAGGGCGAACGCGGCGGCGATACCTCGTGGGTCGGCGATACCGCCGGCCGCGATGACGGGGACCGACACCGCTTCGGCCACCTGCGGCACCAGCGAGAACGTCCCGACCAGGGACTCCCTCACGGGCCGCAGGAACGCGCCCCGGTGGCCCCCGGCGTCGCTTCCGGATGCCACGACTGCGTCGATTCCGGTCGCCTCCAGAGCGACAGCCTCGTCCACCGTGGTTGCCGTGCCGATCAGCACGATGCCTCGGCCCCTTGCCTCGTCGATCACGCGCTGGGGCGGAATTCCCATCACGAAGCTGATGGCCGGGGGATCCGCCGCCAGCAGGACGTCCACTTGATCATTGAAGTCCGGCCGGGCCCGGACGTCCTCGGCCGATGGTGCGGTGAGGCCGAGTTCGTCGTAGTACGGGCGCAGGCGTTCCGTGTGCCGGGCCAGCTCGGCGGCGTCCGGCCGCACCTCCTCCTCCCCTTCCAGCGGCACCCAGAGGTTCACCGCGAACGGCTGGTCCGTAGCGGCCTTCAGCTCCGCGACCAGGTCCGTGATGGCGTCCGGCGACAGGATGTGTGCCCCGTACGAACCCAGGCCGCCACCCTCGGAAACGGCCGCCGCCAGTGCTACGGAGGACAAACCGCCTCCGAACGGCCCCTGCACGATGGGGTGTTCAATACCCAGCAGGTCGCCGAGCCGTCCGGCACTCATGCCGTCACCGCCAGGGATCGGAACGGACATGGAAGTCCTCCATGATCGTCGGCGAGCCATTTCCCCGCCGCTGCAGGCGACACTAGACGACTGGTCAACTAAACGCCACCCGGTCGTTCGTAGTTGCGGGCCAGGCCGGGTGCGCCCCTTCACCCGCTCGCCGTTCAGGGCCCCCGATTGTGGCCCTCGGCAGCTGAACCGGAGCTGAACCCGGATGGGTGCCGGGCGCCGGGCCGAGGTGGTGCACCCGACGCCAGGGCCTCCCTTCGCGATCTACTTCAGGCCGAGGTCGTTACAGGCGGTCTTGTACTTGGGGGTGCAGATCTCCTGGACGGTGTAGACGCCGTCCAGGATGACGGTGTCCTTGATGTTGTCCCTGGTCAGCGAGATGACCGGGACCAGCACCGAGGGGATGCCCTTGTTGGTCGGACTGTCGACGTCCGCCTGAGCCATGGAGTTGAGCGACATACCCCTGGCGAGCAGGATGGCCATCTCGGCCGCGGCGTTGGCCTCCGGGGCGTACGGCTTGTAGACGCTCATGAACTGCTCACCGGCGACGATGCGCTGCACGGCGGCGAGCTCGGCGTCCTGGCCGGTGACCGGCGGCAGCGGGGAGATGCCGGCGGCCTTCAGGGCGGTGATGATGCCGCCCGCCATGCCGTCGTTGGCGGAGTAGACGCCGACGATCTTGTCCTTGCCGAGGGCCGAGATCGCCGCCTCCATGTTGGCGTTGGCGTTCTCCGGCTTCCACTCCTTCGTGTCGTACTCCTTGCCGACGTTCACCTTGCCGTCGAGCTCGGCGTGCGCGCCCTTCTTGAACTGCGCGGCGTTCGGGTCGGTGATCGCGCCGTTCATCATCACGATCTCGCCCGCCTTGGCGTCGGAGCCCAGCGCCTGCAGCAGCGCCGTGCCCTGGACGTGGCCGACCTCTTCGTTGTCGAACGAGGTGTAGGCGTCGATCGGGCCCTCGGCAAGACGGTCGAAGGCGACGACCGGGATGTTCGCTTCCTTGGCCTTCTTGACCGAGTCGGCGATGGCCTTGGAGTCGACCGCGTCCACGATCAGGGCGTCGACCTTGTCCTCGATCATGGTTTCTACCTGCTGCGTCTGCAGAGCTGCGTCCTGCTTCGCATTGGCGTAGAGGACCTTGCCCTTGCCGTTCGTCAGCTGTCTGATCTTCTCCTCGATGACCGGCTTGTCGAATTTTTCGTAGCGAGCAGCCTGGTTCTCCGGAAGGAGTAGACCGACAGTGATGTCGTCGCTCGTCTTCACTCCCGAGCCCTGGGCGCTGATACAGGCAGCGAGCGAGACGGCCATCGCAGAGGCAGCGACAGCAGCGGCGGCGCGACGCAGATATGCGTTCATCGGTGGAAATCAACCTCCCTGACTGGCCACGTAGTTGCGGCCGAGGTGGCTGGAAGTCAACTCTGCCCCGACAAAAGCGTCAAGAAGTACAATATTAACGAGATAGCAACGGGTCTTGTTCGTTAGTTAAGCGAGGCCGGCGCCGACCGGCAGAGTGTTCCGGGAACTGCTAAGCGGCAATGGCGGGTTGTCGTCGCCCCCTCACCGGCCACACCGACGTACGGGCCGAGCCGGCACCAGCGCACTGGTGTCGCCGAGCGCCGACAGCTCGAGGTGCGGCCTTCAGGTGAGCGGCTCCAGCGGCTGGCCGAAAGGGATGTCCTCGGCCCGCGGCCCGGTCTCAGTCATCGGTGCCGCCCCGCGGGACGCCCCGATGCGACGGCCAGAACGGCCGCCAGGGCGGAGCCCGCCGCGAGCGCGAGGAAGAGGCCACTGGAGCCGCCGAGCCGGCCGGCCAGTGCGGCCCCGGCCCAGGGGGCGAGGGCGGCCGCCACGGTGGCGGGAGCGGTGAGCAGTGCGGACAGGCGGCCGTAGTGGGCCGTTCCCCAGCGGTCGGTGACGGCGGTGGCGTGGAGGAGGGTGAGGTTGCCGCGTACGACTCCGGCGAGGACGGCGAGCAGGATCAGCAGCGGGATCGGGCCGGGGACGAGGGCCAGGGCCGCAGTGGTGGCGCCGCCTGCTGTGATCAGGACAGCCGTGCGGGTGGTGACGCCGGTTCGGCGGGCGAGGGTGGCGTAGAGCGTACGGCCCAGGGTCTGGCCCGCTCCGCCCAGTCCCAGTGCCCAGGCCGCGGTTGTGGGGTCGGCGCCGCGTTCGGTGAGCAGGGGGACCAGTCCGAAGACGACCGCGTACATGGCGAAACCGGAGAACGTGAAGGCGAGTGTGAGCAGGAGGAAGGGTCGGCTGCGGGCGATCGGCGTGCGGCTGGTCGTGGATGCGGCCGGTGGGGCAGGTGGCCAGGGGGCGCGCAGGGCTAGGGCGTGGGCCGGGACGGTGACGGCGGCGAGGATCGCGGCGAGCACGGCGTAGGTGGTGCGCCAGCCGAGGTGGTCGGCGAGCGTGGCGGTGAGGGGTGCGAAGAGCGTGCTGGCGAGGCCGCCTGCGAGCGTGACGATCGTCAGGGCGCGGACGCGGTCGGGGCCCCACCACCGGGTGACGGCCGCGAAAGCCGGCTGGTAGAAGGTGGCGGCCATGGCGGCACCGGCCGCGAGCCAGGCGGCGGTGAACACGTAGAGGTTCGGCGCAGCGGCAATCGCCAGTACGGAGACGACCGCGAGCACGGATCCGGTGGTCATCACGGCGCGGGGGCCTCGGCGGTCGAGGATGCGGCCGACGGGTATTGCGGCGAGGGCAGAGATCAGAAGGGCGCCGGAGAAGGCCGCGGTCGCGGCGCTCGTGGACCAGCCCGTGTCCGCGGTCAGGTGCGGGAGCAGGACGGGGAAGGCGTAGTAGACGATTCCCCAGCTGGTGATCTGGGTGGCGCACAGGGCGGGCAGAGCCGCGCGAGGCCGCGACCGGTCCCCTGTTCCGGTCGCGGCCTTGCTGATGCCGAGGCTGGGCACAGTGGTCAGCAGCCGCCGGACGGGACCGGAGCTCCGACGCCGATCTGGAGGGTGGACGGGGCGGCGCAGCAGCCGCCGCCTTCGCTGTCCGTCCTGGTGGCGTCGGACTCGTCGAACAGGCCCGCGCCGCCGCAGACTCCGGTCTCCGGGAGGGTCAACTCGACGCGTTCGGCTGCCTCTTGGTCTCCGGCGAGGGCTGCGGCGATGGAGCGGACCTGCTCGTAGCCGGTCATGGCGAGGAAGGTGGGGGCGCGGCCGTAGCTCTTCATGCCGACGAGATAGACGTCCTTCTCCGGGTGGGAGAGCTCGTTCACGCCGTGCGGGTAGACGGTGCCGCAGGAGTGGACGTTCGGGTCGATCAGCGGGGCGAGCTCGACCGGCGCCTGGAGGCGCTCGTCGAGGGCGAGGCGGAGCTCGGAGACGTACGACAGGTCGGGGCGGAAGCCGGTGAGGACGATGACCTCGTCGACCGGGTCGAGTCGGCGGCCGTCCTCGGACAGCAGCACCAGCCGGTCGCCGGTCTTCTCGATGGCGGACGTACGGAATCCGGTGACGGCGTCGGCGTATCCGTCGTCCACGGCTGCCTTGGCCGCGAGGCCCAGTTCCCCGCGGGCGGGGAGCTGGTCCGCCTCGCCGCCGCCGAAGGTGGAGCCGCTGATGCCGCGGCGCACGATCCACACCGCGTGGGTGCCCGGGGTTTCCTTCGCCAGGTCGGCCAGGTAGGCCAGGGCGGTGAAGGCGGAGGCGCCGGAGCCGATGACCGCGGTGCGCTTGCCCGCGTAACGGGCGCGTACGGCAGGGTCCTTGAGGTCCGGTACGCGGTAGGAGATACGGTCGGCGGCCGCGCGCTCGCCGAGGGCCGGGAGGCCGTCGCCGCCGATCGGGCCCGGGGTGGACCAGGTGCCGGAGGCGTCGATCACGGCGCGGGCGGCGAGGCGTTCCTCGGTCCCGTCGGCGTTTGTGACGTGCACGGTGAAGGGCTGCTCCGCACGGCCGGCATCCACGACCCGGTCGCGGCCGACGCGCGAGACGCCGGTGACGCCGGCGCCGAAGCGGACCCTGTCGCCCAGCACGTCGGCGAGCGGCTGGAGGTAGCGCTCGGCCCAGTCACCGCCGGACGGGTACGTCGCCCCGTCGGGCGCGGTCCAGCCGGTCGGGGCCAGCAGCTTCTCGGCGGCCGGGTCGACGAGCTCGGCCCAGGTGGAGAAGAGACGTACGTGGCTCCACTCGCGTACGGCACTGCCGGCGGCCGGTCCCGCTTCCAGGACCAGCGGCTCGATGCCGCGCTCGACGAGGTGGGCGGCGGCGGCCAGGCCTACCGGGCCGGCTCCGATCACCACGGTGGGCAGGGTGGCGATGGGCACATGGGCAATCGGCACGGTCACGATGACTCCCCTTTGTTTCGACATCTGTCGATGGCTTATGCCCTCAGCATCCCACCTGTTTCGATGGGCGTCAACATAGACATTTGTCGAATCAGGAGTGGGGCACGCCCCGCTCACCCCGAATACGACGGCACGACGGCTGATGTTCGTACGGATGTCGCCCATGGGCGCAGCGCATCGCCGAGCATGTTCCCGGGCGACAGGCGACTTAGGAGAACGAGAGTGCAGCGTCTACGCACGAAGGGACGCATCCCACTCGCTGCGGCGGCCGCGCTGACGAGCATGCTGCTGGCCGCCTGCGACACGGATGTCTCCCCCGCCATTGACACCTCGTCCTCCGACCCGGCCGCGGCCCGGATCGAGTGCGCCTCACAGGGTCAGCTACCCGGCTCGGGGTCAACAGCCCAGCAGAACGCCATGACGTACTGGATCGAGCAGTACCAACGCGCATGCACAGGAGTGCAGATCAAGTACAACCCCCTGGGCTCGGGCGCCGGCGTGGCCCAGTTCCTCCGGGGGGCGACCAGCTTCGGCGGCTCGGACGGCGCACTGAAGCCCGAAGAGGTCCAGTGGTCGAAGGACGTCTGCGCGGGCGGCAGGGCCATTGACCTTCCGATGGTCGGCGGCCCCATCGCGATCGGCTACAACCTTCAGGACGTGGACGATCTGGTGCTCGACGCCCCGACCCTGGCGAAGATCTTCGACGCGCGGATCACCTCCTGGGACCACCCCGACATCCGGCGGCTGAACCCGGACGTGAAGCTGCCGCCTATCCCCGTCCGCCCCGTGCACCGGTCGGACGACTCCGGCACCACCCAGAATCTCAATGCCTACCTGGCCGGCGCCGCAGGTGGTTCCTGGCCTCACCCGGTGAAGAAGTCCTGGCAGGGCAAGGGCGGTGAATCCGCGAGCGGATCCAGCGGAGTTGTGTCGCAGGTGCAGTCGCTCGACGGCTCGATCGGCTACTTCGAGCTGTCCTTCGCCGCTGCCGGCAAGATCAGTACGGTCAAGATCGACACGGGAGCCTCCCGGCCCGTCGCCCCCACGCCGAAGACCGCCTCCGCCGGCATGGCAGAAGCCAAAATCGCCGGCACGGGCAAGGACCTGACCTTGAAGTTCGACTACGGAACCTCCGCAGAAGGCGCGTATCCGATCGTCCAGGTCACCTACGAGATCGTGTGCGACACAGGGAACCAGCCCGAAACCCTTCCCGCCCTGAAATCCTTCCTGGCTTATACCGCCGGTGAAGAAGGGCAGAAGGCTCTCCCCGAAATCCACTACGCCCCGCTGCCGGACTCGGTCGCCGGCCAGGTGCGTGAGGTCATTCAAACGCTGTCCTGACCGGACGGGGCGTGTCCTGGTGCGCCACACTTATGCCGGTTCTTCTTCAACTGCGGCGCGGCCGGGCCTCCTCCGGACACTCCAGCCGGTACCCGAGCCCCCGCACCGTGTCGATGGTGCAGCAGCTGCCCTCCACCGCGCGGATCCGCTCCCGCAGCCGCTTGATGTGGACGGTCAGGGTGTTGGTGTCGGTGTGCTCCCCGCCCCACAGTTCGCGCAGGATCTGCTGGCGCGAGACGACCCGGTTGGTGTTCTGCATCAGATAGCGCAGCAGCTCGAACTCGCGCAGCGGCAGCCGCAGCACCTGCCCCCGTACGTAGACATGAAGCCCGGCGGGGTCGAGTTCGATGTCCCCGACCTTCAGCCGGGCGGCCGCCTCCGAGGTTGCCCGCGGCAGCAGCGGCAGTATCTCGCCGAGCCGGTAGGGGCGCGCCACCAGGGCGACTGCCCCCGCCGCCAGTGCCGCGGCAGCCTCCTCGGCCAGCTGTGGGCCGACCCCCACCACGACCGGAACCGGATTCAGCCGGCCCAGGAGCTCGGTGACCCGGGCCGCGTCGACCACCGGGAGGGGGGTGCCCAGCAGCACCAGGGCGGGGTGAATCAGACCGGTCTGCAGCAGTACTTCAGCGCCGTCCCGGCAGCCGATGACTTCTATCCCCGCCCTGATCAGGCCGTCGGTCACCTGATCCGCGACCGCCTCGTCGGCTTCTGCCAGCAGGATGGCCGGGGCACCGGGAAGTGCGAAGCGCCTTGCTTGTGGCACTCGTACCTCCTTAGCCGAAGCGACCGGTGATGTAGTCCTCGGTCCGCTGGTCGGCCGGGTTCTCGAAGATCTTCTCCGTGGTGTCGTACTCGACGAGCCGGCCGTGGCGCACACCCGCCTTGTCGACGTCCGCCGTGAAGAAGGCGGTGTAGTCGGAGATACGGGCCGCCTGCTGCATGTTGTGCGTGACGATGACGATCGTGAACTCCGAGGCCAGTTCGGCCATCAGGTCCTCGATCTTGGCGGTGGCGATCGGGTCGAGGGCCGAGCACGGCTCGTCCATCAGGATCACCTCCGGCTTCACCGCGATGGCACGGGCGATGCACAGCCGCTGCTGCTGCCCGCCGGACAGCGCCAGTGCGCCCGCCCTCAGTTTGTCCTTGACCTCGTCCCACAGCGCCGCCCCGGTCAGGGCCTCTTCGACGAGATCGTCGAGGTTGCCCTTCATCCCGTTCACCCTCGGCCCGTACGCGATGTTGTCGTAGATCGACTTCGGGAAGGGGTTGGGCTTCTGGAAGACCATGCCGATGCGGCGCCGGACCTCGATCGGGTCGACCTCGGCGTCGTACAGATTCTCGCCGTGGTACGCGACCTTGCCAGTGACCCTGGCCCCGGCGATCAGGTCGTTCATTCGGTTCAGGCAGCGGATCACGGTCGACTTGCCGCAGCCGGACGGGCCGATCATCGAGGTGATCTGGCGACGGCCGATGGTCAGCGTCACATCGCGTACGGCCTGGTGGTCGCCGTACCAGACGTCCAGGTCGGAGATGTGGAAGACCGGGTCGTCCAGGGAGGGCGCGGGCCGGCCGTGCCGGCGATCGCCGAGCGCGATCGAGAAGCCGTGGCCCTCGGGGGTCTGGTCTTTCGTCATGGTGGTCACCAGCGCTTGCTGTAGTGGTTGCGGAGCCAGATGGCCGTGGCGTTCATCGCGAGCAGGAGGCCCAGCAGGATCACGATGGCCGCGGCAGCCAGGTGGTGGAACTCCTCGCGGGACTGGCTGATCCAGCCGTAGATCTGCACGGGCAGCACGGTGTACGCGCTCTGCAGCCCTTCGGGGTTGAAGGCGACGTACGTGACCGCGCCGAGCATGATCACGGGTGCGGCCTCGCCGATCGCCCGGGACAGGGCGAGGATCGAACCGGTCGCGATGCCGGGGACGGCCGCGGGCAGAACCTGACGGCGTACGGTCTGCCAGCGCGTCGCCCCCAGGGCCAGCGAGGCCTGCCGGATGGACTGCGGTACGGCTCTGATGGCTTCCCGCGCCGAGATGATCACCACCGGCAGCACCAGCAGGGACAGAGTCAGTGACGCCGTCAACACCGTGGTGCCGAGGGCAAGTTGGCGGGCCAGAAGGCCAAGTCCCAGGATGCCGTAGATGATCGAGGGGACCGCGGCGAGGTTCTGGATGTTCAGCTCGATCAGCCGGTTGTACCAGCGGTTCGGATCGGCGTACTCCTCCAGATAGATCGCGGCCATGATCCCGGTGGGCAGGCAGAACAGCGCGGTGAAGGCGATCACCCAGATCGTGCCGAAGATCGCCGACTGGGCGCCGGCGTTCCCGGGACGGCGGATGGAGGGGAAGTTGTTCCACAGCCGGGAGTCCAGCCGCGGCCAGGCCTCCGCCAGGATGTAGATCATCAGCACCGCGAGGAACACGATGCCGGCGGCCAGACAGCAGAACAACAGCCAGCGGAACGCGCTCTCGCCGAGGCGGAAGCGCGGACCCGCGAGCCGGGGGCCCGGCGCCGGGGAGGGTGGTGCGACTCGGTCGCGTACGACGCTCATTCGTACACCTCGCGGTACTTGCGCACCAGGCGGATGCTGATCAGATTCATCACGAAGGTCACCACGAACAGCAGCGCGCCGACGGCGAAGATGGTCTTGTACTCGAAGGACGCCGTCGACACGTCGCCGGACGCCGCACCCGCGATGAAGGCGGTCATCGTCTGCATCTCGTGCAGCGGGTTGAGGGTCAGATCGGGCTTCGCGCCCGCGGCAATCAGCACGATCATTGTCTCGCCGAGCGCGCGGGAGACGCCGAGCACGAAGGCGGCAACGATGCCGGACAGCGCGGCGGGCATGACGACCCGTACGGAGACGGTGCGCTTGCCGGAGCCCAGCGCATAGGCGCCGTCGCGCAGCGCGTGCGGGACGGCCGACATCGCGTCCTCCGCGAGCGAGGCGATGGTCGGCACGATCATCACGCCCATCACCAGCCCTGCGGACAGGGCGTTCTTGACCTCCGGCGGATCGCCGAAGGGCCAGTAGTCCTGCAGCAGCGGGGTGATGAAGGCGAAGGCAAAGAAGCCGTAGACCACAGTGGGGATGCCGGCCAGGATCTCCAGCATCGGCTTGAAGATGCCCCGGCTGTGCCGGCTCGCGTACTCGCTGAGGTAGACGGCCGCGCCCAGCCCGATGGGGATCGCGACGACGAGCGCGATCCCGGTGATCAGGACCGTGGCCGTCAGAAGCGGCAGCACGCCGTACTCGGGACTGGAGAACAGCGCGGTCCACTCGGTGCCGGAGAGGAACTCCCACACCCCGACCTTCTTGAAGAATTCGGCGGTCGGCGGGATGAGCGCCGCCACAATCCCCACCGTCGTGCCGACCGAGACCAGGGCCGCCGTCAACAGCAGTGCCTTGATGGCCCCTTCGCCGTAGCGCGGGCGGGCCCGCCGCAGGGAGCGTGTCCCTGCGGGGGCCGACGGGGTCCACGTGGTCACTGTGCCGACTTCTTCAGGTTCTCGAGGGAGGCCTTGAGCTCCTTCTCCTGCTCGGGGTTGAGCGGGATGAACTTGGCGTCCTTGGCGATCTTCGCGTGGTTCTCGACGTAGTACTCGACGTACGCCTCGACCTCGGGCCGCTCCAGGGCCTTGGCGTTGGGGTAGATGAACAGCGGACGGGACAGCGGCTTGTACGTGCCGGTCTGCGCGGTCTCCACACCGGGCGCGACGCAGCCGTTGCCGCCGTCGATCTTCAGGGCCTTGAGCTTGCCCTGGTTCTCCTCGAAGTAGGAGAAGCCGAAGTAGCCGAGGCCGCCCTTGGAGCCCGAAACGCCCTGGACGGTGACGTTGTCGTCCTCGGTCGGGCTGTAGTCCGTGCGGGATGCCTTCTCTTCGCCGTTGATCTCCTTGGTGAAGTAGTCGAAGGTGCCGGAGTCGGTGCCCGCGCCGAACAGCTTGAGCGGCTCGTTCGGGAACTTCGGGTCGACCTCGTTCCAGTTCTTGACCTTGGAGCCCGGCTCCCAGATCTTCTTCAGCTGCGGGACAGTCAGACAGTCGACCCAGTCGGCGTCCTTGTTCACCACGACGGTCAGCGCGTCATTGGCGACGGTGAACTCCTCGTACTTGATGCCCTTCTTGTCGCAGGCGGCCTTCTCCTCGTCCTTGATGGCGCGGGAGGCGTCGGAGATGTCGGTCTCGCCGTTGCAGAACTTCTCGAAGCCACCGCCGGTGCCCGAAGTGCCCACGGTGACCTGGACCTTGGGCTGCTCCTCGGCGAAGAACTCGGCGGCGGCCGTGCTCAGCGGCGCGACCGTGCTGGAGCCGTCCACCTTGACCTTGCCCGACAGCTCCTTGCTGTCGCCGGAGCCCGAGCCGCTGTCGGCATCCCCGCCCCCGCAGGCGCTCAGTGTGAGGGCTGCGGCAAAGGCCAGCGCTGTCGGCCCGGCGAACCTTCTGGAACCACTGACTGCGTTCACTTTTCTCGATCCTTGAGGTCGGGCCGGTTAAGAAGGCCGGCATTCGAGGGGCCACTGCCAAGGCCCCCTCACACCCTTGGATCGAACTTTGGCTATATGAACTCACGGTGCACGCGCAGTGACGCGACCGAGAATCATAGCCGTGCATCTATATAGATGATCACCTCTATTTGCATGCCAGGCGCATGCAAGAGGGGGCGGAGGCTCATCGCCTCCGCCCCCTCAGGGGTGTCCCTGGGTAAAGCCGTCAGGTCAGCGCGCCGACGGGTGAGCGCAAGATGTCCTGCACCGCTTCCATTCCCTCCCGGTCGACCGAGTACCAGACCCAGGTGCCACGCTTCTCGCGCGTGAGCAGTCCAGCGGTGACCATGGTCTTCAGATGGTGACTGATGGTGGGCTGCCGCAGCCCGAGCTTCTCGGTCAGATTGCAGACGCAAGCCTCGCCGCCTGGCGCCGTCTGGATCAGATGCAGCAGTTGCAACCGGGTGGGGTCGGCGATCGCCTTCAGCACGCGGGCGATGCGCTCGACCTGGTCCCGCTCCACCAGGAGGGCGGTCAGGGAAGGCACACATCCGCCGGTGGGCTCCTCGCCCGATTCCGGGCCCGATGCAGAGACGGTCATCTATGCAGCATACGAAGCAGATTCGCCCGAATACCTGAGCGAAGGTCTCCAGTGCTACCTGTTCACTTGGAGTTCACCTTGCTCCGGACGCCACCGAGGGGCTGCCCAGAACATAGATGACAATCTATTCTTGCTCGTGCGGGCGGCACCAGCACCGGCACCGGGCCCGCCGCAAGGAGGCCCCCATGACCGCTGTCCCGCACGGCGCCGGCGTCCCGCCCCTGCACGACCCCCGCATCCTGCTGGCCCGCGCCGCCCGCCGGATGTCCCGCCGCTACGCCGGCACCTTCGGCACCGAGACGGTCGCGTCGTATCTGGAGGAGTGCCACATGCTGCTGGCCTCGCGCGCCGCCGTAACCGCGTACCTGCCGGTCCTTGCCGAGCGCTTCGCCATCCAGCGCCTCGACGCGATCGCCCGGACCACCGGGCCGGCCCCCAAGACCGCCCCCGAGGTCCTCTTCGTCTGCACGGAGAACGCCGGCCGTTCGCAGCTCGCGGCCGCGCTGCTGCGGCGTACGGCTACTCGTCCCGTACGCATCCACAGCGCGGGCACGCTGCCGGCGGCGTGGATCGACCCGGTGGCGCTGCGGCTGATGGCCGAGGCCGGACTCTCCCCGGGACGGGAGTTCCCCAAGCCACTGGCCCACGAGGTGGTCCACGCGGCGGACATCGTGGTCACCCTGGGCTGCGGCGACGCCTGCCCCGTGTTGCCCGACAGGCGGTACTACGACTGGGCTCTGCCGGACCTGAAGGGCCTGGACATCGAGAGTGCCCGCGCGGTGCGAAACGCCCTGACACAGCGCATTGACCGGCTCGTCTCAGACCTCAGCCTCAGCACATCCAGGTAGAGATATGCCCTGAATGGGACGATACTTCCTCTCCTCCTGGGCAGGGATCGGACCATGCCCATGCTTGTCGGAACCTCGGGATGGCAGTACAAGGACTGGCGCGGCGTTCTCTATCCGCCCAGGCAACCGCAGCGGCTGTGGCTGGAGGAGTACGCCCGGCACTTCGCCACCGTGGAGAACAACAACGCCTTCTACCGGCTTCCCACCACGGAGATCTTCGCCTCCTGGCGGGAGCGGACGCCGGAGGGGTTCGTCATGGCGGTGAAAGCCAGCCGCTATCTGACCCATATGAAGAGGCTGCGCGCCCCCGAGGAGCCGGTGCGCCGGCTGATGGATCACGCCGAGGGCCTGGGCGACCGGCTGGGGCCCGTTCTGCTGCAACTGCCTGCCCACTTCCGGGAGGACATCGAGGCTCTGGACGCCTGCCTGAGGTGCTTTCCCGGCACGGTTCGGGTGGCCGTCGAATTCCGGCACACGTCGTGGTGGGAGGCGGAGCGGGAACTCCGGGCGCTGCTGGAACGGCACGGCAGCGCCCTGTGCTGGGCGGATCGGGGGTCCCGCCCGGTGACGCCACTGTGGCGCACCGCGTCATGGGGGTACGTGCGATTCCACGGCGGCATCTCCGAGCCACCGCCGCGCTACGGCCGCCAAGCGCTGAAGTCCTGGGCCCGACGCATCGCCGACGCATGGCCGGACGAGAACGATGTGTTTGTGTACTTCAACAACGACCTGGGCGGTGCGGCCCTGCTGGACGCTGCGAAGTTCGCCCGGGCAGCGGCCGCGTTGGGCCGGACGGCGAGCCGTACGCCTCCGTCCCTGGCGGCGCGATCCACGTCCTGAGCGGGCCACAGCGAGGCGCCCTGCCGGGATGCAGTCGTGCTGGGGCAGGGCGACGATGGATGTACGGACACACAGCGCTGCGAATCCCTCGCACATCGCGCGATGCCGGCACACACACATGAGGTGGAACGCTCATGAGGGTATTGCTGACGGTCCAATTCGACACCGAGAAAGCAAACAAGGCGATCAAGGACCAGAGCCTGGGCACGACCATGAAGTCGGCCATCGAGCGGCTGAAGCCGGAAGCCGCCTACTTCGGGGCGCAGAACGGAGAACGCACCGGATTCTTTGTCTTCGACCTTCAGGAGCCTTCTCAGATCCCGGCAATCGCCGAGCCTTTCTTCCAGGAACTCGGCGCGAAGGTCACCTTCATACCGGTGATGAACTTCGACGACGTCCAGGCCGGTCTCCAGGCATACGGCTCCGGCTGAGCACACCCCTCTTCGGCACGTACGTGAAAGGCGGAGACCGATGTCGAAATACCTCTTCAGGGCCAAGTTGACGGTCGACGGACTGCAGGGCTTGCTCAAAGAAGGCGGCACTGCGCGCCGTGAGGTCGTCGAACGCATGGTCCAGAGCCTGGGTGGCCGGCTCGAATCAATGCACTGGGCATTCGGCGACGAAGACGTCTATGTCACGGTGGACCTGCCGAGCAATGCCCACGCCGCGGCCATGGGTCTGATCACGTCGGCGGCCGGTGGCGTTCGCACGAGCACGGTCGTGCTGCTGACGCCCGAGGAAATCGACGAAGCGGTCCGCCAGAAGGTGGACTACCGCGCACCCGGCGCCTGACGCGCCACCCCCGTTGAGGGTCTGGCGGCCCTGCGTGTCGTGCTCGTACGACACGCAGGGCCGCCTGCTGCTGCCTGCCGTTGCGGCGCGGCCCCGTCAGATGTGAAGCCCGCGGCAATACCCCAATGCCCCTGATTCTTCGTCATGCCCTGGGCTGACACCGCCTCCTCCGCCAGTCGCACTCACGCATGCCTCCGGGATGATCCCGGCGCCGGAAGGCAACGCACCGCGCGTCCCTGTCCTCTTCGGGCTCGGTAGCACCGAGCCTGAGGAAGGGACGCATCTTGAGTACGAGCCATGCGAGACACGCGGCACTGGCCATCACCGTGATCGGGGCCGTACTGGCGCCCGTGTCACCGGCGTTCGCAGCGGAGCCACCCCGGGTCGACCTCCGGGCGGACGTGAACCGGGACGGGCGGGTGGACGTCGACGGTACGACGGACACCAGCGGTGAGGACAGCTGGTCCCCCGCGAGGGGAGCGGTCTTCCTCCCCAATATCGACGACGACACCAAGCGGTGCGCGGTCAAAGGCCCGGGCGGCAAGCCGCTCCCGGATGCCAAGCTTGCCGCGTGCAACGACGCGGCTGACACCACGGTGAACGGCTCCGCCGACACGGCCGACCTGGCCCGGGTGCGTTCCGTGCCGATGGCGAACCTGCCCGCCACGGCTACGGGCGCCCTGAAGGTCGTGGCCGGCGCCAAGAACACCCGGATCTTCGTCAAACGCTCCACCGGCTGGACCTGGGTCACGGCCAAGACCCGCCTGTCCGCCGCCGAGCTCCGCGCAGGTGTGGAATTCGGGGTCGAGAGCACTGACGTGATACGCGACAACGCCCGCTGGGGCGGTCGCTCCGTGATCCGTCTGACCGTGGCCTCCGGCGGGAAGAGCACCTCCGACGAGGTCACCCTGCGGGTCGCCCCGCTGCTGACGCACCATCACCTGCAGAACGCGCAGCAGTTGCTGGTCACCAAGGTGCCTGGGAAGGACGAATACGCGCGTCGGCAGCAGGCGTTCGTCAAGGGCCTCGCGGCGGAGGTCAAGTCGGCCGGGATCGACAAGCCGTTGGCGACCTTCGACAAGTACGGGGACGTCTGGGCGCAGGACTTCGTCGAGCCCGGCTACGTGAGCATGACCGGCCCCGGTGGGCGCCGGCAGGTGATACGCGTGATGCTGCGGTCGGCGCAGGCGGACCGCCCGGCCGGCCGGGAGCTGTTCGAGAAGCTGCGCGGCAACGGCGTGGGCGTGGTGCAGGTGTCCGGGGTCCGCGACTCGGAGGAGTGGACCCTCAACTCGATGGGGAATCTGGAGACCATCCCTCCGTACGACCACGGCGGCCGGTCCTTCCCCGCCGGGCGCATCATCATGGGCGAGCGCAAGGACAACGGCTCGAAGCCCGCGCAGGTGATGCGGACGCTGCTGAAGTCCCAGGGCTTCCAGGACCCGCTGCTCCTGGACACCTCATGGCTGCATGTGGGGCACGTGGACGAGTTCGTCCAGTTCCTCCCCGCGGACACGCCGCGCGGCTGGAAGATTTCCATCGCCGATCCCGAAGCGGGGCTGCGGCTGCTGCGCGAGGCGCAGCAGGCCGGCCACGGCAAGACGCGGATGTTCTCCGTGCCGGGGAGCAAGGACTTGCCCGCCCCCAAGGAGACCATCGACCAGGCGCTCGCCTCCAAGTGGCTGGTGGCCGACAACACCATGGCCGCGAAGCGGATCGCGGCGAATCTGGAGGTGCTCAAGCGCGAGACGGGTGTGACGGACGCCGAGGTGGTACGGGTGCCCGCCCTGTACACGCGGGGTACGGGAGACGACGAGCGGGGCGACCGCATGCCGCGGCTGTCGCGGATGGGCGCCGGCAAGGTACCGGACGCGGTCCGCGAGTACGGGCAGCAGAAGGAGCTCTCGAGGCACGACGACCGCGCAGCGGGCCCGGAAGCCGTCATGACCAGCGCGTACGTTCCGGGTGCGGTCAACGGGATCCTGCTCGGCCGGGACCGCTACCTGGCCCCGCGGCAATGGGGTCCGGTCATCGGCGGCAAGGACATATTCACCTCCGCCGTGACTGCCGCGTACACCGGGGCGGGCATGAAGGTGTCGTACATCGACGACTGGCACACGTATCACGTCGGCATGGGCGAGGTGCACTGCGGCACGAACACTCTGCGCGATGCCTCTGCCGCATGGTGGAAGCCGTAGCAAGCCGGTAGGTCAGAGCGGTGAACGTCGAGTGCGCATGCCCGTCACGGCGGGCGTGCGCACCACCCCGGCCGGTCAGAGCTCGGCCGGTCAGGGCTCGCGCGGTGGCAGGACGACCTCGGCCCACACCTGCTTGCCGCCGCTGAGCGGCACGGAGCCGTACGACGCCGACACCGCCTCGACCAGCAGGATCCCCCGGCCGCCGGTCGCCTCCCAGTCCATACTCGCCGGTTTGACGGGCGCTCGCGGCGATGTGTCGCTCACCGCCACCCGTAGCCGGTCCCCGGCCAGCATGAGGTCGAGGCGCACCGGGCCCTGGGTGTGCACCAGGGCATTGGTGACCAGCTCGGAGACGGTCAGCAGGACCGTGTCCGACTGCTCCATCACGCGCTCGTCCGTCGCACGCCAGGAACGCAGGGTACGGGAGGTGAAACGGCGCGCGTGCGCGACCGCGTCGGGCAGCCTCCACACCGTCCAGGCCGCCCGGAGCGGCCGGACTCCCAGCCCGTCGTAGCGCAGGAGCAGCAGCGCCACGTCGTCGTCGCGCCGGTTGACCCCGCCGAGCAGCTCATCGGCCATCCGCCCGGCGTCGGAGGGGTCGGCGGTGGAGAGCGCGTCGCACACACGGCGCATGCCGTCATCCAGGTGAAGGCTCGATGACTCGACCAGGCCGTCCGTCAGCAGGGCGAGAACCGCGCCGGGAGCCAGCGCGACCGCGGTCATCGGGAACTGGGCCTCCGCGAGCACTCCCAGCGGAGGCCCGCCTTCGACCTCCACCTCCCGGGTGACGCCTTCCGGGGCACGCAGCAACGGCGGCAGGTGCCCGGCACGGACGCACCAGGCATTGCCCTCCTCCATGTCGATGGCGACATAGCAGCAGGTGGCGAAGAGGTCGGTCTCCATGCCGACGAGCAGGTGATTGGCGCGGGAGACGACCACGTCGGGCGGGTGGCCCTCCACGGCGTAGGCCCTGATCGCCGTACGCATCTGGCCCATGATCGTCGCGGCGACGGCGTTGTGCCCCTGTACGTCCCCGACGACCAGCGCCACATGGTTCTCGGACAGCGGGATCACGTCGTACCAGTCGCCACCCACCTCGAGTCCCACCGTCGCGGGCAGATAGCGGGCGACGGACACCGCGCCGGGCAGTCGCGGAAGCTTGCGCGGCAGCAGGCTGCGCTGAAGCGTCGTGGCGAGCTCGTGCTCGGCGTCGAACGCACGGGCGCGCACCAGGGCCTGCCCCACCATGCCCGCGGTCGCGGTGAGCATGGACCGTTCCTCGGGGCCGAACGCGTGCGGCTCGTCCCATCCGACCAGGCACCCGCCGACCACCCGGCCTTCGGCCGGGATCGGCAGGACGGCGAGGCCGCCGGGGCCGATGCCGAGGAGGCCCGGTTCGAGGTCGGAGCCCGCCGTCCACAGGCTCGCGCGGCCCTCGCGCAGCGCGGCCTCCAGCGTGGGCAGGGCGTAGGCGGGCGCATCGGGCCACTCGGACCGCCATTCGGACCGCCAGAGCTCGGGCCAGGCATCGGGTTCCGGCGGGTCGAGGACCGTGACCACCAGCCGGTCCCCCTCGAGTTCGGCGAGAGCCACCCGATCGGCTCCCAGCGGGTCGCGCAGGGCGGCGACCACGGCCCTGCTGACGTCCCGGACGGTCATCGCACCGGCCAGAGCGACGGACAGTTGCTGCACCCTGGAGACTTCGTCCGCGCTGGGCCGCAGATGCGAGGCGTCGGCGACCACGCCGAGCACCCGCTCCGGCTTGCCGGCGCCGTCCGCCAGCACGCGGCACCGCAGGCGCAGCCAGCGCAGCTCGCCGGTGGGGCGGCGGACACGGAATTCGAGGTCCCGGCCGCCGGATGTCATATGGCCCGGCTCGACGATGGACATGAGCGCGGGCAGGTCGTCAGGAACGGTGTGCGCCAGCAGGGTCTCGACACGTCCGTCGAACTCGCCCCTGGGGATGTCGACGAGGTCGAGCACCCGGTCGTCCGCTTCGATCTGCCCGCTGCTGAGCACCAGGGTGAAGGAACCGACACGGAGGCGGTCCAGGGCAGGGCCCAGTACCGGCCGGGGCCCCGTACGGCCGATGGCGTGACTGTTCGGTTCGCCGGTCGCTTCGAGCCATGCGGCAACCTGGTCGGCGTAGAGCTCCAGAAAGTTGCGCCGTTCGGCGTCGAAGCCATTGCCGACGTCGTCCACGATGACCAGGCAGCCCAGCGGAGTGCCGTTCGCTCCCAGCGGCAGTGCGCCCAGCGAGATGTCGGCGGGCAGCGTCTGCTCAGGGGCCTCGCCGGGGTCCTCGCCGTACGCGGCGAGCCCTTCCCCGTTCAACCACAGGGCGCGGCCGGTGCGGAAGGCTTCCACGACGGGTGCATGACCGGACAGGGGATAGCAGGACGACAGCCCGTACATGGCACCGGAGTCTCCGACCGATTCCACCAGGCGCAGACTGTCGTCCCTTTTGCCCAGCACATAGACAGCGGCCAGCACCGCCCCGCCGAATACCCGGATCTTCTCTCTCACGGCTCGCAGCGCCCCCGTAGCCGGGGGTGGGCACGGTCTGCCCGGGAGTGGGCACGGTCTGCTCGGATCACCGGGTGCAACCGTGGCTGGATAACGCCACGCCTCATCATCCCTCGCCTCCGACCAGTCTTCGCCGGCCGAGTCGCCCTCCGAGGTGGCCCACCCACCTCGTCATGCGTTTGGGACCAGTCGTATCCAGCGTAGGGAAGGCTGGGGCCGCGTGCTGGCTTCTACGGTGGTTCCGCTGATCTCGGCCGTCCGAGACGGGTGGAGACCGGGATCAACCGGTCCCGCCGGCAGGCCAGAACGTGACCGTGGCGGCGGTCGCTACGGCGACGGTCGCCAGACGCCGGTAGTCGATGGTGTCCGGGGTGTCGGTCGGCCGGTGGTAATTGCGGTTCCGGAAGTTCGCCGTGCTGGTGAGCATCAGGGCCGGAATCCCTGCGTTCCAGAAGGCCGCGTGGTCGCTTCGGTCCAGATGGCTCACCGGCGGCACCGCGAGGCCGACGAGCGCCCCCAGCGGGCCGTCCGGTCGCGGGTCGCGCAGGGTGACGACGGGCAGCGGGGGCTCGGCGGCGCCCGCTGCCCGGCGCCACAGGGAGGCCGCCGCCGCCGTCGAGCGCCGGTGGACAACGAGGGTGAAGTCGCCCCGTTGCCCGGCCGAGCGGACCGCGGCGGCCACGCGGGGGAAGGCCATGCCGAACCCGGCGGGCAGCAGCTGGGTTCCGGGCTCGTTCGCGAAGAAGCCGACGGACTCGAGGCAGATCATGCCCGCGACCTGCCGGGTACGGCCCGGCCGCCGGGCGGCGAACCGGGAACCGATCATCCCCAGCTCCTCCATGTCGAAGAACATGAGGGTGACCGCGGGCGGTCGCGGCAGCCCGCCGAGGAGGCGGGCGATCTCCAGCAGCGCGGCGACGCCGGAGGCGTTGTCGTCGGCGCCGGGGCAGCCGGCGACGGTGTCCAGGTGCGCTCCGACCACCACCGTCGGGCGGTCGTCGCCTCCCGGCAGCTCGGCCACGAGGTTCGCGCCGGTCAGCCGCCGGTGCACGCGGAGTGTGAGCGCGCGGGCCCGACGGCCGTGGCGGTCGGTGAGGCCCAGTCGCCACCGTACGTCGAAGGGCCGGCGCTCGGTCCGCCAGCCCGCGGCGGCCAGTTCACTCGTCACACGGGCCTCGGCGCGCAGCATGGCTTCGGGGGCGCGGGTGCGGCTGCGCGGGCGGTCGGCGAGGTACTCCACGTCATGGCGCAGGCGCAGGGGGTCGGCCCGCCGGGTCAGTTCACGTACAAGCGCGGGTACGTCGGGGGCGAGGTCCATGGCACGGGTTCACCGCCTTCGCCTTCGTCGGTGCAGAACAGCTCGGTGCACAGCAGCTCGGTGCACGGCAGCTCGGTGCACGGCAGCTCGGTGCACAGCAGCCGACTTCCGTTGAGGGCTCGGCCCACTGGGTGGCCGCCGCGCGGGCCGCGGCCACGGACCGCTGTGCCTGCGGACGGTCCACCCAGTCTGCCGCCATGGCAGACGTGGACGCGCCCGCACGCGCACCGGATCACTTCCTCATCCGCCTCGTCCACCTCGTCCACCTCCTCCGCGCGGGCGTCCGCGGCGTAACAATGGTGGTGAAGGGCACGCCTGCCGTTGCCGAGAGGCGGGACACTCCGGTGCCGTACATAGCAGTGACTGCGTTGAGCCATGTCGGGCTGGTCCGCGAGCACAACGAGGACAGCCTCGTCGTCGGACCGTGGACGCTGTGCGGCACCGTGACCGAGAATCCGCAGACGCTGCTGTTCCCTATCGGCACACCGCTCGTCGTCGCGGTCGCCGACGGACTCGGCGGGCAGCCCGCCGGTGAGGTGGCCAGTGCGCTGGTGGTCCGCCAACTCGCTTCGCTCGGCCCTTCGTTGGACGACGAGGAAGCCGTCAGTGACGCCCTGGACCTGTGCAATCACGCGGTGTACTCGGCCGCTCGCGACCATCCTGAGCTGGTCACCATGGGAACCACAGTCGCGGGTGCCGTCGTCCTGACGGAGTCGCTGCTGACGTTCAACGTCGGCGACAGCAAGGTGTTCGACGCGGCTCAGAACGGGCTTCGCCAGGTGAGCGTGGACGACAGCCCGCCCCTGCGGCCGGGACAGCGCACCACGTCAGCCGTCACACAGACGCTCGGCGGCAGCCACACGTTCAACGCGATCACGCCCCATGTGGCGGCCTCGGCGCTGTCCGTAGGCGATCGCTACTTGGTGTGCACCGACGGGCTGACCGACCCGGTGCCCGACGATGAGCTCGACGGGCTGCTGCGGGTGCACGACGACGGAAGGGCCGCGTTCGAGCTGTGGAAGGCGGCGATCGCGGCCGGAGGGCCGGACAACATCACGTTCGCGCTGGTACGCATCGGCGAATAGAGCCTCTACGTGTGGTCTCAGCAGGGACTCGGTCTACAGATCCGTCGTGGCGACGTGGCCCGTCCCGCCCAGCCCCGGCGCTCCCCACACCGGGAACCACCGGGCCAGGTCCGTCTCGATGCGCAGGTCGTCCGTGAGCAGCGCCCTCGCCTGGAGTTCCAGGGTGTTGTCGCGCTTCTCCGCCGTTCCGGGGAGCGGCGCGAAGGGGTAGAAGGTGCCGCGTTTGTAGAGGTAGACCAGCGCCAGCGCGCGATCTCCGGTGGCCTCGCGGAAGGCGATCAGGGAGCAGAGCAGCTGCGGGCCGAAACCGGCGTCCTCGAGGAGGGTGTTGACCGCGTGCAGGTCGTTGACCAGGGAGGCCGTGTCGCTGGCGGGTTGGCGGGCGAGGAGCCAGGTGTAGCCGTACGCGTCCTGGCTGAACTCGACCGGGATACCGCCGCGGCCGGTGTCCGCGTCAAGCAACTCCCTTACGTCCTCCTGGAGTTGGGCGAAGGCCCCGCCCTCGACGCTGGCGAAGCACACCGAGCCGACACCGGTCGGGGTGAATCCGGCGCCCGCCTGGAGGGTGATCGCCGCGGCGGGCAGACCGAAGAGCTGGTCGAGGTCGGGGCGTACCGGCTTGCTGCGGCCGAGGATGGTGTCGAGGAGTCCCACGAATGAACCTCAGTTCGTCGTCACGGGTCAGTTCGTCGTCACGGGCGGCCGAGCTGCGCCGAGATCCTGCCCAGCTGGTCCAGTCGCTGCTCCAGCGTCGGGTGCGAGGAGAGCAGCCTGCTCAGGCTCTCCTTGGAGGAGAAGGCCGGCGCGAACCAGAAGGCGTTGAACGGCTCAGCCTTGCGCAGGTCCCGCGTCGGTATCGCCGCCATCTCACCGGTCACCTTGGTGAGCGCGGAGGCGAGCGCGGAGGGGCGGCCGGTCAGCATCGCGGCGGCGCGGTCGGCGGAGAGCTCGCGGTAGCGGGAGAGCAGCCGGGTCAGCAGGAAGCTGAGCACGTACACGGCCGCGCTGACCACGGGTATCAGCAGCATGGCGATCGCGGCATTGGGATCGCGGCTGCTGTCCGGCCGGCCGAAGCCGCCCCAGACCGCGACACGGGTCATCACGCCCGCGAGGACGCCGAGGAACGACGCGATGGTCATCACGGCGACATCGCGATGTGCGACGTGCGACAGCTCGTGCGCGAGCACGCCCTCCAGCTCCTCCGGCTCCAGGCGGCGCAGCAGGCCGGTGGTGGCGCAGACCAGGGCGGTTTTCTCGTTACGGCCGACGGCGAAGGCGTTCGGCACATCACTGTCGGCGATCGCGACGCGCGGCTTGGGCATGTCGGCGAGGGCGCAGATACGGTCGACGGCGCCGTGCAGCTCGGGCGCCTGCTCCGGGGTGACCTCGCGGGCGCCCATGCTGAAGGCCGCGATGCGGTCGCTGAACCAGAACTGAACGATGAACAGCCCGCCCGCGATCACCAGGATGATCGGCCACGAGCCGCGCAGAACGGCCAGCAGCACACCCACGAAGACCACGTAGACCAGCCCGATCAGGAACATCGTCGTCACCATGCGGGTGGTGAGTCCCCGATCCGGGGCGTAGCGGGACCTGGGCCCCTTCCCCACCATCGTCCGACCGGCCATGTGATCACCCTCCAGACGGAACCCTGCCGCCGTGTTTCTCCCTTCAGTGTGCCCCTTTTCCGCCTATATACGGGATAAAGGGGCCTTGGCCGCCTCGTCCGGCAGGGCGTGCGCGATGTCTTGACATGGACCTGGCGCGGCGCTGAGATGTGGTGGCTTTCGTTCGTCCCCGTTTGTTTGTGCGCCAATCACCCCCCTCGGAGCCGCACATGCACGCCGAACGGCACACCCCCTTAAGCGCCCGTCTGGCCGCCGTCGCCACGACGCTCGCGCTCCTCACAGCCGGCGTGGCCGTCGCGGTCACCGGGCAGGTCGCCGCCGCTCCCCCCGCAGCCGCCACTCCTCCCGCCGCCGCCGTCGACAATGGGCTCGCGCGTACGCCCCAGATGGGGTTCAACAACTGGAACTCCACCCACTGCCGGGCCGAGTTCAACGAGGCCATGGTCAAGGGCATCGCCGACGTCTTCGTGTCCCAGGGACTCAAGGACGCCGGGTACACCTACGTCAACATCGACGACTGCTGGGCCCTGCCGCAGCGCGACGCGAACGGCAACCTCGTCCCCGATCCGGTCCGCTTCCCCCATGGGATCAAGGCAGTTGCGGACTATGTGCACTCCAAAGGCCTCAAGTTCGGCATCTACTCCAGTGCCGGGACCAAGACCTGCGACGTACAAGGCTTTCCGGGCGGCCTCGGGCATGAGCAGCAGGATGCCAACCTGTGGGCGTCCTGGGGCGTGGACTACCTGAAGTACGACAACTGCAACAACACCGGCGCCGACGCCAAGCAGCGCTACACCGCCATGGCCAACGCACTGAAGGCCACCGGGCGGCCGATTCTCTACAGCATCTGCGAATGGGGGGAGAACCAGCCCTGGAACTGGGCGGCGGACGTCGGCAACTCATGGCGTACGACCGGGGACATCAGCGATTCCTGGTCCAGCATGATCGGCATCGCGCACCAGAACCAGGGGCTCGCGCCGTACGCCAAGCCCGGGGCGTGGAACGACCCCGACATGCTCGAAGTCGGGAACGGCGGGATGACCGACACCGAGTACCGCACCCACTTCAGCCTCTGGGCGCAGATGGCCGCGCCGCTGCTGATCGGCAGTGATCTGCGCGGCGCCTCACCCGCGACCCTCGCGATCCTGAAGAACACCGACGTCATCGCGGTCGACCAGGACAGCCTGGGCAAGCAGGGCACGGTGGTGTCCAGCTCCGGCGGTCTTGTGGTGATGTCCAAGCCGCTGGCGGACGGCAGCCGTTCGGTGACGCTGACCAATGAGACGGCCTCGGCGAAGACGATCTCGACGACGGTCCAGGCGATCGGGATCGGCGGCGCCTCCTCGTACGCGCTCAAGGACCTGTGGTCCAAGCAGACCGGCACCACCACGGGCACGATCAGCGCCTCGGTGCCCGCCCACGGGACCGTGATGTACCGGGTGACGCCGGGCGCTCCGGTGCCGCCGCCCGCCGGGATCCAGCAGGTCAGCGATCTGCCGTGGACGTCGGCGATCAACGGCTGGGGGCCGGTGGAGCGCGACCGCAGCAACGGTGAGCAGACCGCGGGCGACGGCCGCACCCTCACCGTCAACGGCACCACCTACGCCAAGGGCCTCGGCACACACGCGGCGAGCGACATCACGTACCACCTGGGCGGCAGCTGCCGGTCGTTCACCGTCGACGTCGGCGTGGACGACGAGTCGACGGCGGGCGGATCGGTCGTCTTCCGGGTCTATCGCGACGCCGCCCTGGTCGCCGACAGCGGCGTGCGCACGGCGAACGATCCGCCCAGGCGCCTGAGCGCCGACCTCACCGGCGGTACGAAACTGAGGCTGGTCGTCACCGACGGCGGCGACGGCATCAACTACGACCACGCCGACTGGGCGGACGCCAAGCTGGTCTGCGGCAGCGGCCCGGCGGCCGGCAACCATGCGCTCAGCGACCTCGCATGGGCCTCGTCCGCGAACGGCTGGGGGCCGGTGGAGCGCGACCGCAGCAACGGTGAGAAGGCCGCGGGCGACGGCCGGACCCTGGCCCTCAACGGCACCACCTACGCCAAGGGCCTCGGCACACACGCGGCGAGCGACATCACGTACTACCTCGGCGGCAGCTGTACCAAGCTCACCGCCGCCGTCGGCATCGACGACGAGTCGGGCGGTACGAACGGGTCGGTGGTCTTCCAGATCTACCGGGACGCCACCAAGGTCGCCGACAGCGGCCGCCTGACCGGAGCCGACGCCACGAGGACGCTCACGGCGGATCTCACCGGCGGCCTGGAGCTGAGACTGGTCGTCACCGACAGCGGCGACGGCATCAACCACGACCACGCCGACTGGGCATCGCCCATCCTGACCTGCGGCTGAGCCCTGGGCAGCGGCGGACCGGGTCTACCGCTGCCCAGAACACGATCACTTCTCGGTGAGTGCCTTCAGTGCGCTGTTGAGCTTGAGGACGTACACCGTGGGCTCGCCCATGAAGCCGAGGATCCGGCCGTCGGTGTTCTCTCCGCAGGGCGGCGTACGGTGAACCGGCTCGTCTGTCTCCGGTCAGATGTACCGGTCGCTGGTCACCGGTCGGGCGGTGGCAAACTGGCGACTGGTTGTCCGAAGGAGCCAGCTGTGCCGATGATCCGCAATCTCCGCCGCGCCGTGCGCCGCGCCTACCGCAGGACCGTGGACCTGAGCCACCCGGCTCGCTCCCCGCTGGGCAGCACGGTGGTCAACTGCGTGGTCTACGAGGACGGCGTACGGCAGCCCGACACCGGCCCGGTGGACGAGGCGCTGCGGCGGGTCCGCAAGTCCGGCCGCGGCTTCGTCTGGATCGGGCTGCACGAGCCCTCCGAAACGGAGTTCGCCGGGGTTGCCGAGCTGTTCGGTCTGCATCCGCTGGCCGTCGAGGACGCGGTGGTCGCCCATCAACGGCCCAAGGTGGAGCGGTACGACGAGACCCTGTTCGCCGTCTTCAAGACCTGCGGCTACGTCGAGCACGAGGAGCTCACCGCCACCAGCGAGGTGGTGGACACCGGCGAGCTCATGATCTTCACCGGGCCCGACTTCGTGATCACCGTCCGGCACGGCAGGCACGGCTCGCTCGGCCCGCTCCGGGAGGCCCTGGAGGACACCCCCGAGCAGCTGGCCAAGGGCCCCGCCGCCGTACTGCACGCCATCGCCGATCATGTGGTCGACGACTACCTCGCCGTGGCGGACGCCGTGCAGAACGACATCGACGCCGTCGAGAGCACCGTCTTCGCCGAGCACGCGGGCCGCGGCGACGCGGGCCGCATCTACCAGCTCAAGCGCGAACTGCTGGAGCTCAGGCGCGCGGTGGCGCCGCTGGGCCGGCCGTTGCATGCCCTCGCCACCCAGCCGATGCCGCCGGTCGGCCCGGACATACAGCCGTACTTCCGTGACGTCGCCGACCATCTGGCCCGCGTCACCGAGCAGATCACGTCGTTCGACGCCCTGCTCGACTCGATCCTCCAGGCCCACCTCGCGCAGGTGACGGTCGCCCAGAACGAGGACATGCGGAAGATCACCGCATGGGCGGCGATCATCGCCGTGCCGACCATGGTCTGCGGTGTGTACGGCATGAACTTCGACCACATGCCGGAGCTGCGCTGGACCTACGGGTACCCCCTCGTTCTCGGTGTCATGGTCATCGCCTGCTTCGTCGTCCACCGCAGCTTCCGCCGCAACGGCTGGCTCTGACGCTCCGTTCCAGCGACGAACCCTTGGGTGGCTGGTTCGACATGTGTCAACATAGACGTATGTCGAATGTGAAGGCGTTGCCGCTGCTGGAGCCGGATGCCGACCTGGATGTCGAGCCGTGCTGCCCGCCGCTGACCGAGCGCCCCCTCTCGGCAGAGGAGGCGGTCCGCACCGCCGCCATGTTCAAGGCGCTCGGCGACCCGGTGCGCCTGCGGCTGTTCTCGGCGATCGCCTCCCACGAGGGCGGCGAGGCCTGCGTCTGCGACATATCCGATGTCGGCGTCTCGCAGCCGACCGTCTCCCACCATCTGAAAAAGCTCAGGGAGGCGGGCCTGCTCACCTCCGAGCGGCGCGGCACCTGGGTGTACTACCAGGTCGCGCCCTCCGTGCTTGCCGCGATGGGGAAGATGCTGGGGCAGCACGCCGGCTGACCTGGCCCCGATGCAGCCGAGTCACTCGTGCTCCAGCAGCCCGGGAAGGTCGGCGAACGAGTCGAGCACGTGGTCCGGTGTCCCGTCGGCCGCCCGGTGCGTCTCGGGCAGGTACTTGCCCGTCCTGACCAGTACGCCGCTGATTCCGCTGCGCTGCGCCGCCAGCACGTCGGATTCGATGTCGTCGCCGACCATCAGCGCTTCGGACGCGGTGGCGCCCAGGTGTGCCAGGGCGGTGGCGAAGAACGAAGCGGCGGGTTTGCCGGTGATCTCCGCCTCGACGCGGGCGGCTCGCTCCAGCCCCAGGAGGAAGGCCCCGGTGTCGAGGTCGAGCCCGTCCGCGGTACGCCAGTAGAGGTTGCGGTGCATGGCGATCAGCGCGGCGCCGCGCTGCACATGACGGAAGGCGGCATTGAGGGCCGCGTAACTGAACTCGCCGCCCGCGCCGCCGAAGACGACCACATCCGGGGGCGCATCCTCTCTCCCGTCTACGAGTGTCACGCCCTCGAGATCGTCACGGACGTCGCCGCTGCTGAGCAGCAGACAGCGGGCCCCCGGGTAGTGCTCCCGCAGGTACGCGGCGGTGACGGCGGGTGCGGTGAGGATGTCGTCGACGCCGACGGGAAAGCCCTCCCCCGCCAGCTTCGCGGCGATCGACGCGCGGGTCCGTGAGGTGGTGTTGGTGACGAGCGCCAGCGGAAGGCCGGCCGCGCGCAGCCGTCCCATCGCCTCGACGGTGCCGGGCAGCGGCTTCCAGGACACCGTGAGCACGCCGTCGATGTCGATCAGGACTGCTCCGATTCGTTCCATGCGACCGACCGTATCGCCGGCTCGACTCCCGCTTGCGAAACAGCCACACATGGGGTTATTACGAAAGGGATGGGAGTGAACCGCTGTGCTGTTCACCGATCGCATGGATGCGGGACGCCGACTTGCCGAAGCGCTACGGCACGTACGGGGGGAGAATCCCGTCGTCCTGGGCCTGCCGCGGGGCGGAGTCCCGGTCGCCTTCCAGGTGGCGCAGGCACTCGGCGCACCACTCGATGTGATCGTGGTCCGCAAGCTCGGGGTCCCGTACCACCGCGAGCTGGGGTACGGCGCGATCGGCGAGGGCGGGGTACGGGTCATCAGCGACGACATCGTCCGCCGCAGCGGAGTCGGCCGGGACGAACTCGAAACGGTCGAGCACGCCGAGGAGGCGGAGCTCGCACGGCAGGCGAAGCGGTTCCGCGCGGACCGGCCGCGGTCGGCCATCGGCGGCCGCACGGTGATCGTCGTGGACGACGGGATCGCGACCGGCTCGACGGCCGCGGCGGCGTGCGAGGTGGTACGGGCGCAGGGCGCCGCCCGTGTGGTGCTGGCCGTGCCGGTGGCGCCGCCGGACGCGGTCGCCTGGCTGCGCACCGAGGCGGACGAAGTGGTGTGCCTGTCCACGCCGAGGGCGTTCAGGGCAGTCGGCGAGTGGTACCAGGACTTCTCCCAGACCCCCGACGAGGAGGTCGTCGCCCTGCTCGCGCAGGCGGCCGCGCGGGGTGACGAGGACCGGGCCGGGGATGAGACCGAGGTCGCGGTGGACGCCGGCGGGGTCCGGCTGGCCGGGGACCTCACCCTGCCTCTGGGCACCGAGGAGATCGTGATGTTCGCCCACGGCTCCGGCAGCAGCAGGCACAGCCCGCGCAACCGGCTGGTGGCGGCCGCCCTGAACCGGGCGGGACTGGGCACCCTGCTCTTCGACCTGCTCACCCCGGCCGAGGAAGCCGACCGGGCGAACGTCTTCGACATCGAAACCCTGGCCGGGCGGCTGGCGGACGCCACCCGCTGGCTGCGGGAGCGCGAGTCGGCCCGGATCGGCTACTTCGGGGCGAGCACCGGAGCCGCGGCTGCGCTGCGGGCCGCCGCATCATTCGGCGCCTCTGCTTCTTCAGGTGGCGACACCGACACGGACATCGCCGCCGTGGTCTCCCGCGGCGGCCGTCCCGACCTTGCCGGGCCGCACCTCGCCGACGTACGCGCGCCCACGCTGCTGATCGTGGGCGGCCGCGACACGATGGTGCTCGACCTCAACCGCCAGGCCCAGGCGGAGTTGCGCTGCGAGAACCGGCTCGAGGTCGTCCCGGGCGCCACGCATCTCTTCGAGGAACCCGGCGCCCTGGACGAGGTCGCGGACCTGGCCCGGGACTGGTTCACCAGCCACTTGGCGGCGAGTCATCCCATGCGGTGACGATGGCGTCCCCACTGAATCCCCACTGACAGTCCGGCAGGCGTCCCCTCACGCCAGGGCGATGAACATGCCCAGTGTCAGCACGGCGATGCCACAGCCGTACAGCGCCAGCCTTACGGAGTGGGCCTCCGCGGACGGGTCGGTGCTGCCGACGGCGCGACAGAGGCCGAAGACAGACTTCAGCAGCAGGGCGAGCGCGGCCGCGGAGAAGGCGGCGATCAAGGAAACCGTCACGCCGCGACAATCTCACGGGCCGTCAGGTGTCGCATTTCGGCCTACTCCGTCCCGGCGGCGCCCGTCACTCCCGGCACGGAAGTCCGGCACCCGATACCCCGGTCGTCGACAGCCCCGGGCCTGAGGCCGGCCAGCGTCTCCGTCAGCCACTTCGTCCAGAACGTCTCCAGCTCGATCCCGCCCCGCAGCACCAGATGCCTCAGCCTGTCCTGCTCCGTCGACTGCCGCTCCGGCGGGAAGTCGCGCGCCTCGATCGCCTCGTACTGCGCCAACTGCCGCCGGTGCAGGGCCAGATGACGGCCGAGCTCCGCCTCCAGGCCCGCGCTGCCGACCACCCCTGCCGCGCGCAGCCGCAGCAGCAGCGGGTCGCGGACCGGCTTCGGGTCCTCGGAGCGCGCGACCCAGGCGGTCAGCTCCTCACGGCCCGCGGGCAGGACTTCGTACTCCTTCTTCTGCCCGCGGGTCGGCTGCGCGGACGGCAGCGCGCGGATCTGGCCCGCCTGCTCCAGCTTCCCCAGCTCGCGGTAGATCTGCTGATGCGTGGCCGACCAGAAGTAGCCGATCGACTTGTCGAAACGGCGGGTCAGCTCCAGCCCCGACGAGGGCTTTTCGAGCAGAGCCGTGAGGATCGCGTGCGGGAGGGACATGGCCCGCATCCTAGGCAGGAGGCGTCAGAGCGTCGCCGCGAGGCGCGTGCCCTGGTCGATCGCCCGCTTCGCGTCCAGTTCCGCCGCCACATCCGCCCCGCCGATCAGGTGCACCGGCAGGCCCGCGGCGCTCAGCTCCTCGTACAGCCCGCGATGCGGCTCCTGCCCGGTGCACAGCACGACCGTGTCGACGGGCAGGACCTGCTTCGTCCCGTCGACACTCACGTGCAGGCCCTCGTCGTCGATCCGCTCGTACGTCGCCCCGGCCGTCATCGCCACCCCGCGGTGCTTGAGCTCCGTACGGTGGATCCACCCCGTCGTCTTGCCGAGACCCGCGCCGACCTTGCTCGTCCTGCGCTGGAGAAGGTGGACGGTACGCGGCGGCTTCGGGCGCTCGGGGGCAGTCAGGCCGCCCGGGGCGCTGTAGTCCGTGTCGACGCCCCACTGCCGGAAGTACGTCCCCGCGTCCAGGCTCGCGCCCTCGCCACCGTCCGTCAGGAACTCCGCGACGTCGAAGCCGATGCCGCCCGCACCGATCACCGCGACGCGCTCCCCGACGGGCGCGCCGTCGCGCAGGACATCGAGGTAGCTGACGACGCTCGGGTGGTCGACGCCCGGGATCTCGGGGGTCCGTGGCGTGACCCCGGTGGCGACGACGATCTCGTCGTACGCGGCTGCCGAGAGGTCATCGGCGGTGACGCGGGCGCCAAGACGCACCTCGACGCCGTGCAGTTCGAGCTGCGTACGGAAGTAGCGCAGCGTCTCGTTGAACTCCTCCTTGCCCGGGATCCGCTTGGCGATGTTCAGCTGCCCGCCGATCTCGTCCGCCGCGTCGAAGAGCGTGACCTCGTGTCCGCGCTCGGCGGCCGAGACCGCGCAGGCGAGACCGGCGGGCCCCGCGCCGACCACCGCGACGCGCTTGCGCAGCCGGGTCCGCGAGAGGACCAGCTCGGTCTCGTGGCAGGCCCGCGGGTTGACCAGGCAGGAGGTGATCTTCCCGCTGAAGGTGTGGTCCAGGCAGGCCTGGTTGCAGCCGATGCAGGTGTTGATGGTCTCCGCGCGGTCCGCCTTCGCCTTGGCGACGAAGTCCGGGTCGGCGAGGAAGGGGCGGGCCAGCGACACCATGTCCGCGCGCCCCTCGGCGAGCAACTGCTCGGCGATCTCGGGGGTGTTGATGCGGTTGCTGGTCACCAGCGGCACGGACACGGAACCCATCAGCTTCTTCGTCACCCAGGTGTACGCGCCGCGCGGCACCGACGTCGCGATGGTCGGGATACGGGCCTCGTGCCAGCCGATCCCGGTGTTGATGATCGTCGCGCCGGCCGCCTCGATCTCCTTGGCGAGCGTGATCACCTCCTCCAGCGAGGAGCCGCCGGGCACCAGGTCCAGCATGGACAGCCGATAGATCAGGATGAAGTCCGGGCCGAGCCGCTCACGCGTACGGCGGACGATCTCCAGCGGGAGCCGTATCCGGTTCTCGTACGAGCCGCCCCAGCGGTCGGTGCGGTGATTGGTGGCGCTCGCGATGAACTCGTTGATGAAGTAGCCCTCGGAGCCCATGATCTCGACGCCGTCGTAGCCCGCGGACTTCGCCAGCTGCGCTGCCCGTACGAAGTCGTCGATGGTCTCCTCGACCTCGGCGTCGGTCAGGGCGTGCGGTACGAACGGGCTGATGGGGGCCTGGATGGCGCTCGGCGCGACGAGGTCCGCGTGGTACGCGTACCGGCCGAAGTGCAGGATCTGCATCGCGATCCGGCCGCCCTCGGCGTGCACGGCGGCGGTGACGGTCCGGTGGCTTTCCGCCTCGGCCTCGGTGGTGAGCTTGGCGCCGCCCTCGTACGGGCGGCCCCGGTCGTTGGGGGCGATGCCGCCCGTGACGATGAGGCCGACGCCGCCGCGGGCACGCGCGGCGTAGAAGGCGGCCATCCGCTCGAAACCGCGCTCCGCCTCTTCGAGGCCGACGTGCATGGAGCCCATGAGCACCCGGTTGGGCAGGGTGGTGAACCCGAGATCGAGCGGGCTCAGCAGATGCGGGTACGGGGTCGGGCTCATCGGGGCGCCTCCTCGCGCAGGGGTCGACAGTCCAGTTGTAGCCGCCCCACAGCGATTGTGCAACAAGGTGCAAAACCATTTCTCCAGCCTCTGCCGCCCACCTGTCCGACGAATGTGCTAATCAGTCGTACGGGTGATATTGGCCCTTCGCCCAGGTCACGCACCCTTAGCGTGCTCATGTGGCGGGATGGGAGCAGTTCAGCGCACTGGGGGTCGCGGCGATTCTCGGCTCGCAAGGGATCGGGGTCGGGGTCGGGGTCGGGGTCGGGGCACCGGCGTGCATGACCGTGTCCGTATCGGCGGTGTCCGTATCGCTGTCGGTTCATTTCGGGGACTGCCTGCCGACTCCGGCACCGGCCCCGAGACCGACTCCGCCGCCTACGCAGCCCGTGCCGCCGACTCCGGCACCGGCTCCCACACCGCCGACTCCCACACCGCCGGCTCCCAGTCCTCCCACGCCGGCCGCGCCACCCGCCGAACGGCCCCCGCCCCCCCGGGACGCCCCGGAGCCCCCTCCCGAGAAGGCCCCCGAGCAGGCTCCGGAGACGGCTCCCGCACCCGCCGCCCGTACGAAACCCGAGCGGCGGCACGTCGTCGCCGTACGCAACTACCGCCCCGCGACCGGGAAGCCGGAGGACTCCGGAACTCCCCTCGTGGTCCTGCTGCTGGTCACCACCACCCCGGCCGTTCTCGCCGCGGCGCTGCTGCGGCCCCGCTCACGGTCCGCCGGCGGGCGCGGCCGCGCCTGATCCACACCCTCGCCGCTCTCCCCGCACCCCATTCGGAGAACCTCATGTCGGAATGGCTGGTCCTGGCTGCCGCGATGGCCGCCGCCTGTGCCGTCGTCCTCGTCATCACCCTGCTCAGGCAGTACCGGCTGAACAAGGCCGGGGCCGCGGAGGACGACGACGCCCCCGAGACCCCCGACGTCCTCGAATACATGACGATGATGGTCGGCGTCGTATACGCGATCGTGCTCGGTCTGGCCATCGCCGGCGTCTGGGAGGCGCGCAGCGCCGCGCAGGACGACGTACGCCGCGAGGCACAGGCACTGCACGAGGTCACCCAGCGGGCCGCGGTCTACCCGGCCGGCGTCCAGGCGCAGCTCCGCGCGGACATCGACCGTTACGTCTCCCACGTCGTCCACCAGGAGTGGCCGAGGATGGTCGACCACAACGAGCTGTCCGGGCGGGGAGCGGAACTGCTCGGCGTCGTACGCGCGGACATCGCACGGCGGGCGCCGGTCAACGAACTCGAGACGCAGGCGTACCAGCCCATGCTCGACCAGGTCGCCGTCGCCGACGACGCGCGCAACGCGCGGGCGCAGAATGCCGGGGAGACGCTGCCGGGGGTCGTGTGGTTCGGCCTGATCACCGGGGCACTGGTGACGGTCGGCCTGATCTTCACGCTGCAGATCGGCCGCACTCCCAGAGAGCTGTTGCTGGCCGGTCTTTTCAGCGCCCTGATCGCCTTTCTGCTCTTCCTCGTGTGGGACTTCGACGCACCATTCGGGCGGTCGGGCACGGAGTCTGCGGACGCCTTCCGCCAGCTGTTCGCGAGCGCCGCGGGACCGAGCTGAGGCCTACTTCTGCGCGTGCTCGCCGACGTAGAAGAGCAGCCACACAAAACCGGCGAAGAGGTGGGTGGCGAAGACATACACGAAGACGCGCAGCATCACACCGCGCTCCTTCCAGCTCTCGCTCTCGCTCACGACAGGCCTCCAGCCGGTCCGTACAAACGTCAGTGGTCGGTCCCCCGCACCAGGGTACGAGGACCCGGAATAGGGGGGCCGGGGTCGCCGTTGTAGGGTTTGATTCAAGATTCAACCAACTAGAACTCGATCCCTACCCGAGAGGTGGCCTCCATGCAGTTCGGCATCTTCACGGTCGGCGATGTGACCGCCGATCCGACGACGGGCCGTACGCCGAGCGAGCACGAGCGGATCAAGGCGACAGTCGCCATCGCGCTCAAGGCCGAGGAGGTCGGACTCGATGTCTTCGCGACCGGCGAGCACCACAACCCGCCCTTCGTCCCGTCGTCCCCGACGACGCTCCTCGGGCACATCGCGGCGCGCACCGAGAATCTGATCCTGTCCACCTCGACGACGCTGATCACCACCAACGACCCGGTGAAGATCGCCGAGGACTACGCCGTCCTGCAGCACCTGGCGGAGGGCCGCGTCGACCTGATGATGGGCCGCGGCAACACCGGGCCGGTCTACCCCTGGTTCGGCAAGGACATCCGCCACGGCATCCCGCTCGCCATCGAGAACTACGCCCTGCTGCACAAGCTGTGGCGCGAGGAAGTCGTGGACTGGGAGGGCAAGTTCCGCACCCCGCTGCAGAGCTTCACCGCCACGCCGCGGCCGCTGGACGGCATACCGCCGTTCGTCTGGCACGGCTCCATCCGCTCCACCGAGATAGCCGAACAGGCCGCGTACTACGGCGACGGCTTCTTCCACAACAACATCTTCTGGCCCATGTCACACACCAGGAAGATGGTCGAGCTCTACCGCAAGCGCTACGCCCACTACGGCCACGGCACGCCCGAGCAGGCCATCGTCGGCCTCGGCGGGCAGGTGTTCATGCGCAAGAACTCCCAGGACGCGATTGCGGAGTTCCGGCCCTACTTCGACAACGCGCCCGTCTACGGACACGGCCCCTCCCTGGAGGACTTCACCGAGCAGACCCCGCTGACCGTGGGGTCCCCGCAGGAAGTCATCGAGCGCACCCTCGGCTTCCGCGAGGCCGTCGGCGACTACCAGCGCCAGCTCTTCCTGATGGACCACGCGGGACTGCCCCTGAAGACCGTGCTGGAGCAGCTCGACATCCTCGGTGAGGAAGTCGTGCCCGTCCTGCGCAAGGAGTTCGCCAACCTGCGGCCGGCCGGCGTGCCGGAGACCGCCCCGGTGCACCCTGCCCACACCGCCCGTACGAAGGAGGCATGACCATGCAGACGCTGAAGCTGGTGGCCGTATCGGCCGGGCTGAGCGTGCCGTCCTCGACAAGGCTGCTGGCCGACCGGCTGGCGGAGTCCGTACGCAGCCGGCTCGTCGAGCGGGCCGACGTCGACACGGACGTGCAGGTGCAGGTCGTCGAACTGCGCGAGCTCGCCGTGCAGATCGCCAACAACCTCGTGACCGGGTTTCCGGCGCCGGCGCTCGGCGAGGCGATCGAGGCGGTGACAGAGGCGGACGGCCTGATCGCGGTCACGCCGGTCTTCACGGCCTCGTACAGCGGGCTGTTCAAGTCGTACTTCGACCTGATCGAGCCCGACGCGCTCACCGGGAAGCCGGTGTTGATCGCGGCGACGGGCGGCACCGCCCGGCACTCGCTGGTGCTGGAGCACGCGCTGCGTCCGCTCTTCGCGTATCTGCGGGCGCTGGTCGTGCCGACGGCGGTGTACGCGGCGTCGGAGGACTGGGGCGGTACCGGTGACGCGCTCACCGACACACTGCCGACCCGGATCGAGCGCGCGGGCGGTGAGCTGGCCGGGCTGATGGCCGACGGGTCCGTCAGGGCCCGCGGCCAGGTGCCCGCGGCCCGTACCGCGTAGGGCACAGATCGATCACAGTCCTGTGCCGGATGTCCTTTGTCGGTGCCGCCTCCTATGGTTCTCGGCATGACCCCTGCACTCATCGGGCGTGACCACCCCGCAGGCGTCCTCCGGGCGGAGATCGGCCGGGCGACGGAGAGCCACGGGGGCCTGATGCTGGTCACGGGCGAGGCCGGCATCGGCAAGACCTCGCTCGTGACCGACGCCGCCGACGAGGCGCGGCGGCGCGGTGCGCTGGTGCTCAGCGGGTCCTGCTGGGACTCGGAGAGCGCGCCCGGGTACTGGCCCTGGGTCCAGGTGGTGCGCGGGCTGCGGCGCGGAGCGGACGACGACGAATGGGCCGACGCCGAGAAGGCCGCGGGCGGGCGGCTCGCGGTGCTGCTCGGCGAGGCCCCGAGCGAAGGGGACGGCGGCGAGAGCTTCCCGCTGTACGACGCGGTGACGACGGCCCTGGTCACCGTCTCGCAGAAACGGCCCCTCGTGGTCGTACTGGACGATCTGCACTGGGCGGACCCGGCCTCCCTCAAGCTCCTCGAATTCGCCGCGCAGCACGCCTGGTTCGAGCGGCTGCTGTTGATCGGGACGTACCGCGACGTCGAGGTGGAGGCAGCCGACCACCCCCTCCAGCAGCTCATCCTGCCGCTGGCCGCGCGGGCCACGACGACCCTGACCCTGACCGGGCTGCAGCGCGACGAGGTGGGCGCGCTCATGGCGCTGACCGCGGGAGTCGAGCCGGAGCCCGACCTTGTCGACGAGGTGCACCGGCGGACCGGCGGCAACCCCTTCTTCGTCGAGCAGACCGCCCGCATCTGGCACAGCGGCAGCCCCGTCACCACGGTCGCGCCGGGGGTACGAGAGGCGGTGCGGCGGCGGCTCGCGCTGTTGCCGGAGCCGGTGAGCGGGCTGCTGGTCACGGCGGCAGTGCTGGGCAGGGAGTTCCACCGCCAGGTGCTCGCGGCGGCCGCGTCGGCTCCGGTGCCGCATGTGGACCGGCTCCTCGAGCGGGCGGTCGCGGCGCGGCTGGTGACGGCGCGGACGGGCGGCCGGTTCGCCTTCGTCCACGATCTCGTACGGGAGACGCTGTACGAGGCGCTGGAGGAGGCGCAGGCGCGGACTCGGCACGCCGATGTCGTGCGGGCCCTGGACGGCTCACCGGCGCTCAGCGAGAAGAGCTTCCCCGCCGATCTGGCGCGCCACGCGTATCTGGCGGGCGAGGAGCTGGGGCGCGACCGCCGGGTGGAGCTGTTGCTTGCCGCCGCCCGGGACGCGGTCGGCAGGCTGGCCGGCGAGGAGGCCGTCGGCCACTACCGGCGGGCGCTGGAGGCCGCGGGCGACGATGCCCGCCGGGCCGCGCTGATCGCCCTGGACCTGGGCGTCGAGCTCCGCCACAGCGGCGAGGACGAGGAGGCGTGGCGGACCTTCGACCGGGCGGTGGCCCTCGCCCGCGATGTGCGCGAGCCCGAGCTCCTCGCCCGCGTCGCGATCACCCTCCAGCAGAACGGGCATGCGCCGGGCAACCGGACCCGGACGGCGGGTCTGCTGCGGGAGGCGCACCGGGCCCTGATCGGCGGCAGCGGCGAGGATCCGGCGGGGCTGTCCCCGGAGCGGATCGCGCAGGAACTGGCCGTGCGCAGCACGGCGTTGGCGCGGCGCGGTGAGGACGACGAGGCGCTCTCGTTCTCCCTGTGGGCGCGGCACGACGCGATCTGGGGCCTTGGGACCTCGGAGGAACGGCTCACGCTGACCGACGAGATGGCCGCGGTCGCCCGACGCACGCACGACCGCGACATGGAGCTGCACGCCACCGCGATGCGCTGGGTCACCCTGCTGGAGCGGGGCGACCCGCGCTACCTCGATCAGTTGCGCACCTTCGTAGCCCGCGCCGAGCGGACGGCGCAGCGCCGCTTCGAGCTGGGGATGGCTGTCGACCAGTCCCTGGTCGCCGCGCTGACCGGGCGGTTCACGGAGGCGCGTGACCATATGTCGAAGGTGGCGGAGCTGGGACCCGAGCTCGCCCCGTTCTCCTTCCTGGTGTCGCACATGCAGTGGGCGCTCTTCCTGGCCCAGGGGCGGCTCGACGAGGCGGAGACGGTGGTCGCCGGGCTGGCGGAAGCGGGCCATCCCTATCCCCGGCTCCTTGAGGGCATCACGGCCGCCGAGCGCGGCAACAGCGGCCTCGCGCTGCGCCTGTCGGACGAGCTCGCGGCCGAACCGGAGCCGATTCCACGGGCGTTCGCACCGCTGTGGATGCGGCTGCGGGCCCAGGTGGCGGCGGCGTCGGGTGACGCGGTACGGATCGAGGAGGCGGCGTCCGCGTTCACGCCGTATGCCGGGCAGTGGGTCGTCTCGCTGTACGGCTGCGACATCAGCGGCCCTGTCGACCTCTGGCTGGGCATGCTGGCGGCGGCCCGCGGCCACCGGGCCGAGGCCATCGCCGCGCTGACATCGGCGTACGAATCGGCGGACGGGCTCCAGGCAAGGCCGTGGTCGGTGCGGGCGAGGTCGGCGCTGGCGGAGGTGCTGGGGGAGCGCGCTGAGGGGGAGGGGCGGGGGGAACTGCTTGCGCGGACGCGGCGGGACGCGGTGGAGCTGGGGCTGACGCACTTCCTGGACGGGGTGGAGGTGGGTCTCCCCGGTGCACCCGCCCGCCCCGGCACCGAAGACCCCCGTACAACCGACGCCCCCGGCAGCGGAAACCCTCGTACGGCCGACGCCGTCGGCACTCGGGGCCCTGGCGCGGGCACCGGGCGTCAAGCCGCCCGCCCGGGCGGAAGCGGCCCCGCCGCCCAACCCCTCACCCCCCACGGTGAGTTCCGCCGGGACGGAGCAGTGTGGGCCCTCGCCTTCGCAGGGCGGGCCGTCCATGTGCCCGATGCCAAGGGGCTGCGGGATCTGCACACCCTGCTCAGGCACCCCGGCGACGATCTGCCCGCCGTGGTTCTGCTCGATCCCGCGGGCGGTGAAGCCGTCGTCGCCGCGGCCCGGTTCGGTGCGGATCCGGTGCTCGACGAGGAGGCCAAGGCCCGCTACCGGCGGCGGCTCGAGCGGCTGGACGTGGAGATAGACCGCGCGGGCGAGCTGGGCGACGACCGGCGGGCCGCGGAGTTCGACCGCGAACGCTCCGCGCTGCTCGACGAGTTGCGCACCGCCGCCGGGCTCGGCGGGCGCACCCGTCGGCTGGGGGACGAGGCCGAACGGGCCCGTAAGACCGTCACCGCCCGGATCCGCGACACCCTGCGCAAGCTGGACGCCCTCCACCCCGAACTGGCCGCGCATCTGCGGGAGTCCGTCGGCACGGGCTCGTCCTGCTGCTACCGCCCGCCGCGCGGCGTCGAGTGGCGGCTCTGACGCAGTGCGCCGGCGCCAGAACCCCACCGACGCCGGGGCTCCCCGGGGGAGAAGGAGGCAGACGGCGAGGAGCGCCCCCGGACCAGCCGGGGACGCCCCTGATCGCTCAGCCACACGCACCGCTCACTTGCGGTTGTAGAGCCGCATCGTCACCGCGCCGAAGACCACCACCAGCAGCCCGGCCCACCCCAGCGACCAGGCGATGTCGGCCGTCGGCCATTCGCCCTCCATCAACTCCCTCACCGCGGTGGCGACATGGGTCACCGGGCTGTTGTTGACGAAAGCCTGCAGCCAGCCCGGCATGGTCTTCGGGTCGACGAAGACATTGCTCAGGAAGGTCATCGGGAAGATCACCATCATGCTGACGCCCATCACCGACTTCTCGCTGCGCAGCAGCAGGCCGAACATCGTCCAGACCCAGGAGAAGGAGAAGGAGAAGACCATCAGCAGCGCAACTCCGAGGACCACGCCCAGCACTCCGCCGTGCGGGCGGTAGCCGATGATCAGGCCGACGCCCAGCATCACCACGGAGGCGATGACATAGCGGAACACATCGCCGAGCAGATAGCCGACCATCGGCGCCGGCCGCCAGATCGGCAGCGTACGGAACCGGTCGAAGACGCCCTTGGTGATGTCTGTGTTGACCGCGACGCCCGTGTACATCGTGATCATCACGACGCTCATGGTGAGGATGCCGGGAAGCAGGAACTGGATGTATTCCGAGGTCGAGCCTGCCAGCGCCCCTCCGAAGAGGTACGTGTACATCAGCACCATCATGATCGGGAACGCCGTCACATCGAAGAGCTGCTCCGGCACATGCTTGATCTTGAGCATGGCCCGCCAGCCGAAGGTGAAGGACGCGGAGAACGCGCTGGGCCGCGGCGGGCGGTCCTTGCTCACCAGCAGCGCTGCGAGATCCTCCGCCTTGGGCGCTTGGAGGTCGAGATCGTCGATGTCCTTGGTGGACTTGGTGGTGGTCGTGGTGCTCATGCCGCAGTCCCCTTCTTGTCGGTCAGGGCGAGGAAGACCTCGTCCAGGCTGGGCTGTCCCAGCGCGAAGTTGTCCACCGTGATTCCGGAGCGGGCCAGCTCGGCCAGCGCCCGCGCGGCCTGCTCGGCGGCGCCCTGCTCGGTGCCATGGCCGTTGACCCGGGCGGTGAGTGCGAGCGGATCGGCGTCCAGCTGCACCTCGACGCCGAGCACGGCTCCGAGCACTCGCTCGGCCTCCGGCCGCTGACCGGGGTCGCGCAGCCGCAGATGGACGGCGCCGGAACCGACCGAGGCCTTCAGATCGCCCTTGGTGCCCTCCGCGATCACCTTGCCGTGGTCGAGCACGGCGATACGGGACGCGAGTTGGTCGGCCTCGTCCAGATACTGCGTGGTCAGCAGCACCGTCGTGCCCTGCGCGACGACCGCGCGCACGATGTCCCAGACCTGGCTGCGGCTGCGCGGGTCGAGGCCGGTGGTCGGCTCGTCCAGGAAGAGTAGATCCGGGGTGTTGAGGATGGACGCGGCGATGTCGATGCGCCGCCGCATGCCGCCCGAGTAGTTCTTCACCTGCTTCTCGGCCGCCTCGGACAGCCCGAAGGCGTCCAGCAGCTGCACGGCACGCTCCCGCGCGGCCGGCTTGGAGTGGCCGAGCAGCCGGCCGAGCAGCACCAGGTTCTCGGCGCCGGTGAGGTCCTCGTCCACCGAGGCGTACTGACCGGTGAGGCTGACCCTGCTGCGAACGGCGTCGGCGTCCTTCTGCACGTCCTTGCCGAAGACCCTGGCCTGGCCGCCGTCCGGCCGCAGCAGGGTGGCGAGCATCCGTACCGTGGTCGTCTTTCCGGAGCCGTTCGGGCCGAGGACGCCGTAGACCGTGCCCGCGGGCACGGTGAGGTCGACGCCGTCGACGGCCCGGTTCTCACCGAAGACTTTCACCAGGCCCGTGGTCTCGATTGCCAGATCTGTACTCATCGTCAGTTCCTTCTGATCCTTCTGGGAGCTCTGCCGGACGGTGTAGGGAGTTGACTCGGGTCGTCGGGTGAAGTCATCGGCGGGGCCTGGGGTTCCCAAAGCTCCCAGGCCAACAGCCCTAGGAGACGTACGGGCGGGCGGCGCGGGCCTCCCGCAGGGCCAGGCCCCACCAGCCGAGCTGATCGAGCATCAGCCCCGCCGCGCGGTCCCGGCCTTCGGGCGCCTCGTCGAGGAGGTTGATGCTCACGCCATTGCGCAGGGTCACGGTGTGCAGCTCGGTGAAGACCGAGCGCAGCTGCTCGACGGCGTACAGCCCGCCGGAGCCGTGGCCGTAGCTGACGAAGGCGACCGGTTTGGTCTGCCACTCGTCGTAGGCGTAGTCGATGGCCTGCTTGAGGGAGGCGGGGAAGGAGCGGTTGTACTCGGGGGTGACGACCACGAAGGCGTCGGCGCGGCCGACCTCCGTGACGAACTCCCGCATCTGCTCGGTGGCCCGGTCCGGATAGCGGGCCGGGAAGTCGAAGTCGACGAGGTCGACGACCGCGAGCTCCATCTCGTCCCGCTCGGCGGCCAGCTCGGTGAACCAGCGGCCGACCTTCTCGCCGACGCGCCCCTCGCGCGTACTGCCGATGATGACCGTGACACGCAGTAGCGGTATGTCCTGGTCCCGCACGGGCGCCTCCTTTCGCCGGTCGACGGCCCTCCACCAGAGGGCGCGAGACGACGGCGCGCGGCCGCCAGATCTGATCTGGCGGCCGCGCGAGGAGGAGTCCGGCAGCCCTATTCCCTGGTGTGGAAGACGTAGAACGCGGATACGAGCATCGCCCCGGCGAGGACCAGCCCCATCACTGACGACTTGAGCACGCTCGCCCCGGTCTGGCTGAACAGATAACCCATGGCCCCGCCGAACAGCGTTGCGTACGCGGCGGCCCGGACCTCGTGGGACAGTGACTGCTGGATCCGGCCCAGCCCGTAGGCGAGAGCCGCGACGATGATGCCGCAGACGACGCCGAAGAGGACGTCGCCCCAGTTGACGTCCCGGCCGGTGCGGCGGAGGAACCCCGCGTAGAAGCCGTAGGCCACGCCCAGGGTGACGGGCAGCGCCCAGGCGAGAGAACCGTGGTGCCGTACGCGTACAGCTGCGTGTGCGGCCATGGCGGAGAGCTCCTTCCCTCGTCCCCCGTCTTTCAGGGCACACCCGCACCCGCCGACCGGCAAGTCGGAACACCGCCCTTTCAGGGCACGCCCGGTCGGCGGAGCACCGGTCGCGCCCGGCCTGCGGCCCACGTTCCCTTGAGGAGTGCGGAGCTTCCTCTCAGCGGTGTCGGCGGTGCTGATCGTCCTCGTGGCCATCCTGACGCCGCTGAGCGCGCTTGCGGTCTGGGCCGACCGGGAGATCGGCGACACGGACGGCTACGTCGCCGCGATGGCGCCGCTCGCGTCGGACCCCGCGGTGCAGAACGCGGTCGCCGTACGGGTCACCGACGAGGTCATGCAGAAGATCGACGTCGGTCCTTTCGACATCGGTCCTTTCGACCTCCGTCCTTTCCAGGAGGGCGTACGGAGTCTGCTCTACGAGGCCGTGATCTCCTTCTCCGGCACCGACTCCTACAAGACCGCGTGGAACACCGTCAACGAAGCCGCCCACACAGCGGTCGAGCAGGCGCTGACCAGCGACAGCGGCAATTCGGTCAGCATCGATCTGGCACCCGTGATCGAGCAGGTGAAGCAGCAGCTCAGCGCGGACGGGCTGCGGTTCGCGGACCAGATCCCGGTCGGGCGGACCCGGATCACGATCCTGGATTCCGACAAGCTCGGCGTCGCACGCCAGACCTTCGACGGCCTGCAGATCGCGGGAGTGTGGCTGCCGATCGCGACCCTGCTGCTGGCTGCGGCCGCGGTGCTCCTGGCCGTCCGCAGAGGCCGCGCCCTCATCGGCCTCTGCATCGCGCTCGTGGTGGGCGGTGTACTGCTCCGCATCGGAGTCACACTCGGCCACGGCCTCGCCCTCGACGACCTCCCTGCGGACGTGGACCGCCCGGCGGCGAGCGCGGTCTACGACGCCCTGACGGCGACGCTGCGCACGACGGCCTGGTGGGTGCTGGGGGCGGGCCTCGCCCTGGCGGCGGCCGCCTGGCCGGCGCAGCGACGGGGGCGGCCCGTGCGAGGGATTTCCTCCCCCGCACCCCGCCTCGACGTCACCGCAAAGGACGGACCCTTTCTTCGCTGAACTGGGCGAACTCGTGCGCGTCGTGCGACGAGAAGATCCGGATCAGCCTCGGGTCCGCCCGGCGCAGTTCCCGCAGTCGTTCCAGCTGCGTCAGCCGCTCGCCGTGGTTGTCCGCCACCAGGCGCTGGTGGAGCGCCACCGGGCGGGGGCAGCGGGGGCGGCGCAGGTCCATCTCGCCGTGGAAGAAGTACGCGTCGCCCGCGTGCAGCAGCCAGCGGTCCGGCTGTTGGACCGCCACCCCGCAGTGACCGCGGGTGTGGCCCGGCAGAGGGACCAGCAGGATGTCGGGGGAGCGCAGGACCCGGGCAGCGGCGAAGCCGTGCCAGTCGGAGTCCGCCGTGTCATGGACGATCCAGCGCGGGCCGTGGGCCCACTGCGCCGTGACATAACGGCTGGCGTCGAGGCGGGTGTCGCGGCGCATCGCCGCGCGGTACTCGTCCGCCATGACATGGACCCGCGCGTCCGGGAAGTCGGCCAGACCGCCCGCGTGGTCCAGGTCGAGGTGGGTGAGCACGATGTCCTGGACGTCGTAGGGGTCATAACCCAGCGCCCGGATCTGATGGACCGCCGTACGGGACAGATCCAGCGTCGGCCGCGCGGTCCGCCGGAAGAACGCCCCGAGCCGCCGCGGGTCGCGGACGTCCGCGGTGCCCAGGCCTGTGTCGACGAGGACGAGGCCGCTGCCCGTGACCACCAGCAGGCAGTGGGCGACCAGCGGGGCGCCGCCGACCGGGTGCATCGGGGCGCAGTCGAGATGATGAACGGTGGGCACAGACATGCCTGACTCCGCTTACGCGGGGAGGGGGAGGGGGAGGGACGGCGCGAAGCCGGGCTGGGCGAGGACGGTCCCGGTGTCGAAGTAGACGCGTTCGCCGACCAGTTGCAGGTCAAACCCGACGTGCCGGTTCTCGCTCGCCATGTGCTCGAGAACGAGAGCCTCGCGCGCTTCTTTCGTCATCGTCCGGGCCCTCCAGGCCAGTAAGTCCCATACTTACGCCGTAAGTAGGCGAAGTACGGGACCGAGGGAAGCACCTACGCTGTAAGCCGTCAAGGAATACGACAGGAGTCCGCGAAACCCCCCCAGGAGCACCCCGATGTCTGACGGAAGATCCCGTCAACACCCCACGGAGCACGGCACATCGGCCCACAGGGCGTCCTCCTGCGAGCCGTCGCCGAGCGAGCCGTCGCCGAGCGGGCCGGCATCCCGCGAACCGCTGTCCCGCGAGCGGATCATCGAGGCCGCACTCGGGATCATCGACGACGAGGGCGTGGACGCGCTCTCCATGCGCCGCCTCGCCGCCGCCCTCGGCGTCCAGGCGATGTCGCTCTACAACCATGTGGCCGGCAAGGCCGACGTCCTCGACGGGATCACTGAGTTCATCACCAGGGACATGCAGCTGCCCAGGCGTACCGAGGGCGGCTGGGAGGACGGCATCCGCTCGGTCGCGTACGGATTCCGGCAGTCTTCGCTGCGTCACCCACGCGCCTGCGAACTGGTCCTCACCCGCCAGCTCTCCTCCCCCGGCGCGCTCCCGGTCATCAACTGCTCCCTCACCGTCCTGCTCGACCATGGCTTCGACGAGGCCGCCGCCGTGCATGCCCTGCGGCTGCTCATCGCCTTCCAGGTCGGCTCCCTGCTACGGGAGTTCCACTCGCCCTGCTTCAAGGGGGAAGAGGAGTCGGCGGCACGGGAGCGCAAAGCGCATCTCGAGCGCTCGGGGCTCCCGGCGGTGGCGAAGCTCGCGCCGATGCTCGCGGTGATCGACCACGACGCGGAGTTCACCTTCGGCGTGGAGCTGCTGATCGACGCGCTCCGCACATACGCTCCGCAGACGCAACAGACTGGCCGAGACTGACGTCCTCATCACCGACGGACATCAGACGGACATCCAGCGACATCCCGCGGCTCGGAGGCCGGTATGGACAGCGCCATCTCGACGGCGGCCCCGGCCGCCGCGCAGGACGCCCCCTTCCGCCCCTCCGGCGGCCGCCGGGCCGCCGCCTGGCTGGCCGGCCTGCTGCTCATCACGCCCAGCGTGGTCGCGGCCTGCCGGGCTGCGGACACCGACGGCATCACGCCCGTGCCCCAGCTGCTCGCATTCCTGCCCTGGCTGCTGCTGCCCGCCGGGGCCGCCCTGCTGCTGGCCCTCCTCGCGCGGTGGCGCACCGGCACGGTCTGGGCCCTTGCCGTGCTCGCCGTCACCGGGTGGTTCGTCAAGCCGTACGACACCGGGCTCACCGACGATCCGCCCGGCCCGGTCGTCGCCCGCCTCGAAGTGCTCACATCGAACGTCGAGTTCGGCAACGCCACCAAGGGGCTGCTCGCCACCATCCGCCGCGAGCAGCCCGACCTGGTCTTCGTCCAGGAATGCGACCACACCTGCTCGGACGCGCTCGCGGCGGAGATCTCCCGCAGCGACTACCCGTACCGCAATGTCGTCGAGGGCTACTCGGCCTCCGGCTCGGCCATCCTCAGCAAACACCCGCTGCGCCCGGCCCCGGGGATCGACGCCACGCTCGCGATGCCGGGCTCGGTCGTCATGGTCGGCGACCGCCCGGTGAATCTGCAGCTCGCGCACCCCCTGCCGCCCATCCCCAGCGGGGTGGACGACTGGCAGCGGGAACTCGGCCTGGTGCGTACGTACGCCGCCGGAACCAAGGGGCGGCCGACAGTCATCGCCGGAGACTTCAACGCCACCCAGGACCACTCCGCCTTCCGCCGGCTGCTCGAAGCGGGCGATCTGCGCGACAGCGCCACCCTCGCGGGCGCGGCCCGCACCCCGTCCTGGCCTGCGACGGTCCGCCGGCCGCTGGGCGCCCAGATCGACCACGTACTGATCAGCCAGGACTTCTCGGTGCGCCGGTCACGCTTCCTGGAGCTGGCGGACACCGACCACCGGTCGCTCCTGGTCGAACTGGAACTGCACGACGTGCGATGACCGCCCGCCCGGGTAAGAGTGGGGTCGAGGTGGCCAGAGCAGGGGGGCCGTCCATCAGGAGGCATTCCGGATGCGCGCTGTCGCGGTCAAGGCGTTCAGGGCCGACCCCGAGCTGATCGAGATCCCCAAACCGGAGCCCGGCGAGGGCGAGGTGCTGGTGAAGGTCGAGTACGCGGCGCTCAACCCGTTCGACTGGCGAGCCGCCGACGGACTGCTCGAAGGCCGGGTCCCGCATGTGTTTCCGCTGGTCATGGACTCGGACTTCGCGGGCAGGGTGGATGTCGTCGGCCCCGGCGAAAACCGCTTCCGGGTGGGCGACCCGGTCTTCGGCCAGGCGGGCCGGCCGCCGGTCGGCACCGGCACATACGCCGAGTACGTGACGATGCCGCAGGACGCGGCGATCGCGTTCGTGCCCGACGGCCTCCCGCTGAAGACGGCGGCCCTGCTGCCCACGGCCGGGATGAGCGCCGCGCAGCTCCTGGACGCGGCGGGCGTACGCGTCGGGCAGTCGCTGCTGGTCATCGGCGCGGCGGGCGGTGTCGGCAGCTATCTGACCCAACTGGCAGCCGACCGTGGCTGCCACGTCCTGGCAGCGGTGCGCGGCGACGAAGAGCACCGGATGTCCGCGCTCGGGGCGGCGGTCACCCTCGACACCACGACGTGCGATCTGGCCTCCGCGGTACGGGACGCCTGCCCGGACGGCGTCGACGCCCTGGTCGACCTGGTCTCGCCCGACCCGGACTCCTTCACCGCGAACGCCACCCTGGTGCAGCCCGGCGGCCGCGCCCTCACCAGCCGCTCCGCGGTGGACCCGGCGCGGCTCCCCGCCGGGGTCGAAGGCGTCGACTTCCATCTCAAAGCCTCGTCCGCCCTGCTGGACACCCTGGCCGCGGCGGCCGCGGACGGCTCCCTCAATGCCCCGGTGGACGCCGCATACCCGCTGGAGAAGGCGCCGGACGCGCTTGCGCAGAACCGGGCGGGCGGGGCACGCGGCAAAACGGTCTTCGTACTCTGAATTGGTACGCCGCGTTCGTACGCCGCGTTCGTACGCCGCGTTCGTACTCCGAGAGCAGGTGTCATGGACAACGATCAGATACTCGGCAGCATCAACGATCTCGTCGCCGAGGAACGCGCCCTGCGGGAGCGGTCTTCCCAGCAGCACGGCCTCGACTCCGACGAACTCTCGCGGCTGCGCGCCCTCGAGGTCCAGCTCGACCAGTGCTGGGACCTGCTGCGCCGGAGGCGCGCCAAGGCGGAGTTCGGAGAGGACCCGGACACGGCGAGGGTGCAGCCCGCCGACGAAGTGGAGGGCTACCTCGGCTGACCGTCCCGCCCTGCCGCCCCGCAGGGGAGTTGCGCCGGAGGGCGACTTCGAGGTCTTTTGATGACCATGGGCAACGACACGGGCGGGGCTTCCTCCGGATCAGGGACACGAGCGGGACGGCTGTCCCCGCCCGAGTGGCTGCTCAAGGGCCTGCGGCCGCAGACCGCGCCCGTCCCCTGGGCGGCCTGCGCCCGCGCCGCCGTCGCCCTGGCCGCACCGCTCGCGGTCGGGCTCGCCGCCGGGCAGCCCATGTACGGCGCGCTCGTGTCGATGGGCGCGCTGTCGGGCGTCATCGGCGACACCGCCGACGCGTACCGCATGCGGATCTTCAATATCGCGGTGCCACAGCTCTTCGGTGCGGTCGGCGTCACGCTCGGCACGCTCGTGTACGGGGAAGGCTGGCTCGCGGTCGCCGCGCTGACCCTCGTCGCGCTGGTCTCCGGGATGATCTCGTCGATCGGCGCGGTGGCCTCCGTGGGCGGGCTGCTGCTCCTGCTCAACGCGGTGGTGGGCGCGGGGCTGCCGATGCCGGGGCCGTGGTGGAAGGCGCCGCTGCTGCTCACGCTCGGCGGGCTGTTCGTCCTCGTACTGACGCTGCTGGCCTGGCCGTTGCGCGGCCGGATGCCGGAGCGGACCGCGGTCGCCGAGACGTATCGCAGTGTCGCCGATCTGCTGGGGGCCGCGGGCACGACGGCGTACGACGAGAAACGCCAGGCCGTCACGGAGTCCCTCAACACCTCCTACGACCTGATCCTCGCCCGGCGGGCCCGCGACCACGGGCGGCGCAGCCCGCTCGTACGGCTGCTCTCGCAGCTCAACGTGCTCATCCCGCTCGTCGAGGCGGCCGCGGCTGCGCATCTGCACGGGCGGGCCTCGCGACGGCCCGAAATCGCCACGGCCGTACGGGACTTGGCGGACGCGGTCGACCGGGGCGGCCGCGGTGATGCGCCCGAACTGGTGCTGCCGGAGCCGGAGGGTCCCGCCGACCGCGCCGTGGAGAGCGCGCTGCGGCACGCCGCCGTCGTCGTGCACAAGGCCGACCCCGACCCCTACAACGTCGACGACCGGCTCGGCCGGCCCGCGGCCCTCCGCATACGCGCCCGGCGCGCGGCCCGCAGCGTGCTGCTCTCCGAGCCCTCCTGGCGCTACGGTCTGCGGCTCGCGCTGTGCATCGGCCTCGCACAGGCACTGGTGTCGCTGGTGCCGGTGTCACGCTCGTACTGGGTCGCGCTCACCGTCACCTTCGTCCTCAAGCCGGACTTCGGCTCGGTCTTCTCCCGCGCGGTGCTGCGGGCGCTGGGCACGGCGGCGGGGCTGGTCGTCGCGGCGGCGGTGCTCGCGCAGGTGCCGCGCGGCTGGTGGGACGTGCCGGTGATGATGCTCCTCGCGGCGCTCATCCCCGCGTTCTCCGCGAAGGGGTACGCCTTCCAGACTGCGGCGATCACCCCGGTGATCCTGCTGCTCTCCGACGTCCTCAACCACGAGGGCTTCGACCTGGTCCTGCCGCGCCTGGTGGACAGCCTCATCGGCTGCGCGATCGCGCTGGTCGCGGGCTATCTGCTCTGGCCGGAGAGCTGGCACACCCGGATCGGCGACCGGCTGGCGACGGCGGTGGAAGACGCGGCGCGCTACGTGGCGTGCTCGTTCGGCGCGGAGGCGGAGGACCAGGGGGAGCGGGTGCGCAGGCGGCGCCGGATCTACCGCGACCTGTCGTCGGTCCGGTCGGAGTTCCAGCGGGCCCTGACCGAACCGCCGCCGACGGGGGCGCGGGCGGCGGCGTGGTGGCCACTGGTCGTCGCCGTGGAACGCATCGTGGACGCGACGACGGCGGCGAGGGTCCGCGTCAACCACGGGGCGGAGCCGCCGACGCGGGCGGAGGTGGCGGCGGTCGAGCAACAGCTGCACGAGCTGGCGGAGGGGCTGAGGGCGAGCGAGGTGCTGGTGGAGGTACGGGCGGAGCTGGAGGGGGACGAGGAGGGGGTGCTGGGGGCGCTGCGCCAGGAGGTGAAGGCGGCGCGGGCGATCGCGTCACCGGAACGACCGGGGTGACCGGGGGCAGTCAGAGTGACCG
>NZ_JBVHDR010000004.1:129346-398856 GCF_055563295.1 Streptomyces sp. NPDC002868 | reverse complement strand
CCGGGGCGGTCGGGATCACCGGGCAGTCAGAGTGACCGGGGCGGTCGGGATCACCGGGCAGTCAGAGTGACCGGGGCGGTCGGGATCACCGGGCAGTCAGAGTGACCGGGGCGGTCGGGATCACCGGGCAGTCAGAGTGACCGGGGCGGTCGGGATCACCGGGCAGTCGGAGTGACCGGGGCGTTCGCAGCGCCGGGGAGGCCGAACCCACCGGGCGTAGCGGGAGGCACGGCCGTCACGGCGGGCGTGGCCGATCACAGGGCTGCCAGCACCTCGCGGGCCGCCCGCTCGCCCGAGCGCACAGCCCCTTCCATCAGCCCGTGCATCAGCGTTGCCGTCTCCGTGTTCGCCCAGTGGATCCGCCCCACCGGCCGGCGCAGTGCCGGGCCGTAGTTGGTCAGCGCCCCGGGCGGGAAGTGACCCACCATCCCGCCCAGCGACCACGGCTCGGCGGACCAGTCGGTTTCCAGGTAGCCGGTGGGGGACTGAGCCCGCGGGCCGAACCGCTCGGCGAGCGCCTTCAGCCACGCGTCCCGCCGCTCCTTGGGCTCCAGGCGGCCCATCTCCAGGGCGCCGGGGCCGAACGCGAAGGTGCTGAGTACTCCCGGCCGTCCCGAACGCGGCGTCTGGTCGATGGTGACCGAGACGGGCGACTGGGGCGCCAGCGTCTGTCCCGACAGGCGCTGCTTCCGCCAGAACGGCTCCGGGTAGACCGTGTGCACCCGGATGACCGCCCCGGGCACCACCCGTTGCAGGAGGTGGTGGTGGTCGGCGGGCAGCGGCGGATCGAAGGCGATCCGGCCGGCCAGCAGGGGTGGCGTCGCCACGATCACCCGCCCCGCCCGCACGGTGAGCGCGTCGCAGCGGACCTCCACGTCCGTCCCGTTGCGCGTGATCTGCCGGACCGGGCAGGACAGATGAACCGCATCCCCCAGGCGCTCGGCCATCCGGCGGGCCAGCTCCGGCGCCCCGCCGTCCACCAGGTGGGTCTCGGTCCGCCGGCTGTCGGTGTAGTAGGTGAAGCCGCCGCCGCCGCGGGCAAGGACCAGCGCCCCCAGCAGTGAGACTTCCGCCGGGTCGGCACAGAACACCAGGTTCATCGACGCCCTGGCCAGGGTGCGGGCCGTGTCCGAGGGCACGTTGAGCGGGTTGGAGAGCCACTCCCCGAGCGTGCGGGCGTCCAGTGCCCGGGCGCCATGTGCCTGCCAGGGGGCGTCGGCCGGAAGCCGCCGCGCCATCCGGTCCAGGCGCATGAACGCCACGCCGAGGGAGGCGACCGCCGCCGGTCCGATCTTGGGGATCAGCCCCCGGTAGCGGTGGTTGACGCCGTCCAGGCGCAGGATCTGATCACCCTGCTCGTACTGCGGGTACACCTCCAGGCCGACCTCCCGGCAGAGGTCGAACATCCGCTCCTGGCCCTTGCCCAGCCAGGATCCGCCCGCCGAGATCACCGGGCCCTCGGGCAGCTCGCGGTTCCACACCCGCCCGCCGACCCGGTCCCGGGCCTCGAGCACCACCACCTCGCGGCCGGCCTGCGCCACCTGCCGCGCGGCGGCCAGACCCGCGAAACCCGCACCCACCACGCACACATCCGCATCCCGGCGTTCCATGGCTCACCTCCGGGGTGCAGCGTTCCCGCCCGCGGCCCGTCGCGCCCTGCGGGTCACCCAGCCGAGGATGATCAGAACCCGTCCGAGGGAGCCACCGGCCCCGGATGGCCCCACCCGCCCGGCCGGAGCGCACCGGTCCCGTCAGGTCCCGTCAGGTCCCGTCAGGTTCCCGCGCTGGAGGCGCTCCATCTCTCGCCTGTCCCTCTTCGTCGGGCGGCCCGCCCCCCGTTCCCGGACCGCCACCGGGGCCGTGAACTCCCTCGGCGGAGGCGGCGGGCTGTTGTCCACGTAGCACTGGGTCGCCACCGGTGGGCCGACCCGTTTACGGACAATCTTCGAGACGACCACCAGGCGTTCACGGCCCGCGTGGAACAGCCGCACCTGGTCCCCCGCCCGCAGCGTGTGCGCCGGCTTGACCCGTTCGCCGTTCACGCGGACATGTCCCGCCCGGCAGGCCGACGCCGCCTGCGAGCGGGTCTTTGTGAGCCGGACCGACCAGATCCATGCGTCGACCCGTACGGTCCCCTCGTCCGAAACCTCTGCAGCCATACACCGACTCTACGATTCGACCGCCTCCGAGGCGCAAGGACGCAAGGATCGCCACCCACGGCGCCCCCACCCCACCGCCGACGTTCATCCGACTACGATGCGCACGTTCTCCCTTTACGGAGGCCTTCACTCCGCAGCGGGCGTTCGTTTCTGAGATGCCGGCATATGTCGTGCGGCACAAGGGCATTCAGCACCAGGGCGTTCGGAGAATCCCATGCGCAACAGCTCCGGCAGAGGGCTACAGCCCAATGTCCTCGGCACGTTCGACACCATCGTGATGGCAATCGCGGGCAGCGCTCCCGCCTATTCCATCGCGGCCACCACCGCCGTACTCGTCGCGTCCGTCGGCCTCGCCGGACCCGCCGCGCTGCTCTACTGCGCCATACCCATGCTCGGCATCGTGCTGGCCTACAGCAGACTCGGCCGGATCGATGTCAACGCGGGCGCCGGCTACTCCTGGGTGGGCCGCACCCTCCATCCCTTCCTCGGCTTTCTGTCCGGCTGGGCGCTGGTGGTCTCCGCGACGATCTTCATGGTGGCCGGTTCGCTGCCGGCCGGTGCGATGACCCTCGGGCTCTTCGACCCCGCGCTCGCCGAGAACACCTTCCTCGCGACGGCCGTCGGCGCCGCCTGGTTCCTGGCGATGCTGCTCGTCGTACTCGGCGGGGCGCGGCTGACCGTACGGGCACAACTCCTCATGTCCGGCGTCGAGCTGCTGATCCTGCTGTTCTTCATCCTCGCCGCGCTGCTGCACAACGGAGCCGCCGCCGCCTTCGACTGGTCCTGGTTCGGCTTCTCGCACTTCGACGGACCGGCAGGATTCGCCTCCGGCGCGCTGGTCGCCGCCTTCTACTACTGGGGCTGGGACGTCACGAGCAACCTCAGCGAGGAGACCCGCGACAGCCGCCGCACCGCCGGACTCGCCGCGCTCGTCGGCGTAGGCGTCGTCTTCCTCCTCTTCGAGGCCTTCACGGTCGCGGTGAACGTGCTCCTGACCGCCGACGACATCAAGGCCGGCAGCGCCAACGTCCTCGGTGTGCTCGGCGATGCGATCTGGCCCGGCGTCGGCGGGAAACTGCTGGTCGTGGCGGTGCTGCTGTCCACCGTCGCCACCTTGGAGACCACCCTGATCCAGGTGACGCGGTCGCTGTTCGCGATGGGCCGGGACCGTACGATGCCCGCCGCGCTCGGCACCGTGCACCGCCGGTGGAACACCCCGTGGGTCGCGGTCGCCGTCGTCGGTGCGGTGGCGCTCGCGATGTTCGTCGCCTCCACCGCGCTCGGCTCGGTCGGCGATGTGCTGTCCGCCGCGGTCGCCGCCATCGGCCTGCAGATCGCGTTCTACTACGGGCTCGCGGGCATCGCCGCAGTCGTCGCGTACCGCAAAATGCTGCTGACATCCGTACGCGACTTCGTCCTCGGCGGCGTGTGGCCGCTGCTCGGGGCGGTGTTCATGCTCTGGATCCTCTTCGAGGCGCTGAGCGAGCTGAGCGGGGCCTCGATCGCGATCGGCATCGGCGGTCTTGCCGCCGGTCTGGTGCCGATGATCCTGTACTGGCGGCAGGGGAGTTCGTACTACCGTCCCGCCCGGCTGGACGCGACCCGCGCCGTCGCCGCCGAGGAGCAGTACGCCAACTCCGCTTCGCGGAATCCGGATTACGCCGACAAGTCGCTGGCCACGGACTTCTGAGGGAAGTGCCGCAGATGGCCGCCGCTCGCCGCCGTTTCGTACCGGACTTCGATCCCGCCCTCGGAGACCGGCCGCTCGCCGACGCCGTCCACGACATCGTCATCGGCCGCTGGCAGGGCGTACGGGATCTACTGCGCGCCACCGGCGACGACTGGCCGCTGCGCACCCACCGGCTGCGGCTGCTCGCGCACGCGGCGGCGGGCTCGTCGGCTGTGGAGACCTGGCGAGCGGCGGAGCCCGACAACCCGGACGCGGCGGTGCTGCGGGCGGCGACGGAGGTCGTACGGGTCTTCCACCAGGCGATCGAGGCGGGCCGCGGGGTCGGGCTCGACGAGGCGCGGCTCGATGTGGCGGTGATGGCCTGCCTGAGCGCGGCCGACGCGCGGCCGGCCGATCCGATGCCGTGGGTGTCGCTGCTGACGGTGGCGCGGCTGTACGAGACGGGGATTTCGCGGCGCGAACTGCGCTCCTGGTTCGACGAATTGCGCCGCCGCGACCCGTTCAACATCGAGGGCCATGTGCAGCTGCTGCGCTACTACTCGGCACGCTGGCACGGCACGCACGGCAGGATGTACGACTTCGCCCGCGACGCGGCAGGCGCGGCGCCGCCCGGGTCGCCACTGCCGGTGCTGGTGCAGATCGCGCGGGTGGAGGAGTACCGCTATGCCACCGAGGGTGTGCTGGGCCGGGCGCCGGTACGGGACTTCGGGCGGCACTGGCACCACGAGCTGGCGGTGACCGAGGTGCAGCGCACCTGGGAGCGCTGGATCGGCGGCCGGGCACAGGGCCCTGCCGTCCCGGAGGAAGTCGGTGAGCTGAACTATCTGGCGCACGCGGCCTGTTACGCGGGGCTGAGCGAGGAGGCCCGGCTGCTGTTCGAGCTGCTGGGGACGCGGGCGGCGCGGGTGCCGTGGTCGTACACGGGCGACGCGACGGAGGAATTCACGAGGTGGCGCGCACACGTGCGCGCCACCTCGTAAAGCTACGACTTGTACGACTTACACGCCTTACACGCCGATGTCGCGGCCGTCCTGGCGCCAGACGGAGACGACCGACGGACGGACGATCTTGCCCGGTCCGTCCGGCCACGCGCTCGCGGGCTTCTCGACGGACGCGCCGTCGATCTCGCCCGGGTGCTGGACCGCGACCAGAACGCGGCGGTCCTGGATGATCGGGCCGCAGGTCTCGGCGCCGGCCGGGACGGTCAGGAACTGCTTGAGCTCACCGCGCCGCTCGCCATGGGTCGCGACGCCGAACAGACCGTCGTGGGAGCCGAGCTGGTTGCCGTCCGTGGAGATCCACAGGTTGCCGTACGGGTCGAAGGCGACGTTGTCCGGGCAGGAGATCGGGCTGACCTTCTCCTTCGGGAAGCCCGCGAAGTACGTCGACTGGTCGTTCGGGTCGCCCGCGACCAGGAAGAGCCGCCAGGCGAAGCCGTCGCCGGCCGGGTCGTCCCAGTTCTCTGCGAGCTCCAGGATCTGGCCGTGCTTGTTGAGGTTGCGCGGGTTGGCCTCGTCCGCACCGGCCTTGCCGGGCTTGCCGCGGTCGGTGTTGTTGGTCAGCGCGACGTAGACGCGGCCGGTGCGCGGGGACGGCTCGACGTCCTCGGGGCGGTCCATCTTGGTGGCGCCCACCTTGTCACCGGCGAGGCGGGTGAAGATGTACACCTCTTCGGCGGACATGCCGGGGACGAACGACTTGTCGCCGCTGGCGAGCGGGATCCAGATGCCGCTGCCGTCGAACTCGCCGTCGTTCGGGAGCTTGCCGCTGCCGTCGATCTCGGTCGCCGGGCTGTCGCCGGTGAGCTTGGCGACGTAGAGCGTGCCCTCGTCGAGCAGCGTGCGGTTGTGCTCGCGGGCGGCCCGGCTGCCGCCCTTCTTCATCTGCTTCGACGAGACGAACTTGTAGAAGTAGTCGAAGCGCTCGTCGTCGCCCATGTAGACGACGGGACGGCCGTCGTCGGTCAGGCGGGGCTGCGCGGCCTCGTGCTTGAAGCGGCCGAGCGCCGTGCGCTTGCGCGGCGTGAAGTCCGGGTCGTACGGGTCGAGCTCGACGACCCAGCCGTGGCGGTGGGCCTCATTGGGCTCCTGCTTCAGGTCGAAGCGCTTGTCGAAGAGCTCCCACTTGCGCTCGGTCGCGCCGGTGCCGATGCCGTAGCGCTTGTCGGTGGCGCTGGAGCCATTGGCAAAGTACTGGTTGAAGTTCTCCTCGCCGTGGAGCGTGGTGCCCCAGGGGGTGGTGCCGCCGGCGCAGTTGTTGAGCGTGCCGAGGACCTTGGTGCCGGTCGGGTCGACGCTCGTACGCAGCAGGGCGCTGCCCGCGACCGGGCCGGTGACCTTGAACTCGCTGGTCGCGGTGAGGCGGCGGTTGAGCGGGTGGCGGCCCACCGGGGTGAGCTTGCCGCTGCGGTGCTCCTCCTGGACCACGACGACGGACAGGCCGTGCGCGGCCCAGGCGATCTCGACCTGCTCGCGGGTCGGATTGGCGGCGTCGTAGCCACGGAACATCAGGACTTCGTCCGTGTACTCGTGGTTGGCGACGAGGATCTGCCGCCCGTGCTCGCCGCGGAGGGGGAGCAGGGAGAGGAAGTCGTTGTTGTAACCGAACTGGCCTGCCTGCGCCTTGGCGGTCTGATTGTCGGCGTCGAAGGCGGGGGCGCCGCGGAGGATCGGGTCGCCCCACCGGATGACGACGTTCTGGGAGTAGCCGTCGGGGACGGTGACCTTGTCGTCCTTGTTGGGCGCGACGGCGGCGAAGCGGAGCCCGCGGGCTCCGTCGGGCTTGCCGGGCGTGTTTCCGTGACCGTCCGTGGTCGCGGGCGCGGCGACGGCCTGGTCGCCGCCCTGGCCGATGACGGCGGCGGTGCCGGCGGCAGCGGCGACGGTGACGACGGCGGCGGTGCGCATCATCGATCGTCTCGAGAGCGCGCCGGCTATGACGTCGCCGACGTACTCGTTGTCGCTGGTGTTGGGCACTTCGTGGAAGCAGGCGTCGCCGCAGCGGTAGCGGCAGGTGAGAGCGGAACGACCGCCCGGGTGGGTGTTCGAGTTCAACAGCGGCAGCAGTTTGCGCACTTCGTCCTCCTACGGCGCAGCCTGCGCCGACATGGTGTCGGAATATGTTCCGCCGCGACGTTAGGGGCGTACGTGTGCAATGCGGCAGCCGTGAAGTGAACGGGGGATGAATCCGGCGCGGCTGAGGCGGGGTTGACAACGAGGGCCTGCCCCTGCCGGGGTCACGGCCCGGTGGCCGGTAACCTTACGTGTCCGCCCTGGCCAGGACACCCTATGGACGCCCGGCCCAAGTGTGGACATTCACGCACTCACTCATGCGAAAGGCCTGGCCCATGGGCATTCGGAGCTTGCTGCGCAAGGTGTTTGGACGCGACCAATCGGAGCTCAACGAGTCGGCGGCAACCTCCGTCCCGCCCCAGACCGAACGCTCGGAGCCGCCCACAGCGACGGTCCCGGCCCCGTCCCCGGCGGAACGGGCGGCGGCGGACCTGGTCTCGGCGGCTTTCGACAACCCGGCCCCGAGGGGCGAGGGCGCGTCGGTTCCGGCACAGGCGTCGCCGGACAGGGTGCCGCCGAGCCCGACGGAGGCGGAGGCCGCTGCGGCTACCGCCGAGCCGGTTGTTGAGCCGGTTGTTGAGCCGGAGCCCACCGAGCCTGTGGCCCCCGCTGAGGCGGAGGTCGCCCAGGCGGAGGTCGCCCAGGCGGAGGAAACCGAGCCCGAGCCCGCGGCGGAGGCCACCGAGACCGGCCCCACGTCCGAGCCGGAGGCCGACGAGCCCGCAGCCGCTGAGGTGGCGTCGAAGGCCACGGCCGAGAAGACCGAGCCAACCACCACGGCGGAGCCGGAAGAGGAGACTGCGGCCCCCACCGCGGCGGAGGCCGATTCGGCCGCCGAGACCAGCACCGCGCCCGAGCCGGAGGCTGTTCCGGCGGAGCCGGAGAACGAGGTCGACGAGCCCGTGGCCGAGGAGGTCACTGCGGCATCTGCCGAGCCGGAGGCCACCCCGGCCGCCGAGGCCGACACCGAGCCCGAGGCGGAGACCGAAGCCCCTGCCGCTGCCGCTGAGGCGGAGACCGAGGCCCCTGCCGCTGCCGCTGAGGCGGAGACCGAGGCCCCTGCCGCTGCCGCAGCGGACGCCGAAGCCGAGGAGAGCACCCCGGCTCCCGCCGCCGAGGCGGAGCCGGAGACAGACGCACCCGACACCACGCCCCAGCCGAAGGCCGACGCGCCCGAGCCCGTCGCCGCGGCCGTCGTCGAGGTCGAGCCGAAGGCCGACGCAGACGCAGTCGCCGACATCCCGCCCCACCTCGCCCCCCACTACGCCGCCGCCGACGCCGCCCTCAAGCAGCGAGGGCTCACCGGGACCCGCGCGCGTGTCTACCTCGTGCTCGACCGGTCCGGGTCCATGCGGGCCTACTACAAGGACGGCAGCGCCCAGCACCTCGGCGAGCAGGCCCTCGCGCTCGCCGCGCATCTGGACGACGACGCCACCGTCAACGTCGTCTTCTTCTCCACCGAGATCGACGGCACCGGCGAGCTCACCCTCCCCGCCCACCAGGGACGGATCGACGAGCTCCACAACTCCTTCGGCCGCATGGGGCGTACGAACTACCACCTCGCCGTCGAAGAGGTCCTCGCCCTGCACGCCAAGGCCGACGCCGACACTCCCGCGTTCGTGATCTTCCAGACCGACGGTGCGCCCGAGTCCAAGACCGCCGCCACCGCCGCGCTCGCCGCGGCCGCCGACAAGTCGGCACGGGTCTTCTGGCAGTTCGTGGCGTTCGGCGAGCACGACGCGAAGGCCTTCGACTACCTCCGCAAGCTCACCGCCGACAACGCCACGGGCAACACCGGCTTCTTCCACGCCGGCCCCGCCCCCCGCGAGCTCACCGACGCCGAGCTGTACGAAGGGCTGCTCGCCCGCTGGCAGAGCTAAGCCACCGGCAGCGTCACGGTGACGGCCAGTCCGCCCTCAGGGCCGGGCTCGGCCGTCACCGTGCCGCCGTGGGCGTCGGCGATCGAGCGGACGATCGAAAGACCCAGCCCCGCGCCGGGCCCCATCCGGTCCCGCCCCTCCCCCCGCCGGAACGGCTCGAACAGCACCGGCACATCCTCCGCCGCCACGACCGGCCCGGTGTTCCGCACCGTCAGTACCCCGTCCGCACAGGCCACGTCCACCGTCCCGTCCGGCACGTTGTACGCCACCGCGTTCGCGACCAGGTTCCCCACCAGCTGGGCCAGCAGCAGCCGGTTCCCCCGCACCACCCCCGCCCCGCCGGAGCCGGACCCGACCGCCGCCTTCACCTCGTGGCGCGCCGCCTCCGCCGCCACGACCTCCCCCAGGTCGACATCCTCCCGCTCCGCAAGTCCCCGCTCGCTGCGCGCCAGCACCAGCAGCCCCTCGATGAGCCGCTCGCTGCGCCGGTTGTTGTCGAGCAACACCGTTTTCGTACGGGCCAGTTCCTCCGCCGAAGCCGACTCTTCGAGCCCCACCTGGATCGCCGTACGCTGCGTCGCCAGCGGCGTACGCAGTTCGTGCGACGCGTTCGCGATGAACCGCCGCTGGCTGTCGAACGCCATCTCCAGCCGCGCCAGCAGCGCGTCCAGCGTGTCCCCGAGCTCCTTCAGCTCGTCGTCGGGCCCGCTCGCCCCGATCCTCTCGTGCAGCGTCCGCTCCGACAGCCGCCGCGCCTTCGCCGTCATCGCGTGCACCGGCCGCAGCACCCGCCCCGCCGTCCACCACCCCACCGCGACCGCGCACAGCGCCGTCCCCAGCAGGGCGAACGCCGACCAGATCAGCATCTGCTGCCCCGCCGCGTCCCGGACGCTGTCGGTCAGCTGGACGACCGTGACTCCGCGCACGTCCGTCACCGGCGGCGCGGGAACTGCGCGCCGCCTTATCGCGGCGACCTCGTCCTCCGTACCGGCGCGGGAGAGCAGATTGACGATCCCCAGCAGCACACCGCCGAGCACCAGAAAGACCCCGCCGTAGACGAGCGCGATCCGCGTCCGGATCGTCGACCCGGGCCCCAGGTAAGGACGGCTCACAGCGCGTACCCCACACCCTGCACCGTACGGATCAGCGGCGGCTCCCCCAGCTTGCCCCGCAGCTTGCTCATGCAGACCCTCACCGCGCCCGTGAACGGATCCGCGTGCGCGTCCCACGCCCGCTCCAGCAGCTCCTCCGCCGAGACCGTCGCCCCGTCCGCCTCCAGCAGGATCTGCAGTACGGAGAACTCCTTCGGCGACAGATCCAGATCCCGCCCGTCCCGCTCGGCCGTCCGCCGCACCGTGTCGAGCCGCACCCCGTGCCGCTCCAGCAGCGGCGGCACCGTCCTGGCGCTGCGCCGGCGCAGCGCCCGCACCCGGGAGACCAGCTCGGGGAACTCGAAGGGCTTGCCCAGATAGTCGTCGGCGCCCAGGTCGAGGCCCTCCACCCGGTCCTCCATGGACGCGGACGCGGTCAGCATCAGGATCCGCGTGCGGGACGCGGACGCGACCAGCCTGCGCGCCACGTCGTCGCCGTGGACCCGCGGCAGATCGCGGTCGAGGACGACGACGTCGTAGTCGTGCAGCCCCAGATACGCGAGCGCGGCATCCCCGCTGTACACGGTGTCGACGGCGAATCCGGCCCGCCGCAGCCCGGTCGCGACCAGCTCGGCCAGGACTTCCTCGTCCTCGGCGACCAGTACCCGCATATTGCCGTCCCCCTGCTCCCGCTCCCCACGCACCCGCCGCGCCCGCCTCTCCGCCCAGGATGCGCCTTTCTACGGGACGAGATGTTTCGCAGACCTCTCCGCCCCCTTTAACCGGGTGAGTGGACCTTCCGCGGGCCGTTAGGATTTCGACCATGGCGGCCACTGGATCCGAGAAGCAGGGGGCGAAGGCGTACTACGTCTCGACCCCCATTTACTACGTCAACGACGCTCCTCACCTGGGCCACGCCTACACGACCGTCGCAGGCGACGTGCTCACACGCTGGCACCGTCAGCGTGGCGAGAAGGTGTGGTACCTCACCGGCACGGACGAGCACGGTCAGAAGATCATGCGCACTGCCGAGGCGAACGGCGTCAGCCCGCAGGAGTGGTGCGACAAGCTCGTCGAGGAGGCCTGGAAGCCCCTCTGGGAGCACCTGAACATCGCGAACGACGACTTCATCCGTACGACGGAGAAGCGGCACACCGACCGTGTGCAGGAGTTCGTGCAGGACCTGTACGACAAGGGCGAGATCTACAAGGGCGGGTACGAAGGCCCGTACTGCGTGGGCTGCGAGGAGTACAAAATCCCCGCCGATCTGCTCGACGGCGAGGGCGAGTACGCCGGGCAGAAGCTCTGCCCGATCCACAAGAAGCCGGTGGAGATCCTCAAGGAGGAGAACTACTTCTTCAAGCTCAGCGAGTACGGCCCGAAGCTGCTGGAGTTCTACGAGGCCAACCCCGGCTTCATCCAGCCCGAGTCCGCCCGCAACGAGGTCGTGAACTTCACCAAGCAGGGCCTGCAGGACCTCTCGATCTCGCGCTCGACGTTCGACTGGGGCGTCCCGGTGCCGTGGGACCCCAAGCACGTCATCTACGTCTGGATCGACGCGCTGCTCAACTACGCGACGGCGGTCGGCTACAACGAGAACCCGGCGAAGTTCGAAGAGACCTTCCCGGCCAATGTGCACCTGGTCGGCAAGGACATCCTGCGCTTCCACGCGATCATCTGGCCCGCGATGCTGATGGCGAACGGCCTGCCGGTGCCGGGTCGCGTCGCCGCGAACGGCTGGCTGATGGTCGGCGGCGAGAAGATGTCGAAGTCGAACCTGACGGGCATCAAGCCGCAGGACCTGACCTCGCACTTCGGCGTGGACGCGTACCGCTGGTACTTCCTGCGCGCGATCGCGTTCGGCCAGGACGGGTCGTTCTCCTGGGAGGACTTCACCGCCCGGTACACCAGCGAGCTCGCCAACGACTACGGCAACCTCGCGTCCCGTGTCGCGGCGATGGTCGGCAAGTACTTCGGCGGCGCGCTGCCGGAGGCGACGGCGTCCGGCGAGGCGGAGAAGGCGGTCCAGGCGGGACTCGCGAAGGCGGTTGCCGAGGCCGACCGGAAGATCGGCGAGGAGCTGGACTTCCAGGGCGGCATCCTGGCGGTCTTCGACTTCGTGAAGCAGGTCAACGGCTACATCACGGAGCAGGAGCCGTGGAAGGTCGCCAAGGACGAGTCCGAGGAGGGCCAGGCCCGTCTCGCGACGATCCTGTACACGGCGGCCGAGTCGCTGCGGGCGGTCGCGGTGCTGCTGAACCCGGTCATGCCTGAGACCTCGCAGGCCCTGTGGGACTCGCTCGGCGCGGAGGCGTCGCTGGGTGCCCTCGGTGACCAGCGGGTCCAGGACGCGGGCGAGTGGGGCAAGCTCCCGGCGGGCGTGACGGTGACGAAGGGCGCGGTGCTGTTCCCGCGCCTGGAGGAGAAGCCCGCGTAGTCAGGCGTACGAAAGGGGCCCCGGACCTGGTCCGGGGCCCCTTTCACGTATGTCAGCTCACGTATGTCAGCTTCACGTATGTCAGCGTCCCAGCGCCGCCGCGTCGCCCATCACCACCACCGGCCGCTTCGCCGGGTCGAGCCACCGCAGCAGCTGCTTCATCCGGGCGAGCGGCAGTGAGACGCAGCCCTGCGTGGGGCCCCCGTGGTCGACGTGGATCCAGATACCGCCGCCCTTCTCCGCGCCGAGCGGCCGGGTCCAGTCCAGTGGGCTGTTCCCTGGCTCGCGGTTGTAGTTGATGGCCACGACATGGTCGAAGGACCCCTCGAGAGACTCCCCCTCGAAGCCGGTGCCGGGGGCGTCGAAGACGGGTCCCTCGTCGTACGGGAGCTTCGTGCCGGGGTCGGGCAGCTTGCCGCCCGCGTCCGTGAGGCCGAAGACCCCGATCGGCGAGCGATTGTCGGCCGTGCGGTGGTCGTCGGTCCAGCCGAGCAGAGCGTTGTGCGCCGGCCACGGGTCGGAAACGGGCTTCCAGCCCCGGACGGGATCCCGCTCGTAGAGCATGGCGACGGACTGATTGGAGTTGGGGTGGTTACCGACCACCACGACCGCCTGCCGGTTCGCCTCGGTGATCTTGGCACGGGTCCGTGGTCCGAGGGAGGGGATCTCCTTCGGCAGGATGGTCTGCGCCTGGGCGCCGAGCTGCCCGGCAGGGCCCGACTTGGCAGCGTTGCTCGCGGGTCTCTTCGCAGCAGCGGGCGCAGTTTTGCCGGTATCGCCCGCGCAGCCAGTGAGCAGCAGACCAGCGACGGCCAGTGCGACCGCCTGGAACGGTCCTGTGCGGAGGGACATGTGCGGGCCTTTCAGTTCGACAGCGTGATGTGCTTCTTCGGGGTCGGCGTCGGGGTCGGGGTCGGGCTGGGGCGTCCTCGGCCGCCTCGTCATTGAATCGGACATATACGATCATCTGTCGCGTTTCGGTCACAACGCGTGAGGCGTCGCCGGAGACACAGAGGCTGACGTAGATCACTGAGTCCGGAGCGGCCGGGACTCCGCCGATCAACAGGACCGGCCGGCTGCGTCGCCGCGAAGCCCCGGGACACCGTCGGCCGGTTCTGCGGGTCGGCCGGCATTGCCAGCGCCTGCCGGCCCGCGGGCAGCCGAAGCGTGAGGCCCGCGTCGCCGGTCTGCAGCCACGTCACCCGCGGCACGCAAGAAGGGCCCCGGAACCGTTCGGTTCCGGGGCCCTACGACGAAGGGGGTGCGTGTCAGCCGGTGCCCTCGTGCGTATCGTCGGGGTCGACGCCGAGCGTGAGCGAGGCCTGAACTCCCCTGGCTATGCGGCCCTTCTTGTACTTCAGAGTGAGCAGGCCGCCCTCGGCCCCGTTGCCGGGGTAGATGGTGTCCTCTTCGAGCGTGGTGCGTTCCGTGGTGCTGGTGGAGTACGGCGCGACCTTCGCGGAGTCCAGCACCGCCTCCTCTGCGAAGAAGAGCTGCCCGGTGTGGCAGGTGTGGCCGCCCTCGTAACCGGCGCTCGTGAGCTTGCCGCCGACGTGGACCTTGGTGTGGATGTGGACGCAGCGCCCGCGGTACCAGCCCGGGAACACGGTGGTGAACTCCACGAACCCGTTCCGGTCGGTCAGCTGCGTGCGCGCAGATACCGCTTGTCGTCGGTGGGCTCCTCGTGCCCGCCAGCGCCGCCACCGGGCCCGCCGACGGCGGCACCCCCGTCGGCGTACCACTCGGCGCGCCGCTCGGAGGCGTACCGCCCCCACCCCCGCCACCCGTACTGAGATCCTCGTAGCCGGAGTAGATCCCCAGCGCATCGCAGTGCCAGATGTCGACGGCCGCCCCGCGCAACGGCTTGCAGGTGTCGGTGTCGATCACCTTGAGCCGGAGGGTCATCGGGATGCCCTCCCGGTCCTCGGTGATGTCCCGGCGGATCTTGTCCGCGTCGATGTAGTACGGACCTTCGGTCGTCTCCGAGGTAAGGCGGTAGCACTCCTCGCCCGCCCCGGAGGGCTTCTTCTCCGAGCTCTGCCCGGCCGACGCGGTGCCGACCACCGCACCACCGATGCCGATCGCTGCCACGGCCGCACCGCCCGCGACGATCAACCGACGCCGCGTCATGTCCCGTTTGTGAGCGGGTCCCTGGATTTCAGTCATGACCCCGGACGCTAGGGAGCGGACCTGGCAGGGGTGTGGGTGCGGCCTGTGAGTTCCTGTGAACGCCGAGGGGGCCCCGGGACCTTCCGGTCCGGGGCCCCCTCGGCGTACGTACTACTTCGCGGGCTTGTCCTTGTCCGCGACCGGCTTGCGGAGCGCGATGTTCAGCTCCCGCAGCCGCGCCTCGTCCAGCTCGGTCGGCGCGCCCATCATCAGGTCCTGCGCATTGCCGTTGAGCGGGAAGGCGATCGTCTCGCGGATGTTCGGCTCGTCGGCCAGCAGCATCACGATACGGTCGACGCCCGGCGCGATGCCGCCGTGCGGCGGGGCGCCGTACTGGAAAGCGCGGAGCATGCCGGAGAACTCGTGCTCGACGGTCTCCTTCGAGTAGCCCGCGATCTCGAACGCCTTGAACATGATCTCGGGCTCGTGGTTCCGGATCGCGCCGGAGGACAGCTCGACGCCGTTGCAGACGATGTCGTACTGCCAGCCCAGAATGTCCAGCGGGTCCTGGGTCTCAAGGGCCTCGAGGCCGCCCTGGGGCATCGAGAACGGGTTGTGCGAGAAGTCGATCCTGCCGGTCTCCTCGTCCTTCTCGTACATCGGGAAGTCGACGATCCAGCAGAACCGGAACACGCCCTCCTCGAAGTGGCCGGCGCGCTTGGCGGCCTCGACGCGGACCGCGCCCATGATCTTGGAAACCTCTTCGAAGTCGCCGGCGCCGAAGAAGACCGCATGGCCGGGCGCGAGGGAGAGCCGCTCGGTGAGGACCTTGACGTTCTCCTCGGTGAGGAACTTGGCGATCGGGCCGGTCAGCGAACCTTCCTCGCCCACGCGCACCCAGGCCAGGCCCTTCGCGCCGTGCTCGACGGCGAAGTCGCCGAGGCCGTCGAAGAACTTCCGCGGCTGGGAAGCCGTGTCCGGCACCGGCAGCGCGCGTACGTGCTTTCCGGCGAAGGCCTTGAACTCCGAGCCCTCGAAGACGTCCGTGATGTCGACGAGCTCCAGCTGGGCGCGCAGATCCGGCTTGTCGTTGCCGTACTTGAGCATCGACTCGCGGAACGGGATCCGCGGGAACGGCGAGGTGACGTGCCGGCCGCTGCCGAACTCCTCGAAGAGCTCGGTCATCAGCTTCTCGATCGGCTGGAAGACGTCCTCCTGCTCGACGAAGCTCATCTCGACGTCGAGCTGGTAGAACTCGCCCGGCGAGCGGTCGGCGCGGGCGTCCTCGTCGCGGAAGCAGGGCGCGATCTGGAAGTAGCGGTCGAAGCCGGAGATCATCAGCAGCTGCTTGAACTGCTGCGGGGCCTGCGGCAGCGCATAGAACTTGCCGGGGTTCAGCCGGGAGGGGACCACGAAGTCGCGCGCGCCCTCGGGCGAAGTCGCGGTGAGGATCGGGGTCGCCATCTCGTTGAAGCCGAGCGCGGTCATCTTGTGCCGGATGGCGGAGATGACGGCCGTACGCAGCATGATGTTGCGGTGCATGCGCTCGCGGCGCAGATCGAGGAAGCGGTACTCCAGACGGCGCTCCTCGTTCACGCCGTCGTCGGCGTTGATGGTGAAGGGCAGCGGCGCGGCCGCGCCGAGCACCTCGACCTCGGAGACCTCAACCTCGATCTCGCCGGTGGGCAGATCGGTGTTCACGTTCTCGGCGCCGCGCGAGACGACCTTGCCGTCGACGCGGACGACCGACTCTTTGCTGACCTTGTCGAGAGTCTCGTAGGCAGGGGTGCCGGGGCGGGCGACGAGCTGCGTGATGCCGTAGTGGTCGCGCAGATCGATGAAGAGGATGCCGCCCAGGTCTCGCCGATTGTGCAGCCAGCCGCTCAGCCGGACGTCGGCTCCGACGTCAGAGGCGCGGAGCTCGCCGCAGGTGTGGGACCTGTACCGATGCATCGTCGTTCATCCAGTCTTAGCGAATTTGAGAGGGGTGGGCCCGTCAAGGGTACCGGCCTGCCTCCGGACACCTCATTGACATACGCATGCCAGGACCCCGGCAGGTCGTCGCCATGAAGATCCGAATAAAGTGAGGCAATGCGCACCGAGGACCTCCTGGCCGCGATCGCGACCGGCCTGTGGCGGTGGGACAACGCATCCGGGACGGTGACCCTCGACGCCGAGGCCGCCCGGCTGCTCGGGATGCCGGGCGGACCAGGTGCCTTCCCCGAGTCCGCCGTGCGCTCCCGTTTCCACCCGGTCGACTGGAACGAGATCACCGGCATCGTCAATCTCGCGGTCGCCGAGGGGACCCTGGCCGAGGCCAGACTGCGGATCGTCGACGAGGCGGGCCATGTGCTCCGTACCGTACGCAGCCGCTCCAAGCCCTTCATCCGCGGCGCCGACTTCGAACTGGTCGGCATGGTCCAGGAGGTCGCCGAGCCGCAGCCGGGCACGACCGCCGCGCAGAGTCCGATCACCGGCGACTGGCGGCGCTCGCGCGAGGCGTTCCTGCTGGACGCGGGCCGGGCGCTGGCCGAGGCCCGCTCCACCGCGGAGGTGCTGCGGGTCGCCGCTTCCCTGTCCATGCCGGGCTTCTCGCCGGACGGCCTGGCCGTCTTCGGAGTGGCCGGCGATCGGCTCACGATCGTCGGGCACCACGGGCACCGGCCGGGAGACGACCACCCGTTCACCGACATGCCGCTGGACGCGGACTATCCGGCCGCCGAGGTGGTGCGCACCGGCCGGGCCTCCTATCTGCCGACGCCGCAGGAGTACCGCCGCCGCTACCCCACCAGCTGGCCGCTGGCCCAGAGCTTCGGCCGGCAGTCGTGGGCCTTTCTGCCGCTGATCGTCGCCGGGCGCACGATGGGCGCCTGGATGGCGGCGTTCAAGCACCCGGTCGCCTTCACGCCCGACGAACGGTCCGTGCTGACGACGGTCGCCAGGATGCTGGCGCAGGCGCTCGCCCGCGCCGAGGTCGCCGACTCCGAGCGGGAGCTGTCGCTCGGCCTGCAGCGCTCGATGATGCCGGTGCTCGGACCCGAGGTCCCGGGGATGTCGGTGGCCGCGCGGTACGTCCCGACGGGCGGCGGGCTCCAGGTCGGCGGCGACTGGTACGACGTGATCCCGATGCCGACCGGACGCGTCGCCCTCGTCATCGGCGACGTCCAGGGCCACGATGTGCGCGCCGCCGGACTCATGGGCCAGCTGCGGATCGCCCTGCGCGCATACGCCTCCGAGGGGCACCGGCCCGACGCGGTGCTCTCCCGCGCCTCCCGCTTTCTGCACGGGCTGCATGATTATTTCGGGGCGGACACGTACGAGGAGGGCGACCACTCCAGCCCGCGCTTCGCGACCTGCCTCTATCTGGAGGTCGACCCGCCCACCGGCCGCATCGAGATCGCCCGGGCCGGCCACCCGGAACCGGTGGTGCGGACCTCCGACGGCACGGTGCTGGTGCGGCCCACCGACGGCGGGCTGCCGCTGGGCATCGACCCGGACACGGACTATCCGACGACGCGGCTGGTGCTGGAGCCCGGCGAGACGCTGATGCTCTGCACGGACGGTCTCCTTGAGACCGGCGGGCACGATCTGGACACGGGGTGGGCCCGGCTGCGTACGGTCCTCGAGGATCACGCGGACCAGTCGCTGGAGGAGCTCGCCGACGCCCTCGTCCAGGCGGTGCACGGCCCCGCATCGCACTCCACCACCGGGCCGCTCGCCGACCGGCGCGAGGACGACATCGCGGTCCTGTTGATCTCCCGGGACGGCACACCGACGCTTCAGGCCCCGCGGCGCACAGCGATGAACGTGGCCCAGGCGGAGCCCGCGCGGATCGCGGCCGCCCGGCAGCAGTTGCGGGAGCTGCTGCACGACTGGACGGACGCGGAGCAGATCGACTCCGCGGTGCTGATGGTCTCCGAGATGGTCACCAATGTGCTGGTCCACACGGACGGGCACGCGCTGCTGGTGGCGGAGGTGGCCCGCGGGGATGCGGCACGGCGGCTGCGCGTGGAGGTCGCGGACACCAGCGACGAGCTGCCGCACAGACGGCGGCCCGGCGAGATGGCGTCGTCGGGGCGTGGCCTGCTGCTGATGGAGATGCTCGCGGACGCGTGGGGGGTGGATCCGCGGGGCGAGGGCAAGTCGATCTGGTTCGAGCTCTACGAGCCGACGGCCCCGGAGACGGATCCGGATCCGGCTGCGTAACGCGTCCTGAGCTCGCTGATCACGCCGAAGGCGGCGGCGGTGAGCGGTACGGAGAGGAGCATCCCGAGAATGCCGGCGACGGACGCCCCCGCGGTGATCGCCAGCATCACGACCGCCGGGTGCATCTGCACCGTACGGCTCTGAATCATGGGCTGGAGCACATGCCCCTCCAGCACCTGCACGGCCAGGACCACGCCCAGCACCCATAGCGCAATCACGAACCCGCGGTCCGCGAGCGCTACGAGCACGGCGACGGCGCCGGAGAGGAAGGCCCCGAGATAGGGGATGTACGCCGCGACGAAGACGAGCGCCCCGAGCCCGACGGCCCCGGGGACGCGCAGGATCAGCAGGCCGACGGTGATGCAGATCGCGTCGATGAGCGCGATGAACGTCGTCCCGCGCATGAACCCCTCGACGGACTTGAAGGCGCGGCGCCCCATGGCCTCGACGACATCCCCGCTCGTGCGGGGCACGAGGGACCGCAGAGCGCCCGCGGCCCTGTGCGAGTCCCGCAGAAAGAAAAAGCTGAGCAGCAGCGCCAGCACGGCGGTGGCGATCAGCCCGCCCACCACACTCAGCCCACTGATCACCCCGGACGCGGCGGTCCCGCCGAACTTCCCCACCAGTTCCCTCGAGTTGGCGGCGATGTCGTCGAGCGAGGTCCCGGCGGCCCCGAAGTACTGGGCGAGATCCTCGGCGGCCCGCCGCAGCGAGGAGATGATCTGGTCGCCGGTCTCGATCAGCGCGTTGACGATGATGTACATGGCCCCGCCGACGACGGCGACGACGGCGGCACAGGTCAGCGCGGCGGCGAGCGAGCGATTCATCCTCATCTTGACGAGCCACCGGTTCAGGGGCCCGAGAAGGGCGGTCCCGAGCAGCGCGAGCAGCACGGGCGTGACGGCGGTCTTGAACGTCACGACCAGCCACACGCCGACCGCGGCCACCCCGGCGACCAGCAGCGCGACCACGCACCAGGCGGCAAGGCGCCTCACGGGCTCGGGAAGAAGGGTCTGCACACCCCCACCCGACCACAGCGCCCGCCGCCCCGTCCCGCCCACCACGCCGGGCTCGCCCGGGTCGGGGCCAGGCGGGTGACACCCGGGCCTGGCGAGGCGAGGGCTAAGGTGACATAAGGAACAAACGGATTCTCCCGGAGCGGTCATGCGTGAACGCCGCACCTCCCCGTCCGACAGTGCGTCCGACAGCGCGTCCGACAGCGCGTCCGACAGCGCCCAGGAACTCCTGATCAACCTGGGGCGTCTCGTCGACCACGCCCTGGACCGGATCAAATACCAGCGGGCCCGGGTGGAGCTGGCCATGGCCCTGCAGCGCCACATGCTCCCGCCCACGCTGCCGAAGCTGCCCGGCCTGCGGATCGCGGCCCGGTACACGCCCTCACAGGACGGCCTGGACGTCGGCGGCGACTGGTATGACGCCTTCCCGATGACGGACAGGTCGGTCGGGATCGCCATCGGGGACGTGGAGGGCCACGACGTGGAAGCCATCGCTTTCATGGGGCAGGTCCGCACCAGCCTGCGGGCCCTCGCCGGCCCCACCACAGACCCTGGTGAGGTGCTGAGCCACGCCAATGACCTGCTGCTTTCGATGGGCTGCAACCGCTTCGCGACCTGCTGCTTTCTGCGTTTCGACCCGATCAGCGGCGATCTCGCCTTCTCCCGCGCCGGCCACGTCCCGATGGTCTGGGCGAGCGCCGACGGACGCTCCGGCATCGCCCTCGACCGTGGTGGCCCGCCCCTGGGCGTCGTGTCCGGCGAGCGGTATCCGGTCACCCGCCTCCGGCTGCGGGCGGCGGGATCCCTCGTCCTGCTCACCGACGGAGTCGTGGAGGGACCGGAGTACCCGATAGAGGAGGGGCTGGCAGAGGTGGCCCGGCTGGTTTGCGCCGGATTCGGCGACGACCCCGACGACCTGGCCGCCGAAGTGGTCAAAGTGGCCGATCTGACCGGTCACAGTGACGATGCCGCCGTCCTGGTCGTCCGCTACGGCGGATTCCCGGCGGCCGCCTAGCCGCCGACGCCGCGATGCTGCCGGACGGCTCAGCCGGAACGGCGCTTGTCCGTGCCGATACATAAGCTGGGCCGGTGACTGGCGTGGTGCGCAACGAGGAGATCCGGCGTCATGGTTCTGCCGCTCTCTGGATCCTCGCTGTCGCCGCCGTCTACTACGGATCGGCACAGTTGGGGCTCCTCCAGCAACTGGTGCGCGGCCAGGTCACGCCGCTGTGGCCACCGACCGGCGTGGCCGTGGCCGGCCTGCTCATCCTCGGTCTGCGGATCTGGCCAGGAATCGCGCTCGGCGCCTTCCTGGTCAACGTGTCCATCGGGCCGTCGCTCCTCGCCGTACTGACCATCACCGCGGGGAACACGCTCGCCCCGGTCTGCGCCTACCTGCTGCTGCGACGTGCGGGGTTCCACAACGAACTGGACCGGCTGCGGGACGTGCTGGTGCTGATCTTCCTCGGCGCCCTGGGCGCGATGCTGATCAGCTCAACCGTGGGCAGCGGTGTGCTGGTGCTCGCCGATGCGCTGCAGCCGAGCGACTTCTGGCCGACGTGGTCGGTGTGGTGGACGGGGGACGCGATGGGCGTGCTCGTGGTCGTACCGTTTTTGCTGGTCATCCGCACGGCCCGGTGGCCGCGGGCCCCCCTTGGCCGTTGGGCCGAAGCGGCGGCGCTCTTGCTGGGCACCCTGTCTGTCACGTATCTGGCGACGGGCACCAGCAGCGCTTCCCTGCTCTTCCTCGTCTTCCCGTTCTTGATCTGGGCCGCGCTGCGCTTCCAGCTGGCCGGCGCCGCGCCATGCGCGCTGGCCGTCTCGACGCTGGCGATTTTTGCCGCCGCCCGCCGAACCGGCCCGTTCGCCCATCAGGACCTTTTCGTGAACATGGTCACGCTCCAGGCGTTCAACGGCGTCGCGGCGCTGACGGCGCTGCTGCTCTCGGCGGTCATCATCGAGCGGAACCGAACCCACGAAGAGATCAGGCGGGTCTTCGCACAACTCTCCGAGATGGTGGCCCAGATGGAGCCACGCCCGGCCACGTACCAATGGCCGCCGCCCGATGACGACGAAGGACGGGACCGCGACCGCTGATTCGCGGGGGCGGGGCGCGTCCCCCGTGCGCCGCACCCCGTCAGCCCTTCGTACTCACGCACTCACGCACTCACATGCCGTGCACAGCGGGGATCGTGCCAAGGCGTCCCGCCTGGAAGTCCTCCACCGCCTGCTGCAGCTCCGCACGGGTGTTCATCACGAACGGCCCGTAGTGCGCCATCGGCTCCCGGATCGGACGCCCGCCCAGCAGCACGACCTCGAGGTCCGGGCTGTTCGAGTCCTGGGACTCGTCCGCGCGGACCGTCAGCGATCCGCCCGTCCCGAACACCGCCGTCTGGCCCATCCGGACCGGCCGCCGGTCGGTGCCGACCGCGCCGCGGCCCGCCAGGACGTACGCGAGGCCGTTGAAGTCCTCCCGCCACGGCAGCGTGATCTCCGCACCCGGCCGCAGCGTCGCGTGAACCATCGTGATCGGCGTGTGCGTGATGCCCGGGCCCTCGTGCCCGTCCAGCTCACCCGCGATGACCCGCAGCAGCGCCCCGCCGTCCGGCGAGGTCAGCAGCTGGACCTGGCCGCCACGGATGTCCTGGTACCTGGGCTCCATCATCTTGTCGCTCGCCGGGAGGTTCACCCACAGCTGGAGCCCGTGGAAGAGCCCGCCGGACGTGACCAGCGACTCCGGCGGCGCCTCGATGTGGAGCAGGCCAGAGCCCGCTGTCATCCACTGGGTGTCGCCGTTCCGGATGGTCCCGCCGCCGCCGTTGCTGTCCTGGTGGACGAACGTTCCGTCCATCAGATACGTGACGGTCTCGAAGCCGCGGTGCGGATGCCAGGGCGTTCCCTTCGGCTCACCCGGCGCGTACTCCACCTCGCCCATCTGGTCCATCATGATGAACGGGTCGAGGTACTGGTAGTTGATCCCGGCGAACGCACGTCGCACCGGGAAGCCCTCTCCCTCGAACCCGGCCGGCGCCGTGGTCACGGCGAGCACGGGGCGCGGCACAGCCCCGGCCGGCGCGGCTACGCGCGCCAGGGTGAGCGGGTTCTCGACAGTCACTGCAGGCATGACGGGACCTCCTTGTGCGACCAGTTTAGTTGAAGACTGAACTTCTTGCCACTGGAACGCGAGACGCCCGGGAGGAATTCCCCCCGGGCGCCCCTACACGCACCGCAAGCCGCCGGCCGCGTCTAGCCGTACATACGTCTCATCGCGAAGTCGACCATCTGCTCAACGGCCTTCGCATCGAAGACCATCCGGTGATCGCCCTCCATGTCGAGGACGAAGCCGTACCCGGTCGGCAGCAGGTCGATCACCTCGGCCCCGGTGATCACGAAGTACTTGGACTCCTTGCCCGCGTATCTGCGCAGCTCCTTGAGCGTGGTGAACATCGGGATGACCGGCTGCTGGGTGTTGTGCAGCGCCAGGAAGCCGGGGTTGTCGCCGCGCGGGCAGTAGACCTTCGAGGTCGCGAAGACCTGCTGGAAGTCCTCGGCCGACAGCGACCCGGTGGTGAAGGCCCGCACCGCGTCGGCAAGCGAAGGCGGCGACGGCTCGGGGTACAGCGGCTGCTCGCCGTAGGAAGGCTGCTGCGGCACATACTGCTGCTGCTGAGCGCCCGGGGTCTGGTCGTAGCCGTACATGCCCGCAAGAGTACTGAGTCACAGATGCCCCTTGGGGGTTGCATCTTATTACCGACGGGTAGCATCATCGAAGCTACTTACTGGTACGTGGACAAAAATCCGCCTCCCGATCCTTACGGAGCCGTCGCCATGGGGCACTACAAGTCGAATCTCCGCGACATCGAGTTCAACCTCTTCGAGGTCCTCGGGCGCGACAAGCTGTACGGCACCGGCCCGTTCGCGGAGATGGACGTCGACACCGCCAAGAGCATCCTCGACGAGGTCGCCCGCCTCGCCGAGAACGAGCTCGCCGAATCCTTCGCGGACGCCGACCGCAACCCCCCGGTCTTCGACCCTGAGACCAACACCGCGCCCGTTCCGGCGTCCTTCAAGAAGAGCTACCAGGCCTTCATGGACTCCGAGTACTGGCGTCTCGGCCTGCCCGAGGAGATCGGCGGCACGACCTCGCCCCGCTCCCTGATCTGGTCGTACGCGGAACTGCTGCTCGGCTCGAACCCGGCCATCTGGATGTACTCCTCCGGCCCGGCCTTCGCCGGCATCCTCTTCACCGAGGGCAACGAGGCGCAGAAGAAGGTCGCCGAGATAGCCGTCGAGAAGCGCTGGGGCTCCACCATGGTGCTCACCGAGCCGGACGCCGGCTCGGATGTCGGCGCCGGCCGCACCAAGGCCGTCCAGCAGGACGACGGCTCCTGGCACATCGAGGGCGTGAAGCGTTTCATCACCTCCGGTGAGCACGACATGGAGGAGAACATCCTTCACTACGTGCTGGCCCGCCCCGAGGGCCACGGCCCGGGCACCAAGGGTCTGTCCCTCTTCCTCGTGCCGAAGTTCCACTTCGACTGGGAGACCGGCGAGCTGGGCGAGCGCAACGGCGTGTACGCCACGAACGTCGAGCACAAGATGGGCCTCAAGGCCTCCAACACCTGCGAGATGACCTTCGGCGACCAGCACCCCGCCAAGGGCTGGCTGATCGGCGACAAGCACGACGGCATCCGCCAGATGTTCATGATCATCGAGTTCGCCCGGATGATGGTCGGCACGAAGGCGATCGCGACCCTCTCCACCGGTTACCTGAACGCGCTGGAGTACGCCAAGGAGCGCGTCCAGGGCCAGGACCTGGTGAACTTCGCGGACAAGACCGCACCCAAGGTCACCATCACCCACCACCCCGACGTGCGCCGCGCGCTGATGACGCAGAAGGCCTACGCCGAGGGCATGCGCGCCCTCGTGCTCTACACCGCGTCCGTCCAGGACGAGATCGCCGTCAAGGAGACCGCGGGCGAGGACACCAAGTCCCTTGTCGCGCTGAACGACCTGCTGCTGCCGATCGTCAAGGGCTACGGCTCGGAGAAGTCCTACGAGCAGCTCGCCCAGTCGCTGCAGACCTTCGGCGGCTCCGGCTATCTGCAGGAGTACCCGGTCGAGCAGTACATCCGGGACGCCAAGATCGACACCCTCTACGAGGGCACCACGGCCATCCAGGGCCAGGACTACTTCTTCCGGAAGATCGTCCGCGACCAGGGCCAGGCGCTGAACACCCTCTCCGAGGAGATCAAGAAGTACCTGGCGGTCGGCACCGGCGGCGAGGAGCTGGCCCCGGCCCGCGACGCGCTCGCCAAGGCCGCAGTCGACCTGGAGGCGATCGTCGGCACGATGACGAACGACCTCATAGCCACCGGCGAGGACGTCAAGAACATCTACAAGGTGGGCCTCAACACCACCCGCCTGCTGATGGCTTCGGGCGATGTGGTCGTCGGCTACCTGCTGCTGCGCGGCGCGGCGGTCGCGGCGGAGAAGCTCGAGACGGCCTCCGCCAAGGATGTGCCGTTCTACCAGGGCAAGATCGCGGCCGCGAAGTTCTTCGCCGCCAACATCCTGCCGGGCGTCTCGGCCGAGCGCGCGCTCGCCGAGACGGTGGACAGCTCGCTGATGGACCTGGACGAGGCGGCCTTCTAGTCGCCCCTGACGTCTGTGATGCGGCCCGCCCCCGGGGAGGGGGCGGGCCGCATCCATCTGTATGCCCACGGCGCACGTCCCTCGTTAAGGTGACTCCATGAGCAGCAGCGCACCCGCCCACCCGTCGCCCGCCACCACCCCTCCAGCGAGCGCTACGCGCACATCTTCGCCTTTCGATCGCGGACACACCGACGACCTCATGTCCTTCCTGGCGGCCGGGCCCTCTCCGTACCACGCCGTGGCCGCCGCCGCCGAGCGGCTGGAGAAAGCCGGCTTCCGGCAGGTGCTGGAGACCGATGCCTGGGAGGGGACGACCGGCGGCAAGTATGTGCTGCGCGGCGGGGCGATCATCGCCTGGTACGTGCCCGAGGGCGCCGGCGCCCACACCCCCTTCCGGATCGTCGGCGCGCACACCGACTCGCCCAATCTGCGGGTCAAGCCGATGCCGGACACAGGTTCGTACGGCTGGCGTCAGATCGCCGTCGAGGTGTACGGCGGGACGCTGCTCAACACCTGGCTCGACCGTGATCTGGGGCTGGCCGGGCGGCTCAGCCTGCGGGACGGTTCGCACCGGCTGGTGAATGTGGACCGGGCGCTGCTGCGCGTGCCGCAGCTCGCGATCCACCTCGACCGGCAGGCCAACGACGGTCTGAAGCTCGACCGGCAGAAGCACATGCAGCCGATCTGGGGGCTTGGCGATGTCGCGGAGGGCGATCTTATCCGCTTCCTGGAGCAGGAGGCGGGGATCGCGGAGGGCGAGGTCACCGGCTGGGACCTGATGGTGCACTCCATCGAGCCGCCCGCCCATCTGGGCCGGGACAGGGAGCTGGTGGCCGGGCCGCGGATGGACAATCTGCTGTCCGTGCACGCCGGGACAGCGGCGCTCGCGGCCGTGGTCGGCCGGGATCTGCCGTACATCCCGGTGCTCGCCGCCTTCGACCACGAGGAGAACGGCTCGCAGTCGGACACCGGCGCGGACGGTCCGCTGCTCGGCTCGGTGCTGGAGCGCTCGGTGTTCGCGCGCGGCGGCAGCTACGAGGACCGGGCGCGCGCGTTCGCCGGGACGGTCTGTCTGTCCTCCGACACCGGGCACGCCGTGCACCCCAACTACGGGGAGCGGCACGACCCGACGCACCACCCGCGAGTGAACGGCGGCCCGATCCTCAAGGTCAATGTGAACCAGCGGTACGCCACCGACGGCAGCGGACGCGCGGTGTTCGCCGCGGCCTGCGAGAAGGCGGGGGTGCCGTGGCAGACGTTCGTGTCGAACAACGCGATGCCGTGCGGCACGACCATCGGCCCGATCACCGCCGCCCGGCACGGCATCCAGACCGTGGACATCGGCGTCGCGATCCTGTCGATGCACAGCGCGCGTGAACTGTGCGGAGCGGACGACCCGTATCTGCTGGCGAACGCGCTGACCGCGTTCCTGGAGGGCTGAAGTCCCTTCACCGGGCGGCCTGTTGCGAAACATCCGCGAAAGCAGGCGCACGGCACGCTGATGACCATGGTTCTGCTCGGTCATCAGACGGTCGGCGCGCACCGCCCGGGCCCGTCGCGCCGCACTCTGTCCCTCGCGCTCGCCTCGGCGGCCGCGGTCCTGCTCACGGGGTGCTGGTTCGTCGTCCGGCAGTACAACGAGCGGCCGCCCTGGGCGGATGACGTCGCGTACGAGGCTGGCTTCATCCAGGGCAACCGTGTCCGGCAGTACGACCCGACCGGCCAAGAGGTCGAGAAGCTCCTGGCCGGCGGGTGCGAAGAGCTGGCGTCGGCCGGACTCGGCGGGCGGAAGGCGTCGTACGACCCGGGCCTGTGGGTGGACGGATGCCTGGCCGGCGCGGCGGGGCGGCAGCCCGAGCGGCAGGGGCTGCTGCACTAGCCGCCGCTGCTACGCCTGATCCATCCCGGCCAGTACGAGCGGCAGCCGCGAGACCCCGTCCGCGCTCACGCGCACCGGAACCCCCCAGTCCTGCCGGTGGACATGACAGGCCGGGTACTCGTTCTCCGGGTCGTCGTCGCAGGACGCCGCCATCGCCGAGACATGCAGCACGCCCTCGGCGACCGCCGGGTCGATCTCCAGCTCGCGCGAGAGGTCGGTCCCCGCACCATCCCCGCCGATCAGGAGCTCGGGCGGGGTCGAGGAGACGAGCAGCCGGGTGGAGGGTCCGTACCGCGTGTCCAGCTTCTGGCCGACCGGAGCCTGGAAGACCACGTCCAGCTGAAGCTTCCCCGCGGCGACTTCGGTGGCGGCGCGCTGTGTCCGGTGGGCGACGGACTCGACCCGTACCGCCTCCTCCGGCAGCCGCAGCCGGGTCAGCCGGTGCCTGGCCGACTCGACGACCACGATGTCGTCGCCGACGAGGACGGCGCCGGAGGGTTCGCGCAGATCGGTGGCCAGCGTGGTGACCTGGCCGTCGGCCGGATCGTAGCGGCGCAGTGCGTGGTTGTACGTGTCGCTGATGGCCACCGATCCGTCGGGCAGCGCGGTGACGCCCAACGGGTGCTGGAGCAGGGCCTGTCCGGCCTCCCCGTCGCGGTGCCCGAAGTCGAAGAGTCCGGTGCCGACGGCCGTGTGCACGACCAGATCGCGGTCGATCCAGCGCACCGCGGAGGTTTCGGAGTCGGCGATCCACAGCCGGTCCTCGGTGGCCGCGAGTCCGGACGGCTGGGCGAACCACGCCTCGGCCGCGGGACCGTCGACCAGCCCTTCGTTGGTGGTCCCCGCCGCGACCTCGACTGTCCCCGTCGCCGGGTCGTACGTCCACAGCTGGTGGACGCCCGCCATCGCGATCCACAGCCGCTCGCCCCACCAGGCGACGTCCCACGGCGAGGAGAGGGACACATCGAGGGCCGGACCGCTGGTCGGCGATCCCTGCCACCACTGCTTGCCGGTGCCGGCGAGCGTCTCGATGGCGCCGCTCTCGGGGTCGTACGCACGGATGGAGTGGTTCACGGTGTCGGCGACCGCGATCCTGCCGTCGGGCAGCGGGGCGAGTCCCTGCGGCTCGTTGAACTCGCCGTCGCCGATACGCCGTACGACGCTCTCGCCGTCCGGCGCCAGCTCGACGAGCTGGTTCCGGGTGGAGTCGGAGACCAGGAAGTTCCCGGACGGAAGCAGCACGGCCTTGCCGGGGAAGCGCAGATCGGTGGCGACGGGCTCGGGCGCGACATAGGGGCCGTCGCCGCGTCGCAGCGTGCCCTTGGCGGCGTGCTCGGCCTCCAGCTCCTCGACGAGCTTCTCGATGGCGTGCGCATGCCCCTCGCCCGCGTGCTGGGCGACGACATATCCCTCGGGGTCGATGACGACGAGGGTGGGCCAGGCCCGTACGGCGTACTGCTTCCAAGTGGCGAGCTCGGGGTCGTCCAGTACGGGGTGGTGCACCTGGTAGCGCTCGACGGCGTCGACGACGGCCTGGTGCTCGGCCTCGTGCACGAACTTCGGCGAGTGGACCCCGATGATCACCACGGTGTCGCGGTGCTTCTCCTCGAGCTCGCGCAGCTCGTCCAGTACATGCAGACAGTTCACACAGCAAAATGTCCAGAAGTCGAGGATGACGATGCGTCCTCGCAGGTCAGCGAGGGTGTACTGGTGGTCGCCTGTATTGAGCCAGCCGCCCTTGCCGATCAGCTCGGGGGCCCGAACGCGTGCACGTGATGCCATACCTCCATCCAACCGCACCGATACGGGTACGCATTCCGCCATGAAGTATCTGGTGCGCGACAAAGTCTTCGCGATCGGCGACGACTACTGGATCGAGGACGAGCACGGGCGGCACGCCTTCCTCGTCGACGGAAAGGCGCTGCGGCTGCGCGACACCCTGGAGCTCAAGGATCCGGACGGGCTTGTCCTCGTCACGCTGCGCAAGAAGATGTTCAGCCTGCGGGACGCGATGACCATCGAGCGGGGCGACGCGCCGCTCGCCACGATCCGCAAGAAGCGGCTCTCGCTGGTGCGCAATCACTACCGCGTGACGCTCGTCGAGGGTACGGAACTCGATGTCAGCGGCCGGGTCCTGGACCGGGAGTTCGGGGTCGAGTACGACGGCGAGCTGCTGGCGCACATCTCCCGGCAGTGGTTCCGGGTGCGGGAGACGTACGCCGTGAATGTCGTACGGGAGGACGCCGACGCGGCGCTCATGATCGCGGTCGCGGTCTGTGTGATCCGGATGGCGGAGAAGGAGCGCGACGGCGACTAGCCCCTACCTCCACGGGGCTGAATTCAGCCCGTCCGGGCCTTGAGGACACGGCCGAAGGCCGTACCGGGGATCTGACCCCGATGCAGCGGGAAGGGGCGGGGTGGGGGAACAACCGCCGGAGGCTAAGCCCTCCGTGGCGCGTCCACCCCCAGCACCCGGTCCTTCAGCACCGGGAACTGCTCCCGCGTCGTCGCCACCTTCGCCGGGTCGAGCTCCACGGTCAGGACCTCTTCGTCCGGGCCCGCCTCGGCGAGCACCTCGCCCCAGGGGTCGACCACGATGCTGTGGCCGGCCTGCTCGACCCCGGCGTGGGTGCCTGCGGTGCCGCAGGCCAGGACGTACGCCTGGTTCTCCACGGCACGGGCGCGGGCCAGCAGTGTCCAGTGTTCCCGGCGGCGGGCGGGCCAGCCGGCTGGGACGACGAACGCCTGCGCGCCCGCGTCCACCAGGCCGCGGAACAGCTCGGGGAAGCGCAGGTCGTAGCAGGTGGCGAGGCCGAGGGTGAGTCCGTCCCCGGTCCCGGTCCCGGTCCCGGGCAGCGGGACGGTGACGAGCTCCTCGCCCGCGCCCATCATCACCGCTTCGCCCTCGTCGAAGCCGAAGCGGTGGATCTTCCGGTAGGTGCTGACCAGTTCACCGGCGGGGGAGAAGATGAGGGAGGTGTTGTAGAGGGTGCCGGGGCCCTCTGCGGAGCCGCTGTCGGATACGGCCTTCTCGACGATGGAGCCCGCGTGCAGCCAGACGCCCGCGTCGCTCGCGGCCTTCGCCATCACGTCGTACGTAGGTCCGGCCAGTGACTCGGCCTCTTCGGCGAAGGACTGGTAGGCAAAGGCTCCGACCGGCCACAGTTCTGGAAGAACCACCAGATCGGCGCCGTGCTGTTCCCGCACGAGCGCGGCGGCTCGCCGCCTTCGCGAATTGACCGATTCGTCCAGGTCTACTGCGATCTGGATGAGTGAGGCGCGCACACTACCACCGTCCTGGCATTCGAGCCTTCAACACGGGCCTACGATCGTCACACGAAAGCACTGCCGGGGTGCCGCCCGGCAGCGTAACTTAACTGCCGAGCCTCCCACGCAGCCCAGCAGTCAGCAGCAGCCCAGCCCGCGTACCGCAGAACCGCCGAGGGGTCCCGTGACCGTCCATCCCAGCCTCCAGACCTACGCCGACGCCTGGACCCACTCAATCGAATCGATAGCAGAGCTGGTGCAGCCGCTCGTCGAGGGCGAGTGGAACCGGCCATCGCCGTGCCCCGGCTGGTCCGTGCGTGACCTCGTCTCGCACGTCATCGGCATGGAGTGCGAGATGCTCGGCGATCCCCGGCCCATCCACACCCTGCCGCGCGATCTTTACCATGTGCAGAGCGAGTTCACCCGCTATATGGAGATGCAGGTCGACGTGCGCCGGCACCACACGGCGCCGGAGATGACCTCCGAGCTGGAGTACACGATCATCCGCCGGGCCCGTCAGCTGCGCAACGAGAACCGCGCCCCCGACACCATGGTCCGCGCCCCGCTCGGCGCCGAGCAGACCCTGGAACTGGCCATGCGTATGCGCGCGTTCGACACCTGGGCGCACGAGCAGGATCTGCGGATGGCGCTCGGCAAGCCCGGCAACCTCGACTCTCCCGGCGCGTACATCACCCGGGACTGTCTGCTCGAAGCCCTGCCGAAGGTGGTCGCCAAGGACGCGGGCGCACCCGCGAATTCGGCGGTCGTCCTCGATGTGCACGGCCCGGTGGAGTTCCTGCGTACGGTCCGGGTGGACGCGGACGGCCACGGCACGGTCGACGGCGCGCCCTCGCTCGGGCCCATCGTGACGCTCGCCATGGACTGGGAGACGTTCCTGCGGCTGGCGTGTGGCCGGGTGCGGGCGGCGGCGGTGCAGGACCGGGTGAAGGTGGACGGGGACGCCGATCTGGCGGCGGCGATCCTGCGGGAGTTCGCGGTCACGCCGTAGCGGTCACGTCCCAGCGGTCACGCCGTGGGCGGGGCGCCGGGCGCGCGCCGTTCGACGGTGGCCGCTCGGACCGGGCCGCTCACGCCGGTACGTGCACGGCCTCCACGCGGCTCGCCACCAGCCGTTCCCGCTCCCGCCGCACCGTGCGCGCCCGCAGCCGCAGGATCTGCGCGATGCCCAGCGCCTCCAGCACGAACACCGACGAGAACGCGATCCGGTAGTTGCCCCCGGTCGCGTCCAGCAGCACCCCGACCGCCAGCAGTGTCGTCATCGAGGCCACGAAACCACCCATATTGACGATTCCCGACGCCGTCCCCTGCCGCTCCGGGGGATTGGCCGGGCGGGCGAAGTCGAAGCCGATCATCGACGCGGGACCGCATGCCCCGAGCACCGTGCACAGGGTGATCAGCAACCACATCGGGGCCTGGTCCCCGGGGTAGGCAATGATGGCCGCCCACAGAAGCGCGGTCGCCCCGACCGTGCCGAGGGCGAGCGGGGTCCGGGCCGCGTGGTGGCGGGCGATGACCTGCCCGTACACCAGCCCCACCACCATGTTGGAGAGCACCACCAGCGTCAGCAGCTCGCCCGCGGTCTCCCGGGACAGGCCTTGCGCCTCGACCAGGAAGGGCATCCCCCACAGCAGCAGGAACACCATGGCGGGGAACTGGGTGGTGAAGTGCACCCACAAACCGAGCCGGGTGCCGGGCTCCCGCCAGGACTGGGCGATCTGCTTGCGTACGAAGGCGGATCCGGCGTGCTGGGCGGGCGGGGGCTCGTGGCCCTCGGGGTGGTCCTTCAAGAAGAGCGACAGCAGTACGAGGACGACCAGTCCGGCCGCCGCGCTGCCCGCGAAGGTGGCGGTCCAGCCGACGCCGTGCAGCAGCCGCGAGATGAAGATGGTCGAGACGAGATTGCCCGCCATCCCGAAGAGCGCGGCGACCTGCCCGATGAGCGGCCCGCGCCGGGCCGGGAACCAGCGCGAGCCGAGCCGCAGCACGCTGATGAAGGTCATCGCGTCGCCGCAGCCGAGCAGCGCGCGCGAGGCGAGGGCCGTGCCGTACGAGGGGGAGAGCGCGAAGCCCAGCTGTCCGACGGTGAACAGAACGACGCCGAGAGTCAGCACCTTCTTGGTGCCGAGCCGGTCGACCATCAGGCCGACGGGTATCTGCATCCCCGCGTACACCAGCAGCTGGAGTATGGAGAAGGTGGACAGGGCGGAGGCGTTGACGTCGAAGCGGTCGGCGGCGTCGAGGCCGGCGACCCCGAGCGACGTACGGAAGATGACGGCGACGAAGTAGACGGCGACGCCGATGCCCCAGACCGCGGCGGCGCGCCGTCCGCCGGGTGGATCGCCCGGCAGGGCGACGGCGGCGCTCATCGGACCTCGCCCCGCGCCAGGTTGCTGAACCAGCCGACGTGCCGGTGTACGAGAGCGGCCGCCGCGTCCGGGTCTGAGGCGCGCAGGGCTTCGAGGATCTCGCTGTGCTCGGCGACGTTCTTGGCGATCCGGTCGGGATGGGAGTGCATCACGGCGACGCCCATCCTCAGCTGCCGGTCGCGGAGTTGGTCGTAGAGGCGGGAGAGGATCTCATTGCCGCCGCTGCGCACGATCTCGGCATGGAAACAGCGGTCGGTGACGGCGACGGCCGCCAGGTCGCCCGCCTCACCCTGTCGCTTCTGCTGCTCGAGAAGCTCTTCGAGCCGGGCGAGGAGCTGCGGCGACGCCGGTACGGCCTTGCGGGCGGCGTGCTCCTCGACCAGCAGCCGGGTCTCCACCACATCGGCGATCTCCTGCGCGGAGACGGCGAGGACGAGCGCGCCCTTTTTCGGATAGAGCTTGATCAGCCCTTCGACCTCGAGCTTGAGGAGCGCCTCCCGGACGGGCGTGCGCGATACGCCGACGGCGTCGGCCAGTTCACCCTCGGTGAGAAGGGTGCCGCCCTCGTAGCGGCGGTCGAGGACGGCTTGCTTGATGTGGGCGTAGACGCGTTCGGCGGCAGGGGCGGCGGCGGGCATGCGCACAGCTTAGATACAACACAGGTGCATCAGAAAGCCACGTCCACGATGCAGGACAGAACTGATGGGGCGTCGCGTACATCCATTCGGCCCGCTCAACGGTCTCGCATCCGGGCCCTGTTTACATTCAGGTCCCACTTCGACCCTTTTCTATGCATTCGCGAACTCGGAGCGATTCTTGAGAACCAGCCTTCCGGGCGTACGCAAAGCCGCCGTTGTCGTTTTCACCACCGGCGCGCTGCTGACCGTCTCGCCTCTGGCCGCGCCCGCTCACGCCGTCCCCGTGCCGCCGATCGCGAGCAAGGGCGCGATCCTGCTCAACAACGCGACCGGCACCGCCGTCTACACCAAGACACCGGACACCCGTCGGCAGATGGCCAGCACGACGAAGATCATGACGGCCGCGGTGGTGGTGAACACCAAGGGCATAAACCTGAACCACGTGGTCACCATCAAGCAGACGTACCGCGACTACGTGGTCAAGCAGGGCGCCAGCACCGCGGACCTGAAGACCGGCGACAAGGTGACCGTCCGTCAGCTGCTGTACGGCACGATGCTGCCTTCCGGCTGCGACGCCGCGTACGCCCTCGCGGACCTCCTCGGCAAGGGGACCACGCCGGCCGCACGCACGCAGTCGTTCATCGCCAAGATGAACCAGACGGCCACCTCCCTCGGCCTGAAGAACACCAAGTTCGACTCCTTCGACGGCATTTCGAAGGCCGGCAACAACTACACGACGCCGCGCGACCTCGCGAAGATCGCAAGCTACGCGATGAAGAACGCCAACTTCCGCGCCGTCGTCGCCGCGCCGAAGTACGTGACCTCCGCGACGACCAGTACGGGCGGCAAGCGCACGTACACCTGGTACAACACCAACCAGCTGCTCGGCTCCTACAAGGGCGCGATCGGCATCAAGACGGGCACCGGCACGGCCGCGGGCCCCTGCCTGGTCTTCGCGGCCACGCGCGGCGACAAGACCTTCGTCGGGGTCACCCTGAACGGCGCCGACCGCTACAAGGACGCCGCGAAGCTGCTCGACTTCGGATTCGGTTCGAGCACCGCGCAGACGATGCAGCTGCGGAGCCTGCCGCAGGGCGCCGAGCGCGACTGATCAGCCGCGCCGCAAGGACCGCAGGCTTCATGACGACAGCCGCCCCGTTCCGCACTACGGAACGGGGCGGCTGTCGTCAGGCCGGTCGCGGGCCGGTCAGGCCCAGGTGATCAGCCGCTTGGGCTGTTCCAGGATCGCCGCGACATCCGCGAGAACCTTGGAGCCGAGCTCGCCGTCGACCAGCCGGTGGTCGAAGGAGAGCGCGAGCGTGGTGACCTGGCGCGGCTTCACCTTGCCCTTGTGGACCCACGGCTGGAGCTTGATCGCACCGACCGCGAGGATCGCGGACTCGCCGGGGTTGAGGATCGGCGTACCGGTGTCGACGCCGAAGACGCCGACGTTGGTGATGGTCACCGTGCCGCCCTGCATCGCCGCCGGGGTCGTCTTGCCCTCACGCGCGGTGGCGACCAACTCACCCAGCGCCGCGGCCAGTTCGGGCAGGGTCTTGTCGTGCGCGTCCTTGATGTTCGGGACGATCAGGCCGCGCGGGGTGGCGGCCGCGATGCCCAGGTTGACGTAGTGCTTCTGCACGATCTCCTGGTTGGCCTCGTCCCAGGCGGCGTTGACCTGCGGGTTGCGCTTGATCGCGACCAGCAGCGCCTTGGCGATGAGCAGCAGCGGATTGACCCGCAGCCCCGCCATGTCCTTGTCGGCCTTGAGCTCGTCGACAAGCTTCATCGTCCGCGTCACGTCGAGCGTGATGAACTCCGTGACGTGGGGCGCGGTGAAGGCGCTGCCGACCATCGCCGCCGCGGTGGCCTTCCGTACGCCCTTGATGGGGATACGGGTCTCGCGCGCACCCGCCGCGACTGGCGCCGGGGCCTCGGCCACGGGCTGCGGCGCGACAGGGGCGGGCTCGGCCGCAGGTGCGGGCGCCGTCGCCGGAGCGGCCGCCGCGTGGATGTCCTCCCGAGTGATGACACCGTCGGGGCCGGTCGGGGTGACCGTCGCCAGGTCGATGCCCAGGTCCTTGGCGAGCTTGCGGACCGGCGGCTTGGCAAGCGGGCGGGCCGCGGTGGCCGTGGCCGTGCCGCTGTGGCCGTTCATCTCGGCCTGGACCGCGGCTGCCGCGGCGGCCTGCTCCGGCACCGCCGCCGTCCCCTTGCGGGCGCGGCGCTTGGTGGAGGTCTCGGCGACGCCGTAGCCGACGAGGACGGGCTGGCGGCCCTTCGGCTCGGCCTCCTCGACGGCGGGAGCGACGGGCGCGGCCGACGTCTGGGCCACGGGCGCGGCCGGCGCGTCACCGCTCCCAGGCGCCACATCGATCGTGATGATCGACGTGCCGACGTCGACGGTCGTGCCCTCCTCGAAGCGCAGCTCGTGCACCACGCCGTCGTACGGAATCGGCAGCTCGACGGCCGCCTTCGCCGTCTCGACCTCGCACACGACCTGGCCGTCCGTCACCACGTCTCCGGGCTGGACGTACCACTTGAGGATCTCGGCCTCGGTCAGTCCCTCGCCCACATCGGGCATCTTGAACTCACGGAAGCGAGTGGAAGTGTCAGTCATGGTCACGGCACTCCTCAGTACGCGAGCGAGCGGTCGACGGCGTCCAGCACCCGGTCAAGCCCCGGGAGGTACTCCTCCTCGAGCCTGGCCGGCGGGTACGGCGCGTGGAAGCCGCCGACCCTCAGCACCGGGGCCTCCAGTTGGTAGAAGCACCGCTCGGTGATCCGGGCGGCGATCTCCGCGCCGGAACCGTAGAAGACCGGGGCCTCGTGCACCACGACCAGCCGGCCTGTCTTCTCCACCGACGTCTGGATGGTGTCGAAGTCGATCGGGGACATCGAGCGCAGGTCGATGACCTCCACCGACTTGCCCTCCTCTGCGGCCGCGGCCGCCGCCTCGACGCAGACCTTCACCATCGGACCGTACGCCACGAGCGTGATGTCCGAGCCGGCCTGTGCGATACGCGCCTTGTGCAGCGGGCCGGGGATGGCCTCGGTGTCGACCTCGCCCTTGTCCCAGTAACGCCGCTTGGGCTCGAAGAAGATGACCGGGTCGTCGCTCTGGATCGCCTGCTGGAGCATCCAGTACGCGTCGGAGGAGTTGGACGGCGAGACCACCTTGAGGCCCGCGACATGTGCGAAGAGCGCCTCGGGGGACTCGCTGTGGTGCTCGACCGCGCCGATGCCGCCGCCGTACGGAATGCGGATGACGACCGGCATCTTGATCTTGCCGAGCGCGCGGGCGTGCATCTTCGCGAGCTGCGTGACGATCTGGTCGTACGCGGGGAAGACGAAGCCGTCGAACTGGATCTCCACGACGGGCCGGTAGCCGCGCAGCGCGAGCCCGATCGCCGTGCCGACGATGCCGGACTCGGCGAGCGGGGTGTCGATGACCCGGTCCTCGCCGAAGTCCTTCTGCAGTCCGTCGGTGACCCGGAAGACGCCGCCGAGCTTGCCGACGTCCTCACCCATGATCAGGACCTTGGGGTCGGTCTCGAGCGCCTTGCGCAGCGACTCGTTGAGTGCCTTCGCGATGGGGAGCTTCTGTACAGCCATGGTTAGTTGCCCTCCTCGGCGAAGGACGCCTGGTACGCGATGAACTGGGCGCGCTCCTCGTCGACGAGCGCGTGCCCGTCGGCGTAGACATTCTCGAAGATCGCCAGGTGGTCGGGGTCGGGCATGGCCCGTACGGCCTCACGCACCCGCCTGCCGAGCGTCTCGCTCTCCTCGTCCAGGGACGTGAAGAACGCCTCGTCGGCGAGGCCGGCCTTCTCCAGGTACGTACGGAGCCGCAGGATCGGGTCCTTGGCCTCCCAGGCCTGACGCTCCTCGTCGGCCCGGTACTTGGTCGGGTCGTCCGAGGTGGTGTGCGCGCCCATCCGGTAGGTGAACGCCTCGATCAGCGTCGGGCCCTCGCCGCGACGGGCCCGCTCCAGCGCGGAGCGGGTCACGGCCAGGCAGGCGAGGACGTCATTGCCGTCGACGCGGACGCCGGGGAAGCCGAAGCCCTGGGCGCGCTGGTAGAGCGGCACCCGGGTCTGCCTCTCGGTCGGCTCGGAGATCGCCCACTGGTTGTTCTGGCAGAAGAAGACGACCGGGGCGTTGTAGACCGCGGAGAAGGTGAACGACTCGGCGACATCACCCTGGCTGGAAGCGCCGTCGCCGAAGTACGCGATCACGGCGGAGTCGGCACCGTCCTTGGCCACGCCCATCGCGTAGCCGGTGGCGTGCAGCGTCTGCGAGCCGATGACGATCGTGTACAGGTGGAAGTTGTTGGTGTTCGGGTCCCAACCGCCGTGGTTCACACCGCGGAACATGCCGAGCAGATTGGTCGGGTCGACCCCGCGGCACCAGGCAACGCCGTGCTCGCGGTAGGTCGGGAAGACATAGTCGTCGTCGCGCAGCGCGCGACCCGAGCCGATCTGTGCGGCCTCCTGGCCCAGCAGCGACGCCCACAGTCCGAGTTCGCCCTGCCGCTGAAGAGCGGTGGCCTCGGCGTCGAAGCGGCGGGTCAGGACCATGTCCCGGTACAGCCCGCGCAGCTCGTCGGGGGTCAGGTCGATCTCGTACTCCGGGTGCTCGACGCGCTCTCCCTCAGGCGTCAGCAGCTGTACGAGCTGGGGCTCGGAACTCTGTGGCTTGTTCGCGGCGCTGACGCGCTTGCTGCTGCGTCGCGGTTTGCGCGCGGCAGTGCTCTCCACGGTCACGTGCGTGCTCCTCCGTCGGTCCGGCCCCCGGGTTCGCCGGTTGGCCAGTGCGGCTCGCCTGTTTCCCGTACCCGTGCACGGGGTGGGGTGCCGCTCGGCCGGAATCAGGCGTGACAGGTGTCCCGGCGAGCGCCCTGCCAATGGCACGTTACCCAGTGGGAAGCATTACTGCGAAACCCCATTTGACCTGCGATTTTGCTTGGATTTCCAAGTAAATCGAGAAATTCGGGAACAACCACTGGTCACAGCCTTGCAGGCCGCCGGAACACGGGCACGTTATCCCGGGCACCCCGGACACGGGAAGAGTAGATGTGCGAGACCGCTTTCGCGCGCGAAGAGGGAAAAATCATTCTATTTCTCTATGCACACTCTGGCATTATCTGCAAGAGCTGCCGCTCGGCCACGCTGCGTGATCTAGCATCTGGCGAGTGCCGCGCTCATCTGTAACTGCCCCACCCGTCGATGCGCTGCTGCGCCGCTACGCCGACCCGGGCGAACCCGTCTCCTGCGAGCCTGTCACCCAGGGGCTCCTGAACCGCGGCTACCGGCTCGCCACCACCCGTGGCGCGTACTTCCTCAAGCACCATCTCGACGGCGACCACGAGGCCATCGCCCGCCAGCACCGGGCCACCCAGCGGCTCCAGACGCTCGGCGTGCCGGTCGCGCCACCCGTCGAGGACGCGAACGGAGACACGGTCGCGGTCATCGGCGGGCGGTGTTACGCCCTGCACCCCTGGATCGACGGACGGCACCGCGACGGGGCACAGCTGACCACACTCCAGTCGCGGCGGCTCGGCTCACTCCTCGGCCTCGTACACACCTGTCTGGAGCAGGTCATGGCGGTGGACGCCACGGCGTGCCGGGAGTACGAGAGCGCCGACCCCGAGGAGACCTTCACGCTCATCGACGAACTGCTGGGGCTGGCGCGCAGTGCGCGGCCCCGGGACGCCTTCGACGGCCTCGCCGAGCACCGGCTGCTCGAACGGCGCGCGCTGCTGGAGCGCCATGCCGACCGCAGACCGCCGCCGGCCTCCGCGGGCGGCTGGGTGCACGGCGACTTCCACCCGCTGAATCTGCTCTACCGGGGCGCGGAGCCGGCCGCGATCGTCGACTGGGACCGGCTGGGTGTGCACCCGCGCGCGGAGGAGGCGGTACGGGCAGCGGCGATCTTCTTCGTCCAGCCGGCCGGGGAGCTGGAGCTGACGAAGGTACGGGCGTACGCACAGGCCTACCGGCGGGCGGCGGGCGCGGACGCGGCGGAGCTGGCGGCGGCGGTGCACCGGGTGTGGTGGGAGCGGCTCAACGACTTCTGGATCCTGCGCTGGCGCTACCAGCTGCACGACCGGAGGGCCGACCCGCAGTTTCCTGCGGCGTCGGCCCTGGCGGTGTGGTGGACGAGGGAGTACGAGGCGGTGTGCGAGGCCTTCGCGGGGTGAGACCGTCGCGGGGGTGAGACCGTCGCGGGGCCCGTCAGCCCCCGTTGCTTCCCGGGTCGCCCGGGTTGCCCGTCGACTGCGTCGGGTCGTCGGTCGGCTCCGTGGGATCGGCCGTGGTGGGGTCGTCCGTCGGGTCGCCGGTCGGCTCCGTCGGCTCGGCCGTGGTCGGGTCGTCCGTCGGCGTCTGCGGATCGCTCGGCGTGAACGAGGGAGGGTCGGACGGCGTCCAGGACGGCTGCTCATCGTCGCCCGTGGGGCCCGGCTCCTCGCTCTGCTCCGTCTCCTCGTCGGTCGGCGTCGGCGAGGTGTCCGGCGTGGACGGGGTCTGGGAGATTGTGGTGTTGTCCTTCGGGCTCTTGCCGGTGTTGCCCGCCTTGTCCAGCGCGAAGGCGACGCCCGCCGCGATGGCGATCACCGCGAGCACGGCGAACAGCCACATCTTTCCGCGACCGCCGCCCTTGCCGTTCCGGCCGTCCCGGTTACCGCCGTCGTATCCGCCGTCGTTCGGGTTCATCGGCGGCAGGATCGGGCTCTGCGAGGTCTCGCCGTGCACGGGGTGGTGCATCGCGGTCGGCCCGGTCGTCCCCATCGCCGGGGTGAATCCGCCGTCGTGCGTCTCGACGGGACCGGTGCCCCAGGTGCCGGTGTGGCTGCCCTGCTGCTGCAGCATCTGCAGCCCGTACTGCACCAGACCGCGCATCTCCTCCGCGCTCTGGAACCGGTCGTCCGGGTCCTTCGCGAGCGAGCGCATCACCAGACCGTCGAGCTCCGGCGGCACCGCGTCGGAGACGTCGGACGGCGGCACCGGGATGTCCTGGACATGCTGGTAGACCACCGAGAGCGGGGTCTCGCCGGTGAACGGGGGCCGCAGGGCGAGGAGTTCGTAGAGCAGACAGCCCGTGGCATACAGATCGGAGCGGTGGTCGACGGCCTTGCCCAGCGCCTGCTCGGGGGAGAGGTACTGCGGCGTGCCCATGACCATGCCGGTCTGGGTCATCGTCGATTGCGCGCCGTGCAGGGCGCGCGCAATGCCGAAGTCCATCACCTTCACCGCACCGGAGTTGGTGATGATGACGTTCGCGGGCTTGATGTCGCGGTGCACGATGCCGTGCTGGTGCGAGTAGGCGAGCGCCTCCAGCACCCCGGAGACGATGATCAGCGCCTGCTCGGGCGGCGGGGCCTCCGCGTTGACCAGCAGATCGCGGATGGTGCGCCCCTCGACCAGCTCCATCACGATGTACGGGACGGTCTGGCCGCCCACCACGTCCTCGCCGGAGTCGTAGACCGCGACCACGGCGTGGTGGTTGAGGCCGGCGACCGACTGTGCCTCGCGCGTGAAGCGGGCCTTGGAGACCGGGTCCTCGGCGAGGTCGGAACGGAGCAGCTTGACGGCGACCGTGCGGCCGAGCCGTACGTCCTCCGCCGCGAACACCTCGGCCATGCCGCCGCGTCCGAGACGGTGCGTCAGGCGGTAGCGGCCGTCGCCGACCACTCCGCCGATGCCCCAGGAGTCCGCCGCATCCGGCACTCCGCCGCCGCCTGCTTCGGGTTCGGGTGCCATCAGTCCTCGCCGTCGTAATCTGTCCGCGTGCGTACCGTGCCTGCGGGTGTTCGCTGTCGTCCTCAGGGTGCTCTGCCACGTCACGCTACAGCCTTCGCGTGAGTGGCCTCTTTCGATGTGGACCGGCCATCAAACCCGCTGCCCGTGCGGCCATGCAAATTCCATGCTTTTCCTGTAACGCTTCCGAGACGCTTCCTATGCGTACGGTCACGGAACGGGCACCTGGCTTGACGTGCCGGACCCCTCGGGCAGACTTGCCCCAAAGAGCAACGGGATCATCGCGGGCCATCGGGCCTTGCGCCGAGGGGGATGCACAGTCATGAGCCAGGACGGCGCACAGGGCCGCTATGCGGGTGGTTCCGTAGCGGGCGGCCGGTATCAGCTTCGCGACCTGCTCGGCGAAGGCGGCATGGCCTCCGTGTATCTGGCGTACGACTCGGCGCTCGACCGCCAGGTCGCCATCAAAACGCTCCATACGGAACTGGGGCGGGAGCAGTCCTTCCGCGAGCGGTTCCGGCGCGAGGCGCAGGCGGTCGCCAAGCTGTCGCACACCAATATCGTCTCGGTCTTCGACACCGGCGAGGACGAGCTCGACGGCTCGCTGATGCCGTACATCGTCATGGAGTACGTCGAGGGCCAGCCGCTCGGATCCGTACTGCAGGCGGATATTCAGCAGTATGGCGCGATGCCGGCCGACAAGGCGCTGAAGGTGACGGCCGATGTGCTGGCCGCGCTGGAGACCAGCCATGAAATGGGCCTGGTCCACCGCGACATCAAGCCCGGCAACGTGATGATGACCAAGCGGGGCATCGTCAAGGTGATGGACTTCGGCATCGCGCGCGCCATGCAGTCGGGCGTCACCTCGATGACGCAGACCGGCATGGTGGTCGGCACTCCGCAGTATCTGTCGCCCGAGCAGGCGCTGGGGCGCGGCGTCGACGCGCGGTCCGACCTGTACTCCGTCGGCATCATGCTGTTCCAGCTGCTGACCGGGCGGATCCCGTTCGACGCGGACTCGCCGCTGGCGATCGCGTACGCGCATGTGCAGGAGGAGCCGGTCGCGCCGTCCACGATCAACCGCTCCGTCACGCCCGCGATGGACGCACTGGTCGCGCGGGCGCTGAAGAAGAACCCCAACGAACGTTTCCCGAACGCCGCAGCGATGCGCGACGAGTGCGCGCGGGTGGCGAGCGCCGGGCAGACGGGCGCGCCGGTGATCATCGGCGGCGCTCCGGCGGCGAGCGGCGCGGGGGTGGGTTCCGCGGTGTTCCCGCCGCTGGATCAGTCGACTCCGGCGCCGCAGAGCGTGCAGACGCCGTACCAGCCGGGTCCGTACGGTCCGCCGACTCCGGCGCCGGCGCCCGCGCAGGCGCAGGCGCCCATGCAGAGTCACACGCCGGCTCCGACGCCGCAGTACGGCTATCCGCACACGCCGCCCCCTCCTGCCTACCAGACGCCTGGGCCGGTGGCGTCGACGCCGCCGCCGTACAACATCGCGCCCCAGACGAGGGTTTCGGGCGGCGGTGGCGGTGGCGGCAAGCGGAACATGCCGGTCATCGTGGGCGCGATAGTGGTGGCACTGCTGGCGGTCGGCGGCCTGATCACGGCGATCGCGCTGAACAAGAACTCGGGGGGCGGGGACAACACGGGCGGCGACCCGAGCTCGAGCGAGTCGGCTGATTCCGGGGGACTGGCTCCGGACCGCACCCGGACGATCGAGAAGACGAAGTGCTCGGAGGCCACGGAAGACGGCACGGACCCGGCGAAAGTCCAGGCCCCCGACCTCCTCTACAAGGACCTTCTGTCGGTGAAGGAGTGTCTGCGGGCCGCCGGGTGGACCTGGAAGGTGACCGAGGTGGACAACCCTCAGTACCCCAAGGACGCCGTGGTTGTGCAGTACCCCAGCCAGGGACAGGCCGTGGTGCCGGAGAACCAGGAGTTCGAGCTGACGATCTCCACGGGCAAGTCGGGGTAGCCCGAGCCGCACCGCACCCCCGGGGACGGCCCGGCACGCACTGCGTGTGCCGGGCCGTCCCCCATTCCCCTCCCCCGAGATGCCGGAAGTGTCAAGGCATGTGACGCTGAGTCCGATATGGGCGACATCTCGGCGACTTCTCGGCGACTCGGCACGGGAGGGGGTCCCCCCGTGACTCCAATGCTCCGCACACGGTGCGCGATCGCGGTCGCCGCGCTCCTGGTGCTGGCCACGCCCCTTGCGTACGCCGAGGAGTCCGAGGCCCCCGACCGCGCCCCGGCCGCCAGGCCTGCCGCCACGCCTGCCGCCGCGCCGACCGCTTCCGCCTCCGCTTCGCTCGCGGGGCGGCAGGCCGGGGAGGGGCGGAAGAGGCCCGGACGGACTTCCCAGTCGCACAGCCCGGACGAGTCCGAGAGCCCGGACGGCGAGGGCCGCCCCGACCGTGAGCCGTCCGCCGCACGGTCCGCATCGCCTTCCGAGTCCGAGTCCGATTCCGATTCTGCTTCCGCGTCTCGTTCTGCTTCGGCCACTTCGTCCCGTACGCGACCCTCCGCGCCGAAGTCCCCTTCTGCGGAGGACGAGGTACTCGAGACGGAGGAGCAGGAGGAGCAGGAGGAGGCCGAGGAGGCCGAGGAGGCCGAGGAGTTCCCGGCGCTCCCGCCCAGCCCGACGCCACCCGCCGCCGCACGTGACCAGGCACCCCAGGCACTACCCGAGCCTGTCGTGCACCAGATCTCCCCGCTGTCGCTGGGAGTCGGGATGGCGCTCATGGGGCTCGGAATCGGCTTCCTCGGGGTGCGGCTGCGGCGTCGTTGATCTTCTCGTCCTCCTCAGGATGGAGGCACAGACTCCGCCTCTCGATGGTTGGCGGCGGTCGGCATACCCGGTATACATACCGAGTATGTCCATCCGCCACGGGCTCCTTGCCCTCCTCGAGCACGGCCCTCGCTACGGCTCCCAGCTCCGCACGGAGTTCGAGTCGCGCACCGGAGCCACCTGGCCGCTCAACGTCGGTCAAGTCTATACGACCCTCAACCGCCTGGAGCGCGACGGAATGGTCGCCCAGGGCGGCGAGGACGACGCGGGCCATGCGCTCTACGTCATCACCGACGCCGGGCGCACCGAGCTGAAGAGCTGGTTCGCGACGCCGGTGGACCGCAGCAGCCCGCCCCGTGACGAGCTGGCGATCAAGCTCGCGATGGCGGTCGGTGCGCCAGGCGTGGACATCCGTGCCGTCATCCAGTCCCAGCGCCACCACACCGTGAAGGCGATGCAGGACTACACCCGGCTCAAGGCGCAGGCGCTGGCCGCGATCGAGGGCGGGGGCTCGCAGGAACGCGACGACGTGGCCTGGCTGCTCGTGCTGGAACAGCTGATCTTCCAGACCGAGGCGGAGGCGCGCTGGCTCGACCACTGCGAGGTGCGGCTCATCCGGATCTCCGCGGCGGCCGGCCGGGGCGCGGACCGCGGAGCGGAGCACACGACGGCCGCGTCCCTGCTCGGTACCCCGGCGGGGCGGGCGTCTTCGGCGTCTTCGACGGAGCCCCCATCGGCAGGCTCGGAGGGCCCGGCATCTCCGGCGGCGCCGTCAGGCTCGGCGCGCGCACGGCCCGCGCCGCCGACGTAGCCCGCCGAACGCCGCCGAAGTAGCCCGCCGAACGCCGCCGGCCGGCTCAGTCCGCCGAACGCCGCCGGCTGAGCCCACCGAAACGACGCGCTCGCCCAGCTCTCCCAATCTCCGTACATCCGCTCGCGGCATCCAGCCGCTCGTACACCGTCCGTCCAAGGGGGGACCCTTCCATGTCCGACCGTCAGTCACAGAAGTCACAGCAGCCAGTGCTGCAACTCCAGCAACTCACCCGCGTTCACGGCAGCGGCGCCACCGAGGTGCATGCCCTGCGCGGCATCAACCTCGATGTCTTTCCCGGCGAACTCGTCGCCGTCATGGGCCCGTCCGGCTCCGGCAAGTCCACGCTGCTCACCATCGCCGGCGGACTCGACACCCCCACCTCGGGGCGTGTGATCGTCGAGAACACCGACATCACCACCGCCGACCGCAAGACGCTCGCCGCTCTGCGCCGCCGCAGCATCGGCTATGTCTTCCAGGACTACAACCTCATCCCGGCGCTCACCGCCGCCGAGAACGTCTCCCTGCCGCGCGAGCTGGACGGCATCTCCGCACGCAAGGCCCGTACCGAGGCCGTCGCCGCGCTGGAGGAGATGGAGCTCGGTCATCTCGCCGACCGCTTCCCCGACGAGATGTCGGGCGGCCAGCAGCAGCGCGTTGCCATCGCCCGCGCCCTGGTCGGCGAGCGCCGGCTCGTCCTCGCCGACGAGCCGACCGGCGCCCTCGACTCCGAGACCGGCGAGTCCGTACTCGCCCTGCTGCGCTCCCGCTGCGACAGCGGCGCGGCCGGCATTCTCGTCACCCACGAACCGCGCTTCGCGGCCTGGGCGGACCGTGTGGTCTTCCTGCGCGACGGCGCGGTCGTCGACCAGACCATCCGCAGCCAGGCCGACTCGCTGCTCTCGGGCCAGGCGGCCGAGCTGTGAACAGTTGGTACCACTCCTGGCGGGCCGCGATCCGGATCGCCCGCCGCGACGCCTGGCGCTCCAAGGGACGCAGTTTCCTCGTTCTCGCCATGATCGCCCTGCCCATCCTCGGCGTGAGCGCCGCGGATCTGACCCTGCGCAGCGCCGAGCTGTCGACCGAGCAGAGCCTGGAGCGCTCGCTGGGCGCCGCCGACGCACGGCTGAACGACCCCGGCATGGGCGGGGTCGCCCTCATGCAGACCCCCGACGCCAACAGCTCAACGCCGGTGGGGGACTTCGAGAACAAGCCGTATCCCGAGGGCAAGACCGACGTCAACAAGGCACTGCCCACCGGCGCCAAGTCCCTGACGGACTCGCTTGGTTCGGGCAAGCTGCGCACCACCCACGGTCTGCTGAACACCGAGATCCGTGAGCTGAAGGCCTCGGACCCGTTGGCCAAGGGCATCATGGTCGTCGATCAGGGCCGGCTTCCGCAGAAGGCCGACGAGGTCGCCGCGACCACACACTTTCTGGAGACCAGCGGTCTGAAGGTGGGCTCCAAGCTCACGGCCCGCGGACTCGACCGTGAGTACAAGATCGTCGGCGCCTACGAACTCCCCGACACACTCGACACCGACCAGGTCAACGCGCTGCCGGGCGCCCTCCTCGCCCCGCTCGACAAGGCTCTGGAAAAGGCCGGGCTGCCCGTGACCGAGGCGAGCACCACGCATCTGGTGAGCGTTCCCGGTGGTTTCACGTGGAACATGGTCAAGGAGGCCAACGCCAAGGGCGTAACGGTCAATTCGCGCGCCGTGGCCCTCGACCCGCCCGCCAGGTCCGACGTTCCGATCTACCAGCAAGAGGGCTGGGGCGATTACGAGGAGAGCACGGCGGCCAAGGCCGCGGCGCTCGCCGCGGTCGGCACCGTCGTCGGCCTCGCGATGCTGGAGATCTGCCTGCTGGCAGGGCCCGCCTTCGCGGTCGGCGCGCGTCGCTCCCGCCGCCAGCTCGGTCTGGTCGGCGCGAACGGCGGCGACCGCCGCCACATCCGCGCCATCGTCCTCGCCGGCGGCCTGGTGATCGGCGTCGCCGCGGCGGTGGTCGGCACGGTTCTCGGCCTGCTCCTCACCTTCGCGCTGCAGCCGCTGCTCGAGGACTACATGGGCCAGCGGTTCGGCAGTTTCGACATACGGCCGCTGGAACTGCTCGGCATCGGGCTGCTCGCCGTGTTCACGGGCCTGATGGCCGCGATCGTCCCGGCCATCGCCTCGTCCCGCCAGTCCGTGCTGGCCTCGCTCACCGGCCGTCGGGGTGTACGCAAGAGCAGCCGGGTACTGCCGGTGATCGGCCTGATCGCGGTCGGGCTGGGCGCGGCGATCGCGCTCTACGGCTCGGTGATGACCGACCAGTACATCGTTGTCGCGGGCGGCAGCGCCATCGCCGAGCTGGGCGTGGTCGCGCTGACCCCCGCTCTGGTGGGCCTGTTCGGCCGGGCCGGACGTATCCTGCCGCTCTCCCCGCGGCTCGCGCTGCGGGACGCGGTACGCAACCGTGGCCGTACGGCTCCTGCCGTGGCCGCGGTGCTGGCCGCCGTCGCGGGCACCGTGGCCGTGGCGACGTACGCCGCGAGCGACGACGCCCAGGGCAAGGCGCAGTACGAGGCACGCCTCCCGCACGGCGCGGTCTCGGTGATGCTCGACGAGGCAGGCGGCCGTGACGTTCCGGCGGTGCGCGCCACCGTGCAGAAGATGCTGCCTATCGACCTACGGGCCGATGTGGACCGGATCTCGGTCGGCAAGACCAACTGCTCGATGTACGGCGGCGGGGAGGGCTGCGGCCGCTACGAGGTAGTGGTGCCCAGGGCAAACCAGTGCCCGCTGTGGATGACCGACCCGGCCCACCCGGACGAGGACCCCTCGGCGAAGTTCGACAAGGCCGAGCGCCGCAAGCTCGCCGACGACTGGCGCTGCAAGGAGCTCCCGGGCGGCGGCGGCTATGTCGACGGCGGTGTGCTGGTCGGTGACGCGAAGCTGCTGAAGGTGCTCGCGATCGATGACGCTGCGGCCGAGAAGGCGCTGGCGGCCGGGCAGATCGTGTCGTTCGACAAGCGCAACGTCGACACCAAGGGCAAGATCGGCATCCGTCTGATCACCGACACCAAGAAGGCCGACGAGGCCGCGCAGAAGGGCAAGGACGCGCCGGGCGAGATCAAGGCGTTCACCGCGCACCAGGTCGCGAGTGAGCCCAATTCGTACGGCGTCGCGATGATCCTTCCGCCTGCCGCGGCCAAGTCGGCGGGCATGAGCACGGTGCCGTTCGGGGCGTACTACTCGACGGACAAGATGCCGAGCAGTGAGCAGCGCCAGCGGCTGGACGGCGAGCTCGACAAGACCGGCTCGGACATCGACCTTCATGTCGAGGAGGGCTACACCAGCGAGAACAGCATCATCCTGCTGGCGCTGACCGTCTTCGCCGGGCTGATCACGATCGGCGCGGCCGGTATCGCCACGGGCCTGGCCCAGGCTGATGCCGAGGCCGACCTGAAGACGCTGGCGGCTGTGGGCGCGCCGCCACGGGTCCGCAGGACGCTCAGCGGATTCCAGTGCGGTGTGGTGGCCGCGATGGGTGTGGTCCTTGGCTCGGCGGCGGGTGTCCTGCCCGCGATCGGGCTCCGGCTCACCGAGAAGCGCGAGCAGATGAAGTGGTACCGGGAAGCGATGGACCAGGGCTACGGCTCGCTCAACTCGGTGCCGCACGTACCGATCATCGTGCCCTGGGAGACCCTGGCCGCGCTGCTCGTCGCGGTCCCGGTCGGCGCGGCGCTGCTGGCGGCGCTGGTGACCCGCTCCCGCGGCGCGCTGTCCCGCCGCGAAGCGACCTGATCGGCGGAGCCGGGCGAATCCAGCCATATCCAGCGGCTTTGTGCCCCCGTACAAGGGTGGATCACCCTTGTACGGGGGCACACCGTGTGGTGAGGCACATGTGCGAGAGAATGGCGGCATGGAGATGCCGAGGAATGAACGGTCGCAGGAGAGCCCCCACATTCTTGTCGTGGGACAGGACGGGATGGCACTCGGCGGCGGTGACGGTGACGACGAGTCGCGCGAGGTCCCGGTGACGGAAATGGTGGAACAGCCTGCCAAGGTCATGCGCATCGGCAGCATGATCAAGCAGCTGCTGGAGGAAGTCAGAGCAGCACCTCTGGACGAGGCGAGCCGGGTCCGGCTCAAGGAGATCCACGCCAGCTCGGTCAAGGAGCTGGAGGACGGCCTCGCCCCCGAACTGGTCGAGGAACTCGAACGTCTCTCGCTGCCCTTCACCGACGAGGCAATCCCCTCCGAGGCCGAACTGCGCATCGCACAAGCCCAGTTGGTGGGTTGGCTGGAGGGCCTCTTCCACGGAATCCAGACGGCCCTGTTCGCACAGCAAATGGCGGCCCGCGCCCAACTCGAACAAATGCGCAGGGCGCTCCCCCCGGGAGCCCCGCACGAGGACGACGAGGGCGGCCAGCACGGAGCGATCCGCTCGGGACCGTATTTGTAGGGGCGCAAGGGTACTGCGTACGGCGCTGGGGGTACTGCGTCCCCCAGCGCCGAGCCAATTCCGCGACTGGTACTGAGTACTGACAGCCCGCGCCGCCAGGGGCGGGGGCATCCGAGGCGCACGCCGCCACTCCGAGGTCCGCGCGGCCGGGGCGGCCGGGGGCGAAGCCCGCGCCAGAACCCCCAGCCCGGTCTGACAGGGCGGTCGGGGGCGCCGAGGCTCGGGCCACTCCGAGGTCCGCGCAGGAGGGGGCGGGGGGCGAAGCCCGCGCCGTCGCCCTCAGCGGCGGGGGTCACACGCCGCCAGCCCGAGCTGGCATGGCGGTCGGGTCCGAGGTCCCACCCGCCCTCAGCCCGCGCCGCCAGGGCGGCCGGGGGCAAAGCCCGCGCCGCCACCCGCAGCCCGCGCCGACGGGGTCCGAGGCCCTCGCCAGAACCCCCAGCCCGCTCCGGCAGGGCGGGCGGAGGCGAAGCCCGTGCCGCCACCCTCGAGCGTGGCCCGCGCCGTGCGAAGCCTGCACGGCAGCCGGGGTGTTGGGGCACGCAGTTGCCCCCACATTCAAGGACGCGACCCGCCGTGCGGCGAAGCCGGGTACGGCGGAGTCCGGAGTGCCGGGAGGGACCGGGAGGGAACGGTCCGCCGCTCTCCGCACCGAGGCCCGCCGTGCGGCGAAGCCTGCACGGCAGCCGGGGCGTGGGGGTGCGCAGTACCCCCACATTCAAGGGCGGGCGGGTGGGACAACCTGGCCCGCACCCCGGACCCCCGCCACGCGGCGCACCACACCGCAGCCGGCGCGCGAACCGCGGGCGCGCTCAGCCCCCCTCAGGCGCCACCAGCAGCACCTTGCCGACGTTCGCCCCGGCCTCCAGCACCCGATGGCCCTCCCCCGCATCCGCCATCCCCAGCTTCCGGTCCACGACCGCCCGCACCCGGCCCCCCTCGATCAGCGGCCACACATGCTCCCGCACCGCCGCCACGATCGCCGCCTTCTCGCCCAGCGGCCGCGCCCGCAGCGACGTCGCCGTCACCGCCGCCCGCTTCCCCAGCAGCGCCGCCAGGTTCAGCTCACCCTTGACGCCACCCTGCAGCCCGATCACGGCCAGCCGGCCGTTGACCGCCAGCGCCTGCACATTCCGGTCCAGATACTTCGCGCCGACGATGTCGAGGATGACGTCCGCCCCCGCCCCCTCCGTCGCCTTCCGCAGCTCCTCCACGAAGTCCTGCCCTCGGTAGTCGATCAGGATGTCCGCGCCCAGCTCCGCGCACCGCGCCAGCTTCTCGGGCCCGCCCGCCGTCACGGCCACCCGCGCACCCACCGCCTTGGCGAGCTGGATCGCCATCGTGCCGATCCCGCTCGCACCCCCGTGCACCAGCAGCGTTTCACCCGGCCGCAAGTGCGCGATCATGAAAACGTTCGACCACACCGTCGCGGTCACCTCCGGCAGCGCAGCCGCCGTGACCAGGTCCATCCCCTCCGGCACCGGCAGCAGTTGCCCCGCCGGCACGGCGACCTTCTCCGCGTAACCGCCGCCGGCGAGCAGCGCGCACACTTCCTCGCCCACGGCCCACCCGGAGACACCCTGCCCCAGGGCGACGATGCGCCCCGAGCATTCAAGGCCGGGGTACGGCGACGCCCCGGGCGGCGGGTCGTAGAAACCCTGACGCTGCAGCAGGTCGGCGCGGTTGACGGCGCTCGCCACGACCTCGACGAGGACCTCCCCCTCGCCAGGTACGGGATCGGGCACCTCGGCCCACACAAGCGCCTCGGGGCCGCCAGGTTCGGGAATCGTGATCGCATACATGGCCGCGAGGCTACTCCGGAGCGGCCCTATTCAGGGCGGTTGAGTGCTGCGCCTTCCTCGGCGCGCACGATGGTGATGAGGCGGTCCGTCAACTGCAATGGACTGGCCGCAGGATCGTCGTATCCGAGCAGCCGGTGCCCCCGCAGCACGCTCACCACCAGGTCATCCGTCTCCCGCACACTGCGCCCCACCTCGGCCTTTATCACCGGCCGCTCAATGAGGTCGAGCCCGCTGCCCTGCTGGATCAGGTCCTCCATCACCGTCCCCGCACTGGGGCTGAGCACGGACAGACCCAGCAGCCGCCCCGCCGCACTGGCACTGGTGATCACCGCGTCGGCGCCGGACTGCCGCAGCAGCGGCGCGTTCTCCTCCTCGCGCACCGCGGCGACGATCTTCGCTCCACGGTTGAGCTGCCGCGCGGTCAGCGTGACCAGCACCGCCGTGTCGTCGCGCTGCGTTGCGATGACAATCTGGCGCGCTTTTTGCACCTCGGCGCGGAGCAGCACATCACTGCGGGTCGCATCACCGACCACCCCCACAAAGCCGTCGGCGTTCGCGGCCTCGATCACCTTGCTGCTGGGGTCGACGACAACGATCTGCTCTTCCTTCAGGCCCGTGGCGGTCAGCGTCTGTACCGCGGACCGGCCCTTGGTGCCGAAGCCGACGATGACGGTGTGATCACGCAAGCGAAGCCTCCACGGCTTTAGGCAGCCACTTTGGGGCGAGCCTCTAAGATCATGGCCCCGATTCGGGCTGTTGCGGGCAGGCTAGGTGCTGCCCGAATCGCGGCCAGCGTAAGGGGCCATGATCACTCGCCCCAAAGCAGCTCCAGCCCAAAGCCGCTCCACCGACCTCACGCCGATGTCGTGCTCAGGTCTCGTCAAGAGCCTTCTGACGAGGCACCACAACAACTTGGTCCTCATCTTCGTAGATGATCTTTCCAGGTTCCAAGGACTCAGCTCGCTCGCAGGCAACACCATGCCCGGCAAGGATCTCCAAGTACCCATCCACGCGCTTGATCAGCTCAGCAGACGACACCTTGAACCACGCCACAGCGCCAGGGTTCAGTTGATGGTCATAAACGGTCGGATCGCTGTCTGACGGGTTGGCGTAGTTCGCGTCATACCAGTCGTTGTTAGTCCGCCGGAATCGCTCTTGCTCCTCGGTCAGCCGGCCCTCACGAGCCAGACCGTTGACCAGGGCGAAGACTCCGGGGAAATGGCCCCGCTCGCTTCGAGTGGTCCCTTGGAATCGCACGTACAACGCTTCCTGCAACAGAACGCCTCCGCCTCAGACCGCCACCGACACGTTGGATCATTCCATCAACGTGCCCCTCGCGTGCCCGAACGAGCGGGGAACCACGGGGAACGGCAGTCGGTCACGGAGTGCCGAAACAGTGAGAGCCCCCGACCGGTTTCGCTGGTCAGGGGCCGTTCACGTGCGGTGGGTGTGGGATTTGAACCCACGGTGGCATCGCTGCCACGACGATTTTCAAGATCGTTGATCGGTTGACTCGCCCATTGGCTCCACCGACCTCGACGCGTCGCTCCGTCACTGGCCCGCCTGCTCCCTCCCAAGAGTTCGAGTTCTCCAGTAGGCCATGGCCTCCGCGCCGAAGCCGGCCGCTACGAACAGGCATCCCAGCCAGAAGAGCGACGTGCTCTGCCGCTCCACGCCGCCAAGCAGCATCACCACCATGCCGAGGACGGGAAGAAAAACCGCGCCAGCCGTCCACCACTGGCCTTTACGAACTTGGACAACCGCGGAGGCCAGCCCGAGCACGAAGACCAGCGTCATCACTGCCATTGCTATCCACATGACGGCAGTCTGCCGTGTCTCCTGCCACATACCCGCCACGTGCTCGATCGGCAGTGGGCTGGGGCGCCTGCGGGCCGTCCGAGGCCGGTCAGCAGCGCTCGCTATAGGCGAAGTACAGCAGCGGAGTACCGCAACCACAGCAACCGTCCACGTCCGCTAACGTCCCTCCAGGACCTTGAAGCGACCGGTATGACCGACGCTGACCGATCCGGCTAGAGCTACGGAACAGAAGATGGCCGTGCCCCATCCGTGCCCGATAGGGCGATCAGCCACGGTCAACCGGGGCGCGTGGTGGCGCAGATACTCGTTAGCAGGACCATCGCCCCCGGACGGCTGCCCAGCGCAGACGCGTCCGCGACCGGTGCCAGGCTTACAGAAAGTGGTCGTGAATCTCCCACCTAGCTCTGATCGGCCCTGGGGCGTGGCCGATGGTCACCGACGTTCGGTGACTGAGTCAGTGGCCCAGCAGGCCGATCAGGACGCCTCCATCGCCGCGCGCGCCGATTCAACAAACTGCCCCTGGCGCCGCAGATACGCCTCCCGCACTTCGTCGAAGCGAGCGCGTGCATCGGCGTCACCGCGGGTGATATGCCACAGGCACCGGTTGACCTCCAGCGCCGCGTCCAAGACGGCCTGGGCCGCTACGGCGGTCGTGGACGGGCCTTCCAGGATGACGACACGGACGCTGTGCATGAGAGGGGCGTAGGCTTCGCGTAGCTCCGAACGTAGATCCTCAAGGCGCGCCAGCTGCTGGTCCGGGCTGGAGATCTCGTGAAACGCATTAATGATCCTCCGGTACAACTCGCCGGTGACGTGGGCGCGTTCCATCAGCTCGAGGTAAGCCTCCCGCTGCAGCTCCCGCACACGTCCCCGATGCTGAGCCTGTACCGAAGCCTCGACTTGGACCCGGGCGGTCCGCACGTTCCCCAGGTTGGTCACCCAGCTTGCGAAGACGGCCGTGCCGCCAGTAAAAGCTGCGACCCACATCGCGCTGTCCCCCACACCAATTAGTCTCGGTGAGGTGCTGGCCGCTGTCGAGGGCCACTCTCGACCTGCCCGGCGGATCCTGGCGGAGAAGCGGTGCCCTGGACCAGGCCACGGCTGCGCCGCGCCGTGCGATCGGGCGGTGAGTGTCTAACTGCGTGACAACGCCGACGAACAGCCACGGACGAGCACGGAAGTCCACAGACCATCAACACAGGTGCGCGGCGTACAAACCCAAGGTAGCGGCCCCGCCCAGGTTGCTTCGGGACGAAGAGGTCTCGTCGCCAGGGGCGGTGGGAGGGGGCGGTGCGCTGGCGCGACTGGAGTCCCGAGGCGACCCTGGGGACCTTTCAATTCCCGCCCCCCTTGGCCGCCGTGCCCTCAACGGGGACATCGAACCGGCCCATCGCGCCAGCAGCTAACACCTGACAACGTCCTGGCGTCGGCCAGGGCCATCCGCACAGACGTGCCAGATCGCCGGGAACCACGGGGAATGGCAGAGACCAGGTCGTTGGCCAGTCAGGCGCCGTAACCGCTCCGCCACAGGTCAGCCCGGCAATTGCCCGTAGAAGACCCCAGCTTCCCAAGCTGAGGTCCCAAGTACGCCGGCGCAAACAGAGCCCATAAGGTTCGGCTCATGGTGACTGCGACTGTCCGCGAGTGGCGCGACGAGGAAGGGTGGGGCGTGCTCGACTCCCCCGAGACTCCCGGCGGCTGCTTTGGCCACTACTCCGACATACAGATGACTGGGTTCCGCACCCTGGCGCCCGGACAGCAAGTGGACCTCACGTGGGAAGCCCCCGGCTTCAAACAGGACGGGTACGACTACCGCGCGGTGAGCATCGTGCCTCGACCTGCCTGACATCCGCACCTGACATCAACGACAGCGCACGACCACGGTCCCCAGCGGTTCGCTGTGCCATCGCACCCCCTACCCCGGCATCCAGTGGCGTCCTGTTGATCAAACTCCTGAAGCGTGTGTCACACGATGCTGGGGGACGCTGCGCCTCGGATGTCAGAGTCTGGTGAGAGCGTGTCCCGCATGGAGGACACACACTTTGATCTGCCTGAGGTGAGTAGCCCGGAGCAGGCCGTGATTGCTCACTTCCAGCTTGGCGGCGAAGGCTTCGGTGCGCCTGGCCAGCGCGCGCTCGTTTTCGATGCAGAGCGTGCCATGACGGAAGCCGTCGAGGATGCGGGCGTAGGTGAGGTGGAGGGCAACGAGTTCGGTGGAGGCGAGGCTGTGCTGTACGCGTACGGCCCGGATGCCGACGCTCTGTTCAGGGTCATGGAAGCGACCTTGCGCGCACTGCCGTTCCGGCCGGCGCACGTCGTTCTCCGGCGCGGGGACGCGGGGGATCCCGAAGCCGCTGAGTCTCGCGTGGAGTTGTGAGGTCCGTGCCAGATCCGTGCCAGGTTGCACGGGCAGCCTCGGTCAACGACGGGCACATCGGTACCGCACGGAGCCCGCTCGATTCTGCGAACTTGCTGCTCAGGACACCCGCCCGCCGTGGATCAGCGGTGATTCCCAAGCTCAGGGTCTTCGCGAGGTCGGTACGGCCGCGGGATCTCGTACGCTTCCAGCGCATCGGCGTAGCGCGTCAACAGCGCGTCGAGGTCGGCCAGCAGGAGGCCAGCGGTTTCCCGGGCCCCGGCCACGTCGCCCTGGTCGAAGGCTTCCACCACTTCGGCAACGTCGCTGCGGAGGATGGAGAGAGAGTCACCCTGGATCAGTACACCGGGAAATCGGCGGCCGGGCAGGCGCACCACAGCGTTGTTGCCACCGTCCGTGAACAGCTCAACCTCGACTCGTTCCATATGGCCATCCAACCTGACATCACCGTCTGACTGTGAGGATGTCGATGGCGCCGCCCCGGGGTCAGACTCGCTGGCACACACGCGACCGCACGGTGCTCGCCAACTGAAATCGAACAGACGTACCATTCTGGTGTGGCTGAAACGTACGACTTCCCCGACGATCTCCGTGCCGCGCAGCTCGACCTGCACCGGACGCGTGCTGAGTACGCGGCGCTGTGTCGTACCTTGCCCTGGTCGGTGACCCCGGAGCCCGGCTGGACGAGCGAGAAGCACGTACTCGGCGACCGGGTCGTGTCCTTTCCCGACAGCCCCGGCTACACCACGGAACAGACAGCGGAGGTGGAGCGGTTGCGCCGACGGCTGCTCGATCTGTCGGTCATGGTGAGCACGCATCCGTACTGGGCGACCCTGACGGCGGACGTGGTCGATGCGCGGATGGCTCTCAAGCACGCCCATCAGCAGGCCGAGGCCAAGGCGGCGTAGACCGTCATGGCCGAGCGCCCACCATCGCGGCTGGAACTTCTGCGCTTCCTGGAGCGGGTCCAGCTTCAACAGCTCCAGCAGACAAAACGCTGGCTGGAGCAAGAGGAGGACCGAGCCCTGCATTCTGCCCACGTTCCGCCACCACTGCCGGAGTGGAAGATCGAGATGAGCCGCGGCGGGCGACACGCCATCGCCGTCCATACCGGGGACTGCACGCACGGCGGCGCACCGCGGGCCAAGCCGATCAGCCGCGAGCAGGCACTCGCCGCCCTCGCCGCGCACGTCGAACCCTGCACCATCTGCCGCCCCGACCGAGACCTCGGCACGCTGTGACCGACCACCCGTCGCAGCCCGGAGACATGAGAAGCGCACCGATCGTCGTGCACCGGATCTCCCCGACCGGCGGCCGACGGGTCACCGTGCGGGACCAGATCATGGGCCTCGCCCACTCCGACCGAGACCTGCTGGAATTCCTCCGCCAAGCAGGCCTACCCGACGCAGAAGACCGCCTCGACGACCCGACCTGGGTCGAATGGTTCAGCGGCAGAGCACACGAGTACAAGCCGGACGATCCTCCGAGCTGAGCGCCGCCCCTTGGCCCACACGCGAAAGCGCCGCCGTCTCAGTTTCCCTCTCATTCAGCCGCGTTCACCATCGTTCAGACCCGACCCAGTCCAAGTCCCGCTGCACCAGTCACACCGCCATGGCCCCAGGTGAACGACCCTGGACATGCCCCTCAGCGACACCAACAGACTTGAAAAGCGTGCGCATGTCGGCACTGCCGGCGAGCACGATGCGCCATGGCGACGGACAGGACTGCGCCGACGATGTGCCCGCCCGGGCGTCGAAGGCAGCGGGCCACCTCAGCTCGCTTTACCCAACCGAGAAACGGCCCGTACGAGAGCTGCCACGTCATGAGCCGCAGCCGCCGGCAGCACCACGCGCAGCCCCCAATGCCCCCAAGCCGAACAGTTTGGTTGTCGCAGCGTCCGCAGTCGTGACCGACGAGACGGGGCGCATCCTTCTCCAACGACGCCGTGACAACGAACTCTGGGCACTGCCCGGCGGCGGCATGGACATGAGCGATTCACTGCCCGGCACGGCTGTACGGGAGGTCAAAGAAGAGACGGGCCTCGACGTGGAGATCACGGGTCTTGTCGGCACGTACACGGACCCCCGCCACGTGATCGCCTACACGGACGGCGAGGTGCGCCGTCAGTTCAACGTCTGCTTCACAGCACGCGTGGTTGGCGGTCGACTCGCCATCTCTGACGAGTCCACGGAACTACGTTTCGTGTCGACGGAGGAGCTCGAAGCGCTGCCCATGCACCACACACAGCGGCTGCGGATCCAGCACTTTCTGGAGCACCGAGAGCGGCCGTACCTCGGCTAGTAGTGCTGGATTCCGGACGGCACCGCGGGTGATGGCCTGGGTTCGGGCTTTGACTGCGGACGTCTGGGCCACTCTCAAGATTCGCAACGCCTCGACAGAGCCGTCACCGAGCTTCGCTGTTGCGGTGGCTCGGCCGGACAGCATGCGCTGCTGCTTCGGCGTCGATCGTGTCGGTCAGTCGGGCGGGTGCGGGTACTGATCCGAACGGTGCTGGAACGCCAGGATGCTGGGGTTCTGGATGACACCGTCGCGGATCTCGATGGCGCGGCGGATGGTCTCGTTGGACTCCCAGGTGCTGTGTCCGGTGAGCACGGCCCGCAGGAAGGGGAGCAGGGCCTCGCTGTTCTCCCAGGTCGCGGAGTTCCACAGGTAGGACGGGCTGTGGTCCACGCCGTAGTAGAGGATGTTCTCGCCGACCACGAACGTCGGCTCGATGAACGATGTCGGCCGCGCCCAGCTGAAGCCCATGCCCTCGTCGCAGGAGACATCGATGATGAGGGTGCCCGGTGCGAGCAGACCGAGGTCGTCGTCGCTGAGGAACATCAGCGGCGCCGCGGTGTCCTGCAGTACGCAGTTGACGATGATGTCGTGCTCGGCGAGGAATCCGGATAGTGGTACTCGGCCGGCGTCGGAGAGGGCGTAACTGCGGCGGGTGTCGGCTTCGTCACGGTCGAACTGTATGATCCGCGCCGAATGGATCGGCGAGCTGACGGCTGTGACGCCACGTTGAGTGAGGACGTCGACGTCGTGCACGCCCAGGGCGCTCAGAGCGGTCACGGCTCCGCGGGCGGTCGCGCCGAAGCCGAGCACGGCCGCTCGAAGCCGACGGCCGTAGTCGCCCGTCGAGCCGTTGATCTGCAAGGCGTGAAGTACGGAGGAGTAGCCGGCCAGCTCGTTGTTCTTGTGGAAGACGTGCAGGTTGAACGAGCCGTCGTTGGTCCAGTGGTTCATCGCCTCGAAGGCGATCAACGTCAGCTTCCGGTCGATCGCCACCTGAGTGAGCCTTTTGTCCTGGACGCAGTGCGGCCAGCCCCAGAGGACCTGTCCATAGCGCAGTTCCTCGAGATCTTCCTGCAGCGGTTTGGCCAGCAGGACGACATCGCACTCAGTGATGAGCTGCTCTCGGGAGCGAAACCCGGCGACGAGGGGCGCCAGCTTCTCGTCGGGGATGCCGAAGCGCTCCCCGTACCCGCGTTCAAGGAAAATACGTTCCCGGAGGTCCGAGTCGATCTGGTCGAAGTGTGAGGGGTGAATCGGCAGTCGACGCTCGTTCTCTTTACGTGACTGTGCCATCACTCCGAGAGTGAGAAAGTGCACGTGCACCCCCTTCGAGTGATGCTGTCCAGCATAGATCAGCACGTCACGGACGCGTGATCACGAGGAGCCGGCCCGCAGGCCGAAGCGGGGCGCCGACCACCACCTGGCCATCGATGCGCCCCCAAGACCGACGCCAGGCAAAATCCCGAAGTCACCGTAGCCGCAATTTGATGGGCCATCAATTTTCTTTATTTTCAAGACATTTGACTCCCCCCATTCTTGCGGCGCGTTGATTCCTTATAGAATTCTGACCACGCTATGGAGCAGAGCCGAGCCTCACGCGTCGCCATTCGTCGTCATCGTCGCCGAAAGGCGGCCCGGGTGAGGTGTTCATGAGGAGCGCAACCGAGGCCCGAGCCTCGGTTGCCGGTCTTAGGAAGAGGCAGTCGCGTCTTCGGCTGGGGCATCCGAGATCCGAATTTGGCTGCCGCCAAGCGCAACCGCCCGAACAGCTGCGCCCCGCAGCCCGTGTCGCCAGTACTTGCGGCGAAGGCGCATCCGGCACACGATCCCGGAGAAGACCGACAGCCAGGCCGCCCGCCTGCGCAAAGGCTCACGTGGCGGACGGCCACCCGGCTTCGACGAAGAGCGGTACAAGAAGCGCAACACCGTCGAGCGGGCGATCAACAGGCTCAAGCAGTCCAGAGCGGTAGCCACCAGGTATGACAAGCGCGGCTACGTCTTCCTCGACACCGCGACAGCCGCCGTCTGGCTCCGAACTAGAGCCGTGGCGAGCTCAGATCAAGCCTCCCGCATGCACACCATTCGCCGGTCCGGTACGGAAGCATGGTCGGCATGCTGAATGAACGGATCACTGCACGCGAGGGCCGGTCATGAAAGACGAGACGCAGTCGGCCGAGACGCGAAGACTCTCGGTTTTCCGGTCCCTCTGGTCCGGCACCCGGTCTGGGGGCCAGGTCGACGCTGACGCTGCCCGCACCGTCGTCATGCCGGTCATGGGCGTGGTACCTCCACTTCAGCAAGTCCTACGACGCCTCACCATGGCCCTGGGCGTGCTGCTGGCGACAGTGGCCATCGTCTACGTCGATCGCGGCGGCTACCACGACAATGCCAACGACTCGGTTGATCTTCTCGACGCCTTTTACTACGCGACAGTCACCCTCTCCACCACCGGATACGGCGACATCGTTCCGCATAGCGACAGCGCACGCCTGACCAACATCCTTCTCATCACCCCGTTGCGCGTGCTCTTCCTGATCATCTTGGTTGGCACCACCCTCGAAGTGCTCACCGAACGAACGCGGCAGCAGGCTCGCGTTCACCGTTGGAAGAGCCGCACCCAAGGCCACGTGGTCGTCGTCGGCTATGGCACCAAGGGTCGTCACGCCATCGCGACGCTGCTCGGCCAGGGAACCCCCAAAGACAAGATCGTCATCATCGACCCTCAGCAGAAGGCGGTGAAAGCCGCCAGCAGTGACGGCTTCGTAGCGGTCCTTGGGGACGCGACACGCTCCGAAACACTGCTGCAAGCAGAGGTGCCGCGCGCCGCACAAGTGATCATCGCTCCCGAGCGGGACGACACAGCCACTTTGGTCACTCTCACCGCGAGACAGCTCAATAGGCGAGCCGCCATCGTCGCAGCTGTCCGGGAAGACGAGAACGTACCGCTGATCAAGCAGAGTGGAGCCGATGCCGTAGTAACCAGCTCCAGTTCGGCCGGGCGGCTTCTCGGGCTTTCCACCATCAAGCCTTATGTGGGCACGGTGTTGGAAGACCTGATGACTTATGGCAGCGGGCTTGATTTGTCTGAGCGGCCGGTGACGGACGAAGAGACAGGCCGATCACCCCGCGAGTGCACGGACCAAGTCGTCGCTGTCGTGCGCAGGCGCGAGGTACTGGGCTACGACCACCCAGACGCCGCGACGCTCCGGCCCGGCGATCGGGTGATCACGGTGACCCGGACGAATTCACACGGCTGACCAGGCGTGGCTCGTGGCACATCTGGCAAACCGTTGACTCCAGCGGTTCAGCCGCCACTCGTCCCGGGTTCTCTCCGTGAGGACCTCGAGAGTCGTGCCGACCAGGATGATCAGAAAGAGCACGCGCAGCGGCGTCACGATCAGCACGTTGGTGAGCCGTGCCCCGTCGCTGTACGGGACGATGTCGCCGTATCCCGTGGTGGAGAGAGTGACCGTCGCGTAGTAGACGCAGTCGAGGAAGTCGACGGAATCGTCAGCGTTGTCGTGGTAGCCGGCTCGGTCGGCCCAGATGAGCAGCACCGTCAGAGCGAGCACCGCCAGAGCTATCAGCAGGCGTTTGCCAACCTGACGCAACGGGCGCTCGACGACGCGGCGGGGGAGTTTCACCCGGCTGGTGACCAGCTGCTCGTCGACATGCCTGGCCATGGCGTCATGGCCGGGAAGTTTCACGTGAAACATCCTCCCTCGGCGAGGGAGGGTGTCCAGGACGTCCACGGCAGATCGAGGACCTCCAGCTCGTCACCGGCCTGCGCGCCGCCCGGCGGCACGACGGCGAGTCCATCGGCGGCGGCGATACCGCGCAGCATGGCCGGCCCGTTGTAGTGCAGCGGCACAAGGCGGTCGGTGCGGTGCACGAACGGCACAAGGCGGGTGTCGTACGGATGCCCGTGCACCTCATCACGTACGGGCGCGCGATACGGGACGGGCGCCGGGCGGCCAGCGAGTCCGCGCAGCAGCGGCTCGGCAAGCGTGAGGAGCCCGGAGACCGCGGCCAGGGGATTGCCGGGCAGACCTACCAGATGCCTGGCCGGGAGATCGCCGTCCGCGGCGAGCCGGGCCAGCAGCATTGGATGGCCGGGGCGCACCGCGACGCCGTCGACCAGCAGCTCGGCGCCCGCCTTCCGCAGGACCGGGTGGACATGGTCGACCGGGCCCGCGGCAGTACCGCCGGTGGTGAGGATGAGATCGGCATCGGAGGTGGTGACGGCACGGTGGAGCGCTTCGGCGTCGTCGCCGAGGCGGCGTGTGGCGACGACATCGACGCCGAGGGCGCGCAGCCAGGGACCGACCATCGGCCCGAGGGCGTCGCGGATGAGGCCGTCGTGGGGGAGTCCGGCAGTGAGCAGCTCATCGCCGAGGATCAGGACTTCGACGCGCGGCCGGGCAACGGTGAGCAGTTCGTCGTAGCCGGCGGCTGCGGCGAGGCCGAGCACGGCGGGGGTCACGAGGGAGGCGGCGGGCAGGAGTTGGTCGCCCGAGCGGCATTCCTGGGCTCGCGGTCGGATGTCCTGACCGGGGATCACCTCGCGCTCGGCGTACAGCTGGCTCTTGTCCGCGTCGGTACGGGCATGCTCGCTGCGGATCACCGCTGTGGCCTCGGGCGGGATACGGGCGCCGGTGGCGATCCGTACCGCAGCCCCGTCGGGCAGCGGCGGGGCTTCACCGTGCCCGGCGAGAATCGAGCCGCCCACTTGAACGGTCCATGGTCCGGGGCCCGCGACGACCCAGCCGTCCATGGCGGAGGTGTCGAAGGAGGGCAGATCGCAGAGCGCGGTGAGCGGCTCGGCGAGCACCTGCCCGAGGGCCTGATCAAGGGGCACACGCTGAGTACGGCGTTGGGCGGAGCGCCCGATGCGCGCGGCTAGCGCGCGGGCTTCGGGCCAGGCGGTGGCCCGGTGCCGAGCTGTCGAAGGACCGCCGGCGGGGGCGGGGGCGGACTTTTGGTGCGTCTGGCGGCCGACCAGCGCGAGGGCCTCCTCGACGCCGTCCGACTCGGCCTCGTCGCTCCCGTTGAGAGGGGCACCGGTCACATCTGATCCGTCCGCCGCGTCGAACTCGTGGTCCCGACCGTTCATCCGGCGTCGGCCTGGTCCTGCTCGCCGGCCTTGGCGGGCTTGGCGGGCTTGGCAGACTCGGCAGGGCCCGCTTCCGGGGTGGCCTCTTCGGCCTCCTCCGCCCAGCGCGCGGCGAGCGCGGCCGCTTTACGGGCGGCCTCCGCGACCGCCGCCGGGCCGCCGCTGCCTGCCTGGGCCGCCGCGTACCCCACCAGGAACGTGGTGAGCGGCGCGGCGGGGCGGGCGACGCCGTGGGCGGCATCCCGGGCCAGGTCGAGCAGAACGCCTGTGTCGACGTCCAGTTCGATCCCGAGTTCGTCCTTGACTGCGGTAATCCATTCGTCCAGCACGTTCCCATGCTCCCGTATACGGGCCCGGGCTGCGGAGATGTCCTCCCAGGTGTCGCAGTCGAAGGAGGCGAGCGGCTCCGCGCCGATCCGGGCGAGGTCCAGTTCCTGCGTCAGCAGACGCAACGGCAGCCCGTTAAGACTCCCGTACTCGGTGGCGAGGAGGGCGAGTTCACGTCGCAGCGGTTCGGTGCGGTACGCGGCCACGAGCGGCTGGTCGCGGCCGCCCGCATCGGTGAGCAGCGCCGCCTCACGCCCGCTGGTGCCGAGCGTGCCGAGCAGCTGCCGCACCGTCCGCTCCCCCAGGAACGGCAAATCGGCCGAGAGCACGAGAACGGCCTGCGCCTCGACCTGCCGCACCCCTGCGTCCAGCGCGGCCAGCGGCCCGCCGCCAGGGGGCTCCTCGCGCGCCCAGACCACGGGGCGAGCGGTGGCCCGGCGCCCTCCGACGACAACGGTGCGCCCCGCGTCGCGGCACACCCCGAGCACCCGGTCGAGCAGGGCCCGCCCGCCCACGCTCACGGACGGCTTGTCGACCCCGCCCAGCCGCTTGGCGGCACCTCCTGCGAGCACGATGGCGTCATACGCGGTCATGCCTGAAGTATGGGCCGCGATCGCGTGGGCGGGGAGCCCCGAGTGGATCTCTCTTGCACCGATGGGATCTCTTGCAGACCTCGCTTGCAGACCTCGCTTGCAGACCTCTCTCGTGGCCTCTTCCTGTGCTGCCGGCCTACAGGCTGCGCAGCAGCACCGCCGGATGTTCCACGCAGTCGGCGACATAGCGCAGGAATCCGCCCGCCGTGCCGCCGTCGCACACCCGGTGGTCGAAGGTGAGCGAGAGCTGAACGACCTGGCGGACGGCCAGTTCGCCCTGGTGCACCCATGGCTTCGGCACGATCCGACCGACCCCGAGCATCGCCGCTTCCGGGTGGTTGATGATCGGCGTGGAGCCGTCGACGCCGAACACCCCGTAGTTGTTCAGGGTGAACGTCCCACCCGTCAGATCCGCCGGAGTCAGCGTCCCCTGTCTGGCCGCCTCCGTCAGCCGTCCGAACTCCGCGCTCAGCGACTCGGCCGAGCGGCTGTCCGCATCCCGTACGACGGGAACGACCAGGCCGCGCTCGGTCTGCGCCGCGAACCCGAGATGCACCGCGGGCAGGCGCACGATCTCCCTGGCGTCCATGTCCACCCTGGAGTTGAGTTCCGGGTGGCGGGCGAGGGCAGCCGTGCAGATCCGGGCGAGCAGCGCAAGGAGCGAGATCTTCGGACCGCCCGCGGCGTTCATCGACGCCCGCGCGGCCATCAGCTCGGTCGCGTCCGCGTCGACCCAGCACGTGGCGTCCGGTATCTCACGCCGACTGCGGGACAGCTTGTCGGCCACGGCTCCGCGTACGCCGCGCAGCGGTATCCGCTCACCGTGCGACGCGGCTGAGGCCGGGGCTGCGGCGACGACGCGCTCGGGCGCGGCAGGCGCCTCGGCGGCCCGCATCGCGGACTCGACGTCGGCCCGCAGGATCAGGCCGTCGGGCCCGGACCCCGTCAACTTCCGTAGATCGAGACCGTGTTCACGGGCGAGGCGGCGGACCAGCGGCGATATGACGGGCACGGGCCCGCCCTGCGCCATGTCCTCGACCGCCACGGCGCGCACTGCCTGCCGCTCGGGCTCCGCAGCTGAGGCCCCGGCCCCGGCCGGGGCCTCAGGCGTCGGCGCAGGAGCCACAGCCACAGCCGCAGCCGGTGCCGGGACCGCGGCGGGAACAGGCGCGGCGGGCGCGGCAGGCCGGATCCGGCGGCGGCGGGCGGCGGGCGCCCCCGTCCCATAGCCGACGAGAACGTTGCCGGACGACTCGTTCGAGGACCCCGACGAGCCCAAGGACCCGGCAGAGCCCGCGGCACCGGAGGAGCCGGCACCGGCCCCGCCGGAACCGGCCGACTCCACCGCCCCCACCGCAACCGTCAACAGTGGTGCCCCGACCGGTAGTTCCGCGCCCTCCTCGCCGAAGCGCGCGGTCACCACGCCCCCGTACGGGCACGGCACCTCCACCACCGCCTTGGCCGTCTCGACCTCGACGACCGGCTGGTCGATGGCGACGACATCGCCCACCGACACCAGCCAGCGCACGATCTCGGCCTCGGTCAGCCCTTCCCCGAGGTCCGGGAGCTTGAATTCGAGCACCTGAGCCATCAGCTCCCCGCCTCCCACTGCAGCCGTGCCACCGCGTCCAGCACGCGGTCCACTCCCGGCAGATGGTGCCGCTCCAGCATCGGCGGCGGATACGGAATGTCGAATCCGGCCACCCGCAGCACCGGCGCCTCCAGATGGTGGAAACAGCGCTCCGTCACCCGCGCCGCGATCTCCCCGCCCGGCCCTCCGAAGCCCGTCGACTCATGGACGACAACCGCACGTCCCGTACGCCGCACGGACGCGCAGACCGTCTCGTCGTCGAAGGGCACCAGCGAGCGCAGATCCACGACTTCCAGGTCCCAGCCCTCGGCCGCCGCGGCCTCCGCCGCCTCCATACAGACCGGCACGGAAGGCCCGTACGTGATCAGCGTGGCACTGCGCCCCGGGCGCCTGACCACGGCCCGGCCTATCGGCTCGACCGCCGACGGCGCCTCCGGCGACCACGCTGACTTCGACCAGTACAGCCGCTTCGGCTCCAGGAAGACCACTGGGTCGTCGGAGGCGATCGCGGCCCGCAGCAGCCCGTACGCGTCGTCGACCGTGGCCGGCGTGACGACATGGAGCCCCGGAGTCGCCATGTAGTACGCCTCTGACGAGTCGCTGTGGTGCTCCACACCGCCGATTCCGCCGCCGTACGGAACGCGCACGGTGATCGGCATCGGCATCCCGCCGCGCGTGCGGTTCCGCATCCGCGCCACATGGCTGATCAGCTGCTCGAACGCCGGATACGCGAAGGCGTCGAACTGCATCTCGACGACCGGCCGCAGCCCGTACATCGCCATGCCGACGGCCGTGCCGAGGATGCCCGCCTCGGCGAGCGGCGTGTCCGTACAGCGGTCCTCGCCGAACTCCTTGGCGAGCCCGTCCGTGACCCGGAAGACCCCGCCGAGCGCGCCGACGTCCTCCCCCAGCACGTGAACGGCCGGGTCCTCGGCCATCGCGTCGCGCATCGCGCGCTGCAATGCCTGCGCCATGGATGCGGGCTTCACCGCGGCCGTGGTCATCGCGCCTCTCCCTCCGCATCCAGCTCGGCCCGCAGCTGCGCCGCCTGCTCCCGCAGCTGACTGGTCTGCTCGGCGTAGACATGCGCGAACAGGTCCATCGGGTCGAGCACCGGGTCGGCGTTCATCCGCTCACGCAGATCCGCGGCCATCGTCTCGGCCGCGTCTGCCGCAGCCCGTTTGCCGTCCTCGTCGAGCAGTCCTCGCTCCGTCAACTCCCGCTCCAGCAGCCGGATCGGATCATGCGCACGCCAGGCCTCGACCTCGCCCTCGCCTCGGTAGCGCGTCGCGTCGTCAGCGTTCGTATGCGCGTCGATGCGGTACGTCACGGCCTCGATCAGCGTCGGACCGCCACCGCGCCTCGCTCGCGCGACGGCCTCGACGACCACCTCGTGCACCGCGGCCGCGTCGTTCCCGTCGACGAGCCGGCCCGGCATGCCGTACCCCACGGCCTTGTGGGCCAGCGACGGGGCGGCGGTCTGCTTGGCCAGCGGCACCGAGATCGCGAAGCCGTTGTTCTGCACGAGGAAGACGACCGGGGCCTGCCAGACCGCGGCGAAGTTCAGCGCCTCGTGGAAGTCGCCCTCGCTGGTCCCGCCGTCGCCGACCATGGCGAGCGCGACGACGTCGTCCCCCTTGAGCCTGGCGGCGTGCGCCAGCCCCACGGCGTGCGGCAGCTGGGTGGCGAGCGGGGTGCACAGCGGCGCTATGCGGTGCTCACGCGGGTCGTAGCCGGTGTGCCAGTCGCCGCGCAGCAGGGTCAGGGCCTGCACGGGGTCGAGGCCGCGCACCACGGCCGCGAGGGTGTCGCGGTAGCTGGGGAAGAGCCAGTCCCGCTCCTCCAGCGCCAGCGCCGCCGCCACCTCACATGCCTCCTGCCCGGTGCTCGACGGGTAGACGGCGAGCCGGCCCTGCTTGGTCAGGGCTGTGGCCTGGGCGTTGTACCTGCGGCCGCGTACCAGCTGCGCGTACAGCCGCAGCAGCAGCTCGGGGTCGGCCCCGGCTGCGGCGTCCGTGCCGAGCACGCGGTACGGCTCCGGGTCCGGGAGCAATGGTGCGGGGTCGGTCCGGGGCTTCCACGCCGGGGGCGGGGTGGGCCGGTAGGCGGCGGCACCGGGCAGCTCCTGGACCGTCATGCTGCTCTTTCTCAACGCGAGCACCTCCTCGTGGGAGCGACGACGAAGCGGCCCGAGTGTCGAGCGCCTCACCTACCGATTGTTCGGTCGTGGACGCATTTTGGCTACAGGCACCTTCAGCCTGTGGACAAACGGTTCTCCACAGCCTGAGATGGAGACAGGTCGTCCATGCTAGGAAGGCGGGGGGATATGGCAGCTGAACAAATGGCCGAGGGCGGGGACCGGGCGGAGCAGCCCCCTCCGCCGCGCCCGCTCGACGCCATCGACCGAGACATCCTGCGCATCCTGCAGACGGACGGTCGCGCCTCGATACGCTCCGTGGCCGAGCGGGTCCATGTGTCCCGCGCCAATGCGTACGCCCGGATCAACCGGCTCATCGACGACGGAGTGATCCGCGGTTTCAGTGCCCGTGTGAACCATGAACGCGCAGGTCAGGGCGCGTCCGCCTACATCACCCTCAAGATCGTGCAGAACTCCTGGCGCACGGTGCGCGAGCAACTGCAGGCGCTGCCCGGAGCCGCCCATATCGCGCTGGTCAGCGGCGATTTCGACGTACTGCTGCTGGTGCACACCCCGGACAACCGCACCCTGCGCGAGCTCGTCCTGACCAGGCTCCAGTCGATCCCTGAGGTGCTGTCCACCCGCACGCTGCTGGTCTTCGAGGAGACGGATCTCGACCCGGGGCCGGGGCAGGGGCCGGTTGTCGCGCCCGCTCCGGACGCCGAGCCACTGTAGGAGCCCCGGCAGCGCGAGGAGCCGCCGACAGCTCTAGGAGTCCGTGCGCAGGCCGTCGAAGGCGAGCCTGACGACCGCCTCGGCGACCTGGTCGCCGTCATAGCCGCCGCCCGGGTGCGGCCGGTACCACTCGACCAGGGAGTTCACCATGCCGAAGAGCAGCCGGGTGGCCAGCCGGATGTCCATGTCCGCGCGGAGATCGCCGTCCGCCGCGGCAGCCTTCAGCAGATCGGCGACCCGCTGGTCGAACTCCCGGCGCCGCTCCATGGCCCACCGCTCGGTCTTGGTGTTGCCCCGCACCCGCAGCAGCAGCGTCACATAGGGCAGCTCGGACATCAGCACCTCGACGGTGCGCCGGGTGACGTACTCGACCCGCTCGATGGCCCGCCCGCGGACGGCTCCCGGCTCCTCGAGGATCGCGAAGAGCGCCTCGAGCGCCCGGCTGACGGCGCGGCGCAGCAGTTCCTCCTTGCCCGCCACGTGGTGGTAGATCGAGGACTTGGAGATGCCGGCCGCCTTGGAGAGATGCTCCATGGAGGTGCCGTCGTAGCCGCGCTCGTTGAAGATCCGCACGGCGACGGTCAGCAGCGTCTCGGGGGTGTACGTATCGCGCTTGGCGGTGGTCATCAGGCGCCCTTCTGGGAGGTCGCGTACGACCACTGATGGAGCGCGAGGGACCGCGCGTAGCGTCCGGTCGGCACACTCTCGTGGAGATTGCCGAGCAGTTCCCAGGCCCAGTCGCGCCCCAGGCTGTCGTTCCATTCGATGGGCCCCAGGGGGTAGTTGACCCCCAGACGCATCGCCGTGTCGATGTCCTCCTTGGTCGCGACCCCCTTGGCGACCGCGTCCAGCGCCAGATCCCCGAGCATCGCGACGGTACGGGCGACGATCATGCCCGGTACGTCACCGATGACACTGACCTGCTTGCCGAGCGCCTGGAAGAGGCCGGTCGCCTGCCCGAGCGTGTCGTCCCCGACGTCGTCGGCGGCGGACAGGGCGATCCGGGTCGCGGACCGGTAGTCGAGTGCCAGGTCGAAGTAGACGACATCGCGGAATTCAACGGATGTCTGGCCGTCGGCGAGCACCAGCTGACCGCCGCTGGGCAGCACCAGCCGTGTTCCCTTGTCCTCGTCCTTCTGCCGCACCTCGATGCCCGCTTCCCGGATCATCGCGATCAGCTCTCCGGCGGGCTCCAGATCACCCTCGACCACGACGTACTCGGGAGCCCTGGCCGGCTCTGCCGTGTGCGGCGCGGGCTTCGGCGCCCCTTCGGCGTACGAGAACCAGCCGTGGCCGGACTTCCGGCCCAGGCGGCGCGACTCGACCAGACGGCGCTGCGCGAGGGAAGGGAGAAACTTGAGGCTGTGGAAGAAGGACTCCCAGACGGAACGGGTGACGGCCTCGTTGACGTCCTGGCCGATCAGATCGGTGAGCTCGAAGGGGCCCATTTTGAAGCCGCCGGATTCCCTGAGGACCGCGTCGATGGTGGCGGGATCGGTGCCGTGCTCCTCGTACACCGCGAATGCCTCGGCGTAGAAGGGCCGGGCTATGCGGTTGACGATGAATCCGGGCAGGTCGGCGCAGCGCACCGGGGTCTTGCCCCAGGCCGCCGCCGTCGCCCACGCGCGCGTGGCGGTCGCCTCGTCGGTGGCGTGGCCGCTGACGACCTCGACGAGCGGGAGCAGGGGCGCCGGGTTGAAGAAGTGCAGCCCGACGAAACGGCCGGGGTGTCTCAGGGCGCCCGCGACGGCCGTGACGGAGAGGGAGGAGGTGTTGGTGGCGAGCAGGCAGTCGTCGGCGACGATCTCCTCCAGCGCCGTGAACAGCTCCTGCTTGACCGCCAGTTGCTCGAGGACCGCCTCGACGACGAGCGCGGCGTCGGCCAGCTCGGCGAGGTTCGCTGCCGGGTGCAGACGGGCCCGTGCCGCGTCGCGCTCGGCGGCGCCCATCCGGCCCTTCTCGACCAGCCGGTCGAGGCGCGCGCCGATGGCATCCGCGGCTTCGCCGACCCGCCCGGGAACGGCGTCGTAGAGGCGCACGGGATGGCCTGCGGCGAGGGCGACCTGAGCGATGCCCTGTCCCATGGTGCCGGTGCCGACAACGGCGACGGTACGGCTCTGATCGATGGCGGTCATGGCGCGATCCTCCCCGATGAGTTATCCACAGGCTTGACAGGCCCCCTTGTACCGACCGATCGTTCGGTTACTCTAACTCTGTCATTCCTTCCCTGCCCAGCTCGACGAGGAGTTGGTCCTTCATGCAGCTGACCGAGACCCACCGGCCGACGCTCGACCAGGCCCTCGAGGTCATCCGCACACGCGCCTACTGGTCCCCGCATCCCGAGCACCCCAAGGCGTACGGCGAGACCGCGCCGGCCGACGGACTCGCGGCGTTCGAGGCCCTCCGTGGCACCCGCTTCGAGCTGGACCAGCCGGGCACGGACGGCTGGACGGGCGCCGAAGTCTCGCCGTACGGCCCGGAGTTGGGCATCGAGTATCCCCACCCCGACATCGACGTCCTGCTGCCCGCGATGCGCGCGGGCATGGCCGCCTGGCGCGAGGCCGGTCCGGAGACCCGAGCCCTGGTCTGCCTGGAGATCCTTTCGAGGATCAGCGCCCGCACCCATGAATTCGCGCACGCGGTGATGCACACCAGCGGGCAGGCCTTCATGATGGCGTTCCAGGCGGGCGGCCCGCACGCCCAGGACCGCGGCCTCGAGGCCGTGGCGTATGCCTACGAGGAGCAGACCCGCACACCCGCGGCCGCCGACTGGTCCAAGCCTCAGGGCAAGCGCGACCCCCTGGAGCTGCGGAAGACCTTCACCACGGCGGGACGCGGCATCTCCCTGCTCATCGGCTGCAACACCTTCCCCACGTGGAACGGCTACCCGGGGCTGTTCGCCTCCCTGGCCACCGGCAACCCTGTGCTGGTCAAGCCGCACCCCCGCGCGGTGCTGCCGCTCGCGCTCACGGTGCGGGTCGCCCGCGAGGTGCTGACCGAGGCGGGCTTCGACCCGAACCTGGTCTGCCTTGCCGCCGAACGACCGGGCGAGGGCATCGCCAAGACCCTCGCGGTACGCCCGGAGATCAAGATCATCGACTACACGGGGTCCACCAGCTTCGGCGACTGGCTGGAGGCCAACGCCCGGCAGGCGCAGGTCTACACCGAGAAGGCCGGCGTCAACACCGTCGTCGTCGACTCCACCGACAACTACAAGGGGATGCTGTCCAACCTGGCCTTCTCGCTGTCCCTGTACAGCGGCCAGATGTGCACCACCCCGCAGAACCTCCTCATCCCCAAGGACGGCATCACGACGGACGCCGGCCCCAAGTCGTACGACGCGGTGGTCACCGACCTCGCGGCCTCGGTGGGCGGCCTGCTCGGCGACGACGCCCGGGCGAACGCCCTGCTGGGCGCGCTGGTCAACCCGGATGTGAAGGCACGCCTGGACGGCGCAGCCGGGCTGGGCGAAGTGGCCCTGCCCTCTCGGAAGATCGCCAACCCTGAATTCCCGGATGCTGTCGTCCGTACGCCGGTGATCGTAAAGCTCGACGGCTCGCGGAAATTCTGGGACGGGGCCGACGCTGAGGCGGCGTATCTGTCGGAGTGCTTCGGCCCGGTGTCCTTCGCCGTCGCCGTGGACTCGACGGCCGACGCGCTGGAGCTGCTGCGGCGCACGGTCCGCGACAAGGGCGCGATGACGGTCGGCGCGTACACCACGTCGGCGGAGACGGAGCGCGCGATCGAGGACGTCTGTCTGGACGAGTCGGCGCAGCTCTCCCTGAACCTGACGGGCGGGGTGTACGTCAACCAGACGGCGGCGTTCTCCGACTTCCACGGCTCGGGCGGCAACCCGGCGGCGAACGCCGCACTGTGCGACGGGGCGTTCGTCTCGAACCGCTTCCGTGTGGTGGAGGTCCGCCGCCAGGCGTGAGACTTCGGCGATCTGCGCGTGTGTGCCGACGGCGAGGACCATGCTGTCGGCACGCACGCGGGGTCCGTCCGACAGCTGCGCTGTCGCTTACGGGTGCGGGATTTCCGCGTGCCGCTGCACCCACGCGTGCATGGCGATCGCCGCCGCCGCGCCCGCGTTGATCGAGCGCGTCGAGCCGAACTGCGCGATCGAGCACACCATCGTTGCGTGCTTGCGCGCCTCCTCCGTCAGCCCGGGCCCCTCCTGCCCGAAGAGCAGTACGCAGCGCCGCGGCAGCTCGGTGCGCTCCAGCGGCACGGCCCCCGGCAGGTTGTCGATACCGATGATCGGCAGATCCTCCGCCGCGGCCCAGGCCGTCAGGGAGGCCGTGTCCGGGTGGTGGCGCACATGCTGGTACCGGTCGGTGACCATGGCACCGCGCCGGTTCCAACGCCGCCGGCCCACGATGTGGATCTCCTTCGCCAGGAAGGCGTTGGCGGTACGCACCACCGACCCGATGTTGAAAGTTTCTGTTACACAACGGGTCTGGAGAGCTCTCAGCCATCCTGGGCGTCTGGTCCCTGTAGCGGACCGCCCCAGTGGAACAGAGCCATGGCCACGCTGGTCGCAAGGTTGTAGCTCGACACCTGGGGCCGCATCGGGAGGGCCAGCAGCTTGGTTGCCTGGCCCCGGAGCTCGGGCGAGACCCCATGCCGCTCAGAGCCGAATACAAGCAGCGCGTCACCAGGGATGCCCACAGACCTGATGTCCTCCCCTTCTGGGTCAAGGACGTACAGCGGGCCTGGTGGAAGATCACTGAAGGGGAGCCGTTCCACGGCGGTGGCGAAATGGAGACCCGCCCCCGCCCTCACCACGTTGGGATGCCACGGGTCCAGGTCACCGGTGGTAACCACACCTGTGGCCCCAAAACCGGCAGCAAGACGAACCACGGCTCCGACATTCCCGAGATTGCGTGGGTTGTCCAGAACGACGATCGGTGACGTCCGTGGCAGCCGGCCCAACCCCGCCAAGTTCGTCTGACGGCTGCGCCTGGTGGCCAGAGCGGCCACCTGCGTGGGGTGAACCCTCGGCACCAGTTCGCGCAGGGTCTGTACTGGTACCTCTACGACAAGATCCCGGATGCGGTCCGTCACGTCGTCGGCAAGCGAGGCAGCGAGCGCCAGGGCGGCCTCCTTGTTGCCGGTGACTGCGACTCGTACATCCGCCCCGAAACGAAGCGCGTGCTTCAGCGCATGGAAGCCGTCGAGCAGCACAGCATCAGGCGGGGCCTCACTCCACTGCCGTACAGCCCTCGTGGCATCGTCATCGCTCATCGCCTCAGGCTACGGCGCCGAACAGCCGCTCTCCCGCATCGCATAACGCCCATAGGGCCCGCTGCTCGGTGGCCTATGGCCCATTGATTGATCGTGTTGAACGTCCCAGTACGGCAACATCCGCCGGGGGCCACACGTCGGGGTCCTTGGGCAGCTTGTACCGGCTGCGCACCGGGTGCCCGGTCAGCTCCTCCAGGGCGGGCACCTGATCGTCCAGCCAGCGGGCGGCGGCGGGCGTCAGCATCTTGAATTGCCACGGCGGTGTCATCGTCTCGTGGTCGATTCGGGCACGCCGAGATCTCGGCGCATGACACGGCGGAGTTCGGCCACTGCCGAATCAAACCTGTTCTCCAGCTCGCTGTACGCCGGGCTCTCGATCACAGCGCCGTCCACGAGCAGGTCTCTCGTGTGCCTCAAGACCACGAACGCGGCGCGGGCGGCCTCAACGACATCTTGCGGGGCGATGATGGCCAGCTGGTGGCGGATCTCGTACGCCCCGGGCGCCAGAAACAGCTCGCGCACCCTCTTAGGGCGCTCGCTTGCAGGTATGTCTGCCTGCGCGCACTCGTGGAGCGCCGTTCGCATACGCGAGAGGGCAGCGGTGTAGTCGGCGTAGAGCTGCCTCCGCACGTCGAGACTCTGGCCGGCGCGCTCCCTGCGCCACCTGAGCCGATCGGCAATCAACGTCGAACCGACCCCGATCACCGCGCCAAGTGCCGTACTGACTGGCGATATCCACTCCATGGCAGCGGAGCCTAGAACGTCCGTTTGCCCGCCGCCCTGCAAGCGTACCTTGGACGTGCGCTCTGAGCTTGGGAATCACAAGGTCGTCACGGATCGTCCGCGGCCGCTGGTCTGCGCATACGCTCCGCACAGCTTGCGGCTGTCAGTGCCCTTGAGTTGTCGGCACTGCCCGTGAGTGCCCGCTCGTTCTGGCACGGATCGGCACGTTCTGGCTCGTTCAACCAGGAGTGCGTCACGGCACTGGGGCCAGTTCAGGGACGTGCGGACTGTCGAATCAATCCCCACGACCTCACCACCCGTGACGTGAGGTGCCGTTAGAGGTAACGTGCGCCGTACACTTTTCAGCCTGCTGGCCGATATGCAACCAGGGACTGTGATGCAGGATCGTTTGATGTTGCCCGCTCATGCCCACCAGGAGATAGTGTCCGCCGACCCTCAGGCGTGGCATGTCCCTGACATCGTGGGCGCGGGCAAGGCAGTTGAGCGCCACATGGTGCTTCTGGCGGTGTTGCCTGCCGTGCTGGTCACGATCACCGGAGCCGCAGCCGCTGCTCTCCTGTTCACCGCAGGCGTGGGCCACGTCGACAAGAGCGCCTTCTGGGGTCTGCTCAATGGCACGCTGCTGCTCGTCTGCATGATCCTCTCGGGCGCAGCGTTCATCGCCGCCGGGAAGGCGCGGGCCGTGGCACGCCGCCATATCGAGTTGAGCTCGTTCGCGGCACGCGGCCAGGCCGAACTGGCTAAGTTGCAACGGCAGATGGAGCCTGGGCAACAGCTGACAGAAAATCAGCGGCATCAGTCCGGCCCGTTGCCCAAGCGGACGGGTGATGCGCTGGATCGGCTGGGGCAAGAGATCGCATCCGCCCAGCGCGTTGCCGAGGCGACTGTGGTGGAGCTCGGGGCACGGGAGCGTGGCGGCGAGCACTTCGAGGTCTTCGCCAATCTGGCCCGAAGGCTGGAGTCTCTCGTGCACCGCGAGATCGGGCTGCTGGACGACCTGGAGAACGAGGTCGAGAACCCGGACCTGCTCAAAGGCTTGTTCCATGTGGACCACCTGGCCACCCGTATCCGGCGATACGCCGAGAATCTGGCCGTGCTCGGCGGCGACGTCTCCTATCGCCAGTGGACCCGACCGGTCAGCATGGCCGATGTGATGCGTTCCGCGGCCGCCGAGATCGAGCAGTACTCGCGGGTCAAGATGGTGCCTCCGGTGGACGGGACGGTGAGCGGGCACGCGGTCGTCGACGTGGTCCACCTGCTGGCGGAGCTGGTGGAGAACGCCACGGTGTTCTCCCGTCCCCAGACCCAGGTGCTGCTGCGTGCCGAGCACGTCACCGCCGGGCTGGCGATCGAGGTCGAGGACCGCGGTCTGGGCATGACCTCCACTGAGCGGGACCAGATGAATGCCCTGCTCGCCTCCCCTGAGGGGATCGCCTTGGGCGAGCTGCTCCAGGACGGTCGCATCGGCCTGTATGTGGTCTCTGTGCTGGCCCGGCGGCACGGCATCGTCGTACAACTCCAGAGCAACGTCTACGGCGGTACACAGGCGGTGGTGGTGCTGCCGCACGAGCTGCTGGGCCGGGGCCCGGACGTGGTGGAATCACGGCAACAACAGTCGGACCTCACTCCCGCCGCCCCTCATGGACACGCCGACGACTCGACGGAGCAGGCACTTGCGCCGGACACGTCTGTCGCTCGGGGCCCGGTACCCGCACCGGTGGCCGAACCACTACTCGCCCCCGTCGCGGCTCCCACGCAGGGAGATGCTCCCCCCGTACTGCCCCAGCGGCGCCGTCAGGAACACCTCGCCCCGGAATTGCGGCAGTCCCCCCACGCTGCCGTGGCGCCCAAGGAAGACGATCACGATCCCGGCTTGATGGCCGCGTTTCAGAGCGGCGTCCGCCTGGCTGAGGACTCCGAGGAAACTGACACCTCCCCGTCCCTCGGCGGGGAGCTCCGACCGGACCCGGCCCCCTAGCAGTTTCACGTCATTGAGGAGAAGTGGGCAATTGTGGTGAGCGAAGATCTCTCTTGGCTGTTGAGCGGCCTTGTGCAGCGCGTACCGCATACGCGGAGCGCACTGCTGTTGTCCTCGGACGGTCTGGTGATGGCCTCGGATGGAATGGACAAAGACGCGGCGGATCATCTGGCGGCCCTCGCCAGCGGGCTCTACTCTCTGGCGCGCAGTGCCGGCAAGCGATTCGATGACGGCGATGATGTGCGGCAGATCGTGACCGAACTCAGCAGCTCGCTGCTTTTTGTCTCCGCGGCCGGGCAGGGCGCCCTGTTGGCAGTGCTGGCCGGGCGCGAGGCGGATGTGCCAGTGCTGGGCTACGAGATGACCATGATGGTGAAGAGCGTCCGCAGCCACCTGGGGGCCGCTCCCCGTCAGCCGGCGGGGCAGTGAGAGATGCCGGATGACCCGGACGATCCGCATAGGCCGTTGCTCGATGATGCCCTGGGGCGGCTGGTTCGGCCGTACACCGTCAGTGACGGACGCACCAGACCCACCTGCCAATTCGACTTGATGACCATGGTGGTGGCCACGGGTACCGTGCTGCGGACCAACCTCGGATTGGATCACGGACATGTGCTTGACCTGTGTCGGACGCCGGTCACGGTGGCTGAGATCGCGGGGCACACGCGCATGCCGGCAACGGTGATCAAGGTGCTGCTGTCCGACTTGGTGGAGCGTGGGGCGGTCGTCACACGGCGCTTCGACATGGGAACACGGGGGTCATACTCTCCCCCCGATCTAGATCTATTGGAGGCGTTGCGGGATGGGCTCCTCAAACGGCTCTGAGGCACCCGGCGCCGACTCCCTTCCGATGGGGATCAAGGTTTTGGTCGCCGGGGGTTTCGGGGTGGGCAAGACCACCTTTGTGGCAGCAGTGAGCGAGATCGAGCCGCTGAGCACGGAAGAACTGCTGACCGAGGTCAGTGCTGCCACGGACAGGTTGGAGGGCGTGGAGAACAAGGCCACCACCACGGTCGCGATGGACTTCGGCCGGATCACCGTCAGCCCCCACCACGTGCTCTATCTGTTCGGCACGCCCGGTCAGGAGCGTTTCTGGTTCATGTGGGACGAGATGTCCGCCGGTGCGCTCGGTGCGGTAGTGCTCGCCGACACCCGTCGGCTGGACCACAGTTTCGCGGCTGTCGACTTCTTCGAAGCACGTGGCATCAACTTCGTCGTCGCGGTCAATGAGTTCGACGGGGCGCACCGCTATGAGCCGGAAAAGGTGCGGGCGGCGCTGGACCTCAAGCCTGAGGTCCCGGTGGTCCTGTGTGATGCTCGCCTGTCCAGCTCGGGTATTCGGGTTCTACTTTCCCTCGTGCAGCATCTGATCACTTCAAGGAGTTCGCATGGCTGAGATGGTGTACAGGTCTCCCTTCGGAGGTGACATAGCGATCGCCGTACGTCATCTGCTTCTCCCTCCGGAGGACCCTGAGGCAGAAGCCCGGACGCGCCGACTTCGGGAACTGGGGATCGAGGACAAGCCCGTTCCGGAGTTCGATGACTTCGCGCGTGAACTCGCGCAGCGCACCGGGGGGTGTTACGCGGGGGTCAACTTCCTTGTCGACGAGAGCCGTCAGTACTTCGCGGGCTTGTACAGCGCGGCCGCCGACACAACCGTGAACCTGGAGTCCCCCCTTCTCGACGATCCCGTGCCCGGCCGGGTGATGCCTCGTGACTTCGACATTGGTTTCTGCCCGCATGTGGTCAGGCGGCGCAAGGCTCTGGTGCTGGAGGATGTCCGCGACTATCCACGCTTTGCCGGGAACCACGTGGTCGACGCCATCGGGATCCACTCCTACCTGGGCGCTCCGCTGATCGACAACACGGGCATGGTGCTGGGCACGATCTGCGTGGTGGACCAGGATCCGCATCCCTGGGGTCAACAGGGGCTGGAGACTATCAAGACGATGGCGGCCGACCTGGTGGAGCGCATCGAGCGGCGGGCGCACGGCTCGTGAGGAAGCCTGTTTGAGAGAGGGTCTTCGGCCACCGGCAGGAGCGGGTACGTCTTGTCAGCGGCTGTGCCCGGCCGATCCACCCGCAGCGGTGGGAAGACCAGGTGGACGCGCGCACGGGGGACGTGTGAACCATGGTTGATCGCGGTTCGCCGCCCGATCTGGTGCGCACCGGGTGCAGCACTCGTGGAGTGCTTGCCGTACTGACGGTGCGGACGGTGCCCTGGGCGTCGCACATCCTGAGGATACGACGAGCCCAGTCTGCGTGCCCCGGCAATGCCTCGGACCGGAGAACGCCATCTGGCACGTCATCGGCCCGGCTGTCGGCGCGGTCTCGCGACCGTCCTTCTGGTTCGGATCTGGTGCAAGGCGCTTAGCGCCGTTCAGACAACAAAGAAGCCCCGGGCCGCTGGCCCGGGGCTTTCTGTCGGAGCGGGTGACGGGAATCGAACCCGCGCTCTGAGCTTGGGAATCACCGGCGGTTCGTGGCACTTCGCAGACCTGACCAGGCAGAACAGGGCCTTGAACCCGGTCTTGCGTCTACGACGTTGGACCGCTGCTCCGGAGCCGCCGTGTGTCCAGGTCGGCGACGATCGCCTCGCGCGTCCAGTACCTGTAGTGGTCGGCCACATTGCGCCGGTCGCCCTCGGCCAGCAGCTGGGGGTCGTACCGCCCGTCCTGCGGCCACGGCAGCGGACACGGCCCGACGCCGACCTCGGGGCTGTAGGCGTCGTCGTACTGAATCGGTTCTTCGGTGGTGCTCACCCGACGAGCGTACGGGGCTGGTCCGGGCTACCCCGCCGCTGCTCCAGCCGCCCCGCGACGTCCGCGCGCGAGAACAGCCGGTCCCGCCCGCGCGCCGCCCGCCCGCCGAGCCAGATCAGGAAGGCGGTCGGCAGGAAGACCGCGTCGGCGGCGATCATCGCGAGTGAGAAGAAGGGCAGCCCGAGCAGTACGGCGATGGCCGCGTGCTCCAGCATCATGGCGGCCAGCAGGACGTTCTTGACTCGCCGGTTGAAGAGCGTGAACGGGAAGGCGACCTGCACGATGACCGTGCCGTACGTCAGCACCATCACCATCACGCCACCGGAGGCGAGGAGGTCGGAGAGGGCCGGCCAGGGCGTGAAGTAATCGAGCTTGAGCGGGTAGTAGAGCGCGGTGCCGTCCTGCCAGCGGGAGCCCTGGATCTTGTACCAGCCTGCGGTGGCGTAGATCAGACAGACCTCGGCCATGATCACGACGAGAGCGGCGTTGTGAGCAAGGTTGGCGAGAACGTCCAGCAGGGTGCGCAGCTCGCTGTTCGGCGCGTATCGGCTCACCATCCACCACAGCCCCAGCCCCACCCAGAGCACCCCGAGCAGCAGCAGTACGAGCCAGCCGGTCTGGTTCAGGAATGTGGCGATGACCAGGGCGAGTCCCAGCACCGCCCAGAGCACGGGGCCGACCCGGTCGCGGGACGGCCTGCCCGGCGCTTCCTGCGTGCCCTGCACCGCCGACCCACCCGGTACTCCCTGCGCGTCCGGTTCGGCCGCCACCCCCGGCAACGCTCGCGCCGCGCGCCGTGCGTCCAGGGACCAGACCTGCCCGCAGCGCGTCAGGACCAGATAGATCGCCATCAGATGGATGACGTTGTCGCCGCCGTCGCCCATGAAGATGGAGCGATTCTGGAGCGAGAGCACACCGATCATGAAAAGCACGGACATGGTGCGGGTACGCCAGCCGAGTATCAGCAGCACGCTGGACAGCACGGCGAGGCCGTACACGACCTCGAACCAGAGAGTGGTGTCCGACCAGATGAGCGCGGTGAAGGCGTCATTGCCCGCTATGAGCTGCCGCGCCATGTCCCAGCTCCACGGACCGTTGGGGCCGTACATCTCATGACGATTGGGCAGCTCACGCAGCAGGAAGAGCAGCCAGGTGGCGGCGAAGCCGATCCGGACGACGGCGCTCTGGTACGGACCGAGGGCCGTGGAGGTGATGCGCTGGACAGCGCGCGCGACCCCGCGGTCGGCGGTGTCGTTCACGTGCCCGCCTCCGTCCGGCCGTTACCGACACCCTCGGGCAGATCCGCGGCGGTGACTGTCCACCAGGGCAGAACCCGGTAGGCGGGGCGGGTGTCGATCTTCTCGTCGCTCCACTCCGGGGCCTTGACCGAGCGGGTCGAGGACCTGAGCTGGATGCGCTCGACGGATCTTCCCAGGTCGTGCGCGTCGAGGCGCATCATCACAATCCTGCGGACATATCTCTCTGAGAGCTGGCCGCGCACGCCGTTGGCGCGGTTCTCGTTGTCGTGGGAGTTGATGTAGAAGTCCCACGCCCGGCGCAGCTCGTTCTGCTGGACATGGCTGGGGAGGAGATTGCCGCGGATCGCCTCGCCGTCCTCGGCGGTGAGGTCGATCCAGTCGGTGGTCTTACGGCTGCCGTCGGTGGCCGTGAACTCGGCCTTCACCTGCACGGCGACGTTCTGCTGGAGCGGGTTGGGGGCGAAGAGCTTCCAGTTCTGCTCGAACTCGGGGTAGACCCAGCCGTCGACCGCCTTGCCGTACTGCTTGGTGACGGTGTTGGACGGGGCGACGTGCAGAAACACCATGGCCAGGTGGACGCAGGCGAGAGCGCCGATAATCGCGAGCGAGACGGCGGCGGCGACCTGGTAGGGGAGGGAGAGGGCCGCCATGCCGCGGACGGGGGCGGGCTCGGGGGCTGCGGGCTCGGCGGCGTCGGGGGGCGCGACCGGCGGAAACCGGTGCCAGTGCTCCTGCTCAAGCTGGTGCTGGACCTCGGACTCGACCGCGGGTTCGAATTCAGGGTGGGATTCGGGCTGCGTACGGGCCTTGGGGACGCGGCCGGGCCGCGGCTCGGAGCTCAGGCTCCTGGCGCCGTTGACGTCCTCGTCCTCGTAGGAGTCCATCCCGCCCCGATCCCCATCGGTCCACCTCAGTTATCCACAGGGTTGACACCCTACGGGCCGTCGACCCACCATTGAAGTCAATGAACCGAACGATCGGTCGGTAGGGGGCCCGGATGACGGCAGTGACTGCGGATACGTACGAGGCGGTTTTCGACGCCGCCGTAGCCGCCGATGAGCGCATCGAGCCGCGCGACTGGATGCCCGATGCCTACCGGGCCACGCTCGTCCGCCAAATGGCTCAGCACGCCCACTCCGAGATCATCGGCATGCAGCCGGAGGCGAACTGGATCACGCGGGCGCCCTCGCTGCGCCGCAAGGCGATCCTGATGGCCAAGGTCCAGGACGAGGCGGGCCACGGGCTGTATCTGTACAGCGCCGCCGAGACCCTGGGCACGAGCCGCGAGGAGCTGCTCGACAAGCTCCACGCCGGCCGCCAGAGGTATTCATCGATCTTCAACTACCCGACGCTGACCTGGGCCGATGTCGGCGCGATCGGCTGGCTGGTGGACGGCGCGGCAATCACCAACCAGGTGCCGCTCTGCCGCTGCTCCTACGGTCCGTACGCCCGCGCGATGGTCCGGATCTGCAAGGAGGAGTCCTTCCACCAGCGCCAGGGGTACGAGCTGCTGCTCACCCTCTCCCGTGGGACGCCCGCCCAGCACGAGATGGCGCAGGACGCGGTGAACCGCTGGTGGTGGCCGTCGCTGATGATGTTCGGCCCGCCGGACGATGAGTCAGCACACTCGGCGCAGTCCATGGCCTGGAAGATCAAGCGGCACTCCAATGACGAGCTGCGCCAGCGCTTCGTGGACATCTGCGTACCGCAGGCCGAAGCCCTCGGCCTCACCCTCCCGGACCCCGATCTGCGGTGGAACGAACAGCGGGGCCACCACGACTTCGGCGCGATCGACTGGGCCGAGTTCCAGGACGTCCTCAAGGGCAACGGCCCCTGCAACGAACAGCGGATCACGCAGCGCCGCCGGGCCCACGAAGAGGGCGCCTGGGTCCGGGACGCGGCCGCGGCGTACGCCACGAAACACCAAGCACAGCACGCGAAGCCCGGGGAGGCGACGGCATGAGCAGCTCGACCGACTGGCCGCTGTGGGAGGTCTTCGTGCGCTCGCGCCGCGGGCTGTCCCACACGCACGCGGGAAGCCTGCACGCCCCGGACGCGGAGATGGCCCTGCGCAACGCCCGCGACCTGTACACCCGGCGGAACGAAGGCGTGTCGATCTGGGTGGTTCCCTCCACGGCGATCACCGCGTCCTCGCCCGACGAGAAGGACTCGTTCTTCGAGCCGGCCGGCGACAAGCCCTACCGTCACCCGACCTTCTACGAGATCCCGGAAGGGGTGAAGCACCTGTGACCGCGACGGCCAATGCCGCGGCGCTCGCCCTCGGCGACGATGCGCTGGTGCTCTCGCACCGGCTGGGGGAGTGGGCCGGCCATGCGCCCGTCCTGGAGGAGGAGGTCGCCCTCGCGAATATCGCGCTGGACCTGCTGGGGCAGGCGCGGGTGCTGCTCTCCCTCGTCGGGGACGAGGACGAGCTGGCGTATCTGCGCGAGGAGCGGGCGTTCCGCAATCTCCAGCTGGTCGAGCAGCCGAACGGCGACTTCGCCCACACCATCGCCCGCCAGCTCTACTTCTCCCTCTACCAACGACTGCTGTACGGGCAGCTGACGGCGGGGAACAGCGAGTTCGCCGGGCTCGCGGCCAAGGCGGTCAAGGAAGTGGCGTACCACCAGGACCACGCCGAGCACTGGACCGAGCGGCTCGGCGACGGCACGGCCGAGAGCCATGAGCGGATGCAGCGGGCGTGCGACGCGCTGTGGCGGTTCACCGGCGAGATGTTCCAGCCGGTCGAAGGGCTGGACGTCGACTGGCAGGCGCTGGAGGCCGGTTGGCTGGAGGCCGTCACCGCCGTGCTGGAGCGGGCGACGCTGTCCGTGCCCGACGGGCCGCGGGCCGGCGGCTGGGCGGCTGGCGCGGGACGGCAGGGTCTGCACACCGAGTCCTTCGGGCGGATGCTGGCGGAGATGCAGCATCTGCACCGCAGCCACCCGGGGGCGTCATGGTGACCGACGTGACTGAGACGCGACTGGAGGCGGAGCTGCGCAGGCTCGCCGGCTCCGTGCCAGACCCTGAGCTGCCGGTGCTGACGCTGGAGGAGCTCGGCGTGCTTCGCGGGGTTCAGATCCTCGGGCCCGGCAGGGTCGAAGTGGAGCTGACCCCGACCTACACCGGCTGCCCGGCGATCGAGGCCATGACCTCGGACATCGAGCAGGTGCTGCATGACCACGGAATACCGGACGTCTCGGTCGTCAAGGTCCTCTCCCCGGCCTGGTCGACAGATGACATCAGCGCGGAAGGACGGCGCAAGCTCGCCGAGTTCGGGATAGCCCCGCCCCGCCCGCACACGGCTGAGGGGCCGGTGCCGCTCACTCTCTCCGTACGCTGCCCGAACTGCGGCTCCACCGATACCGAGCTGCTGAGCAGGTTCTCCTCCACCGCTTGCAAGGCACTGCGCCGCTGCGTCAGCTGCCGCGAACCCTTCGACCACTTCAAGGAGTTGTAGATGTTCCATCCGCTCCGGGTCAGCGAGGTCGAACAGCTCACGGACGATTCGGTGGCGGTCACCTTCGAGGTGCCGCCCGAGCTGCGCGAGACCTTCCGCCACACCCCCGGCCAGCACCTGGCCCTGCGCCGGCTGGTGGAAGGCGAGGAGATCCGTCGTACGTACTCGATCTGCGCCCCGGCCGCCCCGGCCAACGGTGATCCGATACTGCGCGTGGGCATCCGGCTGGTCGACGGCGGCGAGTTCTCGACGTTCGCGCTCAAGGAGCTCGGTGTCGGCGACACCGTCGAGGTGATGCCGCCGATGGGCCGCTTCCTCCTCGCCCCGCGCCCCGGGTACTTCGCAGCGGTCGTCGGCGGCAGCGGCATCACCCCGGTGCTGTCGATGGCGGCGACGCTGCTGGCGCGGGAGCCGGAGGCCCGGTTCTGTCTGATACGCAGCGACCGTACCGCGGCGTCGACGATGTTCCTTGACGAGGTCGCCGACCTCAAGGACCGCTTCCCGGACCGTCTTCAGCTGGTCACCGTGCTCTCCCGGGAGGAACAGCAGTCGGGACTGCCGTCCGGACGACTGGACCAGGAGCGGCTGACGGGGCTGCTGCCCGCCCTGCTTCCGGTGACCGACGTGGACGGCTGGTTCCTGTGTGGCCCCTTCGGCCTGGTCCAGGGCGCCGAGCGCGCGCTGCGCCGGCTCGGGGTGGACCGGAGCCGTATCCACGAGGAGATCTTCCATGTCGACGACGGCTCGGCGCCCGGGCCGGGGCCGGTGACCGCGCCGGCCCATGCCGAACTGACCGCGACCCTGGACGGCCGTTCCGGCAAGTGGCCGGTGCGGGAAGGCGAGTCACTGCTGGAGACCGTGCTGCGGAGCCGCTCGGACGCGCCGTACGCGTGCAAGGGCGGGGTCTGCGGTACCTGCCGGGCCTTCCTGGTCTCGGGCGAGGTGCGCATGGACCGCAACTTCGCGCTGGAGGCGGAGGAGACCGAGGCGGGCTATGTGCTGGCCTGCCAGTCTCATCCGGCCACACCGGAAGTGGAGTTGGACTTCGACCGCTGAGCAGGCCCTGGGTCGCTCCCTCCCACGCTGTGTTCTTTTTCAAGAACCTGTTCTATCTTGACGGTCCGTCAGATACGGATTTCAGGGCAGCACCGGTGCGTGGGAGGACAGGGCAGTGGACTTCACCTTCACCGAGGAGCAGCAGGCGGCGGTCGAGGCTGCGAAGGCGGTCTTCTCGGGCGTCGCGCCCGACGGAGTGCCGAGCCCCGCGCTCACCCCGGGCGCGGTGGCCGAGGAGTTCGACCGGCCGCTGTGGGCCAAGCTCGCGGACTCCGATCTGCTGAGTCTGGTCCTGTCGCCACAACACGGCGGGGCCGGCCTCGATCCAATCGCGCTCTGCCTGGTGCTGCGCGAGTCCGCGAAGGTGCTGGCGCGGGTGCCACTGCTGGAGACGAGCGCGGTCGCCATGGCCGTGGAGCGTTACGGCAGCACCGAGTTGAGCGACGAGATCCTGCCCCGCGTCGGCCGCGGCGAACTGGTGCTCACCGTCGGGGCCAACGGCCGCACCGGCCACGACCCCGCCGAGCTCGCCGTCGCCGCGCGCCCTGCCCGCGCACAAGGTGATGGGGCCGGCTGGGTGCTCGACGGGGTGCAGACGGGCGTGCCCTGGGCCCAGTCCGCGGACCGGATCGCCGTGCCGGCGCACACCGGTGAGGGCCGGGCCGCGTTCGCCCTGGTCCCCCGGGACCGTGAAGGCATCACGTTCGGCGAGCAGGTCTCCACCAGCGGCGAGCGCTTCGCCGAGGTCAGCCTCGACTCCGTACGGATCGACAGCCGCGAACTGATCGACGCCGACGGCGCCTGGGAGTGGCTGCGCCAGCTCCTGGCCACCGGAACCTGTGCACTGGCTCTCGGGCTCGGCGAGAGCGTGCTCGCGATGACCAGCGAGTACACCGGAAAACGTGAGCAGTTCGGCTTCCCGGTCGCCACATTCCAGGCAGTCGCCGTCCAGGCCGCCGACCGCTATATCGATCTGCGCGCGATGGAAGCGACCCTTTGGCAGGCGGCTTGGCGGCTGACCCCGGCGCGGGAGAGCACGGGAGTCGGCGGCCCGCTGCCGGTGTCCGGCGATGTTGCGGTGGCGAAGATCTGGGCCTCGGAGGGCGTACGCCGCGTCGTCCAGACCGCGCAGCATCTCCACGGCGGCTTCGGCGCCGACACCGACTATCCGCTGCACCGCTACCACGCCTGGGCCAAGCAGCTCGAGCTCTCACTCGGCCCGGCCGCGGCCCATGAGGAGGCCCTGGGCGACCTGCTGGCCGCTCACCCCCTCGGCTAACGGCTCAGGGAGCCGAATCAAGCCTCGCAGCCCCGAGCCTCGTGCCCCCAGCCTCGTGCCCCCAGCCTCGTGCCCCCAGCCTCGTGCCTCGTGCCTCGTGCCTCGTGCCTCGTGCCTCAGAGGACGAACGCCGGGTTGCCGGTGTCGGTGACCATCGGGCGGCCGACGCCGTCCCATGCGAGCATGCCGCCTTCGATGTTCACCGCGTCGATGCCCTGCTGCACCAGATACTGGGTGACCTGCGCGGACCGCCCGCCGACCCGGCACATCACATACGCCCGGCCCCCGTCGGCCAGAGCCTCGGTCACCTCACCGAAGCGGGCCACGAAGTCGCTCATCGGGACATGCAGCGCGCCCTCGACATGCCCGGCCGCCCACTCTTCGTCCTCCCGGACGTCCAGTACCAGGCCGTCGGACGGTACCGCCGCGGCGTCCACCGAGGGCAGCGGGGCGAAATTCATGGTCATGCCTTCTCTCGTGCATCTCACACATATCGTGCATCTCGAACATACGCGGCAGGGTCTCTCGGCTCCTGAGAAACCTCAGAAAACCTACTGCACCAGTCCGGACAGTTCCTTCTCACGCTCGGCGACCTGCACGAGCAGCTGCTCGGCGATCTCCTCCAGCAGCCGGTCCGGGTCCTCGGGCGCCATCTTCAGCATCGCGCCGATCGCGCTCTCCTCCAGCTCCTGCGCGACCGCGGTCAGCAGCTCCTTGCGCTGCGACAGCCACTCGAGCCGGGCGTAGAGCTCCTCGCTCTCGCTGAGTGGCTGTTCGGCGGGCACAGGCCCGGCCGCCCACTCCTCGGCCAGCTCCCGCAGCAGCGCCGCGTCGCCGAGCCCGTAGGCGGCGTTCACGCGCGTGATGAACTCTTCGCGCCGTGTCCGCTCCCCCTCGTCCTGCGCCAGGTCCGGGTGCGCCTTGCGGGCCAGCTCGCGGTAGAGCTTGCGTGCCTCCTCGCTGGGACGCACCCGCTTCGGCGCCCGCACGGGCTGGTCGTTGAGCATCGCGGCGGCCTCGGGGGAGAGGCCCTCGGAGTCCATCCAGTCGTGGAACAGCTCGTCGACACCGGGCATCGGCATCACCATCGCCCGCGCCTCCTGCGCCTTGCGCAGATCCTCCGGATCGCCGCTACGAGCGGCCCGGGCCTCCGCGATCTGCGCGTCCAGCTCGTCCAGGCGCGCGTACATCGGACCGAGCTTCTGGTGGTGCAGCCGGGAGAAGTTCTCCACCTCCACCCGGAACGTCTCCAACGCGATCTCGAACTCGATCAGCGCCTGCTCGGCCGCGCGCACCGCCTTGTCCAGCCGGGCCTCGGGCCGTGGCTGCGCGTCCTGCTCTTCGTCGTTCCGGGTCGTCGGCCCGCCGGATGCATCCTGGGTCACGCGCCCAGCCTACGGGCGCGGCGAAGCACCCCGTCACACCCCCAGCTCAGCGGCTATCCGCCCACTCTTGATCGCCGCCAGCAGATCCGCGTGGTCCGCTTCCGTACGGTCCGCGTACGTCATGGCGAAGCCGGCCACCGCCTCGTCCAGCTCCTCGTTCTTGCCGCAGTACCCGGCGAGCAGCCGCGGGTCGGCGCTGTGCGCATGCGCCCGGGCCAGCAGCGCACCGGTCATCCGCCCGTAGTCGTCGAATTCGTCGGGCGCAAGCGCCGCCGGGTCCACGCTTCCCTTGCGGTTCCTGAACTGCCGTACCTGGAAAGGCCGTCCGTCGACCGTCGTCCAGCCGAGCAGAATGTCGCTGACCACCTGCATCCGCTTCTGGCCGAGCACCACTCGGTGCCCTTCGTGGTCCACCTCCGCCACCTGGAACCCGGCGGCCGGCAGATACGGCAGCAGTGCCGAGGCCCGCGCCTCCTTCACCTGAAGCACCAGTGCCTCGCCCCGGTGGTCGAGCAGCAGCACCACATAGGACCGCGTGCCAACGCTCCCTGTTCCCACCACCCGGAACGCCACATCGTGGATCGCGTACCGCGCGAGCAGCGGCCGCCGGTCCTCCGACACCGTGCGCAGATACCCCTCGAGCGCCGAGGCGACGGCCGCCGCCTCCGCGTCCGGCACCCGCCGCAGCACCGGCGGCGCGTCCACGAAGCGCCGTCCGCCGTCGCCACACTCCTCCGTCGCCTTGGCGGCGAAGCGCGCACTCGTGTTGTTACGGGCCCTCTCCGAGACCCGCTCCAGCGTGCCGAGCAGATCGCGCGCGTCCGTATGGGAGACGAGCTCCTCGTCGGCGATGGCGTTCCACGCGTCCAGCGCGGGCAGCCTGGCCAGCAGCCGCATGGTGCGCCGGTACGCGCCCACCGCGTCGAACGCGGCCGCCCGGCAGACAGTTTCGTCCGCGCCTGCCACCCGCCCGGCCAGCACCAGTGAGACGGCGAGCCGCTTGACGTCCCATTCCCACGGGCCGACAACGGTCTCGTCGAAGTCGTTCAGGTCGATGACGAGGCGGCCGCGCACATCGCCGTACAGTCCGAAGTTCGCCGCGTGCGCATCGCCGCAGATCTGCGCGCTCACCCCGGTGACCGGAGTGCCCACCAGGTCGTGGGCCATCAACCCCGCCGAGCCGCGCAGAAACGCGAACGGCGATGCGGCCATCCGGCCCACCCGTATCGACGTGAGCCCAGGCACCCGGCCGCGGCTGGACTCCTCGACGGCCTCGACCGCGTCGGGCCGCGTCACCGCGAGCACCAGCGAGTCGTGCGAAGCCCGCGGCACCCGGTCCCGCAGCACCTTCCCCGCCTCCTTCGGCGACCGGGCGGCGTCCGCAACGCCGGGCGTTCCCTGCCCCGGACGCGGTGCGAAGCCCGGCACCACCGGAATGCGCTCCCCGCCCGTCGCCCCTGCCCCGACCTGCTGCACCGGCATCACCGTCTCCGCCTGGCTCATGACGCGCTGCCTCCCCCGTCGTCGTACCGACTCCAACATCAACTGCCAACGACGGTACCGCCGCTGCCCGACAACCGTCTCCCCCTGTGGATAACGTTGCGCAACTCCGCGGCCTGCAAGGCTCAAGCGCCCAAACCCCGCCCTTGAGCCTCCGTCCGAGCCGGGAGCCCCGCTAGCAGGGGTCCGAGCCGCCCTTTGCCAGATACGTGTCGGCCCACAGCGCCAGTTCCTTGAGCGCGGGCTCCATCGCCGCCCCGGCCTCGGTCAGCCGGTACGCGACGCGCAGCGGCGGCCCCTCGTCGACCTCTCGCACGACCAACCCCGCCGCCCCCAGCTCGGTCAGCCTGTCCGAGAGCATGCGCTCGCTGATGCCCGGGATTGCCCGCCGCAGCTCCGCGAAGTGCACAGCGCGCTGCATCAGCACCGAGACGATCAGCCCGGTCCAGCGCTTGCCGAGCAGCTCGAAGACGCGCGTGATGCCCCCATCGACCCTCTTGCACGCCTCTTCGCTGTGTTCCGCCATGCCTCCAGAGTACTGCGCCATCCCCATGAACTTACGAAAGATAAGTACCTATGCTATCTATAGGTGCGTACGGAATTTCATCACGCACCACCCCCTCATGGAGAACCTCATGGCCACACTGCTGCACCTCGACTCCGCCGTCTTTCCTCAGGGCTCGGCCTCCCGCGACATCACCGCCTCCTTTGTCCAGGCCTGGCAGGAGCAGCACCCTGAGGGCACGGTCGTCTACCGCGATCTCGCCGCCACGCCCCTGCCCCACCTGGACTTCGCCGCCGTTTCCGCGGGGATAGAGGACGCGCTGCGCGCCGAGCTCGCTTCCGAGCTCGAGGCGGCGGACGCCGTTCTGATCGGCGCACCGATGTACAACTTCACGATCCCGTCCACTCTCAAGGCATGGCTGGACCAGGTGATCGTCGTCGGCCACAACGCGGGCCCCGACGGTCCGGTGGCCGGCACCCCGGTCACGGTCGTCGCCAGCCGCGGCGGTTCATACGCTCCGGGCACCCCGCGCGAGGACTACGAGTTCGTCCAGAACTACCTGGAGAAGGTGCTGACCGGCATGCTCGGCGCTGAGGTCGACTTCATCGTCCCCGAGCTGACACTGGCTCACTCCAAGCCCGAGATGGCGGAGCTGATTCCGCTGGCCGACGCCTCCCGTTCGAAGGCGCTCGACGAGGCTGCCCAGAAGGGCAAGGCCCTGGCTGCGCGTCTCGTCGCCTGACTACAGGTGCCGCGCGCAGCGCACACCTCACGTGAAACGCCCGCGGAGAGTCCATCCTCCGCGGGCGTTTCACGTGAAACACGTCAACGCGGATGTTCCACGTGAAACGTCAGCCCGTCAGGACGCCCACGTGCCCGCACGACGCCCGCCCGCACGACGCCCGCAGGCACGACGCCCGCAGGCACGACGCCCGCAAGCAGGCCCCCACGCCCAACCCGCTCACCCGCTCACCCGCTCACCCGCTCACCACCCACCGTCCAACCCGGCGTCCCGCGCCAGCAGTGCCGCCTGCACCCGGTTCTCGCACTCCAGCTTCGCCAGGATGCGGCTCACATACGTCTTCACCGTGGCCTCGCTCATATGCAGCCGCCTCCCGGCGTCCGCGTTGGACAGCCCCTCGCCGAGCAGCGCCAGCACCTCCCGCTCGCGGGCGCTCAGCCCGGCAACGCGAGCCCGCGCCTCCTCGCCGCGCGCAGCCGCCCGCCCGGACGCGAGCTGGTCCACCACATGCCGGGTCGCTCCGGGGGAGAGATACGCCTCGCCCGCGGCCGCAGCCCGCACCGCCCGGATCAGCTCCGCGGGTGCAGTGTCCTTGAGCAGGAACCCGGCGCCCCCGTGTTCCAGCGCCCGCAGTACGTTCTCCCGCTCACCGAAGGTCGTCAGCACGATCACCCGCGTCGCCGGTGCCGCCCTGCGGAGTTCCCCCAGCGCCGTGAGCCCGTCCATCACCGGCATCTGGATGTCGAGGAGCACCACGTCGGCGGTGTGGGAACGCGCCAGGTCGATGGCCTCGCGCCCGTTCGCAGCCTCCGCCACGACCTCGATCTCGCGGTCCGAGGTGAGGATCATCCGGATCCCCGCCCTGATGAGCGGCTCGTCATCAGCGACGACGACCCGGATCGGCGAACCGCTCGGCGACCCTGTCGACGCACCCGTCGGCAACCCCGTCACATGCACCCCCACACCACAGGCACCCCCACAACACAACCGCCGCCTACCGGCACCCGCCGCCGCCCACCGCCCTCAGCGGCTGACCTCGTAGGACTTCTTCTCGATCAGCTTGCCGCCCTTGAAGCAGAACCGGAACACCGGCTCGGTCTCGATACTGTCCCCCACCTCCGAGGACATCAGCACCATGCACTTGGAGTCCGCAGGCTCCTTCGGGCCCTTGCCGCTCAGCCCCGTCGTCGTGATCGTGTCCCCGCTCGGCAGCTGGTCGCGCACCTCTTCCTCGGACGCCCCGATCTTCACCTGCTCGTACTGGGCCGGGTCGATCATCCCGTCGCTCACCGACCCCACCAGGAAGAACATCCCGAAGACACCCGCCACCACCAGCACCAGCAACGCCGCCAGGGCAATCCCGCATCCCAGCGCGAACCCCCCGCCACTGCTCTTCCCACCCATCGCCAACTCCCGCTCCGAAACAGTCCAGTCCATGACCGGATCACCGTTCCCGAGCGCGGCCTTCGGCGACTGCTGGCGGAAGTCGTCCTCCGCAGCGACGAACGGCGCGGCCTCCACGACTCCGTACGGCAGCACTCCAGCCACCCGGAAGCCCCCGCCGTCCGCCGGCCCCGCATGCACGATGCCGCCGACCAGCCGCGCCCGCTCGCGCAGCCCGGTCAGCCCCTGCCCGCCGCTGACCACCTCGCCGGGTGCCGACGCCCCAGCTGCCCCGCTGACGATCTCGACGACGACCGAGTCCGGCTCGTATCGCAGCTCCACGTCGATCGGAGCGCCGGGAGCGTGCTTGTACGCGTTGGTCAGCGCCTCCTGCACGATGCGATACGCCGCATGGTCGGCCGCCGCGGCGAGCGCCCGCGCCTCGCCCTTGCACCGCAACTCCACCGCGTTGCCCGCCGCTCGCGCGGCCTCCACGAGCCCCCCGATACCGGCCGTCCCACGCGCGACCCGCCCCGACTCGTCAACCGGCGCCGGCCCCTCGACCCCGTCCCGCAGAATCCCGACGACCTCACGCAGTTCATGCATTGCGGTCACCGAAGCGTCCCGCAGCACCCCGACCGCCTCCCGCTGCCGCGGCGTCAGCTCGGGATCCACCTCCAGCGCACCGGTGTGCACGGAGATCAGCGCCAACTGGTGACCGAGGCTGTCGTGCATGTCCTGAGCGATCCGCTGGCGCTCACGCAGCCGCGCCTGCCCCACCACCATCGCGCGCTCCCGCAAGAGCTGGACGTTGCGCTGCTGCAGGGTGTGCAGCAGGGTCCGGCGCTGCGTCCAGTAACGGCTGGCCAGGCCCGGTACGACCGCCGTCGCAAGGAAGTACAGAGTGGCGAGCAGCACCAGCGTCATCGGCGTCTGCTCGGACCAGGTGTCGACAAGCATGATGCCGACAAAGAGGCCGTACGCGACGGTGAACGCGACCAGCGCCCGGCCGGCGCCCACGATCCTGCGCCCCGCCGACCAGCCCACGACCATCAGCAGCGGCGCGAAGCCGCTCAAGAGCGGCGCGAGCGCCCCGGTGACCACCAGCACCGGCAGGGGCATCCGGCGCCGCAGCAGCGACAGCAGCGCGGCCGCCGCCCCGACGCCGAGCAGCCGCAGCCCCGCGCTGCCCGTCAGTTCCTCGGTTCCGGCGGCCATGAGACCGAGCACCAGCGCGAGCACCACCTCGCCGACGGTCCGCCTCCGCGACCAAAGCTCGGGTGCCGCCAGCCACGTCCAGCCGGCCCATATCTTCGATGACGCGTTCACGCCCGCACCCTAAGCAGCCCGCCCCGCCGCCCACGGCCCACTTTCGTCTCGCCCCGGAGCGACGAACGTCGCACAGTCGCACATCCCACACTCCGGTCAGCCCGCGCGGAGGACACCCCGGGCGGGAAGAAGGCAACGCAGAAGCCCCGTAGGTCGATGACCTACGGGGCTTCTGATCTGTGCGCGAGGGGGGAGTTGAACCCCCACGCCCTTTCGGGCACTGGAACCTGAATCCAGCGCGTCTGCCTATTCCGCCACCCGCGCATTGGGTGCTGCCGCCTTGTGCCCCACCCGTTCGGTGTGACCCCCTGGCGACATCCAGAAGATTAGCACGCGGTACAGGGTGCATTCACACTCGATTGTTTCGGCAGAGCCGACGAAGGAAGAGGGAACGGAGAGCGGTCTCCCCCCACTCCTCTTGGGTGCACCCTGGGTGCGGGACACTGTCAGGAGGCCGCCTCTACGATCCGTGTGAGAGGTGACACTCATCGACGGGGCAGACAAGGGGAACCAGCCGATTTCCCGACGCGTGGATACGATCAGTAAGCAGTACCAGGACGGCAACGACGGAGGAGGTGCCTCATGGGAGTCCTGAAGAAGTTCGAGCAGCGACTCGAAGGTCTGGTCAACGGCACCTTCGCCAAGGTGTTCAAGTCCGAGGTCCAGCCCGTCGAGATCGCGGGCGCGCTCCAGCGCGAGTGCGACAACAACGCGACGATCTGGAACCGCGAGCGGACGGTCGTCCCCAACGACTTCATCGTGGAGCTCAGCGCGCCCGACTTCGAACGCCTGAGCCCGTACTCCGGCCAGCTCGGCGACGAGCTCTCCGGCCTGGTCCGCGACTACGCCAAGCAGCAGCGCTACACCTTCATGGGGCCCATCAAGGTCCACCTCGAGAAGGCGGAGGACCTCGACACCGGTCTGTACCGGGTGCGCAGCCGCACTCTCGCGTCGAGTACGTCACAGTCGCCCGAGCGGGCCCCCGCCGGCCCCGGGCCGGCCGCAGTCCCTCAGCGCGGCGCCCGCGGCGGCTACGGCTATCCGCCCGCCGGTGCGCCTCCCATGCCGGCCGCGCCGCCTCCGGGCGCCGGCCGACCCGGTCCCGCGCCCGCCGCGGACCGCCGCTCTGCACCCGGCCCAGGCCCGATGCCGAGCACTCAAGTACGACGCTGGATCGAGATCAACGGCACCCGCCATCAGATCTCCCGCCCGACGCTGGTGCTGGGTCGCAGCACCGACGCCGATGTGCGGATCGACGACCCCGGCGTATCGCGCCGGCACTGTGAGATCCGGACCGGAACGCCCTCGACGATCCAGGATCTCGGGTCTACCAACGGCATCGTGGTAGACGGGCAGCACACAACCCGCGCTACGCTCCGCGACGGCTCGCGGATCGTCGTGGGCAACACCACCATCGTTTACCGGCAAGCCGAAGGGTGAAGCGGGGGCAATGTCAGAGCTGACCCTGACGGTCATGCGGCTAGGTTTCCTGGCCGTTCTGTGGCTGTTCGTGATCGTGGCCGTCCAGGTCATCCGCAGTGACCTGTTCGGTACGCGCGTCACGCAACGCGGCTCACGCCGCAACGCCGACGCGCGTCCCCAGCAGACGCGCCAGACCGCCGCGCCGCCGCAGCAGCGCCAGCAGGCGGGCGGCGGCCGCCAGCGCCGTGGGGCGCCCACCAAACTTGTTGTGTCCGAAGGCACCCTCACGGGCACCACGGTGGCCCTGCAGGGCCAGACCATCACGCTGGGCCGGGCGCACGACTCCACAATCGTGCTGGACGACGACTACGCGTCCAGCAGGCATGCCAGGATCTACCCGGACCGTGACGGCCAGTGGATCGTCGAGGATCTCGGGTCCACCAATGGCACATATCTCGACCGGACCCGACTCACCACCCCGACACCGATTCCGCTGGGCGCGCCGATCCGCATCGGCAAGACCGTCATCGAGCTGCGGAAGTAGTACGACAATGAGCGAGCGGAGCGAGCGAGCCGCAGCGGTCCCGACAGCGGACCGGGACGGGCTCCCGACCGGAGGGTGGGCAGTGTGGCTCGAGACCGGCTGTACCCCGAGCCGACGGGCGAGGTGCGCATGAGTCTGTCTCTGCGCTTCGCCGCCGGATCGCACAAGGGCATGATCCGGGAGGGCAACGAGGACTCCGGCTATGCCGGCCCCCGCCTTCTGGCCATCGCCGACGGCATGGGCGGCCAGGCCGCCGGCGAGGTCGCCTCCTCGGAGGTCATCTCCACGCTCGTCACGCTCGACGACGACGTGCCCGGCTCGGACATCCTCACCTCGCTCGGTACGGCCGTGCAGCGCGCCAACGACCAGCTGCGGCTGATGGTCGAGGAGGACCCCCAGCTCGAGGGCATGGGCACCACGCTCACCGCCCTGCTCTGGACCGGCCAGCGCCTCGGCCTCGTACATGTCGGCGACTCGCGCGCCTATCTGCTCCGCGACGGCGTGCTGACACAGATCACCCAGGACCACACCTGGGTGCAGCGCCTCGTCGACGAGGGCCGGATCACCGAGGAAGAAGCCACCACCCACCCGCAGCGCTCCCTGCTGATGCGCGCGCTGGGCAGCGGCGACCATGTCGAGCCCGACCTCTCCATCCGCGAGGTCCGCGCCGGCGACCGCTATCTGATCTGCTCCGACGGACTGTCCGGCGTCGTCTCCCACCAGACGATGGAGGAGACCCTCGCCAGCTACCAGGGCCCGCAGGAGACGGTCCAGGACCTGATCCAACTCGCGCTGCGTGGCGGCGGCCCCGACAACATCACCTGCATCGTCGCCGACGTCCTCGACACCGACTCCAACGACACCCTGGCCGGGCAGCTCAACGACACCCCGGTCGTCGTCGGCGCGGTCGCCGAGAACCAGCTCCAGCTGAACGACGGCGGCGCTATGCAGACCCCTGCGGGACGCGCGGCCGGCCTCGGCCGCCCCGTGCCCCCGCAGCAGAACGGCAGCTTCGGCCCGCCCGGCAGCGGCGACGGCATGGGATACGGCGGCATGCCGCCCGAGGGCAGCTTCGGGGCGTACTCCGACGAGGACTTCGTCAAGCCGCGCGGCAGCCGCAAATGGCTGAAGAGATCCTTCTACATCGTGCTCGCCCTGGCGGTTGTCGGCGGCGGTCTGTACGGCGGCTACCGCTGGACACAGACCCAGTACTACGTCGGCTCCCAGAATGAGCACGTCGCGCTCTACCAGGGCATCAGCCAGGACCTGGCCTGGGTCTCGCTCTCGAAGGTCGAGAAGGACCATCCCGAGATCGAACTCAAGTACCTCCCGCCCTACCAGCGCAAGCAGGTGGAGGCGACGATCACCGCCGACAGCCTCGGCAAGGCACGCGCGAAGATCGACGAGCTCGCCGTCCAGGCCACCGCCTGCAAGAAGGACGAAGAGCGCCGCGAGGCGGCCGACCGCGCGAGCACCCCGCCGCCCGGCGAGGGCGAGGCCGGTGGCACCACCGGCAAGCCGACCACCCAGAACGCCAAGACCAAGCCGACCGCAGCTACTCCCTCTCCGGGGCCCACCCTCTCGGAGGAGGAGCAGAAGCTGGCCTCGAACTGCGGAAAGCAGTAATCGGCCGTAGGGGGCCTTCTCCACCATGAGCGTTGTCACCAACACCACCACGATCGGCGCGATCGAAGCACCGAGCCGCCGCAACACCGAGCTGGCGCTGCTCGCCTTCGCAGTCGTCATCCCGGTGTTCGCGTACCTCAACGTCGGCCTCGCCCTGAACGGCGAAGTGCCGGCCGGACTGCTCGGATACGGGCTCGGCCTCGGCCTGCTCGCGGGCGTGGCCCACCTCGTGGTGCGCAAGTTCGCCAGATACGCGGACCCGCTGCTGCTGCCGCTGGCCACCCTACTCAACGGCCTCGGCCTGGTGATGATCTGGCGCCTCGACCAGTCGCCCCGGCTGATCCAGCGGGCGACGACGCTCTTCGGGGGCTTCAGCCCCGACGCCCCCAAGCAGCTGCTGTACTCGGCGATCGGCATCGCCCTCTTCGTCGGCGTACTGATCCTGCTCAAGGACCACCGGATCCTGCAGCGCTACACCTACATCTCGATGGCGGTGTCGCTGGTCCTGCTGATCCTGCCGGTGTTCTTCCCCGCGGTGAACGGCGCGAAGATCTGGATCAGCCTCGGCCCCTTCACCATCCAGCCAGGTGAGTTCGCAAAGATCATCATCGCGATCTTCTTCTCGGGCTATCTGATGGTGAAGCGGGACGCCCTGGCGCTCGCCAGCCGCCGGTTCATGGGCCTGTACCTGCCGCGCGGCCGTGACCTCGGACCCATTCTCGTGGTCTGGGTGATGTCGATCCTGATCCTGGTCTTCGAGACCGACCTGGGTACCTCGCTGCTGTTCTTCGGCCTGTTCGTGATCATGCTGTACGTCGCCACCGAGCGCACCAGCTGGATCGTCTTCGGTCTGCTGATGTCCGCGGTCGGCGCGGTCGGCGTGGCCACCTTCGAGCCGCACGTCCAGCAGCGCGTCGAGTTCTGGCTCAACCCCTTCGCCGAGAAGACCTGGGCGCAGAGTGAGCAGATCGGCCAGGCCCTGATGTCGTTCGGCTCGGGCGGCACGCTCGGCACCGGCCTCGGCCAGGGCGACTCCGACCTCATCGGCTTCGCCGCCAACTCCGACTTCATCCTCTCCACCTTCGGCGAGGAGCTCGGACTCGCCGGGATGATGGCGTTCCTGCTGATCTACGGCCTGATCGTGGAGCGCGGCGTACGCACCGCCCTCGCCGCCCGCGACCCCTTCGGCAAGCTCCTCGCAATCGGCCTCTCCGGCGCCCTCGCCATCCAGGTCTTCGTGGTCGCCGGCGGTGTGATGGGTCTCATCCCGCTGACCGGTATGACCATGCCGTTCGTCGCGTACGGCGGCTCGTCCGTGATCGCCAACTGGGCCCTGGTGGGCATCCTGATCCGCATCAGCGACACCGCCCGCCGTCCCGCGCCCGCGCCCGCCCCGTCCCCCGACGCCGAGATGACCCAGGTGGTCCGACCGTGAACAAGCCCCTGCGCCGGATCGCGATCTTCTGCGGGCTCCTCGTGCTGGCCCTGCTGGTGCGCACGAACTGGCTCCAGTACGTCGAGGCCGACGAACTCAACACGCACTCGAAGAACCGCCGTGTCCTGATCGAGCGGTACGCCAACGAGCGCGGGAACATCATCGTCGACGGCAAGCCGATCACCGGCTCCGTGGAGACGAACGACACGGACTTCAAGTACAAGCGCACCTACGTCGACGGCCCCATGTGGGCGCCGGTCACGGGTTACGCGTCGCAGGCCTTCGACGCCAACCAGATCGAGAAGCTCGAGGACGGCATCCTCACCGGCAACTCCGATCAGCTCTTCTTCGACCGCACGATGGCGATGTTCACCGGCGACAAGAAGAAGGGCGGCAACGTCGTCACCACCCTCAACGGCGCCGCGCAGAAAGCCGCCTTCGAGAAACTCGGCTCCAAGAAGGGCGCGGTCGCAGCGATCGACCCGCAGACCGGCAAGATCCTCGCCCTGGCCTCCACCCCCTCGTACGACCCCTCGACCTTCGCCGGCTACTCCGGCAAGGACGAGAAGGCGTGGCTGGCACTGGAGCGGGACAAGGACAAGCCGAAGCTGAACCGCGCGCTGCGCGAGGTCTACCCGCCCGGCTCCACCTTCAAGGTGCTCACTGCGGCAGCGGCCCTGGAGCACGGCGTCGTCGACGACATCAACGCGGCGACGGACACCCCGGAGCCGTACATCCTGCCCAACACCCGCAGGCCGATGGTCAACCACGCCAACGGCTGCGAGAACGCCAGCCTGAACCAGGCGCTCAAGGTCTCCTGCAACTCCGTCTTCGCCAGCCTCGGTGACAAGGTCGGCCGGGACAAGATGGTGGAGACGGCCCAGAAGTTCGGCTTCAACAACCCCGAGATCGACACCCCGGTGCGGGCCGCCGGCTCCGTCTACGACAAGACGATGGACCGCCCCGGCAATGCCCTGTCGTCCATCGGCCAGTTCAACACCGCCACCACCCCCCTCCAGATGGCCATGGTCACCGCGGCGATCGCCAACGACGGCAAGCTGATGAAGCCGTACATGATCGACCGGCTGGAAGCACCCAACCTGGAGGTCATCAAGAACAACGAGCCGCAGGAGATGAGCCGCCCGCTCTCCCCGGAGAACGCGCAGCTCCTCCAGGAGATGATGGAGAACGTCGTCAAGCAGGGCACCGGTGGCAACGCCAAGATCGACGGCGTCGAGGTCGGCGGCAAGACCGGTACCGCCCAGCACGGCGAGAACAACAGCAAGAACCCGTACGCCTGGTTCATCTCGTACGCGAAGACCGCTGACGGCGGATCCCCGGTCGCCGTCGCCGTCGTGGTCGAGGACAGCGAGGCCAAGCGGGACGACATCAGCGGCGGCGGTCTCGCCGCCCCCATCGCCAAGGCCGTGATGCAGGCGGTACTGGACAGCAAGAAGTGACGCGGATCACGTCTGGCGTCCATACCTGCACATTGCGATACCGGTCGGGTATCAGGTGACGGTCACAGGCGGATCAGGTGCGGCGTGCCCGGTAGCGTATGCGCGAACAGCACACCGCCGGACCACACACGGGTGCGGTCGGGACTGACGGAGAGGGCTGGAACAGTTATGGAAGAGCCGCGTCGCCTCGGCGGCCGGTACGAACTGGGCTCGGTGCTCGGCCGTGGTGGCATGGCAGAGGTCTACCTCGCCCACGACACCCGGCTCGGCCGCACCGTCGCCGTGAAGACGCTGCGGGCCGACCTCGCCCGCGATCCGTCCTTCCAGGCCCGGTTCCGCCGTGAGGCCCAGTCTGCCGCCTCGCTCAATCACCCGGCGATCGTCGCGGTCTACGACACGGGCGAGGACTACGTCGACGGGGTCTCGATCCCGTACATCGTCATGGAGTACGTCGACGGGTCAACGCTCAGAGAGCTGCTGCACTCCGGGCGCAAGCTGCTGCCCGAGCGCACGCTGGAAATGACCATCGGCATCCTCCAGGCGCTCGAGTACTCGCACCGCAACGGCATCGTCCACCGCGACATCAAGCCGGCGAACGTCATGCTGACGCGCACCGGCCAGGTCAAGGTGATGGACTTCGGCATCGCCCGTGCGATGGGCGACTCCGGCATGACGATGACGCAGACCGCGGCCGTCATCGGCACCGCCCAGTACCTCTCCCCGGAGCAGGCCAAGGGCGAGCAGGTCGACGCGCGCTCCGACCTGTACTCCACGGGCTGCCTGCTCTACGAGCTCCTCACCGTGCGTCCGCCCTTCGTGGGCGACTCCCCGGTGGCGGTGGCGTATCAGCATGTGCGGGAGGAGCCGCAGCCGCCGAGCAACTTCGACCCAGAGATCACGCCCGAGATGGACGCCATCGTCCTGCGGGCCCTGGTCAAGGACCCCGACTACCGCTACCAGTCGGCCGACGAGATGCGCGCGGACATCGAGGCCTGCCTCGACGGCCAGCCGGTCGCGGCGACGGCGGCGATGGGCGCGGTCGGCTACGGCGGGTACGCCCCGGACGACCAGCCGACCACGGCGCTGCGCCAGGCCGACCCGGGTGGCCAGACGTCGATGCTCCCGCCGATGAACCCGGACGACGGGGGCTACAACGGCTACGACGACCGACCGGACCGCCGCCGCCAGAAGAAGTCGAACACCTCGACGATCCTGCTGGTACTCGCGGGCATCCTGGTGCTGGTCGGCGCGGTGCTGATCGGCAAGTCGGTCTTCAGCGGCAATGGCGGCGGCAACGGCGATGTGCCGGTGCCGCAGCTGGTGGGCAAGCCGTTCAAGGAAGCCCAGAGCCTCGCGACCAACGCGGGCGTCAAGGTCGCCCAGTCCAATACGGCGCGCTGCGACCAGCCCAAGGGCAGCATCTGCAGCCAGACGCCGGCCGAGGGCAAGATGCAGCAGGGCGAGACGATCCAGGTGGTCGTCTCGGAGGGCGCGCCCAAGGTCGAGGTGCCCGACGTCACGGAGAAGTCCCTGGCGAACGCCAAGGACCAGCTGCAGGGCAAGGAATTCAAGGTCGAGGTCAAGGAAACCGAGTCCGACGAGGAACCGGGCACCGTGCTCGATCAGAACCCCGATGGCGGCACCCAGGCGGAGAAGGGTTCGACGGTCACCCTCACCGTGGCCAAGCAGTCCAAGATCAACGTGCCCCGGGTCGTGGGCGCGCAGTTCGACGCCGCCAAGGCCCAGCTCGAAGGCCTCGGGTTCACTGTCGCGCGGGTCGATGCGGACTCCAACCAGCCTGCGGGCCAGGTCACCGAACAGGACCCCAAGGGCGACTCGAGGGCGGCCAAGGGCACGCAGGTCACGCTCACGGTCTCCAAGGGCCCGCAGCAGACGCTGGTGCCCGTTCCCGAGATCAGGACCAAGAGGGTCTCCGAGGCCAAGCAGATCCTGGCGCAGAGCGGCTTCACGAACATCCAGTTCGCGCCCGGCAGCTCCCCGGACGACAACGCCTTCGTGAGCAACTCCGACCCGCAGCCCGGCACTCCGGTGGACCCGGCGACCACAACGATCACGCTCACGACGGTCGGTGGCAGCGGTGGGAACGGCGGAGGCGGGAACGGCGGCGGCGAGTTCATCGGCGGCGCCGGCGACTAGCCGACCGGCAAGGCTCCGTACAGCGAGAAGCCCCGGCACCCACCCAAGGGTGCCGGGGCTTCTTGCGTCCGTGCGTACGGGCTAGCGCAGCTCCTCCGGCAGCGTACGGTCATGGTCGACCTTCTCCGTGCGCGTCAGCTCGCCCCACACGATGTAGCGGTAGTCCGACGTGTACAGAGGCGTGCAGGTCGTCAGCGTGATGTAGCGGCCCGGCTTCGACTTCCCCGACTCCTTCGGGACGGACTGCAGCACATCCACGTTGTACTTCGAGGTCTCCGGCAGCCTCTTGTAGACCTTGTAGACGTACCAGGTGTCCCGCGTCTCGAAGACGATCGGGTCGCCATCCTTCAGCTTGTGGATGTTGTGGAACTTCGCGCCGTGGCCGTCGCGGTGCGCGGCGAGCGTGAAGTTCCCCTTGTCGTCCCAGGGGAGCGCCGACTTGATCGGGTCGGTGTAGTAGCCGGCGATGCCGTTGTTCAGGGCCTCGGCGTCGGTGCCCTTCTTCACCAGCACCTCGCCGTTGTTCATGGCGGGGACGTGGAGGAAGCCGATGCCGTCCTTGATGTCGAGGGCGCCAGGGCCGCGGTTCGCCCAGCCGTCGCGGATCTGGTCGCCCTGTTTGGAGGCCTCACGGTCGGCGAGAACGTTCGTCCACCACAGTGAGTAGACGACAAAGAGCCCCAGCACCACGCCCGCAGTGATCAGCAGTTCGCCGAAGACACTGATGACGCCGGCGATCCGGCCACGAGCACGTGCCACTGCACCTTTTCCCGTCTTGAAGTCTCACAGCGCTTCAGCGTCTCAGCCGACAAGCGCGTCCGGCTTTCCCTTGCTGCGCGGCCGTTCCTCGACCATTTTGCCCCACACGATCATTCGGTACGTACTCGTGAACTCGGGCGTACACGTCGTCAGCGTGATGTACCGGCCCGGCTCCGTGAACCCGGAACCCGGCGGCACCGGGCCGATCACGCCGATGTTCGACGGCGAGGTCTGGGGGAGGATGTTCGCCATCTTGTACGTGTAGTACGCGTCCTGCGTCTCAACAACGATCGGGTCCCCCGGCTCGAGACGGTTGATGTACCGGAACGGTTCACCGTGAGTGTTGCGATGGCCCGCGACCGCGAAGTTACCCGATTTGTCCGACGGCATCGCGGTCTTCAGCTTCCCCTCGGCATAGTGCCCGACCATGCCGCGGTCGAGGACCTTGGGCTTGCTGATGCCCTCGGCGATCGGGACGACGACATCCAGCTTGGGGATGTGCATTATGGCGAAGCCCTGCCCGGGCTCGAACACACCGGGCTTGCGGCCGTTCGCCCAGTCGTCCTGGATCTTGTTCGTCGCCTGGTTGGCCTGCTGGCCGGCGCGGATGTTCGTCCACCAGAGCTGGTACGTGACGAAGAGCAGCATCAGTACGCCGAAGCTGATGAACAGTTCGCCTATGGCGCGGCTGGCGATGACGGCGGGGCTGTCCTTCGCCGCACGCGCGGCACGGCGGGCCTCGACCCGCGAAAGGGGCCTGCCGGACTCGGACGTCGTCGAGGGGGCGGGCTCAGGGCGCTTACGGCCCCGCGCCTTGGCCGCCCGGCGGCGCTCCGCCCGGCCGGGACCCGCGGGGGTCTCCAGCGCGCGACGCGTGTCAGCCGTACGCAGAGCGACGGTCTCGTCGTCCGGCACCGGGATCGGCTCGGACACCGGCGCTGGCTCGGCTATCTGCTGCGGCATCGGCACAGGCTCCGGCTCGGGCCGCGCTACGGGTACTGGCCCCTGTTCCGGTACCTGCACCGCTTCCGGCTGGGCGTACCAGTCCCGCTGATAGTCCGCAGGGTCGTCCACGGAGTACTGGCGGTAGTCAGACCACTCCTGCGGGGGTGGCGGCGGGGGCTGCTCCTCCTGCTCCGGAACGCTCGTCGCCCGGAACCACGGCGAGCCGCTCTCCCCCGGCGGCAAAGGGTCCGTCAGCGGGTCGTACTCGTACCCGTCCTCAGGGCGCGGACCACTCACGCCACGGCCTTGCCCACCACCGGTGCGAGCCCCGCGGAACGCCCGACCGCCCCGGTGTCGCCGCACTGCTCCAGCCAGTTGGCGAGCATCAGATGCCCGTGCTCGGTCAGGACCGACTCGGGGTGGAACTGCACACCCTCGACGGCCAGTTCACGGTGGCGCAGCCCCATGATGATGCCGTCCGCGGTCCGTGCCGTGACCTCCAGCTCGTCCGGCAGCTCCGCCGGCTCCGCGGCCAGCGAGTGGTAGCGGGTCGCGGTGAAGGGCGAAGGCAGCCCGGCGAAGACGCCCTTGCCCTCGTGCGTGACCAACGAGGTCTTGCCGTGCAGCAGCTCGGGGGCGCGGCCCACCACACCGCCGTACGCCACCGCCATGGACTGCATGCCCAGGCAGACACCGAAGACCGGGACGCCGGTGTCCGCGCAGTGCCGCACCATCTCGATGCACACACCGGCCTGCTCGGGCGTGCCGGGCCCGGGGGAGAGCAGCACCCCGTCGAAGCCGTCCTGGGCGTGCCTGGGGGCCACCTCGTCGTTGCGCAGGACCTCGCACTCGGCGCCGAGCTGGTACAGGTACTGGACGAGGTTGAAGACAAAGCTGTCGTAGTTGTCGACGACAAGGATGCGCGCGCTCATCGGGCCGCCCCCGCTCCGTCGACCGTCACATCGTTGAACGGAAGCAGCGGCTCCGCCCACGGAAAGACGTACTGGAACAGCACGTAGACGACCGCGAGGGCCAGCACGAGCGAGATGAAAGCCCGCACCCATGCGTTGCCCGGCAGATGCCGCCAGATCCAGCCGTACATGCTGTCCCTTTCCGTTCGGTACCGCACCAGACTAAAGGGCGGCAGGGGCACATGGGTCAGCTGCGCAAAGCTTCCGGTTTGCCGTCGGTCACAGGCTGGGTGGCGTCCAGATGCGCCCAGACGATCAGCCGGTGGCTGCTGCCCCACTCCGGGTCGCAGGTGGTCAGCGTCAGATAGCGCCCCGTCCCGTCGAAGCCGGACTTACGCGGGACGGGGTCGATGACGCCGACGTCGCTCGGCACGGTCCGGTGGGGCTCCTTCTCGATGCGGTACGTGAACCAGGTCGTGCCGTCCGTCAGCACCACCGCGTCCCCGGCGCGCAGCTTCGGGAAGTCCTTGAAGGGATCGCCGTACGTGCGCCGGTGGCCGGCGACCGAGAAATTGCCGCTCTCGCCGAGCGCGGCGGTGGAGGCGTAGTGCCCGAGGCCCTTTTTGAGGGTGCCGGTCCTGGTGCCTTCGAGGACCGGCCAGTCCCAACTCCCGCCGAAGCGGGGGATGTACATGACGGCGAAGGGCTTGCCGTCCTCGTACGTCTTCGGAGCCGGCGACACCGTCCGTTCGGGCGCGGGGGCCGTGCCCTGCGACCACTCGTCCTGGAGCCGGTCGATCTGGCCGTCCGAGGCACTGTCGGCCTTGATGCCGGTCCAGAACAGCACGTACGCCACAAAGAGCACAATCAAGGTGCCAACGGTGATGCAGAGTTCGCTGAAGGTCCTGACGACCAGCCGCACCGACACCGACTCCCCCAAGCACTACCCAACGGGCTTCGCGTAGTGGAGATCCACTGTGCCCGAGTAGGCGGGGAGAGTCACCGCCTCACGCTCGTCGACTTTCCAGCCGAGGCCGTACGCCTTCACATACAGCTGGTAGTTCTGGATCGCCGGAGAGGCGGCGATCGCGTTCTTGAGCGCGCCCTGGTCACCGACAGCGGTGATCTTGTACGGCGGGGAGTAGACACGGCCCTGCAGGATCAGCGTATTGCCGACGCACCGCACGGCGCTGGTGGAGATCAGCCGCTGGTCCATGACCTGGATGCCCTTGGCGCCGCCCTTCCACAGGGCATTCACGACGGCCTGCAGGTCCTGCTGGTGGATGACCAGGTCATTGGCCTGCGGCTCGGGGTAGCCGGGGGCGGCCTGAGCGTTCGGCGGGGCGTCGTTGAGGGTGACCGTGAGGGCGGGGCCGCTCAGCTTCTTGGTGCCCGCGGACCTCTCCAGGGCGCCGAGCTTCTCGTCCTCGGCCCTGGTGGAGCCGTCGTCTCGCTGGGCGAGGGCGTCGATGTCCCCGCGCAGCGCCGCGGTGGACTCGTTGAGGTCGCCGTTCTTCGCGCTGCGCTGCTGGATGAGGTCGGAGAGCTTCAGCAGCGAGGCGTCCGTACGGATGTTGGTGCCCTTGGCGGTGTTGAAGCTGGTCACGAAAATCAGCCCGGCGAGGGCGAAGACAGCAGCCGTCAACAGCCGGACAGTCCCGCCCGCCAGTCGGCCACCACCCTTCATCGAGCTTCGCCCACCTTTCTGTCCCTCGAAGCGGTTGACCGGCCCTTGGGGGTCGTCGGCAGAATTGCTCAACGTACCCTTATCTCCTCAGGCGCCGCGGAAGCACTACGCTAACGGACGCCCGGGGGAGGCAGTGGTCCCCCTCGCTCCACCCCCCGGCGCCAGCCACAGTTCCCTGCGCGGTCACGCAGCGCATCGACAGGAGAGTCCCTCGTGCCGAAGTCACGTATCCGCAAGAAGGCCGACTTCACGCCGCCGTCGGCATCGAAGCAGGCGACGAGCATCAAGCTGACCAGCCGTAGCTGGGTGGCACCGGTGATGCTCGCGCTGTTCCTGATCGGTCTTGCCTGGATTGTCCTCTTCTATGTGACCGAGGGCGACCTGCCGATCAAGAGCTTCGGCAACTGGAACATCGTCGCCGGCTTCGGCTTCATCGCCGCCGGCTTCGGCGTCTCCACCCAGTGGAAGTAGCTTTTCCGCAGTCCCGCCGTCAAGCCCTGCCCTGAGGTTATCCACAGCGTTGTCCACAGTGGGGAAAAGGTCAGACGATCTGTGGATAACCCTCGGAGCATTGACGCCGGTGTGACTGCATCGGCCATCTTGGTGAAGCGACCCGCCCCTTGCGCTTACTGGGAAAACCCAGCTCAGCGACAAGGGGCACGCTTGTTCCACACAGCATGCACAAGATCCGCCACACGCTGTGGACAACTTTGGGGAAAGGTCTCGCTCAGGTGAGCGAGGCGGTTCTCGCCAGCACGACCACGACGGTCACCAGGAAGATGACTGCACAGGTCCCGACCTGCACCAGAGTCCGGTGCTCGCGCGGCGCGTAGACGAGGCCGAGGGTGACCAGACCGCCGGCCACCAGGCCGCCGACGTGCCCCTGCCATGAGATGTCCGGCCATGTGAAGGTGAAGAGCAGGCTCAGCGCGAGCAGGGCGATGACCGGCCGCATGTCGAGGTTCGTACGCCGTACGAGCACGGCGAACGCGCCCATCAGGCCGTAGATCGCGCCCGAGGCGCCCAGCGAGGGCTGGTTGGGCGCCGCCAGCAGATAGGCGAGAGCGCTGCCGGCAAGGCCCGAGAGCAGATAGACGGCGAGATAGCGGGTGCGGCCGAGTGCCCGTTCGACGAGCCTGCCCAGGAACCACAGGGTCAACAGGTTGAACAGGATGTGCGGCACCTGTTGGTGCAGGAACGCCGCGGTGATCAGCCGGTACCACTCGTCGTCCGCCACTCCGACGATTTCGCCGCCGAGCTGTGGACTGCGGGCGAGTCCGATCAGCTCCATCTCGGCGACGAACCGGTCGCCGAGCGCGAGCACCACGCCGTACACCGCGATGTTGACTGCGATGAGGATCTTGGTTACCAGGAAGGGGTCCGCCTCGACGGTGCCGCCCGCGAGCGTCCGCGGCTGGTTGGCGGTGGGGGAATGTCCCGTACCGGATCCGGTACGGACGCACTCCGGGCACTGGAAGCCGACCGAGGCGCTGACCATGCAGTCCGGACAGATCGGCCGCTCGCAGCGGGTGCAGCTTATGCCCGTCTCGCGGCCCGGATGCCGGTAGCAGCTCGGCAGGCCGTGCGTGCCCTGCGGCTCCTGCGGACTGCCTGGCGCCTGGTCCATGAGGTCCCCACAATCTCTCCGGCTCATCACACCGCCCCGCCCATCCATACGGACGGGCGGGGCGAAAAGGTTCCCTGGGGATCACGCGTGGATCACGACGTGGGATCACACGGGTTCACACGGGTTCACACGGGTTCACACGGGATCACACGGGATCACACCCGGGGATCCGGGAATCAGCCCTCGCGGGTCTCGACGACGACCGACTCGATCACGACGTCGTTGACCGGGCGGTCGGTGCGCGGGTTGGTCTGAGTGCCCACGATGGCGTCCACGACCTTCTTCCCGGCCTCGCTCGTGACCTCACCGAAGATGGTGTGCTTGCGGGTCAGCCAGGCGGTGGGCGACACGGTGATGAAGAACTGCGAGCCGTTGGTGCCCGGGCCGGCGTTGGCCATGGCCAGCAGGTACGGCTTGTCGAAGGCCAGGTCCGGGTGGAACTCGTCCCCGAACTCGTACCCCGGGCCGCCTGTGCCGTTGCCCAGCGGGTCGCCGCCCTGAATCATGAAGCCGCTGATCACGCGGTGGAAGACCGTACCGTCGTACAGCTTGTCCGTGGACTTCTTGCCGGTCGCCGGGTGGGTCCATTCACGCTCGCCCTTGGCGAGCTCGACAAAGTTCTTGACCGTCTTGGGCGCGTGGTTCGGCAGAAGCCGGATCTCGATGTCGCCTTGGTTGGTCTTCAGGGTGGCGTAAAGCTGCTCGGCCACGATCTGCCTTCCGTAAGTCTTCTCTGACGTTCCCCGATCCTCGCACGGAAGAGCCGCCCGGGGAGAAAAGGCGCCGAGTCGTCGCGCGACCGGCGCGCTGAAGGGCGAACCGTGGCATCGTCGTCCGCAAAGCTCCCTACATGACCCGGATGCCCGCCCCGCATGCCGAGGCGGCTGTCAACAGGCATGATTTTCAAACGGGTGGAAAGGCGAAACTGTGCCCAACTGGGGATGAACCCCAGCATCCCAGAACGCCACCGAGGAGGAGGATCCCGTGACCCGCATGGACAGCGTGCGCGCCGCGACCGGTACGGCGAAGGAGAGCGTGCTGCACGCCGCGGAAGTGGTGGCGCCCTACGCCGGCACGGCCAAGCACCAAACGGCGCATTATGCACACGAGGCTCGCGTACGGCTCGCGCCCAAAGTCTCGAAGGCCGCGAATCAGGCCCGTTATCAGTACGACGCGCGAGTGGCGCCGCATGTGCCGCCCAAGGTCGACAAAGCCGCACACCGAGCTGCGGTGAAGGCCCGCAAGGCCGCTCGTCAGGCGGCGGATTACACCGTGCCGCGTGTCGAGCACGCGGTGGCCCTCGCTCAGCCCGTAGGGGAAGAGGCTGCGGCCCGCTCCACTGCCGCACTGGCCGCTCTGCGCGGGCAGGTGACGGCGAAGGACATTCAGAAGCTGGTGAGGAAGCGCGAACGGCGGTCCAGGGCCGGACGTCTCGCCAAGGGTCTCGCGATCATCGGCGTGCTGGCCGGCGGAGCCTTCGCCGCCTGGAAGTGGTGGGACAAGCAGGCCAACCCCGATTGGCTGGTGGAACCGCCCGCCGCCACGGAGGTCTCCGACCGCGCACCGCTGACGTCCGTCGACGGCACTGGACAGGAAGACCTCGATCCTGAGGTGCAGGCGAAGCAGGCCGAGGCGGAGGCTGACCGCGACGACCGTCGCTGATCGCATACCGCCCCTGTGGCCGGTGGCGTCGGGAGGAGTGCGAGCTCCCGGCGCCTCATGCGGCAGAGAGCGCCAGATCCGCGCCGGGGGCGGAGGCGGTGCTCAGCGCACTGTAGGCGCTGTAGGCGCCGTAGGCGTCGAGCACGGGCCGGTGCCTGGTGGCGGGTGAGGCGCCATGGGCCTCGGCGCGGATGCGCTGCTTGATGGTGGGTGGCAGTGACCTGCCGCGCGCGATGGGGCTCCATCGTGTAGTGGGGGCCACTGTCGCCCGGACACCCTGCGGACGCGCCTGCTTCGGCAGGTCCAGTCGGCCCGGCGTCCGCACGGCCGGCTGCTGAGCGGCGTTGGCGGCGGTGGTCAGCCCCACCGACGCAAGCAGCGCAAAGAGCGCGGTGATGAACGCGGCCCACAGATTCTTGACCTTGAAGGCGGCCATGACCCCTCGCTTTCGGGTTGAGCGATCTACATACCTTCCTCATGATGTGTACGCATCTTGGGAAGTGGGGGACCTACGCCGCCGCCGTGCAGTTCTTCGGATGAACACCACCCGTACGGTCCAGTGGCGGCCGTCGCCCGCAGCGGCAAGGACGAGCGGGGGCGGCGCACAGCGGTGCAAGGACCCGCAGAAGATCCGCGAGGACAACTTCGGCTTCGGGCTCCAGAAAGTCCTCGACGGCCTGGAGGGCCCGGCTCGGCGTACAGGCGGCCGGGCGCGCGGCGAAGGGTGAGCCGTGCCCTTCGTAGGAGAAAAGACCCCCTCCAACCGCGTTTCCACAGGTCAAAGGGGGTCTTGAAGTGTGGAGCCTAGGGGAGTCGAACCCCTGACATCTGCCATGCAAAGACAGCGCTCTACCAACTGAGCTAAGGCCCCGGAAAGGTGGATACGACCGAGCAGAAACGTGCCTCGGCCACCGCCGCAGACCAGAGTACCGGGTGACCCCCGTGATCCTGCAAAAGGATTAGGGCTCCCGGTCGGCGACCACGCTCCGTAAGATGCTCGGCGTGGTTCGCAGCAGCGAAGCCCGCTTGGGGAAGCGATGGGGAGACGCGATGGACGCCGCACAGCAGGAAACGACCGCCAGAGCCAGAGAACTGCAGCGCAGCTGGTACGGAGAGCCACTGGGGGCGCTCTTCCGTCGGCTCATCGATGATCTGGGTCTGAACCAGGCTCGCCTCGCGGCGGTGCTCGGGCTGTCGGCGCCGATGCTCTCCCAGCTGATGAGTGGCCAGCGGGCCAAGATCGGCAACCCTGCGGTGGTCCAACGGGTGCAGGCGCTGCAGGAGTTGTCGAGCCAGGTCGCCGACGGCAGCGTCAGCGCGGTCGAAGCCACCGACCGGATGGAAGAGATCAAGAAGTCGCAGGGCGGCTCCGTGCTGACCGGCACCAGCCAGAGCACGAGCAGCTCCGGCGCGCCGACTGTGCGCCGCGTCGTACGCGAGATCCAGTCGCTGTTGCGCTCCGTCTCGGCGGCGGGCGACATCATCGATGCGGCGGACTCCCTCGCCCCGAGCCACCCCGAACTGGCAGAGTTCCTCCGGGTGTACGGCGCCGGGCGCACGGCGGACGCGGTCGCCCACTACGAGTCGCACCAAAGCTGATCGAGGCAGGACGCCTCACAAGGGAACGGGGAGCGGGCGCAGCGCAATGGGTGAGGTCTTCGCTGGTCGGTATGAACTGATCGACCCGATCGGGCGCGGTGGTGTCGGTGCGGTCTGGCGCGCCTGGGACCACCGGCGCCGTCGCTATGTGGCGGCCAAGGTGCTGCAGCAGAGCGATGCGCACACACTGCTGCGCTTCGTCCGCGAGCAGGCTCTGCGGATCGATCATCCCCATGTCCTCGCCCCGGCCAGCTGGGCCGCGGACGACGACAAGGTGCTGTTCACCATGGATCTGGTGAGCGGCGGGTCGCTGGCGCATGTGATCGGCGACTACGGCCCGCTGCCGCCCCGTTTCGTGTGCACCCTGCTCGATCAGCTGCTGTCCGGTCTGGCCGCGGTGCACGCGGAGGGGGTCGTGCACCGCGACATCAAGCCGGCGAACATCCTGCTGGAGGCCACCGGGACCGGACGGCCGCATCTGCGGCTGTCCGACTTCGGGATCTCGATGCGCAAGGGTGAGCCGCGGCTGACCGAGACCAACTATGTGGTGGGCACGCCCGGTTACTTCGCGCCCGAGCAGATGATGGGCGCGGAGCCGGACTTCACGGCGGATCTCTTCGCGGTCGGCCTGGTCGCGCTCTATCTGCTCCAGGGCCAGAAGCCCGACTCCCGGGCTCTGGTCGAGCACTTCGCCAGCCACGGCACTCCCGGCGCCCCCCAGGGCATGCCGGAACCGCTGTGGCAGGTGCTGGCCGGTCTGCTGCAGCCCGACCCGCAGGCCCGGTTCCGTACTGCCACGGGCGCGCGCAAGGCGCTCACGGCGGCTGTCGAGATGCTGCCGGAGGCCGGCGCCGGCGACGAACCGGTCGAGGTCTTCGACCAGATCGGGCCGCTCCCCGCGGGGTTCGGCCCCACCGGTCCCGTAACCGACCCCCAGGCAGGCCAGCAAGCAGGTGGGCAGGGAGCGCAGGCTCCCGCGCAGCAGCCGCTCCCCCCGACGGAGACCGGCAGTTTCCATCTGGCCCCGCCGCCGCAGCAGCCGCCCGTACAGCACAACACACAACTGCCGTACGCGGCACAGCCGTCCACTCCTCCCCCCATGCCTGCGGCTCCGGAGCCAACGCCGACCCCCACTCCGATCCCCGCCCCCACACCCGTACCAGCGCACAGCGCCTCCCCCCTTTACGCTCCAGTGCCCGAGCAGCCCGCGCAGTCGCAGACCGCTCCGACCGCCCCGGTGCAGTACGAACAAGCTCTTACTCGTGCTTACACCGCTCAGAGCCCGCAGGTTCCGATCCCGCACGCACCGGTTCCGACGGCGGCCACAAAGCGACCGGGACCGCCCCCGAAGGTCGCGGTCCCGGTGCTGCTCGTTGCTCTGCTCTGTTTCGCGGTCGGCATCTGGGCGCTGACCCAGTCCTGAGACGCCAGTCCTGAACTACCAGGAGGGCGGCGGCCCGTACTGCCCCGGCCCCGGCGCCTGCCCCGGCCCCGGCGCCTGCCCGGGCACCTGTCCCTGACCAACAGGACCCGGCGTCGGCGCCGCCCCCAGCACCGCGCCCGCGGTCGCCGTCACCGTCGCCGTCCGCCGCCGTGCCAGCAGCGTCCACACCCCGAGCCCGAGCACCAGCACGATCCCGGCGCCGATCCCCGCGGCGGCGACCAGCTGCATCGTGTCGCTCTTCGCCGCCTCCGGCGCGCTCTTCCCGCTGTCCGCGGCCTCCTGGTCGTCCTTGGTGACCTCGAAGTCCCCCGCGGGCCCCGCGTACGCCGGAGCGCTCTCCGCCTCGCCCTCGACGTTCACCCGCAGGGTCAGCGGGATCGCCTTCTTGCCGAACTCCTCGCCGACTTCCGGGTTGAGCGTGACCGAGAGGTAGTACCAGCCGGCGAACCGCATGGCGCTGGTGGAGGGGTCGGAGTCGTAGCGGTTCTCGTACGCCACCGGCGGCACCGGATCCATCGCCAGCGACTTCTGCTTGCCGTCGTAGTACACGCTCGACGCGTCCTGCACGATCCCGCGCGCCGGGTTGTGCAGGGCCAGCACGAGGGCGTTGCCGACGCCCTGCGCGCTGTCGTCCGCCGCGCTGGTGCCGAGGTCGGCGCTGGCGAAGATCTGCTGTCCCCAGTCGACCGGCACCCGGTAGAAGAGCGTCTGGCCGGGCGTGATCTCGTCCTGCCACTCGCCCTGCGTGAGGCCGGTGGCGTCGGTGAAGCTCGTGCCGCCGTGCCGCTCCTCCGGGCCGCCGCCGGGCGCGGCGGGCGATGCGGACGGCCAGTTCTCGGGCGGTGCCGTCGGGCCGGCGGACTTCAGCCCCGGCTCCGAGGCGAAACGGATCTCCACATCCCATGGCTCGGGCGTCGACGTGCCCTCACTGGACCGCTCCAGAAGCACGTAGTACGCGCCCGCCTCCTGACAGCTGCTGCTGTCCTTGTCGATCGTCCGGTCCGCGTACGCGGCGACCGGCCTGACGTACGTGGCGGAGCCGAACTGGGCGTCGTCGTCACCGCACTTGGTCCCGGAGCGGTCCTCGATGCTCACCGACAGCTTGTCCGCGTACCCGACCTTGGTGGCCAGCTTGGGGACGGCTACCGCCGAGACGTACGCATTGGTCTTGGCGTCCAGGTCGACACGGTAGTAGCGCTTCTCGCCGGGCTCGATCGTGTCCTTGTAGGTCGATCCGGCCGTCAGGGGCGGCCCATCGCTGTTGACCGCCGAGCCCCGCACCGCCTTGGCCTCGCTGTCGAAGGTGTACGGATGGGGCTCGCCGACCGCCCACGCCTGCCCGGGCAGCGCCGCCACCGCGCACATCGCCGCCATGCCGGCCAGCGCCACCCGGCCTCTGCCGCGCTGCCTCTTCACGCGCTTCTCCTTGGTGTGGTCGTGTCCGTGGCGGTGCCGGTCGCCGGCTTGCGCCGTACCAGTACGAGCACCAGGCCCGCGATCAGGACGACCGCCCCGCCTGCTGCTGCGGCGATCGCGGTGCCGGTCCATCCTGCCCCGCCGGTCGCATCGCTGTCTGCGCGGGCAGCCGAATCACCCTTCTTGTCCGCCTTGTTCGCGAGGGCCGGCGCGTTGTGCTGCGGCCCGGCCAGCTCGTCGCCCATCACCGCCACCCGCAGCACCACACCGATCTGCGGGTTCTCGGCGATCTCGGCAGCCTTCGCGCCGAGCGTGACGGCGATGTAGAAACCGCCCTTGGTGTGCACCGGGACGACATTGGGGTGGGACTCGTGGCGGTTGGTCCAGGCGACCGGCACGGTGCCCATCTCCAGCGCCATGGGCCGGCCGTTGTAGATGGCCTGCGGGCCGAACTCCCCGGTGCCGCCGCCGACCGGCGCCCGCCCCGGCGTGAAGACCTGCGTCGCTCCGTAGGACCACACCGACGAAGAGCCGTCCACAGTGGGCTCGTTGGCGAACTCCACGTCGTACCGCAGCTGCTGCCCCCAGCCGACCGGAACCTTGTGCCAGAGCGTCTGCGACGGCAGCACCTTGTCCCGCCACACGCCCTGCCCGATCTCCTTGGCGTCGTTGAAGCCGGTGCCGCCCGTCACGTCGCGCGGGTCCCCGGTCGGCAGCAGGGCGTCCTTGTCGCCCTTCCCGTACTCAGGCTGCGACTGAGCCGGCGTCACATCCTTGGGCAGCGGCTGCTCGACGCCGTACGTCAGCTCCAGCGGCCATCGCGCGGCGTCCGAGCCCTTCTTGCTCTCCCGCTCGACGACCAGCCAGTACCGGCCCGCCTTGTCGCAGCCGCTCGTTCCCTTCTCGCTCGGAATCCGGGCAACGGCCGAGGTCAGAGGGGTCGCTCCCTCCTTCTGGAAGAAGTGCTCGGTGCTGGTGGCGCAGGCACTGTCAGTACCGTACGCAATCCTGGTGCGCAGGACGTCGAAGGTGTCGACCGCCGCCCCGGGCTGCGGCACCGCCGTCGCGGAAAACTCCACAGTGGATTCGGCATCCAGGTCGACCGCGTAGTACCGCTGCTCGCCGGGTCCGATCGTGTCCAGATACTGCCCCGGTACGAGAGAGGGCGCCGCGTCCCGGCGCAGCGCGCCCTCGACCCGCTTGCCACGGAAGCGGTATCCGTCGGCCGACAGCTGGGCCGAGCGCTGAAGCTGGCGGGCGAGCGCCTTGGCGTCGGGTGCGTCGTAGTAGCGCCCGTTGCCCGCCTTCGCGATGCACTCCAGCTGCTGCCGCGCCGCGCCCCGCACCTGGAATCCGACCGTGTCGATGCGCAGCCCGACGCCATCCTTGGAGAGCTGCTCGGCGGCCTCACAGGGCGGCGGAGAGCCGCAGTTGTCGTCACCGTCGGAGATCAGGAGGATCGTACGGGTCCCGATCGCGCCGTCGGCGGGTTTCGGGAAGTCCTCGGCGGCCTTCTGCAGCGAGAGCCCGATGGGGGTGTCGCCCTTGGGCCGTAGCGCCCCCACGGCCTGCTTCATGCCCGCACGGTCGAGCGGCTCGACAGGCCGGACCAGCCGGGTGTCTGTGCAGCCCTTGGGCCGATCGGCGCCGTAGACCCGCAGACCGGTGGGAAAGCCGTCGGGGAGGGCGTCGACCACGGTCCCGACGGCCGCGCGGGCGGAGGCCATCCGGGTCTGCCCGCTGCCGTCGTCGTCGGCCATGGAGCCGGAGGAGTCGAGCACCATCACCAGGCCGCTCTTGCCGTCTGGCGCTTCAGCCTGCCGCGCTTGCCCCGCCCGACTCGCCTCCCCCGTCCGACTCACTTCCCCCGCCTGCCCGTTCCGCCCCGCTTGCCCGACCTGCGCGGCCGCACTCGCCGCCGGCAGCGGGCCCGCCGCCAGGGCGAGCAGCGCCGCGCCGATCGTTGCCACCGTCGTACGGCGGCCCAGTCGTGCCTTCACCCGTGTTCCCCTCCCGAGTCCCCGAAGTTTGCTCTTGCAATTTAGTAATTTGCTTTGGTGAATTCAAGAGCAAGATTGTCACGGTCACGCCACAGCGGGGGAGGTTGTGTGCAGCGGCAGGCTACGGGCAGCAGGAAGCCCCGGCCGCTTCAGCGACCGGGGCTTCGTACCAAGACTGCTGCGTCTCACACACCCGAACCTGCGGGCACGGAGTCGGTCGCCTCCGTCCACAGATCCTGCTCGGCGCGATCCGCCTGGATCTGGCGGTACACGAGGAGCCCGCCGATGGCGGCCAGTGCGACCAGGAGAAGCTTCTTCACCGCGCGACCTCGTCTTTCCTTGACGTATGAGGACTTCTGGCGCCCGACTATACACACCGACCGATACCGATCGGTGACCTGCGTACGACGTGCGAGGGGCCGGCGAACGCCCCAACTCGGGCTCCGGACAAAGCGATCGGCCCGGACGGAGAAGCTCCGTCCGGGCCGAATCACAACTGTGGGGCTAACAGGATTTGAACCTGTGGCCTCATCCTTATCAGGGATGCGCTCTAACCAACTGAGCTATAGCCCCGCCGCGCTGCGCGCTGACCTCTGAAGATTAGCGCACGTCCGGGGCAGTACCAAAATTGGTTACTCGTCCTCCGCCAGGGTCAGCTCCACGCCACCGACGAAACCCGCGGACAGGTTGTAGATGAACGCTCCGAGCGTCGCCAGCGCTGTGGCCAGCACCACATCGATCACCGCAATGACCGAGGTGAAGATGAGCACCCGCGGCAGCGAAAGGAACGACTGAAGGTCGAAACCATTGCTCTCGTTGGAGCCGGTGGCCTCGCTGATCGTCCCGCCGACCGTCGAGAAAACGCCCATCGCATCCATGACCATCCACAGCACCGCGGCCGCGATCACCGTGCAGATGCCCAGCGCGATGGAGAGCAGAAAGCTGACCTTCATCACCGACCACGGGTCGGCCTTGGCCACCCGCAGCCTCGCCTTGCGGGTACGCGGCGTCGTACGCGCCCCGGTCCGCGGTCGGCGCACAGCGCCACCCGCCTGCGACACGCCGCCACCGCCCTGGGGCGAGGGATACGCCTGCGGCGGGTGGTACGGCTGCCCGGCCTGCTGCGGCGCCGGCTGCTCGCCGCCAAACCTCTCGTACGGGGGTGTGTGCCCCCGAGTGTCCGTCACCGTAACCCCCTGGGAGTCCGCGGCAGGGCCACGAGCACCGTTCGCTCCGGAATCGGCCGATCCGGCGCCCGTGGCTCCACTCACGCTTTACTCCTCGTGCTCCCCGGTCGAAGGCTCCGTGCCCTCGACCACCGCCTCGACCGCCTCACCGTCGGCCTCTTCGGTCCCGTCGACCTCTTCGGCCTCGCGACCCGCCTCGGCGTTGCGCGCGATACCGACCACGGCGTCGCGCTTACCCAGGTTGATCAGTTGGACGCCCATGGTGTCACGGCCCGTCTCCCTGACTTCGTTGACTCGCGTACGAATCACACCGCCCCCGAGGGTGATGGCGAGGATCTCATCCGTCTCCTCGACCACCAGCGCACCCACGAGCGAACCGCGGTCCTCCACAATCTTGGCGGCCTTGATGCCGAGGCCGCCGCGACCCTGGACGCGGTACTCGTCGACGGCGGTCCGCTTCGCGTACCCACCATCGGTGGCAGTGAACACGAACGTACCGGGCCGGACGACATTCATCGAGAGCAGTTCGTCGCCCTCACGGAAACTCATGCCCTTCACACCCGACGTCGCACGCCCCATCGGACGCAGCGCGTCGTCGGTCGCGGTGAACCGGATCGACTGCGCCTTCTTGCTGATGAGAAGCAGATCGTCCTCGGCCGACACCAGCTCGGCGCCGATCAGCTCGTCGTCGCTGCCGTCCTCCGTCTCACGGAGATTGATCGCGATGACGCCACCCGAGCGGGGCGAGTCGTAATCCTTCAGAGACGTCTTCTTCACCAGACCGCCCTTGGTGGCGAGCACCAGGTAGGGCGCGGCGTTGTAGTCGCGGATCGCCAGGATCTCGGCGATCTGCTCGTCCGGCTGGAAGGCCAGCAGGTTGGCGACATGCTGACCGCGCGCGTCCCGGCCGGCGTCGGGGAGTTCGTACGCCTTGGCGCGGTAGACACGGCCCTTGTTGGTGAAGAACAGCAGCCAGTGGTGCGTCGTGGAGACGAAGAAGTGGTCGACGATGTCGTCTTCCTTCAGCTTCGTGCCGCGTACGCCCTTGCCGCCGCGCTTCTGCGAGCGGTAGTCGTCCGTCTTCGTGCGCTTCACATAGCCGCCACGCGTGATGGTGACGACGATGTCCTCCTCGGCGATCAGGTCCTCCATGGACATGTCGCCGTCGAAGGGCACCAGCTTGGAGCGCCGGTCGTCGCCGAACTTCTCGACGATGACGGCCAGTTCCTCGCTGACGATCCGACGCTGCTTCTCGGGCGAGGCCAGGATCGCGTTGTACTCGTTGATCTTCGCCTGCAGTTCGTCGTGCTCGGCGACGATCTTCTGGCGCTCCAGGGCGGCCAGTCGGCGCAGCTGCATCTCGAGGATGGCGTTGGCCTGGATCTCGTCGATCGTGAGCAGGCCCATCAGGCCCTCGCGCGCGACCTCGACCGTGTCACTACGCCGGATCAGCGCGATGACCTCGTCGATCGCGTCCAGCGCCTTGAGCAGACCGCGCAGGATGTGTGCCCGCTCCTCCGCCTTGCGCAGGCGGAACTTCGTGCGCCGGACGATGACCTCGATCTGGTGGTGCACCCAGTGGCGGATGAAGGCGTCCAGCGAAAGCGTGCGCGGCACGCCGTCGACCAGCGCCAGCATGTTCGCGCCGAAGTTCGTCTGCAGGTCGGTGTGCTTGTAGAGGTTGTTCAGCACGACCTTGGCGACCGCGTCGCGCTTGAGCACGATGACCAGGCGCTGGCCCGTACGGGAAGAGGTCTCGTCGCGGACATCCGCGATGCCGCCGATCTTGCCGTCCTTCACCAAGTCGGCGATCTTCTGCGCGAGGTTGTCCGGGTTGGTCTGGTACGGAAGCTCGGTGACCACCAGGCACTGCCGGCCCTGGATCTCCTCCACCTCGACGACCGCGCGCATCGTGATGGAGCCGCGGCCGGTGCGGTACGCCTCCTCGATGCCCTTGCGGCCCACGACCAGCGCACCGGACGGGAAGTCCGGGCCCTTGATCCGCTCGATGAGCGCGTCGAGCAGCTCCTCGTGGGTGGCCTCGGGGTGCTCCAGTGCCCACTGTGCGCCGGCCGCGACCTCGCGCAGATTGTGCGGCGGGATGTTGGTGGCCATGCCGACCGCGATCCCCGCCGAGCCGTTGACCAGCAGGTTCGGGAAGCGCGCCGGCAGGACCGTCGGCTCCTGGTTACGGCCGTCGTAGTTGTCCTGGAAGTCGACGGTCTCCTCGTCGATGTCCCGGAGCATCTCCATCGACTGCGGCATCAGCTTGCACTCGGTGTACCGCATGGCGGCGGCCGGGTCGTTGCCCGGGGAACCGAAGTTGCCGTTGGAGTCCACCAGCGGCATCCGCATCGACCACGGCTGGGCGAGACGTACAAGCGCGTCGTAGATCGAGGAGTCGCCGTGCGGGTGGTACGTACCCATGACGTCACCGACGACGCGGGCGCACTTGTAGAAGCCCTTCTCGGGCCGGTAGCCACCGTCGTACATCGCGTACAGCACGCGCCGGTGGACCGGCTTGAGGCCGTCCCGTACGTCGGGCAGCGCACGCGAGACGATGACGGACATCGCGTAGTCGAGATACGAGCGCTGCATCTCGGTCTCGAGCCCGACAGGCTCGATCCGCAGCGTCGGCTCTTCTTCTTCAGTCGTGGCGGGAGTGTTCTCGTCGGCCATTGCTGGTCAAAATCCTTTCGAAGCGGTCAGCGACAGACCGACTCAGATGTCGAGGAAGCGGACGTCCTTGGCATTGCGCTGAATGAACGAGCGCCGCGCCTCGACGTCCTCGCCCATCAGCACCGAGAACAGGTCGTCGGCCTGCGCCGCGTCGTCGAGCGTGACCTGGCCGAGCACGCGGTGGTCCACGTCCATCGTGGTGATGCGCAGCTCCTCGGCGTTCATCTCGCCGAGACCCTTGAAGCGCTGGATCGAGTCTTCCTTGATCCGCTTGCCGTTCTGCTTGCCGAGCTCGACGAGCGCGTCGCGCTCACGGTCCGAGTACGCGTACTCGAAGTCGTCCCGACCCCACTTGATCTTGTAGAGCGGCGGGCGCGAGAGATAGACGTGCCCGGCCTCGACCAGCGGCCGCATGAAGCGGAACAGGAAGGTCAGCAGCAGCGTGTTGATGTGCTGGCCGTCGACGTCGGCGTCCGCCATCAGGATGATCTTGTGATAGCGGAGCTTCTCGATGTCGAAGTCCTCGTGGACTCCGGTGCCGAAGGCGGAGATCAGCGCCTGGACCTCGGTGTTCTGCAGGATCTTGTCGATCCGCGCCTTCTCGACGTTCAGGATCTTGCCTCGGATGGGCAGGATCGCCTGGTACATCGGGTTACGGCCGGACTTCGCCGAGCCGCCGGCGGAGTCACCCTCGACGATGAAGATCTCGCACTTCGTCGGGTCGTTGGACTGGCAGTCGCTCAGCTTGCCCGGCAGCGAAGCCGACTCCAGCAGGCCCTTGCGACGGGTCAGGTCGCGGGCCTTACGGGCCGCTACTCGCGCCGTCTGCGCCTGGATGGACTTGCGGATGATGTCCGCGGCCTCGTTGGGATTGCGGTCGAACCAGTCGGTGAGGTGCTCGTGCACGACCTTCTGGACGAAGGTCTTCGCCTCCGTGTTGCCCAGCTTGGTCTTGGTCTGGCCCTCGAACTGCGGCTCGCCCAGCTTGACCGAGATGATCGCGGTCAGACCCTCGCGGATGTCCTCGCCGGAGAGGTTGTCGTCCTTCTCGCGCAGCAGCTTCTTGTCGCGCGCGTAACGGTTGACCAGGCCCGTGAGCGCGGCCCGGAAGCCCTCTTCGTGCGTACCGCCCTCATGGGTGTGGATCGTGTTCGCGAAGGAGTACACACCCTCGGTGTACTGGGAGTTCCACTGCATGGCGATCTCGACAGAGAGCATCCGCTCCTTGTCCTCTGCCTCGATGTCGATGACAGTCGGGTGGATCAGATCGCCCTTGCGGGAGTTCAGGTACTTCACGAAGTCGACGATGCCGCCCTCGTAGTAGTACGTGACCGTCCTGGCGGGCGGCTCCTCGTCCGGCTCCTCGGGGGCGTCCGCGCCCGCGGTGGCCTTGGCCGACTCGCGCTCGTCGGTCAGCGTCAGGGACAGGCCCTTGTTGAGAAAGGCCATCTCCTGGAAACGGCGGGAGAGCGTCTCGAAGGAGTACTCGGTCGTCTCGAAGACGTCGCCGTCGGCCCAGAACGTGACCGTGGTGCCGGTCTCGTCGGTGGGCTCGTTCCGCTGGAGGGGGGCGGTGGGGACGCCGAGCTTGTAGTCCTGCGTCCAGCGGTAGCCGTCGCGCTTGACCTCGACGGAGAGCTTGGACGACAGGGCGTTGACGACCGATACGCCGACGCCGTGCAGACCGCCGGAGACGGCGTAGCCGCCGCCGCCGAACTTGCCGCCGGCGTGCAGAACGGTCAGCACCACCTCGACGGCCGGCTTGCCCTCGGACGGGACAATGTCCACCGGGATACCGCGGCCGTTGTCGACCACGCGTACGCCACCGTCGGCAAGGATCATGACGTCGATGGTGTCCGCGTGCCCGGCGAGGGCCTCGTCGACGGAGTTGTCGACGACCTCTTGCACAAGGTGGTGAAGTCCACGCTCACCGGTCGAGCCGATGTACATGCCGGGGCGCTTGCGGACCGCGTCCAGACCCTCGAGGACTGTGATCGCGCTGGCGTCGTACGAGGCGGATACCTCGCCGTTTCCACCGGCAGGAGTGGACGGAATGTTCTCGTTGGGGTTGCCGGAATCGGCCACGAAGCGCCCTTTCTGGCACAGCACAAGCCGTTCTCCGGGCAGGCGGGAGCGGCTGCGTCGTTCGACATGTTCCGCGAGTGGGCGGGATTGTCCACCAGTCTACCGGTACCGCCGACACGAATGGGGGTTTGCCGGTAGCTGAGTCCGCATGTGCCGCCCTGAACCGTGATGGTCCGACTCCCCATATCCAGGAAGGGGCTCCAGGAGGCTCACACGGGCGTTGAGCGCTTCGGCCTGTCAACCACTCGCTACGGTCTGACTATGTTCTGGCTGTGGTGAGAGACGCGTCACACACTTCGTGGGGTTTCGCTCGTTACGGGTGGGGGTGGCCGCCGAAAATCCTGGGGGTCCGGGGCGCAGCCCCGGTTTCGGGAACCGGTGGGGTGGGGGTGGGGAGAGACACCCCTCAGCCGTACGTGTCGCCCGGCCCCACACTCCCCGGCGCCCTCAGCGGCCCGTACCCCCTCTGCGGCCCCCCGGGCCCCAGCACCTTGATCAGCCGTACCGTCCCGTGCCCCAAGTCCTCGTTCAGCCGCGCCACCAGCCTCGGCGCCAGCAGCCGCAGCTGCGTCGCCCACGCCGTCGAGTCGCACTGCACCGTCAGCACGCGCTCGTCAGGATCTTCGTCGTACTTCAACGGCACACAGTGGTTCGCCAGGTCCTCGCCCACGATCTGCGGCCAGCGCCCCATCACCCCGCCCACTGCGGCCGGAGTCTCCCAGCCCCGCTCGGTGATCAGCCGGTTGATCGCCGCACCCAGCGGGAGCGGATCGCGGCCGTCCGCACGCGCCCCCGACCGCAGACCCCCGCCCCGCCTGGCCTGTTTCTTCTGCTGCGCCGCCGCACCCCGTGCCTTCGCCTGCTCCTTCGCCGCGCGCAGCGCGACCCGGGCCAGGTCGACACCCGACGACTCGGGCACCTTCGGCATCTGAACGGACTCGCCGCCGGGGTCCTGGTTCATACGCGTTCCACCGCCCCGTCCGCCACCGCGTACCGCGTACCCGCCAGCACCCCCGGCACATCGTCCTCGACCGCCGCGGTCACCAGCACCTGCTCACCCGGAGCCACCAGTTCAGCCAGCCGCTCCCGACGTCGCGCGTCCAGCTCCGCGAAGACGTCGTCCAGCACCAGAACGGGCTCATTGCCCTCCGCCCGGAGCAGGTCGTACGAGGCCAGCCGCAGCGCCAGCGCGTACGACCAGGACTCGCCATGGCTGGCGTACCCCTTCGCCGGCAGCTGCCCCAGCTTGAGCACCAGGTCGTCCCGGTGCGGCCCGACCAGGGTCACGCCCCGCTCGATCTCCTGCTTGCGCACCTCCGTCAGCGCGCCGATCAGCTGCTCGTACAACGCGTCGCGCCCCTGCACCCCGGCAGCACCCGCACCGCCACCGGCGGAGGAACGGTACTCCAGCGCTACCGGCCCGCCCCCCGGCGCCACCTGCTCGTACGCCTTCTCCGCCAGCGGCTCCAGCGCCGCGATCAGTTCGATCCGCTGCGCCAGCAACTCCGCGCCCGCCCGCGCCAGATGCTGGTCCCACACGTCCAGCGTCGACAGATCCGCCCCGCCGGACTTCGTCCCGGGAGCTGCCGCCACGCGCCCGCCGTGCCGCCGCGCCATCGCCGCCGACTTCAGCAGGGTGTTGCGCTGTTTGAGCACGCGCTCGTAGTCGGACCGCACCCCCGCCATCCGCGGCGACCGCGCCGTGACCAGCTCGTCGAGGAACCGCCGCCGCTCGCCGGGATCGCCCTTCACCAGCGCCAGATCCTCCGGCGCGAACAGCACCGACCGCACTATCCCCAGCACATCACGCGGTCTGACCTGCGAAGACCTGTTGATACGGGCCCGGTTCGCCTTCCCCGGATTGAGCTCCAGCTCGACCAGCTGGGAACGCTCGCCCTGCGTGACAGCGGCCCGGATCACCGCCCGGTCCGCCCCCATCCGCACCAGCGGCGCGTCCGAAGAGACCCGGTGACTGGACAGCGTCGCCAGATAGCCGACCGCCTCGACGAGATTGGTCTTGCCCTGCCCGTTCGCCCCCACGAACACGGAGACGCCCGGGTCGAGCGGGACCTCGACCCGGGCGTACGAGCGGAAGTCGGCCAGCGACAAATGCGTGACGTGCATGGATGTACGCCGACCTCCCCCGGCTCAGGGCTACTTCTTGTTCTCGACCGCGTGGCCGCCGAACTGGTTGCGCAGCGCCGCGACCATCTTCATCTGCGGGGAGTCGTCCTGACGAGACGCGAACCGCGCGAACAGCGACGCGGTGATCGCGGGCAGCGGCACCGCGTTGTCGATCGCGGCTTCCACAGTCCACCGGCCCTCGCCGGAGTCCTCTGCATAACCGCGCAGCTGGTCCAGGTGCTCGTCCTGGTCCAGCGCGTTGACCGCCAGGTCGAGCAGCCAGGAACGGATGACCGTGCCCTCCTGCCAGGAGCGGAAGACCTCACGTACGTCGGTGACCGAGTTGACCTTCTCCAGCAGCTCCCAGCCCTCGGCGTAGGCCTGCATCATGGCGTACTCGATGCCGTTGTGGACCATCTTCGCGAAGTGGCCCGCGCCGACCTTGCCCGCGTGCACCGAGCCGAACTCGCCCTCGGGCTTCAGCGCGTCGAAGACCGGCTGCACCTTCGCGACGTGCTCGGCATGGCCGCCGTACATCAGCGCGTAGCCGTTCTCCAGGCCCCAGACGCCGCCGGACACACCGCAGTCGACGAAGCCGATGCCCTTGATGCCCAGCTCTACAGCGTGCCTCTCGTCGTCCGTCCAGCGGGAGTTGCCGCCGTCCACCACGATGTCGCCCGGGGACAGCAGCTCGGCCAGCTCGTCGATGGTGGACTGGGTCGCGGATCCGGCCGGCACCATCACCCACACGACCCGCGGGCCCTTCAGCTTGCCCACAAGCTCTTCGAGGCTGTGGACATCGGCGACGTCCTGGTTGCGGTCGTAGCCGATGACGGTGTGGCCTGCGCGGCGGATGCGCTCGCGCATATTGCCGCCCATCTTGCCGAGGCCGACGAGACCGAGCTCCATCACAAATTCCTTAAGCGTTGTATGCCGATTCGTACCCGGATCCGAGCCTACGCCGGGCCGGTACCGACGGCCCGACGGGCCCGCTCGGGCGTGAGCGGGCCCGTCGGGATCAGCCCTCGGCGGACCAACCGGACTCAGCCGGACAGCCGCACAGGCATGATCAGGTACTTGTACGCCTCGTCCGCCTCGGCATCCACAGCCGGCTTGCCGCTCAGCAGCGCCGGCTTGGTGGAGGTGGTGAACGAGAGCTGGGCGACCGGCGAGTCGATGGCGCTCAGGCCGTCGAGCAGGAAGGTCGGGTTGAAGGCGATCGAGATGTCGTCGCCCTCGAGGTTCGCGTCGACGCGCTCCACAGCCTGTGCATCGTCGCTGGAACCGGCCTCCAGGATCAGCACGCCCTGCTCGAAGCTGAGCCGCACCGGGGTGTTCCGTTCGGCGACCAGGGCCACCCGCTTGACGGCCTCGACGAAGGGCGCGGTCTCGATCACGGCGACCGAGTTGAACTCGGTGGGGAACAGCGTCCGGTACTTCGGCAGATCGCCCTCGAGCAGCCGGGTCGTGGTCCGCCGCCCGGCGCCTTCGAAACCGATGAGCCCCTCGCCTGCACCCGAGCCGGAGAGCGCGAGGGTGACCGTGTCACCGCTGGTCAGCGCCTTGGCGGTGTCCAGCAGCGTCTTGGCGGGCACCAGCGCGACAGCGGACGCGTCCGGGTTCTCCGGCTTCCACAGGAACTCGCGGACAGCGAAGCGGTAGCGGTCGGTGGAGGCCAGGGTGACGGTGTCGCCCTCGATCTCGATACGTACGCCGGTGAGCACCGGGAGCGTGTCGTCGCGGCCGGCGGCGATGGCGACCTGCGCGGCGGCGGAGGCGAAGACCTCACCGGGCACGGTGCCGGTCGCGGTCGGCATCTGCGGCAGCGCCGGGTACTCCTCCACAGGCAGGGTGTGGAGTGTGAATCGCGAGGAGCCACAGACGACGGTCGCCCGTACACCGTCTGTGGAAATCTCCACCGGCCGGTTGGGGAGGGCGCGGCAGATGTCTGCGAGCAGTCGGCCGGAGACCAGGACTGTGCCGTCCTCGTCCACCTCCGCCTCCACGGAGACGCGGGCCGAGACCTCGTAGTCGAAGCTCGAGAAGCTGAGGGCGCCGTCCTCCGCCTTCAGAAGAAGGCCCGCGAGTACGGGCGCCGGCGGACGGGCCGGGAGGCTCCGGGCCACCCAGGCCACCGCCTCCGCGAGTACATCGCGCTCCACCCGGATCTTCACCGGAACCGCCTCCTGCTGTTGCTGGCTCGCCCTTGCTGGCCTTCGTCGTCGGCTGTGTCGCCGGGGACCAGTCTGACGTACGGCACCGACAGTCGGTGCGGGTCGGGGTCAAGTCGTGGCAAGAGGCGTGAGGCGCTCCGGGCTCGAGTTGTGCACAGGGCCTTCTTCGAAGCGAATTCCCCGGTAACTCTAAGTGGGAGTAGTAGTAGGGCCTGTGGAAACGGTGGATAACGCCATCCATGCAGGTCAGACCCATTTTTTTGTCCACCGGGCCTGTGGGCGGAGCCGGTGGACAACCCGGTGGTTCTGTGGACGCCCGAAAGTTCTGCACATCCGATGCACAGCCCGGGGGGACTTCTCCCCAGTGCTGTCCCCAGCTTTACCCACGTTCCCCACAGGCCAACCGACCTCGTTGGTGTGACGCCTTTCACTCGACACAGTGATCTCGGGTGTTTCGTTGCCGAACAGTGGACAGGGGTGTGGGAAAGCTGTGGGCAACGCGGCGCTGCCTGTGGGCTGCCGGTGGACAACCTTGATCGAGCCCTGTGGAGGGCTTCTGTGTCCACAGTCTGTGGAGCACGGTTGGCCACAAATCCACAAGCGTCTGACCTGGTGTGATGAAGTCTCAGCAACCGCCCCTGTGGACGCAATCTGGACAACTTTCCAGTCCCCAGGCTGTGGACGGAAAGTCGTCCCCAGATCTGTGGAGAACACCTCCCGGTCGCCGACTATTCGAACACCGGACATCTGGAGGAGAGGCGCGGGAGGGGTGGCGCGATGCCTCTGGAACGACGAAGGGCGCCCCGGGACCTCGTCCCGGGGCGCCCTCGAAGGCCTCTTGGGTGGCTGCCTCAGCCGTTCTTGATGCGGTTGGTGAGCTCGGTGACCTGGTTGTAGATGGAGCGCCGCTCGGCCATCAGGGCGCGGATCTTGCGGTCCGCGTGCATCACGGTCGTATGGTCGCGGCCGCCGAATTGCGCGCCGATCTTCGGCAGCGACAGATCGGTGAGCTCACGGCACAGATACATCGCGATCTGGCGGGCGGTCACCAGCACCCGGCTGCGTGACGATCCGCAGAGATCCTCCACCGTCAGACCGAAGTAGTCGGCGGTCGCTGCCATGATCGCGCTCGCGGTGATCTCGGGAGCCGCGTCCTCCCCACCCGGGATCAGATCCTTGAGCACGATCTCGGTGAGCCCGAGATCCACCGGCTGCCGGTTGAGCGAAGCGAAGGCGGTCACCCGGATCAGCGCGCCCTCCAGCTCGCGGATGTTGCGCGAGATCCGGGAGGCGATGAACTCAAGTACCTCCGGCGGGGCGTTGAGCTGCTCCTGCACCGCCTTCTTACGGAGGATCGCGATCCGCGTCTCCAGCTCCGGCGGCTGTACGTCGGTGGTCAGACCCCACTCGAAGCGGTTCCGCAGCCGGTCTTCCAGCGTCACCAGCTGCTTGGGCGGCCGGTCCGAGGACAGCACGATCTGCTTGTTGGCGTTGTGGAGCGTATTGAAGGTGTGGAAGAACTCCTCCTGCGTCGACTCCTTGCTCGCCAGGAACTGGATGTCGTCGACCAGCAGGATGTCCACATCGCGGTAGCGCTTGCGGAACGTGTCGCCCTTGCCGTCGCGGATCGAGTTGATGAACTCGTTGGTGAACTCCTCCGAGCTCACATACCGCACCCGGGTGCCGGGGTAGAGACTGCGTGCGTAGTGCCCGATGGCGTGCAGCAGGTGGGTCTTGCCGAGCCCCGACTCCCCATAGATGAACAGGGGGTTGTACGCCTTGGCCGGCGCCTCCGCGACCGCGACCGCCGCGGCGTGCGCGAACCGGTTGGAAGCGCCAATGACAAAGGTGTCGAAGAGGTACTTCGGGTTCAGGCGGGCATGCGGCTCACCGGGACCGGGCGCCGGCGAGGGCTGAGCGCCCAGCGGTCCGGGTGCCCCCCCGGGAACGCTGCGATGGGGTGCCTGCCGATCGGGAAGGTCGTGGCGCTCCGGGCGCGGCTGCTCGTACTGCTGGCGCTCGGGTGGCTGCGGCTGCCGGTAGTCGTGCTGGGGCTGGCGCTGCCGGGCGGTGGCGTACGGGTCGCGGTCCTGGAAGCCACCGAGCCGCGGCTGCTGCCAGGAGAGGTCCTCCTGTGTACGCGGCCAGGCGCCGGGCTCAGGGCGCTGATGCTGCTGGTACTCGGGGTAGGCAGGACGGACGTTGGGCAGCCGGTCGTCGTCGGGCCGGTGCCCGTAGTCGTCGTACGGGTCGTTCCGCCGCTCGTCGTGCTGCGGGCCGCCCTGATAGCGAGGAGCCTGCTGTTGCGTGGGGGGTGACTGCGGAGCCGGAGACTCGCCCACGGAGTCGTCCACGGTGATGGCGATCCGGATCGGCCGACCGCACTCACGGCTGAGGGTCTCGCTGATCAACGGGGCGAGTCGGCCCTCGAGGACGCGCTTGCCCCATTCATTGGGCACGGCGAGGAGCGCGGTGTCGGCCACCAGTGCGAGTGGCTGGCAGCGCTCGATCCACTGCTTGTCCTTGGGCTCGATGCCCTGCTGGCCCTCGGCGAGGAGCTGTTCCAGCACTCGTGGCCACACTGCGGCAAGATCGGCAGGTACGTCAGCCACAAGGCACGCTCTCTCGCAGGTCCCACGAATGTGTGGTTCTCGGGACGGGATGGGAAGACAGGCAGGAAAGGAATTGGAGTTCAGCCACGGTAGTCAGGGCGACCCGCGCGGTTCAAGTTGTTGTCCACAGCCTGTGCACAGTGGACCACGCCGTGACCCTGGTTTGACCGGATGGCGTAGCCGCGCGTACCGTAACCAGGTCGAGTTGTCGATGGCTGCTGCCGCCTGCCTCCGATGGGCAAAGATCACGGTCTGTGATCGTGAAGCGGTGCACTCGGGCGTAAACGCGAGCTACTCGTGGGCGCACGGTGACAGCCAGGCGATGTCCCGCCACCAACGAATCATTTCTGGAGCCCCCGAGTGAGCAAGCGCACCTTCCAGCCGAACAACCGTCGTCGCGCCAAGACCCACGGCTTCCGCCTGCGGATGCGCACCCGTGCCGGCCGCGCGATTCTCGCGAACCGCCGTGGCAAGGGTCGCGCCAGCCTGTCCGCCTGATCGCGTACAGGTTATGACGTGCTGCCTACCGAGAATCGGCTGAGGCGGCGCGAGGACTTCGCGACCGCGGTACGCCGAGGACGCCGGGCCGGCCGCCCGCTCCTCGTCGTCCATCTACGCAGCGGTGCAACGGACCCGCACGCGCCTGGGGAGAGCGCTCCCCCGACGTGTGCGGGTTTCGTTGTAAGCAAGGCCGTGGGCGGGGCGGTCGTACGCAACAAGGTCAAGCGGAGACTGCGCCACCTGATACGCGACCGGCTCGCCGAGCTGCCCCCCGGTAGCCTGGTGGTCGTACGGGCGCTGCCCGGCGCGGGCGACGCCGACTATGCACAGCTGGCCCGAGACCTGGATGCCGCTCTTCAGCGGCTGCTGGGAGGGGGCGCGCGATGAAGTACCCGCTGCTGGCTCTGATCAAGCTGTACCAGTGGACGATCAGCCCGCTGCTGGGGCCTGTCTGCAGGTACTACCCGTCGTGTTCCCACTACGGATACACGGCCATCGACCGGCACGGCGCGGTCAAGGGCACAGCACTGACCGCCTGGCGCATCCTGCGATGCAATCCATGGTCGCCGGGTGGCGTGGATCATGTGCCGCCGCGCAAGCGTCCGCGATGGCATGAAATGCTGCGCGACGCCTTGCGTGGCAGCAAGGGCGGGCACTCCGCCGCCGATGTGCCTCCCCGGGAGTCGACCCCCGAACCCCCGAGTGCGGCCGCAGAGACCTCGCCCAATGCTCAAGGAGCCTGATTAGTGGACACGATTGCCAGTCTCTTCAGCTTTATCACCACACCTGTTTCGTGGGTCATCGTCCAGTTCCACACGCTCTACGGGGCGATCTTCGGCCCCGACACGGGCTGGGCCTGGGGACTGTCCATCGTGTCGCTGGTGATCCTCATCCGGATCTGTCTGATCCCGCTCTTTGTGAAGCAGATCAAGTCGACCCGGAACATGCAGGCGCTCCAGCCGAAGATGAAGGCGATCCAGGAGCGCTACAAGAGCGACAAGCAGCGTCAGTCCGAAGAGATGATGAAGCTGTACAAGGAGACGGGTACCAACCCGCTCTCCTCGTGCCTTCCGATCCTCGCGCAGTCGCCGTTCTTCTTCGCCCTGTACCACGTGCTCTCCAGCATCGCCTCGGGCAAGACCGTCGGTGTTATCAATGAATCGCTGCTGGACAGCGCCCGCCAGGCGCACATCTTCGGTGCCCCTCTGGCGTCGAAGTTCACAGACAGCACAGAGAAGGTCGCCGCACTCAACGCCTCGCTGACCGATGTGCGCATCGTCACCGCGATCATGATCGTCCTGATGTCGGCGTCGCAGTTCTACACCCAGCGCCAGCTGATGCAGAAGAACGTCGACCTGACGGTCAAGACGCCGTACATGCAGCAGCAGAAGATGCTGATGTACATCTTCCCGGTCATCTTCGCCGTGATGGGCATCAACTTCCCCGTCGGTGTCCTCGTCTACTGGCTGACCACCAACGTGTGGACCATGGGCCAGCAGATGTACGTCATCAACCAGAACCCGACGCCGGGCAGCAAGGCCCAGGACCACTACCTGCAGCGTCTGCTGAAGGGCGTCACCGCCCACAGCGAGGTTCGGTCGCGTCGCAAGCGCAATGTCATCCAGGCGATCGTGGCCAAGGGTGCGGACCGCAACGAGAACGAGCGTCGGTTCATCACAGGCCTGGCCAAGGCGGGCTTCGCCGCCCAGCCGGACGGCACGGTGGCCAAGAGTGACACGGCAGCCGCCGAGGCCGATGGCGGCCCCGCACAGAGGCGGCAGCAGCCCAAGCGTCAGACCAAGTCGAAGCGTCAGTCCGCCGCTGCGCAGCAGGGCGCAGCCAAGAGCTCCGAGTCCGCCGACTCCGAGTCGAGGCTCTCGCTCGAGAAGGATGCGCGCTCCGGGAGTACCTCCGAGGCCGGAGGCTCTGGGGGAGACACCAAGCCGAAGCCGGCGGGGAAACCTGCCTCAGGTTCCGCACGCCAGCAGCCCAAGTCCGGACAGCGCAAGGGCCAGCAGCGGCCCAAGCACCCGTCGTCCAAGAAGTAAGAAGGAGTCCATCCGTGACGGAAGGCACCATCTCCGCCGCCGCCGAGGGTGGCGACACCCTGACCCGCCTCGAGCAGGAAGGGGAGATCGCGGCCGACTACCTCGAGGGTCTGCTCGACATCGCCGATCTCGACGGTGACATCGACATGGACGTCGAGGCCGACCGGGCCGCGGTCTCGATCATCAGTGACTCGGGCAGCCGGGATCTACAGAAGCTCGTCGGCCGTGACGGCGAGGTCCTGGAGGCGCTCCAGGAGCTGACGCGGCTTGCCGTGCACCGGGAGACAGGGGACCGCAGCCGGCTGATGCTGGACATCGCGGGCTTCCGGGCCAAGAAGCGCACGGAGCTCGCCGAGCTCGGTGCCAAGGCCGCCGACGAGGTGAAGGGCACCGGTCAGCCGGTGAAGCTGGACCCGATGACTCCGTTCGAGCGCAAGGTCGTGCATGACGCGGTCGCCGCGGCGGGTCTGCGCAGCGAGTCCGAGGGCGAAGAGCCGCAGCGCTTCGTCGTCGTACTCCCCGCCTGACCTCCATCGTTCTGTCGGCCCCGTCTGTTCGCAGGCGGGGCCGATCTTTGTCAGCCTGATAGTCAGCCACCACAGTCCACAGTGCGACAGTGCGGTACGGAAGGACGGTTCCCGTGACGGAGGCAGCAGAGCTTCCCCAGGCGCCCGAAGAGGCGCGGACGGTATTCGGAGAGTTCTTTCCGGAGGCCGTGCGGTATGCGGAGCTGCTCGCGGACGTCGGAGTCAAGCGTGGCCTGATCGGTCCCCGTGAGGTGCCGCGGCTGTGGGAACGGCATCTGCTGAACTGCGCGGTGCTCTCCGAGGTCGTACCGGAGGGTGTGACGGTCTGCGACGTGGGCTCGGGGGCCGGCCTACCGGGCATTCCGCTGGCGTTGGTGCGTCCGGATCTGAAGATCACGCTCCTTGAACCTCTGCTGCGGCGCACAAACTTCCTTCAGGAAGTCGTCGAGCTGCTGGGCCTGGACCATGTGACCGTGGTCCGTGGTCGTGCCGAGGAGGTCCTGGGCAAGCTCCCTCCGGTGCATGTAGTGACGGCGCGTGCCGTGGCGCCGCTGGACCGGCTGGCGGGCTGGGGGGTGCCCCTGCTGCGTCCCTACGGAGAGATGCTCGCGCTCAAGGGCGACACCGCCGAGGAGGAGATCCAGGGAGCCCGGGCCGCACTGAGCAAGCTCGGCGTTGTGGAGACCTCGGTGCTGCATGTCGGTGAGGGCCTCGTCGATCCGCTGTCCACTGTGGTGCGTGTGGAGGTCGGGGAGAGCCCGGGCGGAGTGCGCTTCGCAGCGAAGCGGGCCAAGGCCGCCCGGACCAGCCGTACCCGTCGGCGTCGCTGATCGATAGCAGTTCGTAACTGTCTATCAGCGATGCTCCATACAAGCTGCCATACGTACGCATTTCGGAGTGTCGTGCGCCCGTAGTCCTGCGTCGCGTGCATCGTGTTTCACGTGAAACGTCGCTCACTGCTGCAGGGAATCATCAGCCGCGGCCGTGCTGCCGCCCCGATGCGGGACCGCAAGCCCTTCGCGAGGGCTACGGAATTGTCCACAGAGGTGGATTCATCCACAGAACCACGGGCCTCGCTGGTTCACGACCCCGAAAGCATGGCAGGCTCTGCTTATTGCGAGCCTGAAGTCGAGGAGAGTGAATCCTTGCGGTCCGACGCCAACATCGCGGGACCGATGACCGATCCGGTCCCCGGTCCCCGTACCGAGTCGCCGGGGGACGATGTTTCACGTGAAACACCGCCCCCGATGGACGACACCCCCATTGGTCGAGCTGCCCAGCTGGCCGTGGAGGCGCTGGGGCGTGCCGGTGAAGGTCTGCCCCGACCTGAGCAGACGCGCGTCATGGTTGTCGCCAACCAGAAGGGCGGCGTAGGGAAGACCACCACCACGGTCAACCTTGCCGCCTCGCTCGCGCTGCACGGCGCGCGCGTTCTGGTGGTCGACCTGGATCCACAGGGAAACGCCTCCACGGCGCTGGGGATCGATCACCACGCCGAAGTCCCCTCGATCTATGACGTCCTGGTGGAGAGCAGGCCGCTCTCCGATGTGGTCCAGCCGGTCCCGGACGTCGAAGGCCTCTTCTGCGCCCCCGCCACCATCGATCTCGCCGGTGCGGAGATCGAGCTGGTGTCGCTGGTGGCGCGGGAGAGCCGACTGCAGCGAGCCATCCAGGCTTACGAGCAGCCGCTGGACTACATCCTCATCGACTGCCCGCCGTCGCTCGGTCTGCTGACCGTCAATGCGCTGGTCGCCGGTGCGGAGGTGCTGATCCCCATCCAGTGCGAGTACTACGCGCTGGAGGGCTTGGGACAGCTGCTCAGGAACGTGGACCTGGTGCGTGGGCATCTCAACCCGACGCTGCATGTCTCGACGATTCTGCTCACCATGTACGACGGCAGAACTCGTCTTGCCTCGCAGGTGGCTGATGAGGTGCGCAGCCACTTCGGTGACGAGGTGCTGCGGACGAGCATCCCGCGCTCGGTGCGTATTTCCGAGGCCCCTAGTTACGGGCAGACGGTGCTGACCTACGATCCGGGTTCCAGCGGCTCCCTGTCGTATCTTGAGGCGGCTCGCGAGATCGCGCTGCGTGGGGTCGGGATTCACTACGACCCGCAGCAAGCCCATGTGGGCAGTCAGAACAGCCAGCAGAACATGTCGGAGGGGATCCAGTGAGCGAGCGACGTAGAGGGTTGGGGCGTGGGCTCGGTGCGCTGATCCCTGCCGCTCCCCAGGAGAAGCAGGTGCCCCCTTCCGGGGCTTCGAGCTCTCCGGGAGCGGCTCCGGTGCTAACCGCGGAACGGGGCGTGGCAGCAGCCAAGGTGACGACGCTGCCGGCGGCCGCCGCTGCTCCCGAGGCGATCACACCGGCACCGGAGCCGGAGGCGGCAGCGCAGCCCGCTGAGCCGGCCGGCGCGCACTTCGCCGAGCTGCCGCTCGACGCCATCACGCCCAACCCGCGCCAGCCGCGTGAGGTCTTCGACGAGGACGCCCTCGCGGAGCTGGTCACGTCCATCAAGGAAGTGGGGCTTCTCCAGCCTGTCGTCGTACGTCAGTTGGGGCCCGAGCGCTACGAGCTCATCATGGGCGAGCGCCGCTGGAGGGCCTGCCGCGAGGCCGGTCTGGAGCGCATTCCGGCGATCGTCCGGCACACGGACGACGAGAAGCTCCTGCTGGACGCGCTGCTTGAGAACCTGCACCGCGCACAGCTGAACCCGCTGGAGGAGGCTGCCGCCTACGACCAGCTGCTCAAGGACTTCAACTGCACGCACGACCAGCTGGCCGACCGGATCGGACGCTCGCGTCCGCAGGTGTCCAACACGCTGCGTCTGCTGCGTCTGTCGCCTCCCGTCCAGCGCAGGGTCGCCGCCGGTGTGCTCTCGGCCGGTCATGCGCGGGCGCTGCTCTCGGTGGAGGACTCCGAGGAGCAGGACCGGCTCGCTCACCGGATCGTGGCCGAGGGGCTCTCGGTGCGGGCGGTCGAAGAGATCGTGACGCTGATCAACTCGAGTCCGAAAAGCACGTCCAAGCCGAAGAGCCCGCGGGCCGGAGCGCGGCTGTCGCCGGCGCTCACGGACCTCGCCTCTCGGCTCTCGGACCGCTTCGAGACCCGGGTGAAGGTCGATCTCGGCCAGAAGAAGGGAAAGATCGTCGTCGAATTCGCTTCGATAGACGATCTGGAGCGCATCCTCGGCACCCTCGCTCCAGGCGAGGGACGGGTCCTGGAGAAGGGACTCGCCGAGGAGGACGACGAGGGCTGAGGCCCGCACAGTATCGCAAAGGGCGGGTCGTCTCCGGTTGGCTGACCGGACACGACCCGCCCTTTGCCGTAAGACAGTATCCGTGCCAGGGCTGGGTGGATACGATGCGTTCTGGTATGACGCATCCACCTTGATCCACCTCAGAGGGACGGCGAGGGCAATGCGAACGGTGAGCCGCAGCCAACTGGTGACAGCAGGCCTGGGCCTTGGGGCAGTCGGAGGTTTCATCAGCAGCCTGCTCCAAGAGCGGAGCGCGCTGGCAGCCGCCCGTAGCGCGGCAGGTGAGGGAAGCGAGGAACAGCCTTCATGGGGCGTCGGCTTGTACCGCTCACGTTGGACAACCTTTCGGACCTTCCCAAGCGTTGTCGTGCGTGCGTCTTCTGGGAGCTTGATCCGGTCAGCGGCGAAGCCGCGGTAAAGGCGGGCACGCCCGAGCTGGAGAAAGAGGCCTGGATCTCCGCCGTGCTCCTGGAGTGGGGCTCTTGCGGCCGGGTTGTCTATGTCGACGAGGTGCCGGTCGGCTTCGTTCTGTACGCGCCTCCGGCCTATGTGCCGCGCTCCACGGCCTTCCCCACGAGCCCTGTCTCACCGGACGCCGTCCAGCTGATGACTGCCTGGATCAGTCCGGGCTATCAGGGACAGGGGCTCGGCCGGGTCATCGTGCAGACAGTGGCCAAGGATCTGCTGCGGCGAGGCTTCCGCGCGATCGAGGCATTCGGCGATGCCCGCTGGAAGGAGCCGGCCTGCGTGCTGCCCGCCGATCATCTGCTTGCCGTGGGCTTCAAGACGGTCCGTCCGCACCCGACGTATCCCCGACTGAGGCTGGAGCTGCGGACCACCCTCTCCTGGAAGGAAGACGTGGAGCTGGCTCTGGACCGGCTGCTGGGCGCTGTACAGAAGGAGCCGGTGCTGCGGCCGCTATGACTCCGAACGCGAAAATGGGCTCATCCCCTGAGGGATGAGCCCATTCGTGTTTCACGTGAAACAACCGAACTGACTGCTCGGACTACTCGCCGATGAACCCCTCAAGGTCGCGGACGATCGCGGCCTTCGGCTTGGCACCGACGATCGTCTTGGCGACCTCGCCGTTGTGGTAGACGTTCAGCGTCGGGATGGACATGACGCCGTACTTGGCCGCGGTGGCCGGGTTCTCGTCGATGTTGAGCTTGACGATCTCGATCTTGTCGCCGTGCTCCGCCGCAATGGCCTCGAGGGAGGGCGCGATCTGGCGGCAGGGACCGCACCAGGCGGCCCAGAAGTCCACCAGCACGGGCTTGTCGCTCTTGAGGACATCCTCTTCGAAGGTGTCATCTGTCACGTTCTTCAGGGCGCCGGCCACGGCGGCCTCCTTACTTCTTTGCGGGGTGGGAGGGGGATGGTTCAGGGGGTCAGACCGCGGGGGTCTTCTCCGGCTCGGCGATCTTCTCCGGCTCGGCCGCCTTCTCGCTGTCGGCGAGCGCGGCGAGGTAACGCTCGGCATCGAGGGCGGCGGAGCAGCCGGTGCCAGCGGCGGTGATGGCCTGACGGTAGGTGTGGTCGACGACGTCACCCGCCGCGAAGACACCCGTCAGGTTGGTGCGCGTCGACGGCGCATCGACCTTCAGATAGCCCTCGTCGTCCAGGTCCAGCTGGCCCTTGAAGAGCTCGGTGCGCGGGTCATGGCCGACGGCGATGAACAGCCCGGTGACCGGAAGCTCAGAGGTCTCGCTGGACTTGGTGTTGCGCAGAGTCAGACCGGTGAGCTTCTGCTCGCCATGGACCTGGGCGACCTCGCTGTGCCAGGCGAAGGAGATCTTCGGGTCGGCGAAGGCGCGGTCCTGCATGGCCTTGGAGGCACGCAGGGTGTCGCGGCGGTGGACGATGGTGACGGACTTGGCGAAGCGGGAGAGGAAGGTCGCTTCCTCCATCGCGGTGTCGCCACCGCCGATCACGGCGATGTCCTGGTCCTTGAAGAAGAACCCGTCGCAGGTGGCGCACCAGGAGACGCCGCGTCCGGAGAGCGTGTCCTCGTTGGGCAGGCCGAGCTTGCGGTGCTGGGAGCCGGTGGTGACGATGACGGCCTTGGCCCGGTGGACGATGCCCGCGGTGTCAGTGACGGTCTTGATCTCGCCGGTGAGGTCGACGGAGACCACATCGTCCGGAACGAGTTCGGCGCCGAAGCGCTCGGCCTGGGCGCGCATGTTGTCCATCAGATCCGGACCCATGATGCCGTCGCGGAAGCCGGGGAAGTTCTCCACCTCGGTTGTGTTCATCAGCGCACCGCCGGCGGTGACTGCACCCTCGAATACCAGCGGCTGCAGCGAAGCGCGCGCTGTGTAGAGCGCCGCCGTGTAGCCGGCCGGCCCGGAGCCGATGATGATCACGTTACGGACGTCGCTCACGGGTTTCTTCCTCGTCTCTGCGGACTGTCTGCTGCCTACGGGGGCCGGTCAATGACTCTCACCCCACCCAACGGATCCTACGGGGCTTGCATTCCCGGGTTGTCCGAGCGGCGCAGCGGCGTGTGTCAGCGGCGAGGGTAGGAGTTCGTCAGCAGCAGCTTCCCGGTGGACGCGGGCGCCGTGTCGGTGCAGGCCGCATCGATTACATACGCCTGGACCTGCTCGCTGTCCGTGGAATGCGGCAGCACCACGAGGTAGGCATTGTCGCCCTCGTACTGGCCGCGCTCCGCGGCGATCGGAGCATCGGTCCGGCCGGTGCCCTTCTGGATACAGGGCGGTACCGCGACGTCCGGTGTGCGCTTGGGCGAATTGGAGTTGGAGTGGCTGTCGATGGACGGCCCCTTCTCCATTCGTGGCTCTGCTTGGGTTGGGCTCGTGGTGACGAGCGCCTGTACGCGATCCTCGAGACCCGCCGCAGAGAATTCGTGGGAGTCGCCGGCCGCGGAGCTGACGCTCGCATCCTTCTGGGCGGAGCTGTTGGTCGCGGACTGGAACGACTGGAGGAGCAGGACGCTCATACTGACTGCCGCCGCCCCGAGAACGGCACCCAGGACAGCCTTGCGTCGCCGCCGGGTCTGGCGGCCGCGGCCGGGACCGGTGGCAGCGCGTGCGTGTCCTGCCGGCCGGTCGGCCGGAGCGGTCTCCGTCAGCTGTGCAGCGGGCACTGCAGCGGGCTCTGTTTCACGTGAAACATCCGCGGTCTGTTCGGGCGCGGTGGAGTCCAGCAGAGCCTCGGCGGCCAGCGCGGCATCGATGCGGCCGACGACATCGGCGGGCATCCGGTGGGCACCGGGGAGCGTGCCGAGGAGTCCGCGGATTTCCTCGAGAGACGCATGTACATCGGCGCACAGCGAACAGCCGTCCAGATGCTGTCGAACGTCGGCTGTGCGGGACGGAGTGAGGAGCCCCTCGGTGAGGTCGGAGATTTCCGAGACGTCCGGGTGCTGAGTCGTATCGGCCGTGGATGTCACGCGCGCCCACCTCCGCCCTTCACAGCTGCAGGATCACTTGGCCCTGCGTCCCTTTGTCCCGACGCCGGTGGGACGGATGCCCCCGGCGTCCGGTTCCTTCCCCTGCCGAGCTCGGTGCTATCCCCGGCATCACCGCGCAGATGAGTGAGCATCGGCAACAGCCGTGCCCGACCGCGCGCACAGCGGCTCTTGACGGTCCCGATCGGCACATCGAGGACGCTGGCCGCCTCCGCCACCGGGTAGCCCTGCATGTCCACCAGAACCAGCGCTGCCCGCTGGTCGAGGGGAAGCTTTGCCAGCGCGGCCAGGAGCTCGCGGTGCAAATCCTGACGCTCCGCCGGGGCCTCGGCGGATTCATGAGGCTCGAGGAGTTGCTCCAGACGCTCGGTGTCGTCCACGGGGGAGGTCTTTCGCGAGGCCGCCTTGCGGGCCCGGTCGAGACACGCATTGACGGTGATGCGGTGGAGCCAGGTGGTCACGGCAGACTGGCCGCGGAAGGTGTGGGCGGCCCTGAAGGCGGACACCAGGGCGTCCTGAACCGCGTCCGCGGCCTCCTCGCGGTCCCCCAGGGTGCGCAGGGCGACAGCCCAGAGCCTGTCGCGGTGGCGCCGCACAAGCTCACCGAAGGCATCCGGGTCCCCCGCGACGTGGCGGGCCAGAAGGTCCTGGTCGCTTGTGTCGCCGAGTGTCGCGTCGTCCAACGGTGAGCCCCCTCCCCTGATGCCGTCAGCTGGTGATCTTGATCTCCGAGACCTTGCCCCGGAAGTTGCCCTCGTCGGTCTGCGGCAGTTCGGTCAGCCAGACCAGAACGTACCGTGCCCGTACCGGCTTGCCGGGCTTGAGGGACACATTCGAACCGGATCCGTCGGAGACCTTGGTGAAGCCGTCGAGGGTCGTCGGCTCGGACGAGGCGTCCTCGGGCGCGGTCCGCAGTTCTACAGAGGTCTCGCCACCGAGGAAGGACACGTCCACGGTGCCGACCTGCTGGACCTTGCCGAGGTCCAGAACGATGCCTACGCCCGCCTTCAAACGGCCGAAGTCTGCGCTGAAGTAGCCATCGGTGTTCCAGTAGGTGCCCGGGTCGCCGTCGTAGCTGTTCTTTATCCCGGCAGGCTTCTCGGAGCCATCACTTCCGAGCGGGTCGAAGTCATGGGCGCTGGCGATGGCGACCGGCTTGCCGGTCTGGGCCCCGTTGTTCTTTTCGCCGTTGTTCGTCTGCGAGGTGCCCGGATCGACCGGGTCCTTGTCGCGGTCGATCAGCTTGTCGGCGACCTGCCAGCTGCCGAGTCCCAGCGCGGCGATGAGCAGAGCCGCCACCGTCCACTTGAGGACCTTGCCGGTACGGCTCTGGAGCGGCGCGGGTGGGCTGGGTACCGGCTGAGGGGCCGTGGCGTTCGGACGGGTGGCAGGACGGCCATACGTGCCCTGCTGGTACGTGGTGCGCTGGTACTCAGGCGGTGAGGTGAACGCAGGCTCCGGCGGCCGGATGCGAGGCATAGCAGCGACGGCCTTCGCGAGTTCGTCGGGCGTGGTGCACGGCGGCTCCTGGCGGGACGCTGTGGCCCCGTCGTTGACCAGAGCTCGCATGGCGAGCTCCGAGAGCCCGCGGTGGACACCGGCCCGCACTTGGTCGGGGGCGATGAGCCCGACGCCCTTGGGCAGCCCGGAGAGGCCGTATGCGTCGTTCTCGTATGGCCAGCGCTGAGTCAGCGCGGCGTACAGCAGGGCGCCGATCGCCTCGGTGTCGGCGCGCTGCGGACCATCAGCGGTGATCCCGCGCAGGGCGGCATTCACCGCGAGACCGCGGATCCGGTACTGCCCGGTCGAGGTCCGCAGCACCGCGCCGGGCGTCAGCTTGAGATGGGCCAGCCCCTCACGGTGCGCCGCGGCCATCGCCTGAGAGAGCTGGTCGACGAGCTGGTACGCGTCGTGCGGCTCCATGGGGCCCATGGCAAGCAGCGCGGTGAGCTCCGTCGCGTCCGGAAGCCACTCGTGGACGACGTAGACGAGGTCGTTCTCCTCGACGGCGTCGAGGACTTGTACGAAGCGAGGGTCGCCGAGAAGCGCCGAGGAGCGGGCCGCCGCGAGTACGGAGCGGGCCCGCGGATGGTCTGCAGGGAGTAGATGGACGCCGACAGCACGGCGCAATTTCTCGTCGACTGCGCGCCAGCTGCTGAAACCGTCCAGACGGGTGACGCACTCCTCGAGTCGGTAGCGTCTGGCGAGTTTGTGACCGCTGTGCAGTTCGGGCGTGGCGATGGCGGGTTCGGTCTCCTGCCGTTCGCTGCCCGTGTCCGGTGCGGTCTTCTCCGCCGTGTCCTGGGATTCCGCCGCCCCGTCGGTCGTGGCCTTGCCCGCCTGGGCGGTCAGCGGATCGTCTCCGCTGTTGTCGGCCACGTCGACGGCAGCCGTGCTACGTTCCGCCACCGTCGCTCCTGCCTCCCCATCCGTTGCGCATATTCAACAGCCATGCCAATTGTGCCCACAGTCGGCCGCTATGCACGACACACGGCGGCCGACGATGGTTGTGCGGGACTACGCGCCCGCTAGCGGCCGAGGCGGCCGCGCACCATGCCGACCAGGGCGTTGAGCTCCGCGATGCGCATCCGCTTCGCGGCGACGAAGAAGACGCCCAGCAGCACGATCCCGCCGCCGGCCAGCGCGGCGAGCGAGCCGAGGGCGCCGCTCCCGAGCCCCTTGACGATGACGAAGGCGACCGCGCCGGCGGTCGCCGCCGCGGGGACGGAGGCCAAGCAGAGACGTGCATACGTGCGCATGACGTGTGCGCCGTCCAGATCGCCGCCGAGGCGGTTCTTGAGTCGGCGCCAGGCGATGCCTACGCCGACGGCGTAGGCGAGACCGTAGGAGGCTGCCATGCCGACGACTGCCCAGCGGGCGGGCAGCACGACATAGCAGGCGGCGGAGGCAGCGGCGTTGACCGCGGCGACGATGACCGTGTTGTAGAAGGGCGTCCTGGTGTCCTCGTACGCGTAGAAGCCACGCAGCACGACGTACTGCACGGAGTACGGGATGAGGCCAAGGCCGAACGCCATCAGGATGAAGCCCATGCCGCGGGCGGCTTCCTGGCCGCTGGAGGCGAACAGCAGGCTGGACATCGGTACGCCGAGAGCCAGGAACGCGAAGGCCACCGGAACGATAGCGACTGCGGAGTTGCGCAGCCCCTGAGAGATGTCGTCGCGCACCGCGCCCGGGTCGTCGTCGTGGGCGGCGCGGGAGATCCGCGGCAGCAGGGCGGCCATGACCGAGACGGTGATGATGGCCTGCGGCATGCCCCAGATCAACTGGGCGTTGGTGTACGCGATGAAGCCCGCGCCGTCCCTGCCGGACGCCTCACCGGCGGCGGTGGCGAGCTGGGTGACGACCAGCACGCCCGCCTGGTTGGCGAGGACGAACAGCACGGTCCACTTGGCCAGCTTGACGGTCTTGCCGAGACCGTGGCCCTTCCAGTCGAACCGCGGCCGGAACCGGAAACCGGTCTCACGCAGGTACGGGATCATCGCCAGGGCCTGGACCACGAGGCCCAGCAGAGTGCCGATGCCCAGCAGCCGCACGCCCTCCGGCGGAATCGTCTGAACGCCCATCTGCGACTCGGCGGAGGTGCCGTACACCCAGATGAACAGGCCGAACGTGGTGATCATGACGATGTTGTTGAGGACCGGGGTCCACATCATCGCGCCGAACTTCCCACGGGCGTTGAGGATCTGTCCCATGACCACGTGCACGCCCATGAAGAAGATCGTGGGCAAGCAGTAGCGGGCGAAGGTGACGGCGACACTGTCTGCCGCCGCATTGGAGGCGATGGTGTCCGACATGAGCTGGATCAGCAGCGGAGCCGCGAACACCGCGATGGCGACGATGGCGCCGAGCGCCACCATGACGAGCGTCAGTAGCCGGTTGGCGTAGGCCTCGCCGCCGTCCTCGTCGTTCTTCATCGCCCGCACCAGCTGCGGTACGAACACAGAGTTGAGGCCGCCTCCGACGGTGAGGATGTAGATCATCGTCGGCAGGGTGTACGCGACGGTGTAGGTGTCACCGAGCAGGGCGGCGCCGAGAGCAGCGGTGATCACCAGGCTGCGTACAAAACCGGTGAGGCGGGACACCAGCGTGCCGGCCGCCATCACCGCGCTGGACTTCAGCAGCCCGGAGGCCCGGCCGCCGGACTTCTTGGGGGCCGGTGCCGCCGGGATGGGTTCCGGGGGCGGGGTGGGGCGGCCGGAGGCCTGCTGGTCCCGGAAGAGGTGTGCGAACGCGTCGGGCTCCGGCTCCTCCTCGCCGGCCCGGGTGACCAGGTCGTCCACGCCCGTGAACTGGGTGGTCCTGGCGTCGTCCCCGTACGGCAGATGACGGGAGGGGCCGGCCGGCTCGGGCGGCGGGGTCTGCGCCCAGATGCGGGGGTCCGGTGCGTGCTGCGGTGTCGGGGGCTGCTGATACAGCGGCTGGGGCTCCTGGTACGTGCCGTGGGGCGGCGGCGGGTGGGATGCGCGGTCGTACAGCGCCTCGGTCACGGGGTCCTGCGTGGACAGATCCTGCGCCCGGTAAGGATCACGGTCGTAGGCGTCCTGGATGTACGGATCCTGGGTGTATGGGTCAGGGTCCGGTTGTGGCGGCGGAGGACCCTGGCCCGGCAGCGGGGGATCGGGGGTCGGGCCCGGAGAAGGCACAGCTCCGTCCGCGCCCTGACCGCGGTCACCGTCGTACGGCGCGTTCATTGCAACCCCACCTCATCGTCCCCGGCCCACCGGCCACGACATCGCTCAACGGTCCACTTTCTCACCCGTGCCCGACGGGTCGCCGCTGCCCGGTCCGGTGTCCGGTGTCGGGTCACTCGCCTGCCCGGGATCGGGGCTGCTGATGTCACCCTCTGAGCCCTCTGACGCGGAGCCCTCTGACTCTGAGCCCTCTGAGCGTTCCGTGTCCTCCGCAGCTGCGTCTCGCGCAGCCGCGCGCTTGCGCTGGGTGTACATCCTGACGCCTGCCAGGACGAGCAGCAGCACACCGCCGGCGATGACGAGCATCACAGTGGGAGTGATCTCGGAGACCTTCACCGTGAACCTCATTGGGTCGCCGTACGGCTTTCCGTCCTCGGTGAAGAGCTGGGCCGTCATCTGCACCGGGCCGTTTGCATTGGCCGCCGCGGCGAACTTCACCGACTGGCTGTGGCCGCCTTCGACCTTGATCGGCTGCTGGGCGGTGGCCTTGTCCTGGTCGAGGTTGAGGCGGGTGGCGTTGTCCGACGTCAGCCGCAGCACCAGATGGTCGATCCCCTGGACCAGTCTGTTCTGCACAGTGACCGGGATCGTCGCACTGCGCCCCGACAGGGTGATGGCCGACTTCTCAATCAGCTGCACCTCTTCGGTGAGGCTCCGCAGGTAGGCCCGCACACCGTCGCGGTACAGCTGGGCCCCCACCGGGTTGCCACGCCAGGAGGTGGACATCTCCCTGTCGATCGCCCTGCCGAACGGGGTCTCCACCCGGTCCTGCGCGGTGAGGATGACCTTGAAGTTGTCGAGGGTGTTCTGCGTGTTCCTGATGTCGCGGAACGCCTGAGGCGGCAGCTCCTGCTTGCGCAGCTGCTCGGGATAGCGAGAGCTGCCCGGCACCTTGGTCTCGGCATTGGCATCGGGCTTGGCGCCCGCGGCAGCGACCAGGTCGAGCGGCTGCGTCCAGCGTTGGGCTTCGAGGGCTTGCAGCGCGCGTGCCATGGACTGCGCCTGGGACGCGCTCGGGATCCGTTGCGGGGCGACGACGATGCTCCGCTGCTTGCTGGGGGCCTGGAGGGTCAGCGCAAGGGTCTGGGCGAGGAACTCCTGAACCGCGAGGGTGGAATTCCCGGTCTTGATCATGTCGCCCTGAAAGGCGGTGGAGAGCCGGGCGTCGGCGACCACTGCCGTTGTCCCGCCGCCAATGGGGCGCGCCGCGCTGGGCGTGTACGACAGGTCGTCCCGCAGGCTGTCGCTGCGGGAGATCACTTTGTGGGCGCCGGCCGAGGTGGCGACATCGACGATCGAGGAGTCGATGGCGCCATCGACGGGCCACGCGAAGTCGATGGACGGCTTCACGTGGAGGATCGTCTCCACGGTCGTCTCGGCGACCTTGGTGGCCGACTGCAGATGGCTGAGGGATCCGGAGATGTTCTTGCCGCGGTGCGCCAGGGAGGCCAGATCAGGGTCGGCGAACGGCAGCGCGACCACCTTGCGGCCCTGGACCGCGGCCTCGACGGCGCTCAGCCACCGCTTGGCAACGGCCTGGTTCTTGCCCGGGACGGTGGTGGCCCCGCTCTTGACCTGATAGTTCCTGGTCATCGCATCGACGCTGGCCAGTAGATCCGGGTCGACGACCCAGGTGACGGGCAGATCGGTGCCGAGGGAGACGAGCTGGTCCAGCCGTCCGCCCGGGGCGAGCTCAGTGGCCAGCGTCTCGTCCTCGAAGACCGGAGTCTGCTGCTCGTCCGATCCCGTCTCCGAGGTGAGGTGGGTCGAGGAGATCAGCGGCCAGAGATAGGTGAACTGGGTCTTCTTCTCCACAGCCTCGGGCTGCCACGGGAGGAGGGTCCGCTCTATGCCCAGGACCTGGTCGAACGGCTCGTCCGGGGTCTGGCCCGACAGGGACACACCGAGCTGGTAGACGCCGTCGTCGTCGAGTTCGAGCTCATTGACCGGGATGGAGAGCGTGAACTCGCGGCTGATGTCGGAGACGAGCCTGGGGATCTTGACTGTGTACTTGTCGCCGACCGGCGAGCCATCGGTGCCCGGCGCATAGCCGGTCTGCTGGGCGACGCGGTCGATGGCGGCCCTGCTGGACAGCTTGGGCCCCACCCGTAGATCGATCTCGGCGTCGGTGATGGTCTGCTTGCCCTTGTTGATCACCGTGCCGGAGATCGTGAGCGTGTCGCTCTCGCCGGGGGCGGTCGGCGTCAGCGTGTCGAGGGACACATCGACTGTGTGGGAGTCCGAGGCGTCCTCGGCCGCGTGCGCGGCTGGCGTGGCCGGGCCGCACAGCAGTCCGGCCACAAGCGGGACGCCGAGGATCACGGAGGCTGTGCGCCGGAGCCACCGGCGGGCAGGAGAAGGGTTCATCTCCTGGAAGTCTGCCGCCTCGGCCACGCGCTCGTCCGTCCTCGTTGTCTGCTGCCGTTGGTGGGTGTCGCTGATTGCGTCCACGCATGGTAACGAGGTGCGCTGTGTCGAAGTGCCGCGGAGTGCCCCACATGATCGGATCGGCGTCATAAACAGGGGCGCTGCGGTCGGCGGGGCACGTACCCTTTTCTGTTGTGCCGAACGCCAATGAAGACAACCCCACTGCACTGAGCCAGGTGCAACGCCGCGCGGTGAGCGAACTGCTGCGGGTGTCCCCTGTCGCCGACGACCTTGCCCGCCGCTTTCAGGAGGCCGGGTTCAGTCTTGCCCTGGTCGGCGGCTCGGTCCGGGATGCGCTCCTCGGCCGGCTCGGCAATGACCTGGACTTCACGACGGAAGCCCGCCCCGACGACGTGCTGAAGATCGTCCGTCCGTGGGCGGACTCGGTCTGGGAGGTCGGGATCGCCTTCGGCACGGTCGGCTGCCAGAAGCAGGGCTACCAGATCGAGGTCACGACCTACCGCTCGGAGGCGTACGACAGAACTTCGCGCAAGCCCGAGGTGTCCTACGGCAACTCGATCGAGGAAGACCTTGCCCGGCGGGACTTCACCGTGAACGCGATGGCCGTGGCGCTGCCGGAGAAGGAGTTCATCGATCCGCACGGCGGTCTCGAGGACCTTGCCGCGCGAGTCCTGCGGACCCCGGGTACGCCCGAGGAGTCCTTCTCCGACGACCCGCTGCGCATGATGCGGGCCGCCCGCTTCGCTGCGCAGCTGGACTTCGAGGTGGCAGCCGAGGTCGTCACCGCGATGAAGGAGATGGCAGACCGGATCGACATCGTCTCCGCCGAACGGGTACGCGATGAGCTGAACAAGCTGATCCTCTCCGCCCACCCCCGCAAGGGGCTGGCGCTGCTCGTCGGCTCCGGCCTGGCCGACCATGTGCTGCCCGAGCTGCCCGCGCTGCGTCTGGAGAGTGACGAGCACCACCGCCACAAGGATGTGTACGAGCACTCTCTGACCGTCCTGGAACAGGCGATGGATCTGGAGGAGGACGGCCCGGATCTGGTGCTGCGGCTGGCCGCGCTTCTCCATGACATCGGAAAGCCACGGACGCGGCGCTTCGAGAGCGACGGCCGGGTCTCCTTCCATCACCACGAGGTAGTTGGCGCGAAGATGACCAAGAAGCGGATGACCGCGCTCAAGTACTCCAATGACATGATCAAGGACGTCTCGCGGCTGGTGGAGCTGCATCTGCGCTTCCACGGCTACGGGACCGGGGAGTGGACGGACTCGGCAGTGCGGCGGTACGTACGCGATGCCGGGCCGCAGCTGGAGCGGCTGCACAAGCTGACCCGCTCGGACTGCACCACACGGAACAAGCGCAAAGCCACCGCCCTCTCCCGGGCCTATGGCGGGCTTGAGGAGCGCATCGCGCAGTTGCAGGAGCAGGAGGAGCTGGACGCGATCCGGCCCGACCTGGACGGCAATCAGATCCAGGAGATCCTGGGTGTGGGCCCCGGCCCGGTGATTGGCAAGGCGTACGCGTTCCTGCTGGAGCTGCGCCTGGAGAACGGGCCGATGGGGCATGATGCGGCGGTCGCGGCCCTCAAGGAGTGGTGGGCGACGCAGGGCTGAGCATGAAACGGCTCCATGTTTCACGTGAAACATGGAGCCGGATCGATGGGCGAAGGGGCGATGTTTCACGTGAAACATCGCCCCTCGGCGTATGCGACTACTTCTTGATCTCATCCAGGCAGAGCACGAACTGCTTGCCCGAGCTGCGCCGCCCCCCACTCGTCTGCTCGAAGTAGCCAACGGATGGTCTTAGTGTCGAGACCGCCGCGGCGGGAGGGCGTCGGAGGCGGCGGGGTGCCCCACTGCTGCTGCGGATATCCGTAGCCGGGCTACGGGGGGTACGGCTGCTGAGGCTGCTGCGCGTACGGATCAGGGTGCCCGTAGGCGCCTTGGCCCTGCTGCGGCGGATAGGTCATGCGGGAAGTCCCCCGCAAACGTGTGCGATCCATTGTTTGACGCGCGCACGCTATATCACCGTGCCAACACGACTCCAACGGGCCATAGTTGCCGCGACGGCTGCGTAGATGACCGCCACTACGACCACCAGGTGGACCGACCGGCCGTCAGGCGGCAGCATCAGCGCGGCGATGGCCGCCGCGCCCACGAAGGCGACGTTGAACAGCACGTCGTAGAGGGAGAAGATCCTGCCCCGGTAGGCGTCGTCCACCGATGTCTGCACCACCGTGTCCGTGGCGATCTTCGCCCCCTGGGTGATGAGCCCCAGGATGAACGCGGCGACCAATATCGGCTCGGGCTCGAACGGCAGACCCAGAGCCGGTTCAAGAACGGCTGCCGCCGCCGCGCACGCCACCATCCATCCGAACTGGCCGAGCCGGCCGACCGCCCACGGGGTCACCACTGCCGCCGCGAAGAACCCCGCGCCCGAGATGGCGATGGCCAGACCCAGCAGGGCCAGGCCGTCCGACTCCTTCTCGGACCAGGCATACCGGCAGAGCATCAGCACCATGACCGTCAGCGCCCCGTAGCAGAAGCGCATCAGCGTCATCGCGGCCATCACACGGGCCGCCGCCCGGCGCTCGGTCAGGTGCCGCAGTCCGCCCACCAGTCCGCGCGCGGTGGAGGCCAGGGCGGCGGCCAGTCGCGGTTGCACCAACTCCTGCTCGGGACCGAGCAGTTCACGTGGCATCCGGAGCGAGGCCAGGGCCGAGCAGAGATAGAGCGCGGCACCCAGCAGAACCACCGCGGCGTCGGAGTTCGCGGACACCAGCCGTACGGCGAAGGCGAGTCCGCCGCCCGCGGTCGCGGCGAGTGTGCCGGCCGTTGGAGACAGGGAGTTGGCCATGACGAGCCGGTCGTCGTCGACCACCCTGGGCAGTGAGGCAGAGAGCCCGGCCAGTACAAAGCGGTTGACGGCTGTGACGGACAGAGCCGAGGCGTAGAAGAGCCAGTCGGGTACGGAGGCGAGAATCAGCACCGCCGTCCCGCTCGCGAGGAGCGCCCGCAGCAGATTCCCGTACAGGAAGACCTGCCTGCGCTGCCAGCGGTCCAGCAGGACGCCGGCGAAAGGGCCGATCAAGGAGTACGGCAGCAGCAGCACCGCCATGGCCGAGGCGATCGCGGTCGGCGAGGTCTGTTTCTCCGGGGAGAAGACGACGTACGTGGCGAGCGCGACCTGATAGACGCCGTCGGCGGACTGGGAGAGGAGCCGGACCGCCAGAAGGCGGCGGAAGTTCGTCAGGCGCAGGAGTACGCGCAGATCACGTACGACAGGCATGCGATCAAGCGTCACATACGAGGAGGGTCCCCGGGCGGATTACCAGGGGACCCTCCTCGGTCGAGCAGGCGAACGCTTAGCGCTCGACCTCACCCTCGATGAACTTCTCGACGTTGTCACGGGCCTCGTCGTCGAAGTACTGGACCGGCGGGGACTTCATGAAGTACGAGGACGCGGAGAGGATCGGGCCGCCGATGCCGCGGTCCTTGGCGATCTTCGCGGCGCGCACGGCGTCGATGATGACACCCGCGGAGTTCGGGGAGTCCCAGACCTCGAGCTTGTACTCCAGGTTCAGCGGGACGTCACCGAAGGCACGGCCCTCGAGGCGGACGTACGCCCACTTGCGGTCGTCCAGCCAGGCCACGTAGTCCGACGGGCCGATGTGGACGTTGTCCTCACCGAGCTCGCGGTCACGGATCTGGGAGGTGACGGCCTGCGTCTTCGAGATCTTCTTGGACTCCAGGCGCTCACGCTCGAGCATGTTCTTGAAGTCCATGTTGCCGCCGACGTTCAGCTGCATCGTGCGGTCCAGGATGACACCCCGGTCCTCGAAGAGCTTCGCCATCACGCGGTGCGTGATCGTGGCGCCGACCTGCGACTTGATGTCGTCACCGACGATCGGGACACCCGCCTCGGTGAACTTGTCCGCCCACTCCTTGGTGCCGGCGATGAAGACCGGGAGAGCGTTGACGAACGCGACCTTGGCGTCGATGGCGCACTGCGCGTAGTACTTCGCAGCGTCCTCGGAACCGACGGGCAGGTAGCAGACCAGGACGTCGACCTGCTTGTCCTTGAGGATCTGGACGATGTCGACCGGTGCCTCGGCGGACTCTTCGATGGTCTGGCGGTAGTACTTGCCCAGGCCGTCGAGGGTGTGGCCGCGCTGCACGGTGACGCCGGTGTTCGGCACGTCGCAGATCTTGATGGTGTTGTTCTCGCTGGCTCCGATGGCATCCGAGAGGTCGAGGCCGACCTTCTTGGCGTCGACATCGAAGGCGGCCACGAACTCGACGTCGGAGACGTGGTAGTCGCCGAACTGGACGTGCATCAGACCCGGCACCTTGCCGGCCGGGTCGGCGTCCTTGTAGTACTCGACGCCCTGCACCAGCGAGGCGGCGCAGTTGCCCACGCCGACGATGGCTACGCGAACCGAACCCATTCCGGTTGCTCCCTGTTTGATCTCGGTATTCCGGATGAAACCCTGCGGACCGCAAGGCATCACTTGGCGGTGTCGTCGGACGGATCCGGCGGGATGGAGTGCCCGGGGGGTGTTCCCCCGGAGGACTCGGCACCCCTGTGCCGGGGCAGGCCGCCCGTCTCTCCAGATGTGTTGTCCTGCTGAGGTGAGCTCTCGGAGGCGGGCTGTCGCTGATCCCGCCCCGCCCGCTCGCTCTCAATGAGCTCGTTCAGCCAGCGCACTTCGCGCTCCACGGACTCCATGCCGTGTCGCTGCAGCTCAAGCGTGTAGTCGTCGAGGCGCTCGCGGGTGCGTGCCAGGGAGGCGCGCATCTTCTCCAGACGCTCCTCCAGCCGGCTGCGGCGGCCCTCCAGCACCCGCATCCGCACCTCGCGCTCCGTCTGCCCGAAGAAGGCGAAGCGAGCAGCGAAATGCTCGTCCTCCCAGGTGTCCGGGCCGGTGTGGGAGAGCAGCTCCTCGAAGTGCTCCTTACCTTCCGCCGTCAATCGGTAGACGATCTTTGCGCGGCGCCCTGCGAGTGACGCGGCGAGCGCATCCTCGGGAGCGCTACCCGGCTCCTCGATCAACCAGCCGTTGGCGACCAGCGTCTTGAGACAGGGGTAGAGGGTCCCGTAACTGAAGGCCCGGAAGATTCCCAGCGAGGTATTGAGCCGTTTCCGCAGCTCGTACCCGTGCATCGGGGCCTCACGGAGCAGACCCAGCACGGCGAATTCGAGGATGCCGGAGCGCCTGCTCATCGTCGCCTCCCTCGCCGTCCCGGTCGCTTATGTCGTGCTGATGTATCGACTCGATACATCAGCACGATAGAACGACGTTCCTGCTGCGACAAGAGGGGCCATGGTGAACGGCGTCACATCGTCAATTCATAGCGAGCAAGTTGCCTGATTTGGGGTGACTTTTGGCAGTAGGTGGGTTTTGACCGTGCGTAGTCTGTGCGCCATGCAGACCACCGGGAACCACGGGACGCCTGAGAGCGTCATCGCCGGGGATGCACAGCGGATGAGCCCTTCGCGGGGCTGGTCCGTATCCATTTCGGGGGGACCGGAACTCAACTGCCGCTTCCAGGCGTCTCGCCTGCCCGAGGAGTAGTCGTTCGATGAGCGAGCACCGTCGCAAACCGCCGCAGTCGCAGGGTGGCGGACGTGCCGCGGCCAGGCGCGCCGCCCCACAGCCGTCTGGCCGCCGCGCAGCCCCGTCCCGGGGTACCACCGCAGGGTCTCCTTCCGCTTCGTCCGCCGAGGAGCGTCCGTACGGCGGCCGGGCCGAGGCTCGCCGCGCCGCACAGCGCAACGGCGGTGGTCGCCGGCGCGTGGACGAAGGCGCGGGCGCCGGCCACGGAGGCCGGGGAGGCGGCCGCCGCGGAGGCGGCGGCGGGGGCCATGACGGTCCCGGCCGTGGTCACGGCGGGCGGCCGTCCAAGAAGCGGATGATCGACTACCCGCGCCACAACAAGTACGGATGGCGCCGGTGGGTGCCGTCCTGGAAGCTCGCCACCGGACTCTGCCTGGGCTTCATCGGCAGCCTGATGGCTGCGGCGACCATTGCGTACGCCATGGTGGAGGTCCCTGACCCGAACAAGACGGCTAAGGCGCAGAACAACGTCTACTACTGGGCGGACGGCAGCCAGATGGCCGCCACCGGTGGAGAGATCAACCGGCAGATCGTGGGCATCGAGCAGATCCCCGAAGCCATGCAGAACGCGGTGATCTCGGCGGAGAACAAGACGTTCAAGACCGACTCGGGAATCGACCCGATGGGCATCGGCCGGGCCCTGTTCAACATGGCCAAGGGCGGGCAGACCCAGGGTGGCTCCACCATCACCCAGCAGTACGTGAAGAACGCGCGGCTCGGCGACCAGTCCCAGACCCTGAGCCGTAAGTTCAAGGAGCTGTTCATCTCCATAAGGGTCGGAACCGACATGGACAAGCCGGAGATCATGGCCGGCTACCTGAACACCTCGTACTACGGACGCGGCGCCTACGGCATCCAGGCCGCGGCCCGTACGTACTACAACAAGAACGCCAAGGATCTGGACGCCAGCGAGTGTGCGTTCCTCGCCTCGCTGCTGAAGGGCGCGACGTACTTCGACCCGGCCGGCAGCGAGGACATCGACCGCGCGGCGACACCGGCGGCCAACAAGGCTCGCGCTACCGAGCGCATGAACTGGATCCTCGACGAGATGGTCAAGGACAACCACCTCAGTGCCGCCGAACGGGCCAAGTTCACCAAGCTCCCGGAGATCGACCCGCCCAAGAAGAACGCACAGCTGGGCGGCCAGGTGGGTTATCTGGTGGCCCTGGCCAAGTCGAACTTCCTCAACAACAACGACAAGGGCATCAAGGCCGACGACCTCGCGCGTGGCGGCTACGAGATCCACACGACCTTCGACGAGGACAAGGTCAAGAAGCTCGCGACCGCGGTCAAGAAGGTTCGGGATGCCAACATCAAGCCGGACAAGCGCCCCAAGACCGACACCTTCGTCCAGTTCGGCGGCGCCTCGGTAGAACCGAAGACCGGCAAGATCGTCGCCATCTACGGTGGCGAGGACGCCACCAAGCACTTCACCAACAACGCCGACCAGACCGGCGCCCAGGTCGGATCGACCTTCAAGCCGTTCGTACTGGCCGCGGCGATGCGGGACGGCGTGCGCGACCCGAGTGAGCCCGAAGACCAGGGAGACGAGTACCGCCACAAGGTCGACCCTGACAAGACCGTGTACAACGGCAAGAACAAGCTCAAGATCAAGAAATACGACGGCACCGTCTGGAAGAACGAGGAAGGAAAGGAGTGGCTGCAGCGCAACGACGGCGATGAGTCGTACAAGAACATCAACCTGCGTGAAGCCATGATCCACTCCGCCAACTCGCCCTTCGTGCAGCTGGGCATGGACGTCGGCATTCCTCAGGTCAGGGAGGCCGCCATCAACGCAGGCCTGCTCGATTCCTCCCTGTCGAAGTCGGACGTCCCCTCCTTCTCGATCGGTATCTCGGACCCCAGCGCGATCCGGATGGCCGGCTCCTACGCGACCTTCGCGGCCAACGGCGAGCAGATGGATCCGTTCTCCGTTACCAAGGTCGACCACGAGGGCCGGACGGTCTACAAGCACGACGACAAGCCCGAGCAGGCCTTTACCAGTGCCGTCGCGAGCAATGTGACCGATGTGCTGAGGGATGTCGTCGACGACGACGAGGGCACCGGCAAGAACGCCCGGCTCCCCGGCCGCGAGGTCGCCGGCAAGACGGGTACCACCGACGGCAACAAGTCGGCGTGGTTCGTGGGCTACACGCCGCAGCTGTCGACCGCCATCGACATGTACCGGCTCGACGACAACGAGAAGAGCAGCAAGAAGCGCGAGTTCCTCGAGATGTACGGCACCGGTGGCCAGGACAAGATCCACGGTGCGTCGTTCCCGTCCGAGATCTGGCAGACGTACATGTCGGAGGCGCTCAAGGGCGCGCCGAAGCTGACCTTCCCGGAGCCTGAGCCCCTCGACGCCGAGGCTTACTGGGGCGGCGGTGCCTCGAGTCCGCCCCCGTCGCCGTCCAACACGCCCTCCAGCACCCCGTCCTCGACCCCTTCGGGCACGCCGTCCACCACGCCTTCGGGCAGCCCCGACCCGAGCCAGTCCTGCAAACCGTGGGAGGACTGGACCTGCGGCACCACGGGTGGCAGTGGCGGCAATGGCGGAAGCGGCGACCCGACCGGCAGCCCGTCGATCAGTCCGACGGCAACGCCACCGGGAACCAACGGCAACGGCGGCGGCAACGGCAACGGAGGGTTCATCGGAGGCCCGAGCAGTTAGCGGCCGCCGGTCCAAGCTCCGGCAACGTCATGAGGGCCGCCGCACCCGGTTCGCACAGCACCTGTGCGCTCCGGGGGCGGCGGCCCTCGCCGTATCCCAAACCCCGTACGGCAGGATGTGCACCATGCCCAGCGCAGAAGAGACGAGCGTGTACCAGGACCGACCGGGCCGACCGGAGCGGCCGGAGCGGCCTGACGTACGGCCCACACGGCGTGACTCCGTCGCCGCGTCCGGCAGCGAGCTGATCGGTGGTCCGGCCGGCCGCTGGGCCCGGCGAGGCAGCAGTGGCTGGCTCACTCCCGTACGTGTCATCGCATTGGTGGCAATCGGCATGTTTGCGCTCGGCATGGTGCAGAAGATGCCCTGTTACAACTGGGCCTGGTTCCGGGGCACGAGCTCCCAGTACACCCACGCCTGCTACTCCGACATTCCGCACCTCTACCTGGGGCGTGGTTTCTCCGAAGGGCTCATCCCGTACTTCGACCGACTGCCCGGCGACATGGAGTACCTCGAGTACCCGGTCCTCACGGGTGTCTTCATGCAGGTCGCGTCGTGGCTCAATCTGGCCGGCGGCTCCATGCAGAACCAGGAGCAGATGTACTGGATGGTCAATGCGGGCATGCTGATGATCTGCACCGCGGTCATCGCCGTCTGTGTGGCCCGCACACACCGCCGCCGTCCCTGGGACGCCCTGCTGTTGGCTCTGGCGCCAGCCTTCGCGCTCACCGCCACCATCAACTGGGACCTGCTGGCCGTGGCGCTCACAGCCGCCGCGATGCTCATGTGGTCACGCGGCCGGACGCTGGCCTTCGGCATCCTCATCGGGCTCGCGACCGCCGCCAAGCTCTATCCCGTACTACTGCTGGGTCCATTGCTCCTGCTGTGCTGGAGGGCAGGCAAATGGCGAGAGTTCGCCACCGCGGCACTCGGCGCGGCCGGTGCCTGGCTGGTGGTGAACCTGCCCGTGATGCTGATGGCGCCGGAGGGGTGGAAGAAGTTCTACACCTTCAGCCAGGAGCGGCAGGTCGACTTCGGCTCGTTCTGGCTGATCATCACGCAGCGCACGGGTGAGCCGCTGGAAGTCGACTCCGTGAACACCTACGCGACGCTGCTGATGATCCTGGCGTGCGCGGGCATCGCGGCGCTGACGCTGAGTGCGCCCCGGCGGCCCCGTTTCGCGCAGCTCGTCTTCCTGGTCGTCGCGGCGTTCATCATCACCAACAAGGTCTACTCGCCACAGTACGTACTGTGGCTGATTCCGCTCGCCGCACTGGCCAGGCCGCGCTGGCGGGACTTCCTGATCTGGCAGGCCTGCGAGGTCATTTACTTCCTGGGGATCTGGATGTACCTCGCGTACACGACCAGCCCCAAGCACCAGGGGCTGCCGCCCGAGGGCTATCAGGTGGCGATCGCCCTGCATCTGCTGGGGACGCTGTATCTGTGCGCCGTGGTCGTACGGGACATTCTGATGCCGGAACGGGACGGCGTACGGAAGGACGGCTCGGACGATCCGTCGGGCGGGGTGCTCGACGGGGCCGAGGACGTCTTCGTGGTGGGGCAGGCGGCGCATCCGCCGCGGCATGCGGCGCACGCGGTGGAGGGGCCGCGGGTGGAGTGGGGGGCGCAGCCCCATGGATCCGGCGGGGCGCAGCCGTCGGCTTAGCGGTCGGCGCTCGGGGTCCGCTCGGCGGAGCCCCCAGCGGGCCTCTCAATGCGCCTCAGCAGGCCTCTCAGAGCGCCTCAGCGGCCGACTCCGGGCGGCCCCTCTCGGCAGGCCCCTCCGGGCGCCTCAGCGGTCGACGAGGCGGTCGAACTGCGTCGTGGTGTGGCGCAGATGCGCCACCAGCTCGTCGCCGACCTTCGGCTCCTGCGATTCCGCCGGCACGAACAGGATCGACACCTGCATGTGCGGCGGTTCGGCGAACCAGCGCTGCTTGCCCTCCCAGACGAACGGCGACAGGTTGCGGTTGACGGTCGCCAGACCCGCGCGGGCGACACCCTTGGCGCGCGGCATCACGCCGTGCAGGGCCTTCGGGGCCTCCAGGCCGACGCCGTGGGACGTGCCGCCGGCGACGACGACCAGCCAGCCGTCGGATGCGGCCTTCTGCTGGCGGTAGCCGAAGCGGTCGCCCTTGGCGACACGGGTGACGTCCAGGACGGCGCCGCGGTACTCGGTCGCGTCGTGGTCGCCGAGCCACAGCCGTGTACCGATGCGGGCGCGGAATCGGGTCTGCGGGAACTGCTGCTGGAGGCGGGCCAGTTCCTCGGCGCGCAGATGGCTGACGAACATGGAGTGCAGCGGCAGCCGGGCCGCACGCAGCCTGTCCATCCACCCGATGACCTCCTCGACCGCGTCGGAGCCGTCCGTACGGTCGAGGGGCAGGTGCAGGGCGAAGCCCTCCAGGCGTACGTCCTCGATGGCGGCGTGCAGCTGGCCCAGGTCCTGCTCGGCGATGCCGTGGCGCTTCATGGAGCTCATGCACTCGATGACCACGCGCGCGCCGACCAGCGCGTGCACACCGTCGACCGACGAGACCGAGCGGATGACTCGGTCCGGCAGCGGAACTGGTTCCTCACCGCGCCGGAAGGGGGTCAGGACCAGGAGATCACCGCTGAACCAGTCCTTGATCCGGGCCGCTTCGTACGTCGTGCCGACGGCCAGCATGTCGGAGCCGAAGCGGGAGGCCTCGTCGGCGAGGCGCTCATGACCGAAGCCGTAGCCGTTGCCCTTGCAGACCGGTACGAGACCGGGGAACTGGTCGATCACGGACTTCTGGTGCGCCCGCCAGCGCGCGGTGTCGACGTAGAGGGAGAGCGCCATGGCCGGCCCGGAACCTTTCTGGTGGCTGCGGTGTATCAGAGGTATGTACGAGATTTACGAGGTTACGGCGTCGGCCGCGGCACCGTCAGCGGCGCGACATGTAGATGTCGAGCGCCTTGTGCAGCAGCTTGTTGAGCGCGAAGTCCCACTCGCCGACGTACTCGACGGCCTCGCCGCCGGTGCCCACCTTGAACTGGATCAGGCCGAAGAGGTGGTCGGTCTCGTCGAGGGAGTCGCTGATGCCGCGCAGGTCATAGAGGGTCGCGCCCATCGCGTAGGCGTCGCGGAGCATCCGCCACTGCATCGCGTTGGAGGGCCGGACCTCGCGGCCGATGTTGTCGGAGGCGCCGTACGAGTACCAGACATGCCCCCCGACGACCAGCATCGTCGCCGCGGACAGGTTCACACCGTTGTGCCGCGCGAAGTACAGCCGCATCCGGTTCGGATCCTCGCTGTTCAGCACCGTCCACATGCGCTGGAAGTACGAGAGCGGGCGCGGCCGGAAGTGATCGCGTACAGCGGTGATCTCGTACAGCCGCTGCCACTCGGCCAGATCCTCGTAGCCGCCCTGGACGACCTCGACACCGGCCTTCTCGGCCTTCTTGATGTTGCGTCGCCACAGCTGGTTGAAGCCCTTGAGGACATCATCGAGCGACCGGTTCGCCAGCGGCACCTGATAGACGTACCGCGGCTGTACGTCACCGAAGCCGGCGCCGCCGTCCTCGCCCTGCTGCCAGCCCATCTTCCGCAGCCGGTCCGCCACTTCGAACGCACGAGGTTCGATATGCGTCGCCTCGATGTCGCGCAGCCGCTTCACATCCGGGTCCTGGATTCCGGCCTTGATCGCGGGCGCGTCCCAGCGGCGGATGACGACCGGTGGGCCCATCTTCACGGAGAAGGCGCCCTGCTGCTTGAGGTGGGCGAGCATCGGCTGCAGCCAGTCGTCCAGGTTCGGCGCATACCAATTGATCACCGGGCCCTCGGGCAGGTAGGCGAGATAACGCTTGATCTTCGGCAGCTGGCGGTACAACACCAGGCCTGCGCCCACCAGTTCATCGCTCTTGTCGAACCAGCCCAGGTTCTCCGAGCGCCATTCCGTCTTCACATCAGCCCACGCCGGGACCTGGCAGTGACTTGCCGCGGGCAGGGTCTGGATGTACGCCAGATGCTGCTCGCGGCTGATGGTCCTCAGGGTCAAGCTCATGCGGGGCGCTCCTCGGCAGGTGTGTCCCCATGGGTACAGGGGCTCCGGCTCTCGCGCCGAAGCCTACTGCGCTGGGGGAGCGCCCCGAATGGCTGCTGGGAACCTGGCCCAGGACTCCGCCTAGCCCAGGACCCCGCCGAAGAGTCCGCCGTGGGCCATGCCGAGGAAGAAGCCGAACGCAGAGGCGCCGAGACCGATGATCAACGCGAAGCGTTCGCGGGTCGTCACCGAGATGAACTGGCCGTAGGCGCCTGTGAGGATCCCCACCAGCCCGGTCCAGGAGCTGAGCAGATGGAGGCTGTGGAACATCGCCGAGACGAAGGCGATAGCGCCGAGCACCAGAGTCACCGCGAGCAGGGTGTCCTGGAGGGGGTGAGGCTTGCCGTCTGTGGCGAAGAGGGAGACGGAGGAACGACGTCGCATTGCCTGTGCCATGGGGCACCTCCTGGCGTTGCCGGAAGGCGGCGCACTGTAGCGCCGCGCACACCCGATGTGTACAGACTGCGTCCCCAGGCCACCGGATTTCAACCGGAAGCCTGTCTGCGGGTACTCTGTACGGTCTGCACCGGTGTCTGTCCAGGCCAGAAAGCAATCCCCCCGGATTGTCAGTGGCGGCCGATACCGTTGCGTACGCATCACGACCCTCCTGCCACGGAACGACCGTGGCCGCTGAGTCCAAAGGAGGTGGGTTCCACATGCGTCACTACGAGGTGATGGTCATCCTCGACCCCGATCTCGAGGAGCGCGCTGTCTCCCCGCTGATCGAGAACTTCCTCTCCGTCGTCCGTGAGGGCAACGGAAAGGTTGAGAAGGTCGACACCTGGGGCCGTCGTCGTCTCGCTTACGAGATCAAGAAGAAGCCCGAGGGCATCTACTCGGTCATCGACCTGCAGGCCGAGCCTGCGGTCGTCAAGGAGCTCGACCGCCAGATGAACCTGAACGAGTCGGTCCTCCGGACCAAGGTCCTCCGTCCCGAGACCCACTGAGCGCCTAGCTCAGAAGTCATCGGGTTCGAGTAGCAGCAAGCAGCCAGAAGCAATCCCCGCCGAGAGGTTCACCCATGGCAGGCGAGACCGTCATCACGGTCGTCGGCAATCTCGTCGACGACCCCGAGCTGCGCTTCACCCCGTCCGGTGCGGCGGTCGCGAAGTTCCGCGTCGCGTCCACTCCCCGCACCTTCGATCGTCAGACCAATGAGTGGAAGGACGGCGAAAGCCTCTTCCTCACCTGCTCGGTCTGGCGTCAGGCGGCGGAGAACGTCGCTGAGTCGCTCACACGCGGCATGCGCGTCGTCGTGCAGGGTCGGCTGAAGCAGCGGTCCTACGAGGACCGCGAGGGCGTCAAGCGCACGGTCTACGAGCTGGACGTCGAGGAAGTCGGCCCCAGCCTCAAGAACGCCACGGCCAAGGTCACCAAGACCACCGGTCGCGGTGGCCAGGGTGGCTATGGCGGCGGTCAGCAGCAGGGCGGCGGCAACTGGGGCGGCGGCCCCAGTGGCGGTGGTCAGCAGCAGGGCGGCGGCGGTGCACCCGCCGACGATCCCTGGGCCACCAGCGCGCCGGCCGGCGGCGGCCAGCAGCAGGGCGGTGGGGGCAGCTGGGGCGGAAGCTCCGGAAGCTCCGGCGGTTCCGGCGGCGGCTACTCGGACGAGCCTCCCTTCTAAGGGCGGCTCGTACCCCACTTCTTGATCACACAGGAGATACACCATGGCGAAGCCGCCTGTGCGCAAGCCGAAGAAGAAGGTCTGCGCATTCTGCAAGGACAAGACCGTGTACGTGGACTACAAGGACACGAACATGCTGCGGAAGTTCATTTCCGACCGCGGCAAGATCCGTGCCCGCCGCGTTACCGGCAACTGCACGCAGCACCAGCGTGACGTCGCCACGGCCGTGAAGAACAGCCGTGAGATGGCGCTGCTGCCCTACACGTCCACCGCGCGATAAGGGAAGGGTGACCGAATCATGAAGATCATCCTCACCCACGAGGTCACTGGCCTCGGTGCCGCCGGCGACGTCGTTGACGTCAAGGACGGTTACGCTCGCAACTACCTGGTCCCGCGTGGTTTCGCGATCCGCTGGACCAAGGGTGGCGAGAAGGACGTGGCGCAGATCCGCCGCGCCCGCAAGATCCACGAGATCGCGACCATCGAGCAGGCCAACGAGGTCAAGGCCAAGCTCGAGGCCGTAAGGGTGCGTCTGGCTGTTCGCTCCGGCGACGCCGGCCGCCTCTTCGGCTCCGTCACCCCGGCCGACATCGCCTCGGCGATCAAGGCTGCCGGTGGTCCGGAGGTCGACAAGCGTCGCGTTGAGCTCGGTTCGCCGATCAAGACCCTGGGCTCGCACCAGGTGTCTGTGCGTCTGCACCCCGAGGTTGCTGCGAAGCTCGGCGTCGAGGTCGTCGCCGCCTGAGCATGGCTCTCGACTGAGCAGCTCTGAGCAGTACGAAGGGCCGCACCCGATGGGTGCGGCCCTTCCGCTTTGCCGTCCGGCTCTGGCCCTGTTTCACGTGAAACATCGATGGTGAACATCGAGCGTGGGGTCAGCGCGTGGCGCCGGTGACGAGCCAGCGGCCGGAGCGCATACGGAGCCAGAGCGTCAGCATGCGGACCGTCATCATCAGCGTCATGGCCCACCACAGAGCCGTCAGTCCGCCGCCGAAGGTGGGGACGAGCAGAGCGACGGGAGCGAAGACCGCCAGCGTCACGAGCATCGCTCCGGCGAGGTAGGTGCCGTCACCGGCTCCCATCAGTACGCCGTCGAGCACGAAGACCACGCCCGCGATCGGTTGGGAGACGGCGACCACAAGCAGGGCCGGGAGCAGCGTGTCGTGCACCGCCGCGTCGCTGGTGAACAGCGGGATGAAGAGCTGCCGCGAGGCCACGATCAGGATGCCGAGCACCACGCCGGAGGCAATTCCCCACTGCACCATGCGGCGGCAGGCCTGGCGGGCTCCCTCGGCGTCATCGGCACCGAGATAGCGGCCGATGATCGCCTGCCCGGCGATGGCGATCGCGTCGAGCGCGAAGGCCATCAGGCTCCACAGGGAGAGGACGATCTGGTGGGCAGCGATATCGGTGTCGCCAAGGCGGGCGGCGACGGCGGTGGCGATCAACAGGACGGAGCGCAGCGAGAGCGTACGCACCAGGAGGGGGACGCCGGCCTGGGCACTGGCTCGAATGCCCGCGGCGTCGGGGCGCAGAGAGGCGCCGTGGCGCCGTGCTCCCCGAACGACGACGACCAGATAGGCGGCGGCCATGGCGACCTGGGCGATGACGGTGCCCCAGGCGGAGCCGGCGATGCCGAGGCCGGCGCCGTAGACGAGCCCCGCGTTGAGCCCGGCGTTGGCGGCGAAGCCGCCGATGGCGACGTACAGCGGGGTCCGGGTGTTCTGGAGGCCACGGAGTACGCCGGTCGCGGCGAGCACGATCAGCATCGCCGGTATGCCGAGGCTGGAGATCCGTAGATAGGTGGTGGCGTACGGAGCGGCGGTGTCGGACGCCCCGAATGCCTCGACAAGCCAGGGTGCCGTGGGCAGGGTGACGGCGATGACGGCGACGCCGAGGAGCAACGCGAGCCAGATGCCGTCCATCCCCTGGCGGATGGCTGCCGCGAGATCGCCCGCGCCGACGCGTCGAGCGACGGCGGCAGTGGTGGCGTAGGCGAGGAAAACGAAGATGCTTACGGCGGTCGTCAGCAGGGCGGCTGCGACTGCCAGTCCGGCGAGTTGCGGGGTGCCGAGATGGCCGACGATGGCGCTGTCGACCATCACGAAGAGCGGCTCGGCGACGAGGGCGCCGAAGGCGGGGACGGCGAGCGCGACGATCTCTCGATCGTGGCGTCGTCGGGCGGCCTTCGGCGCCGCGGGTGCCTGTGTCATGGCAGCAATCTAATCTTCCACAGGTAAGAGATGCAAAGTATTTGCAGTCCTTACCGATCCACCAGGTGCACGTTCTGCTGTGCGCCCTTTGTTCTGATCTTGGTCCAGTTGGGAAAGTTTTTCTCCCCCACAGCCGGTGGACGGAAAAAGTCCAGGTCAGACCCAATGGAGCGGGGTGGCCATGAACTTGTCCACAGTGCTGTCCCCCGGTCCGTGCACAGGTTCTGTGGGGTTCTCCACAGCATCTGGTCGGTCGTCCACATGGCCTGTGGATAACCAGATTGGCTGACGGTGCCGACGGGCCTACCGTGGACCGTCGCCCGACGCGCCGGAAGCGGAGTCTGGCCGTTCGTTTTGTCAGTGCTGTGCCGTAGAAAAAGGGTGGCACGGCTAGGTCCGCGGAGCGGACGGGAGGAGGTGGCCCGGGTGAGCATTTCCGAGCCCTTGGACGACCCCTGGGCGGCCGAGGGCGGCCCCAGTGACCGTCTGCCCGTCTCCCGCCAGCGCCGCAACGACGGCCGTGGTGGCCGCGAGGACCAGCACGAGCGCGGCAGGGACAACGGCGGCTGGGACGGTGGCTCCCCCGGCTTCGAGCGCGTACCTCCGCAGGACCTGGACGCCGAGCAGTCCGTCCTCGGCGGCATGCTCCTCTCCAAGGACGCCATCGCCGACGTCGTGGAGATCATCAAGGGCCATGACTTCTACCGGCCCGCCCACGAGACCGTCTATACGGCGATCCTCGACCTCTACGCCAAGGGCGAGCCGGCCGACCCCATCACCGTCGCCGCCGAACTGGTCAAGCGGGGCGAGATCACCCGGGTGGGCGGGGCGCCGTACCTCCACACCCTGGTCCAGTCGGTCCCCACCGCGGCCAACGCCTCGTACTACGCGGAAATCGTCCATGAGCGCGCCGTGCTGCGGCGCCTCGTGGAGGCCGGCACCAAGATCACGCAGATGGGATACGCCGCCGACGGCGACGTCGACGAGATCGTCAACTCAGCCCAGGCCGAGATCTATGCCGTCACCGAGCAGCGCACCAGTGAGGACTATCTGCCGCTGGGCGACATCATGGAGGGCGCGCTCGACGAGATCGAGGCGATCGGGTCGCGCAGTGGCGAGATGACCGGTGTGCCGACCGGGTTCACGGACTTCGACTCGCTCACCAATGGCCTGCACCCGGGCCAGATGATCGTCATCGCGGCCCGACCCGCGATGGGTAAGTCCACCCTTGCGCTGGACTTCGCCCGGGCCTGCTCGATCAAGAACAACCTGCCGAGCGTGATCTTCTCCCTCGAAATGGGCCGCAACGAGATCGCGATGCGACTGCTGTCCGCCGAGGCGCGGGTGGCGCTGCACCATATGCGCTCGGGGACGATGACGGACGAGGACTGGACCCGGCTGGCCCGCCGGATGCCGGATGTGTCGCAGGCCCCGCTCTATATCGACGACTCCCCGAACCTGTCGATGATGGAGATCCGGGCGAAGTGCCGGCGGCTGAAGCAGCGCAACGACCTGAAGCTGGTCGTCATCGACTATCTGCAGCTGATGCAGTCCGGCGGTTCGAAGCGCGCCGAGAGCCGCCAGCAGGAGGTCTCGGACATGTCCCGAAACCTCAAGCTGCTGGCCAAGGAGCTGGAGCTCCCGGTGATCGCGCTCTCCCAGCTGAACCGTGGTCCCGAGCAGCGTACGGACAAGAAGCCGATGGTCTCCGACCTGCGTGAATCCGGCTCCATCGAGCAGGACGCGGACATGGTCATCCTGTTGCACCGAGAGGATGCGTACGAGAAGGAGTCGCCGCGCGCGGGCGAGGCGGACCTGATCGTGGCCAAGCACCGAAACGGTCCGACGGCGACGATCACGGTCGCCTTCCAGGGCCACTACTCCCGCTTTGTGGACATGGCGCAGACCTGATCAGTCGGTTCGAGTTGAAGACCCCTACGCGGGGGACATCAGCTCGTAGAGGTTCTCGGAGTCGTCGGCGAAGTAGAGACCGCGGGGGCACAGCGGGTGGTCGGTCCGGCCGTTGTCGGGGGTGGCGGGGTCGTTTCCGTAGGGGATGGCGGCGGCTTGGAGGCGGGCGAGGACCGCGTCGAAAGTGGCCGGGTCGACGTCGAAGGCGAGATGGCTGCCGGGGGGCTCGGGCACGGTCAGGAAGTCCAGGGTGAGGGACTCGTTGACCCGCACGGGAGCGAAGTGCCGGTCGGGGCCGGTGTATTCGAGGCCCATCACGGTCGCGACGAAGCGTGCGGCCCACTCGTTGTCCGCGGCGCTGACAACGGTGTGGTTGAGGCTGATCGGCATGGGGCGGGGTCCTTTCAGACGGGGGTGGTCAGCGCGCCGTGCAGGAAGACCTCGACGATTTCCGCGATGTCCTGGGGCGAGTCGTGGTGGCCCCTGGTGAACAGCAGGCCGAAGAAGAGCACGGCCAGCCGCTCGGGCGGGAGCCGGAGAGTGTCGCGCTCGGGCTCGAAGAGCTCGGCGAGGGCGTCGCAGGCGGCGTTGATACCGGCCTGACGGTCCGGCACCTGGCCGCTGGGGGCGGTACGTTCGGTGCGGATGCGGCCTCCGGTGGCCTGGAGGGCGCCCATGACGGCGCCGATCCGGTCCATGTGGGCGAGCATCGCTTCGGCTGCCTCGCTGAGGCGGCCGGTGAGCGGCTGGTCGAGGTCGATGGAGCCGATTTCGGTGAGGGAGTTGCCGGGGCTCATCGTCTCGACGACACAGGCGTCGAGGAGTTCGTCCTTGTCGGCGAAGACCCGGAAGATCGTGCCCTCGCCGATGCCCGCAGCCTGGGCGATCTGACGCGTGGTGACGGCGCTGCCGTGCTCGATGACCAGAGGGATCGTGGCGCGGACGATCATTTCTCGGCGCTCTTCGGGGCTCATGGCGGGGGCCCGGCGTTTCTTGGCTGTGGGGGGTGTCATGCATCGATAATGCGGAGTGAGTGCTCACTCCGTCAATGCATTTCGGTGCGCCTCTCCTTCCGCCCGCCGCGTAATGAACTCGACCGAGACGGGATGGCACCGATAGACCTGCCTCATGACCTCACCTTTTGATGAGCTTCTCCCTGCCACGCAGCGCGCCCTGCTGCATCGCATTGCGGTCGCCCAGTCCGAAGGGCGCGTACCCTCGTTCGTCGCCGGAGTGGAGCGCGACGGGCAGCTGGTCTGGACGGGCTCCCGCAGCTCGGTCGACGGGCATGGGCCGGACGCCGACACCCAGTACCGCATCGGCTCGATCACCAAGACCTTCACGGCCGTCCTGGTGCTGAGGCTCCGCGACGAGGGTCTGCTCGATCTGAACGATCCCCTGGAGAAGCACCTTCCTGGCACGGGCGTGGGGGATGTGACCATCGCACAGCTCCTCGGCCACAGCGCTGGACTGAGCGCGGAAGCTCCGGCGCCCTGGTGGGAGCGGACGCCGGGCTCGCTCCGCCCCGAACTCGCCGATGTCCTCGGTGACCAGTCGCGGATGCATCCCACCGGCCGCCGTCACCACTACTCCAACCCCGGCTATACGCTGCTCGGTTCGCTGGTCGAGGCGGTACGCGGGGCGTCCTGGGAGGACGTCCTGCGCAGCGAGATCCTTGAACCGCTCGCCCTGCACCGTACGAGCGCGCAGCCCCGATCTCCGCATGCCGGTGGCTGGGCGGTGCACCCGTGGGCCGATGTGATGCTGCCCGAACCCTCCGAGGACCTCGGTCTGATGGCCCCGGCCGGACAGCTCTGGTCGACGGTGGCCGACCTCTGCCGCTTCGCCACGTTCCTTGCCGAGGGCGACGAGCGCGTGCTGAGCGCTGCGTCCGTGCGGGAGATGCGTACGCCGTCCGTGCCGCCAGAGGCCGGGGAGTGGGACAGCGCCTACGGCCTGGGGGTGCAGATCGTACGGAAGGACGGCCGCACCCTCGCAGGGCACACGGGCTCGCTGCCCGGCTTCGTCGCGGGTCTCTGGGTGAGTGTGGACGATGGAGTGGCAGCCGCCGCGCTCGCCAATGCCACCTCGGGGCCGCTCACGGGGGTCGTCGCCGCCGATCTCGTACGGATCGTGGCCGAGGCTGAGCCGCGCATCCCCGAGCCCTGGAGGCCGCTGCCGGAGGTCGACCAGGAGCTCCTGGAGCTGACGGGGCCCTGGTACTGGGGGACGTCCTCCTTCGTTCTGCGCCTTGGCGCAGAACGCGGCGTGGAGCTGCAGCCGCTCCGAGGGAACGGCCGCGGGTCGCGTTTCGTCGCGGAGGCGGATGGGACCTGGACCGGTCTCGACGGCTACTACGCCGGGGAGACACTGCGCGTGGTGCGTCGGGAGGACGGCTCGGTGAGCCACCTCGACCTGGGGTCATTCGTCTTCACCCGTGAGCCGTACGAGCCGGGGGCACCGGTTCCGGGAGGTGTGGACAAGGAAGGCTGGCGCGGACTACAGACGTGAAACGCAGGTGATGTTTCACGTGAAACGGGCGCGACGCCGGCGCCGGGCGCGGGGGCTGCTGCTGCGGCCCTCAGGCCGTCAACTCCCGCTCCAGCGGCGTACGGAAGCGGGGAGTGATCCGGGCCTTGCCCACCCAGCCCCTCAGCCGTGAGGCCTCCGCTTCGATGGCGGCGGTGGCTTCGCGGCCGGCCTCGGCCAGCAGTCGCCAGACGATCTCGCCGTCCGAGCGCTGGGCCCAGCCGCCGATTATCTGCCCGTTCCACCACACGGTGGGACCGATATTGCCGGCACGGTCGAAGAGCTCCGCGCGATGGTCCGCGGTGAAGTGGAAACCTCGGTCTGCCCAGGCCATGGCGCTCGGGTCCAGCGCGGGAAGCAGTGCGGCCCACGGCTCCACAGGTGGTTCGGGCGTGGTGTCTCCCGGCGCCACATAGCCGGTTCCCTCATCGAGCCGGACCTCCTCCGCGCCGACGTCGGCGAGCGCCTTGCGAACGTTGCCGAGGGTCCATCCCGTCCACCATTTGAGGTCGGCCTCGGTGGCCGGTCCGTACGAGAGCAGCCAGCGGCGGGTAATCTCGGCCCGTGCCTCGGCGGCCGGCAGCGCGGGCCAGGGATCGCTCGCCGTCCAGTGGAACTGGCTTGAGGTCCAGGAGCCGCGTGGTCGGTCCCTTCGGATGCGGCAGTCGGCGGCGAGCAGCCGGATGACCCGGGTGGCGACGCCCTGCACTGTCTCGTACTTCTTGCCGGGGAAGACGGTGATCTTCGTCTTCAAGGCCGGAACGTCGGCAGAGAGCTGGCTGCCGGTGGCGGAGCCGCGCATGGCAAGGGCCGCAAGCACCGCCTCCTCGGCCTCGGCGAGCCACGTCTCGTCCAGCCTGTTCGAGTCCTCCGCGAGATGGCTTACGAGTGTCCTGCGCTCCTTTACAGCTATGGAGCGAGCGGTGGAGGCACTGACATACGGGGCGAGTTCGGCGGAGACGGCGAAGAGCGTGTGCCGCATGGAAAGGAGCCGGACCAGCGCCACGTCCTCGTACAGGGACCGCTCCACGGTCGCGATGCTCGGGGCGGTGAGGCGTGCGCAGGCGGCGAGGAAGACGGTCGCGGCGTCGGTGGCGTGCAGGGCGACCACCGCATCGGCGGCTGCCACCGGCGAGTCCGCCCGTACCGACGGGGCCAGCAGATGGCGGCGGCCGAGCCGGGTGCGGCGCTGCTCGTCACTGATCCGGTGCACGGTGAACTCCCTTGGTCAGAGCTGGAGTTTGAAACCCACATGGGATGGCTCGAAGCCGAGCCGCTCGTAGAAGCGGCGGGCGTCGGTGCGGGAGGCGTCCGAGGTCAACTGCACCAACTGGCAGTCCTGGCGGCGGGATTCGTCGATGGCCCATTCGATGAGCCGGGTGCCCAGACCGCTGCCGCGCTCCTCGGCGTGGATACGTACACCTTCGATGATCGAGCGGGTCGAGCCGCGCCGTGACAGCCCGGGGATGATTGTGAGCTGGAGAGTCCCGACGACGCGGTCCTCGCGTACGGCGACGGCCTGGATCTGGTTCGGGTCCCGGGACAGCCGCTCGAAGGCGGCGGTGTACGGGGTGAGGTCGTCGGGCGATTCACGCCTGGCGCCCAACGGGTTGTCGGCGAGCATCGCCACGATCGCCGGAATGTCGTCGATTTCCGCGGGCCGTATTTCCAGATCGCTCATGATCGGCAGATTACGCGGGGACCCTCAGTTCCTCGACAGTCCTGACCAGGGGAGCCAACTCGGGGTTCTTGGCAGCCTCGTCGAGGGCTTCGCGCAGCGCCGTGTCATTGGTCGGCCGGGCCTCGGAGAGCAGGACAAGGCCGGACTCGGTCACGTCGGTGTAGATGCCGCGGCGGTCGGTGTCGCAGAGATAGCGGGTCAGCAGGCCGCGGTCCTCGAGGCGCGTGACGAGGCGGGTGGTGGCGCTCTGGCTCAGCACGACTGCATCGGCCACCTGCTTCATCTGCAGATGGCCGCCCGGCCCGTTGTGCTGGCGGCTGACGACGTCGAGGAGTGAGTACTCGCGCATGCTCAGGCCGTGCTTGGTCTCGAGTGCGCGCTCGATGTGCGCCTCGATCTTCCCGTGGAGCAGGGAGAGGGCACACCAGCTTTGGGAGAGCGCGGTGAGTGCGGGGTCGGTCGCGGTCATCTGTCTTCCTCCTCCTGCCGGAGCGGCTTCCCTCCAGGATAGACGACTACTGCAATAGCCCGCGCTTGCAATTATTCTCTGCCATTCAAACGCTCCCACTCAACGGCGACTAGCCTGCCGCGACCGACAGCGGGGCAAAGCGGCGGGTCCAGTCGCCCGGGAGGTCCGGGATGCCATAGGTCATCACCGCATTGAAAGCGATCGTCTCCAGGCCGTGTCCCTTCACCCAGGCCAGCAGCTCCTCGTGCCGTACGTCGATGTCCGTACGGAGCGGCCTGTCAGTACCGGCCGCCAGGGAGGTGATCAGAGCCTTCGCCGTCCGAGTGTCCCGGGCGATCAGCGGGCCGACGACATGGGTCTCCATGTTCGGCCAGGCCGCCGCGAAGCCCGTCAGGACTCCGTCCTCCTCCGCCACCCGGAACTGGTCGGCGAAGGCCGGCAGCCGCGCGATCATGTGGGTGCGGTCCAGGCCGAAGACCTCGGTGTCCAGGCGCAGCACGGCGGGGAGATCATCGGCGGTCGTCGGGCGGGTGGTCACCCCCGCCTCGGCGGCCGGGACCTGGAAATGGCCGCAGACCATCTCGGCCCGGCCGACGTTGACGAAGCCCAGCTCCTCGTAGAGCGGCTGCCCGTACGGGGTGGCATGCAGCGTGACCGGGGTGTCCCCGGCCTCCGCCAGCGCGTGCTTCATCAGTCGGCGGCCGACGCCCTGGCGGGCGTACCGCTCGGCGACGAGCATCATCCCGATTGCGGCGAACCCGCGTTCGTACGACGTCACTATGCAGGCGGTCACCAGCCCCTTGCCCCCAGGGTCATCGATGCCGTACCCCGTCCCCGCCGCAAGAAGCAGGCCCCATTTGTGCTCCTCGCGCGGCCACCCCCGGTCCGCGGAGAGATCGGCGCAGGACATGAGGTCGTCCGTGGTCAGACGGCGGATGGGCAGCTCGGAGAGCGGTGTCGACATACGGGTCAGGCTGTCGGACGCAGTGATCGTTCGTCCAGTGCTTTCCGAGAAGTGGCCAAGAGGCGCAACTGCCGGCCGCGTCGCGTGAGACCCCATGGCTTGAGGACGGAGATGACCGTCATGAAGAGGTACGCCGAGAAGGAAACGACCGGTCCCATCACCAGGTCGAGGGGGTCTGCCAGCGGGGTACCCGCTGCGACGGTGTCAACTGCGTCATTGACACCCGGACGCAGTGCAAAGATCGATGCGGTGAGGGTGATGAGAGTCAGCCAGAACTTTGTATAGACCCAGCGGTGCCTGGCAAGGCCCCACTTGGTGCCGAGCGACAGAAAGAGACCGCTGAGCAGAGTCACCAGCCCGATGGGAATCACCAGCCAGTCCGTGAAGACCTTCATCGAGCGGCAGGCGGCCTCGATCATGGGCGCGGCTTCCGTGCCGACTGCGGTGAGGGCAAGCGCGAGCAGGCCGAGCGTGAGCCCGAGCCAGCCGGCGGACGCGGCGACATGGACGACGAGGAGGGCCCGGCGAGCGGGCCGCTTGAGTGGTTTCACGTGAAACACCGTGCCGGGCGGGGGCGCCGCACCGCGTCTGACGACGGGAGTAACTGCGGGTACTAACCTCGGCGTACATGGCGTACAGGGAGAGAACGCGCAGGCTGCATATCTTCGATCTCGACGGCACGCTGATCCGTGGATCGGCGGCGCCGGTGGAGATATCGCGGCAGCTGGGGCTGCTGGAAGAGATCGGCGAGCTGGAGCGGGACATGATCGCCCGTCGAATAGGTCCGCCGGAGTATGCGGTGCGGGTGCACGCTCTCTGGAGCGATCTCACCGAGGCGCATGTTGCGGCGGCCTTCGAGTCAGCCCCCTGGCTCGACGGCATCCAAGAGGTATGGCGGGAGATCCGCGAAGGCGGCGACTACTGCGCAGTAATTTCCCTCTCGCCGTCCTTCTTCGTTGAGCGGCTGCTGGGCTGGGGAGCTCATGCGGCGCACGGCTCACGCTTTCCCGAGTTGCCCTTCACCCAGCCCGTGGACCCGTCGGGCATTCTCAGCGCGGCCGCGAAAGTGAAGATCGCGGACGAGCTCTGTGCAGAGTTGGGGGTTGGTCTGGACGCTTGTGTTGCATACGGTGATTCCATGTCCGACGCGGAGATCTTTACGGTAGTGCCCACAACGGTGGCGATGAATGCCGATCACCATCTGTCAGGTCTGGCCACACACACTTATACGGGGGGCGATCTGCGCGAGGCCTATGAACTGGTGCGATTCCGCAGGTAGTTCAAGCCCGGGGGCGGTCCGGGAGTTCCGGACATGGACATGGGGGCACTGGAGCTTAACGGGAATGCCGGTTCGGATGCCCGGACTTTCTACTCTTTGTCGCCTTCGGTGGCGCTGCCTGGCATGCTGCGACGACGGGCGCTGCGGGCAATGTCACATTCCGTGCTCAGTCGTCCCGATTCAGCTTGCGGTCATGGTTAGTGTGGGCTGGCAGTAGTCCTGAAGCAGAGCGGGGAATTGAGGCACGTTCCGAGCCAGCGGAAGTGCGTGGACCGACCGAAAGATGTTCGAGGCGAGGCACACAATGGACGCTCCGACCACCACGTCGGCCGACAACGGCACTTCCGGGGACAATAACGGGGGCGGATGGTTCACCCCTCGTAAGCCGCCGGGCCAGGGTCGGCCCGCCCCCGGTGAGGGGGCTTCCACAGGTGACGCAGATCAGGAACGAATAGCTGCCCCGAGGCGGTCAGTCGCCTCCATACGCCCGGTGGGCTCCGGTACGTCTCGGCCCGCCCCGCCGCCGGTCGGGGATGCGAGGGAGCCCGCGGCTCCCGCCGACGAGACCCCGCTGGACGAGGCCCCAGCCGACGACCTTCAGGCCGAGCACGCGCCCGCCGAGCGCCACCCGGCCGAGCGGGTCCAGGATCAGCGCCGCCGGACTCAGGGACCCTACGAAGGGCACACGGCCTACGAGAGCGCCGGTCACCGTGAGGAGCCCGGCGGCCGCGAGAGCCACGAGGCCGCTCCTCGGGTCCCGAGCCCTCGCGAGGCCGCTCACCTCAGCGAAGCCCCTTACCCCCGTGAGGCCGTGCACCCCAGCCAAGCCGCTCACCTCCGCGAAGCGCCTTGGCCCCGTGAGGCGGCTGGGCACCGCGAGTCGGCAGGACGACTCCATCTGGCGGGCCAGCCGCACGAAGCCGCAAATCCGCACGAAGCCGTAAAGTCTCCCGAACCCGCCGCCGCCGGACCCCGCGAAGCCCTCGGGGCGCGCGAAACCCCGGCCCACCACGGTCCTCCCGGAGAGCACCAGGCCCACCACCCGCAGCCCGCCGCCCCCGCGGACGACGCGTCCCCCGACGCCATCCTCATCCGCCGCACCATGGCGGAGATCGCGCCGGTCGCGGACAAGGTCACCTCGTACTTCTATGCCTTGCTCTTCGTCCGCCACCCCGAGCTGCGGGGCCTCTTCCCCGCTGCCATGGACTCCCAGCGCGACCGGCTCCTCAAGGCGCTGCTCACCGCCGCCGAGCACATGGACAACGCGGCCGTGCTGACCGACTATCTGCAGAACCTGGGTCGCGGCCACCGCAAATACGGCACCCAGCCGGCGCACTACCCCGCCGTCGGCGAGGCCCTGATCGGCGCGCTGACCCGGTACGCCACGACGACCTGGGACGAGGAGACCGAGGCCGCCTGGGTGCGGACGTACATCACGATCTCCCAGATCATGATCGACGCGGCGGCCGAGAACGAGCGGGAGGCGCCCGCCTGGTGGCAGGCCGAGGTGGTCTCGCACGACCTCCGGACCCCGGACATAGCGATCATCACCGTCCGCCCGGACCAGCCGTACGCCTTCCTGGCCGGGCAGTACACGAGCCTGGAGACGCCCTGGTGGCCGCGGATCTGGCGGCACTACTCCTTCGCCGGCGCACCCCGTACCGACGGTCTGCTCTCCTTCCATGTCAAGGCGGTGCCGGTCGGCTGGGTCTCCAACGCCCTGGTCCACCACGCCCGCCCCGGCGATGTGCTGCGCCTCGGACCGCCCGCCGGCTCGATGACCGTCGACCACACCACCGACAACGGCCTGCTCTGTCTGGGCGGCGGGACCGGCATCGCCCCCATCAAGGCACTGGTCGAGGATGTCGCCGAGCACGGGGAGCGGCGCCCGGTCGAGGTCTTCTACGGGGCGCGCACCGATTACGACCTGTACGACATCGACACCATGCTGCGGCTCCAGCAGACCCACCCCTGGCTGTCGGTCCGCCCGGTGGTGGACGACCGGGCGCAGTTCCCGGACGCCGTGCGCGAGTTCGGCCCGTGGTACGAGTACGACGCCTACCTCTCCGGCCCGCCAGGCATGATCCGCAGCGGCGTCAACGCGCTGCGGGGCCTCGGCATCCCGTTCGACCGGATCCGCCACGACTCGCTCGAAGAACTCGTCGCGGCAGGCGACTAGGACGCGAGAGCGAAAGACGAGTCAGCCCAGGTCGGGGGCGTGCATCGCCCGAACGCCCTCGATATTGCCGTCCAGGTAGTGCCGCAGCGACAGCGGTACGAGATGGACGGCTGCGATCCCGACCCGGCTGAACGGCACCCGTACGATCTCGTACTCCCCGCAGGGCTCGTCGATCTCCGGGCCATGCCGTCGTGCGGGGTCCATGGACTCCAGTCGGCAGACGAAGAAGTGCTGCACCTTCACCCCCGTCACACCGCCGTCCGCGATGTGTTCGACGGTGTCGACGAAGCAGGGCACCACATCAGTGATCTTGGCGCCGAGCTCCTCGTCCACCTCCCGGTGGAGCGCGTCGACGACGGTGGAGTCCTCGGGCTCGACCCCGCCGCCGGGCGTGAGCCAGTAGGGATCCACGCCGGGTTTGGTGCGCTTGATGAGGACGAGGTCGTCGCCGTCGAGCAGGATGGCGCGTGCGGTGCGCTTGACCACTGGCCGTTCGGTCATGGCTAGAAAATGGCCCGCGGCGGAGCTTCTGAAACTCCTGCCCGCCGGGCGGTCACCACTCGACGGCGGCGCGCAGCAGCCACTCGTGCGCCCGCGCGATGTGTGGCAGGGCGAGTGTGCCGGTGCGTACGACGAGAAAGTAGGTACGCAGCGGGGGCACCGGAGGATCGAGGAGCGCCACCACCCGCCCGTTCTGAAGAGCCTCCTCGCACAGATAGCGCGGCAGTACGGCGAGGCCCGCGCCCGAGGCCGCGGTCTCCAGGACGGCCCGCAGGTCGGGGGCTATGACGGCGCCAGCGGCGGCCGGCCGGGAGTCGAAGACGGCGGACCAGTAGCGCGAGACCAGCGGCAGGGACTCGTGGACCTCCACCACGGGCAGCTGCTCGAGCACCACGTGGCCGGCACGCAGCACTCCGGGCCCCAGCCGGGCCGCCCAGCGCGGCGAGGCGACCAGCACGTGCTCCTCGTCACAGAGCGGGGTCGCCGTGAGCAGTGAGCCGCGCGGCCGGGCCGTGGTGATGGCCAGATCGTGATGCCCGGCGGCCAGCCCCTCCAGCGTCTCCTCGGCGGTCCCGAACGAGGCCCGCAGCGCGAGCCCCTGCGAGATCAGCGGGGTGAGGGCGGGCAGGGCGCGCAGCGAGGTGAACTCCGGGGGACCGGCGAGATGCAGGGTCCGTACGCCCGACTCCTCGTCGAGGCCGCTCTCGGTGATCTCCACCAGGGCGTCCAGATGCGGCGCTGCCCGGTGCGCGAGCTCGTCGCCGATGGTCGTGGGGGTCACGCCGCGGGCCTGGCGCAGGAACAGTGGGCGCCCCAACTGCCGCTCCAGCGTGCGGATCTGGCCGGTCACCGCGGGCTGGGAGAGACCGAGGAGCGCGGCGGCGCGGGTGAAGGAGCCGGCCCGGTGCACCGTGACGAATGTGCGCAGCAGGGCCAGATCCATGCCATGCCCCTCTCGACCGACGATGCCCGCGGACTCGGACAACTATAAATATGTCGATAGGTCGCTGTCGCTACTGTGATTGGACACTGACGCAGAGTCAACTAGCCTTGGTCGCGCGGTTCTTCGTGTGGGGAACCGAGGGCGGTCCGAGCCATGAGGGGGGAGGCTCGGGCCGCCCGTTGTACGTAAACCCGCTCAGCGTCCGACGTACCCCGGCGTACGCCCCCGTCCACCGCGCAGCCTCGCTCCGCGCCCCGGCTCGCACCTTCCGACGGCTGGAAAGCGCCCAACCCGCGCGCCCCCAGCGCCCCCCGGCGAACGGCGCTACCCCGCCGCCTCGTCCAGCGCCCGCAGCACATCCGCCACCAGGTCCTCCGCGTCCTCCGCGCCCGCCGAGAAGCGGATGAATCCCTCCGGCACCGCGTCGCCGCCCCAGCGACCGCGCCGTTCCGCCGTGGAGCGCACCCCTCCGAAGCTCGTCGCGTCGTCCACCAGCCGCAGGCCCTCCAGGAAGCGCTCCGCGTGCCCGCGATCGGGCAGCACGAACGAGACCACGCAGCCGAAGCGCCGCATCTGCTGCGAGGCGATCTTGTACGAGGGGTCGCTCGGCAGCCCGGGGTAGCGCAGCCCTGTCACTTCGTCGCGACCGCCCAGTGCCTCAGCGAGCGCCAGCGCATTGGCGCACTGCCGCTCGATCCGGAGCTGCAGCGTGGCCAGCGAACGGTGCGCGAGCCATGCCTCCATCGGCCCCGGAATCGCCCCGACAACCTTGCGCCAGCGCCGTACACCGGCCGCCAACTGAGGATCACGGCAGGTCACATGGCCGAGCAGGATGTCGCCGTGGCCCGTCATGCCCTTGGTGTCGCTGGCCACCGAAAAGTCCGCGCCCAGGTGCAGCGGGCGCTGCCCGAGAGGCGTCGCGAGGGTGTTGTCGACCGCGACCAGCGCGCCGGCCGCGTGCGCCGCCTCCGTCAGCCGCCGCACGTCGCACACATCGAGCCCCGGATTGGACGGAGTCTCGATCCACAGCAGTTGCGCCCCGTCCAGGACGGAAAGCTGTGCGTCGTCGCCGGTCGGGGCGGTCCTGACCTCGACGCCGTACGCCTCGAGCCGTTCGCGTACGAGCGATAGCGCCTGATAGCCGTCATTCGGCAGCACCACCGTGCCCCCGGCCTTCAGCTGCGAGAAGAGCACGGCTGAGATCGCCGCCATCCCCGAGGCGAAGGTCACGGTCTCGGCGGGTTCCCCCGGCGCCTCCAGTTCGCCGATCGCCCGCTCCAGATGGGTCCAGGTCGGATTCTCGTCACGCCCGTAGGTGTACGGCCCGGTGGGCTCGCCCGGCAGATGGAAGTGGGCAGCGAAGACCGGTCCCGGCAGGGTCGGTTCGTACTTCACCGGCACGGGCAGCCCCGCGCGTACCGCCCTGGTTCCTTCCCCTGCCTCCGCCGGGACACCGTTTCCTTCGCTCATGCCGCACGCTCCTCGACTGCCGTCCGTACCGCGTCGAGCAGACCCTCGCTCGCCGCCTCCACCATCTTCAGGCACTCCCGAAGCCGCAGACGCGATACCCAGACCTCACGCGGCGTTCAGTCCTTGTCGGGCAGGGCGACATTCATTGCCCACGAAACGACCGAGATGATCAGGCCGCCGAGCACGGCGGTCCAGAAGCCCTCGACATGGAAGTTCAGATCGACCGCGTCGGCCAGCCAGGAGGTCAGCAGCAGCATGAGGGCGTTGATGACCAGCGTGATCAGCCCCAGGGTGAGGATGAACAGCGGTAGCGTGAGCAGCTTCACGACGGGCTTGACGAGGAAGTTGACCAGCCCGAAGAGCAGCGCCACCAGGATCAGGGTCAGCGCCTTCTTGCCGGTGCTGTCACCGGTCAGGGTTATGTCCTGCAGCACCCAGATGGCCACGGCCAGGGCTGCGGCGTTGGCGATCGTCTTGACTACGAAATTCTTCATGTGTCTGATCGTGGCAGACGTGATCGGACCAAGGGCAGGGGCGGACGGACGATGAAGGCATTCCGACTGGACGAGCTGGAGGCGGAGCGCGCCGCCAACGACGGCGCGTATCTGCAGTTCCTTCGCGAACGGAATATGTCGGTCGGGCTGTACGCACTGGACGCCGGCGAGCTGGACCCGCAGCTGCCCCACCGCCAGGACGAGGTCTACTTCGTCGTCAGCGGCCGCGCCGCCATCACGGTGGGGATGGAGACGACGCAGGTCGGACGCGGCAGCGTGGTCTACGTCCCGGCCGGAGTGGCCCACAAGTTCCATCACATCACCGAGGATCTGCGGGTGATGGTGGTCTTCTCTCCCCCTGAGAGCTGACCGGAAGCACCGCCGATCCCTAGGGGTTCGGTCAGGGGAGATCGAGGGCTCGCGGGCCCCCGCACACCACCCCCTCCCGCCTAGCATCGAGGCAGGAACCCAATGAAACGAGGTAAGGACGATGGCTGTGCGGGAAGTATTCGCGGGGATGCCGTGGTGGATCAAGTGGGTCGCGGTGCCCGTCATCGCCCTTGTCGTATTCGGAGGACTGATCACGAGCGTCGTCGGCTTTGTGATCGGACTGCTCTTCAAGATCCTTGTCTTCGTCGCCCTGGTCAGTGGACTCGTCTTTGTCGTACGGAAGTTCATGTCGTCGTCGAGCTCACGCAGCGACTGGTAGCCCATGCCCGTCCGGGCGTTAGCCCGGGCGGGGGAACGCCCCGACAAACCCCCACTGCCTCACGGGGGCGGCCATTACAGTGACAACCCCGCTGCCGCCCCATGGAAAATCCGCCCTTGGGAAATACGCGCGGCGGGCCGCGGGGGCGGCCCCCGCAGGCGGGCGCGCTGCCCGTCACCATGCCTGGGGGTGACCTTTGGCCACGGCTACGAACGCTCCTGCCCCTACCCTGATCGTTTCGGTGCAACGGGCGATGAGGCTGCTGGAGACCGTGAGCCCCCATCCGGACGGGGCCCCTGCGAGCAGCTCGCGCGCGAGGCGGGCTTCCCCTTCCCACCCACCACGGCCGGATCCGGTGCCGTCGCGATGGGCATTTCGCTCCCGCTCCACCGGGAAGAGCGCTTGCTTCCTGCGGTCGAACAACCACGTAACGCCGTCGGAGGACTTCTGGGCTCCATAGCGTTCTCTATCAGTATCTGAAAAATCACTCCTTGTGATCTGCCAGTCCTTACAGGACGATTACGTCAAGAGGCCATGGGGATCACTCCAGGCCGTTTTCAGCTGAGTTCTTCACTGCTTCATTTGCTGCGGGGTACATGATGCGCGAGTCCGTCCAGGCCGAGGTCCTGATGAGTTTCCATGTCTCCGAGGAGCTCTCTTTCCGGATCCCGGTGGAGCTCCGGTACGAGACGGGGGATCCGTACGCGGTGCGGATGACCTTCCATCTGCCCGGCGATGCCCCTGTGACCTGGGCCTTCGGGCGCGAGTTGCTGCTGGACGGCATCAATGGGCCGAGCGGCGACGGTGATGTGCACATCGCTCCGACCGGTCCCCAGGGGCTGTCCGACGTCGCCATCCGGCTCCAAGTCGGCGGCGACCGGGCGCTGTTCCGGGTGAGCGCGGCCCCGCTCGTGGCCTTCCTCGACCGCACCGACAAGCTGGTGCCGCTGGGACAGGAGCGTACGCTCGCCGACTTCGAGGACAATCTGGACGTGGCGCTCGGGCGCATCCTCGCCGAGGAGAACGCCGGCTGAGCAGTCGACGCCGCTACTTCTTGCGGCGGCGGCCCCTGCCGCCCCGAACTGGCGATCCACTCCGTGCCGGTGATTCGTCCGCCGCTGCGGTTCCCGGCCGGTCGGCGGAGACCACCAGGCTCGCGAGTGCGGTGGTCACCGGCACGGCGGCGACAAGTCCGATCGACCCCACCAGGGTCCGTACGATCTCCATCGCCACCAGCTCGCTGTTGGCCACCGTCCCCACACTGCTCTGCGCGATCGAGAAGAGCAGCAGCAGCGGCAACGCGGCGCCCGCGTAGGCCAGTACGAGAGTGTTGACGACGGAAGCGATGTGGTCCCGGCCGATTCTGATCCCGGCCCGGTAGAGCGCCCGTGGGCCCATGCCCGGGTCCGCCTGACGCAGTTCCCAGACCGCCGAGGTCTGGGTCACCGTCACATCGTCGAGCACGCCGAGCGAGCCGATGATGATGCCGGCCAGCAGCAGACCGCTCATGTCGATGTTCGGATACAGACCGTGAATCAGACCGGTGTTGTCGTCGGTGTTGCCGGTCAGGCTCGCCCAGCCGATGAAGAGTGAGCCGAGCAGCCCGGTCAGCAGCAGCGAGATCAGCGTGCCGAGGACCGCGACCGATGTGCGGGCGGTGAAGCCGTGGCACAGATAGAGCGCGACCAGCATGATTGCGCTCGCCCCGATCACCGCGACGATCAGCGGATTCGAGCCCTGCAGGATTGCGGGCAGGATGAACAGGGTCAGTACGGCGAACGAGACGGCCAGTGCGATCAGCGCCATCACGCCGCGCATCCGTCCCACCAGCACCACTGCGAGCGCGAAGATACCGGCCAGCACCACCATCGGGAGCTCACGGTCCACATCGGTCACGGAGTACTGCAGGTCGCGGGGCGCGTCGGGGGCGTACGCCACCACCACGCCCTGGCCCTTGTCCAACTGCCGCGACGCGTCCGGCTGGACGATCTCGGTGAACGTACGGCCCTTGTCCTTGCCGCTGGTGACCTCGATCGTCGCCTTCTCACAGCTGCCTTGCTGGGCATTGACCGCCTCGCGCCCCTCAGGCGTGGAGGTGTCGCCGGTCGGCGGTACCTGCGCGGCGTTCACGTCCTTGCAGTTGACCTTGTCGACCTGCACCACCTTGCCCTGCTCGGTCTGCCGGTCGAAACCGACACCGGTGCGCTCATGCCCGGGCGCACCGCCCGGCCAGAGCACGACAAGGCCCACGACGACCGCGGTGGCGAAAGGAATGAGCACCGCGGCGATGACCTTGCGGAGATGCTGCGAAACAGGCGCGGCGGGCCCATGGCTGTGCGAGTGGCCGTGGGGTTCGGGCGTCTGCGGCGAGGGGGTCGGCGAGTAGGTCACCGACCGATCATCGCAAGAACGAGGGGGGCCCTCTGTTCAGCGCGCCAGAAATGACGCTAGCGTGGTGTCACCTTTGCACACGCGGGAGCTCGGAGCACCGGGCTGAGAGGGCGCTGACCTCCGCATTCGCCGACTGGCCGAAGCCAGTACGCCGTTTACGGAATCCGCTGCGTCGACCGCCGAACCTGTTACCGGGTAATGCCGGCGTAGGGAGTAGGTCTCATGACCGTATCGGATGCACGCACGCCTGCCTCGAATCAGAACGACGAGGGCGGGAAGTCCATCGGCTGGCACAAGGGATACGTCGAGGGCTCGCGCCCCGACCTCCGGGTGCCGGTCCGCCAGGTGCACCTGACCAACGGCAAGGACGTGACGCTGTACGACACGTCCGGCCCGTACACCGACCCCACCGTCGAGACCGACGTCCGCCGCGGCCTGCCGCCGCTGCGGGAGAACTGGATCATCGGCCGCGGCGACACCGAGGAGTACGCGGGCCGTCCGGTCCGCCCCGAGGACGACGGGATCAAGCACACCTCGCCGAGGGGCGGTCTGCGCAACCTCGACGCGGTCTTCCCGGGCCGCCCGCGCCAGCCCCGCCGGGGCCGGGCCGGACAGGCGGTGTCGCAGCTTGCGTACGCCCGCCGTGGCGAGATCACGCCGGAGATGGAGTACGTCGCGATCCGTGAGAACGTCTCGCCCGAGGTGGTGCGCGAGGAGATCGCGGCGGGCCGGGCCGTCCTGCCCGCCAACGTCAACCACCCCGAGATCGAGCCGATGATCATCGGCAAGCGGTTCCTGGTGAAGGTCAACGCCAACATCGGCAACTCCGCTGTCACCTCCTCCATCGAGGAGGAGGTCGAGAAGATGACCTGGGCGACCCGCTGGGGCGCGGACACGGTCATGGACCTCTCCACCGGCCGCAACATCCACACGACCCGCGAATGGGTGCTGCGCAACTCCCCCGTGCCGATCGGCACCGTGCCGCTCTATCAGGCGCTCGAGAAGGTTGACGGCAAGGCCGAGGAGCTGACCTGGGAGGTCTACAAGGACACGGTCATCGAGCAGGCCGAGCAGGGTGTCGACTACATGACGGTCCACGCGGGCGTGCTGCTGCGGTATGTGCCGCTGACGGCCCGCCGCAAGACCGGCATCGTCTCGCGCGGCGGCTCGATCATGGCGGCCTGGTGCCTGGCGCATCACAAGGAGTCGTTCCTGTACGAGAACTTCGAGGAGCTCTGCGAGATCCTCGCCTCGTACGACGTGACGTACTCCCTCGGCGACGGTCTGCGGCCCGGCTCGATCGCGGATGCCAACGACGAGGCGCAGTTCGCGGAGTTGCGCACGCTCGGGGAACTCAACTCCATCGCCAAGAGTTTCAATGTGCAGACGATGATCGAAGGACCCGGTCACGTCCCGATGCACAAGATCAAGGAGAACATCGACCTCCAGCAGGAGATCTGCGAGGAGGCCCCCTTCTATACGCTCGGCCCGCTCACCACGGACGTGGCCCCGGCGTATGACCACATCACCTCCGGCATCGGGGCGGCAATGATTGCCTGGTGGGGCACGGCGATGCTCTGCTATGTCACGCCCAAGGAGCACCTGGGTCTGCCCAACCGCGATGACGTGAAGACCGGCGTCATCACCTACAAGATCGCGGCGCATGCGGCAGATCTCGCCAAGGGGCACCCGGGTGCGCAGGAGTGGGACGACGCGCTGTCCGACGCGCGCTTCGAGTTCCGGTGGGAGGACCAGTTCAATCTGGCCCTCGATCCGGACACGGCACGGGAGTTCCACGACGAGACGCTCCCGGCGGAGCCGGCGAAGACCGCGCACTTCTGCTCGATGTGCGGCCCGAAGTTCTGCAGCATGAAGATCAGTAGAAGCATCACAGAGCGATTTGGTTCCGATGCGGCTCTGACCAGCGAAGATGAGGTAGTGGCTGGGATGTTGGCCAAGTCTGCTGAGTTTGCCGCCCAAGGGAACCGGGTCTACCTGCCTATTGCAGATTGATCTTCTAGCATCTCAGCGTCCCCCGCCATATCGGGGGACGCTTCGAAGCTAGGGGTGCCGCCTTCGAGGCGGCACCCCCTTTAGAGGGCGTTTGATGTAGGCGAAATGCCCTTTATATTCTAGAAGGTTCCTCGCCAGGTGGGTGTGGTCTCGTCCGTTATGCGCTTGGCGAGGTTGTCGATCGAGGCGAGATGGATCATGGCTTCGGAGCTGGCGATGAGGGTCTCGTAGTCGCGGGCCAGGCGGCGGTGCAGCATGATCCATCTGATGCTGCGTTCTACGACCCAGCGCCTTTCCACTCGGACTTGAGCGCGTTCAAGAGCCTGTTCATAGGCGCTCTACGGGGCGGGCGCGACAGGCGTGACGGCTGCCATGAGGCTGTGCCGTCCGTTGCGTGCGGGTGCTCAGGGCGTGGATTGCACCGTTCAGACGTGACGATTGCTCAGATCTGATGAGGTTGGCGCGTTCGCGCCGTCCGCGGCGAGCGCTCGGCTGTGCCCGGGTCGAGCTTGCCCTCGCATGTCGGATTTCGGACGTGAAGTCCCAACCCGAGGGAAACGAGGAGCAAGCAGATGAATCCTGAGTGCAGGACGCCGTCCCGGCTGGGGCCGCTGCCGCGTCGTAACAAGTGGATGGTCGGCAGCACGGTCGCCTCGCTCGCGCTGGTCCTGACGACCGGGTGTTCAGCCCGGCCGCGGCCTCCGTCAACAACGTGGGTGACCGGGTGAGGTGACCGGTCACGCGGGCGACGACGGCGACAAGTGCAGGGACGGGCTCACGCTCGGTCAAGTCGGGCCGCAGGGCGACGACGACAGGGACCGCTGCAAGAAGGGACCGACCGGGGCGACCGGGGCGACGGGTGCGCCTGGTGTGCCGGGGCGACGGGTGCGACCGGGGCGACGGGTGCGACCGGGGCGACGGGAGCTCCCGCACCCGTCGTCGATGTCGGCGCGAGTATCTTCTCCACAGCAGACCAGACCATCCCGTCCGGCGTCGACACGCAGATCACCTTCGATGACGCCGCCTACGACACGGACGCGATGTTCGATGACGCGACCGACAGTCTGGTGGTCAACACCCCCGGGCGCTACCTCCTCAAGTCAAGGCTTCTCTGGTCCTACACTGCGACTGAGGGGGCGACTCGTGCAATGGCCATCTTCGTCAACGGCGTTGCCGTCTCCTTTGACGCGCAGGACACCTCAGACATCGCGAATGACCTCGGAAATTCGCAGGAGTCGTCCACGATCGTTGAGCTGGCTGCGGATGACGTGATCACCCTCTTCGTCTCCCAGAACACCGGAGTCGACGCCACCTCGGTCAGCGCGTCTTCGACAACGACTGTCGTGGCTCCGCAGCTCCAGGCGGAGTTGCTCGAGCCGTAGACAGCTCCCTCGGGCCGATGGATTCTGCGACGGCCCGCCGGACCGGGTCCTGCCCCGGCAGACGCCGCAGGTGATCTCCGATCCAGTCACGTCCGGTCTCCGGGCGCTCCCGCTCGCAGCAGTCCGAGCAGCCCAGCAGTCTCAGCAGGAGATCGAGGACGGCATGGCGGAGAAGTCCAAGGAGTTCGCCGCCGCGGGCAACCGCGTCTATCTGCCAATCGCGGAATGACGGAGGAGTGATCTCGCAATGACGTGCCGCCACGAGCGCCGGCCGGGACTCACTCCGGCTGGTGCTCGGGGCCGCCGAATTCCGGGCTGGTGAAGTCCGGGCTGGTGAAGGTTGGCCGCTGTCCCGCCGTCGAGCCCTCGCTCGGGCTTGAGTAGTCCGGGCCGCTGTAGCCGATCTTGGGGATACGGCTCACATGGCGCGGCGGGTCCGCTGAGGTCGGGTCGGCGCTGGGGTCCGCCAGCGCTGCCCGCAGGAAGGGCAGCAGTCCGCGCTCCAGCAGAGCGTGCCGCCAGGCTTCCTTGGCCCGGGCCACTTCGTCGGGCAACTCGCCCGTCGACTCCTCGGCCGGGACTTGTGTCGCGCCGTTGCGCAGGGCGGTGAGCAGCAGTCCGATCGCGGCGACCAGGATGGCGGCCGCCGTGAGAGCCCCGAAGAACCAGCCCGCGGAGACCAGGGCCTCCGCGAACGACGGCGTGGGGCTGAGCATCTTCAGGATGTAGCCGACCAGCAGGAAGATCACCGCGGCTGTCCCGGCGAGCACCGGGGCGAGCACGGCTATGACGGCGGCGAACCCCGCGCCGCGTTCGGAGGCCTCGCCGACGGCCGGGGACAGCACGGAGTTGTGCATGGAGGCGGTGGCCGCGGGGGTTCGCATCTCCTCGCGGATCTTTATGTAGTGCTCGTACTCGGCAGCGGCGGCGGTGGTGATCAGTGCCGTCGCGTTCAGGGCCATCGTGCGCAGCTGTTCGGTGTTCAGGCGCTGCCCCACGGCAGCGAGATCCGGACGGTCATGGGCGTTGCGCAGTGCGTCGTCGAGGATGCGCTCGTACTCGGCGCGGTCCTCGGTCAGCAGGTGCGGAGCGCTGTTCATCTGCATCCCCCGATGCTCCGTAGGGCCGGATTGCCCGCATCGACCGGGCGGTTGGGCAGAAACGGAGGAGAGCCTGCTACGGATAAGCCGATGGTAGAGCGGTTACGGCACGGGGTGACAGGGGGTTTGAGTAAATCGCCTGTCGGGCTTGGATCAGTTGGACAGGGGAAGCTGGACGACAAGGAGCTTTCCGGCCATGGTCACGCCGCCGTCCATGGCGATCGCCAGCCCGTCCGCGTACACATGCGGGCCCTCGACGACCGGGCGCGCGCCGTCCTCGCCGTCCTCGGTGCCCACTTCGCCCAGCAGATACGGAATGGGGCTGTGGCCGTGCACGACGCGGCGGCCACCGTAGGTGGTGAGCAGTTCGCGTACGGCCTGCGGCCCTGCGTCGTCGCGGAAGGCGAAGCGCTTGGTGAACTTGCGGAACAGGTCCCAGCACTCGTCGGCGTCATTGCGGGTGAGGATCGCGTGGACGGTGTCGTTGACGTCCTCGATGGTGTCGCCGTACTCCAGATAGGCGGTGGTGTCGGAGTGCATCAGCAGATGCTCGTCCTCCTCGATCACCGCGTCGAGGCGTGCCATCCACTGCAGATGGACGTCCTGCAGCCGGTCCATGTCGGTCTTCTGGCCGCCGTTGAGCAGCCAGGCGGCCTGGAAGGTGGCGGTGCCGGCACCGGAGTTGACGGGGGTGTCGCCGAATCGCTTCGCGCCGAGCAGCAGCAGTTCGTGATTGCCCATCAGGGCCTTGCAGTAGCCGCCTGCGGCCGCGGCCTCGGCGGAGAGCCGCATGACGAGGTCGATGACGCCGATGCCGTCGGGGCCGCGGTCGGTGAAGTCGCCGAGAAACCAGAGGCGGGCATGGCCCGCGGCCCAGTGGCCGTCGGCGTCGATGAGGCCTTGCTCGGCCAGGGCCTCGACGAGTTCGTCGAGATAGCCGTGGACGTCGCCGACCACATAGAGCGGGCCGAGGCCTTCGGGGGTGGGCGCCTCGTCCGGTGTGACCTGCACCTGGACGGTGTCGCCCGGACCGCCGCGGCCGATCACCGGCAGATCGCGCGCGGTGGGGGTGTAGCCGTCCGGAGCCTCGCCCTCCGGGACGGCGTTGCCGGGGTGGGCGGACTCCGGGGATTCAGGGGACTGCTGCGTCGGCTGCGTGCGCGACGGCATCTGCTCGTGCGGCAGCACCTGATCCTGCGACGGCGGCACCTGCTCCCGCGAAGGAACCTGCTCGGGCGGCGTACTAGCCGGGTGCTCCTGCGGCGGCAGTTGCGACTGTGCGGGGAGTTGCGGGTGCGCCGGAACCTGCGACTGCACGGGAACCTGTGCGTACGGCGGAACGCGGAAGTCGCGCAATGTTGCCGTCCGCACCACGGGTCCTTGACCGGCCCCCTGAGTCATCGACCCCTCCACACCGTCGCGCCGCCGTTCACCAGTCGGCCCAGCCTGGTCGGGGTGGTCCGCGGTGTCGTCCGCCCATCATAGGAATGAGGTCCGCGCTGTGTGACGCACCAGGGGTGGTGAATCCTGTTGCACCCCTGGTTCGCCGGTTGTTTCGTCCTGATTGGGAAGGTCTAGTCCGATGAAGGGGATCGAGGTGGGCTGACAGTCGTCCGCGAAGGGCGGCGCTGCGAGGACGTCCGGACGATCAGTTCGGTAGGTATCACCTGCTCGACCGGCCGGTCTTCGTCGATTCCCTCGATGGCGTCGATGAGGAGCTGGACGACCGCCGTGCCGATTCTGCGTGGTTTGAGCGAGAGCGTGGTGATGGGCGGCTCGGTGGTGGCGTACACGGTCGACTCACTGCAGCAGATGAGCAGCAGATCGTCGGGGACTCGCAGTCCGTACCGCCGGGCGGCGGCGAGGAGATCGGTGCCGTTGGGGTCGAAGAGTCCATAGACGGCGTCGGGCCTGTCCGGACGGGCGAGCAGCCGGTCGGCGGCGACGGCGCCGGCGCACGGGTCGTGGGCAGGGTAGGACTCGTAGACCGGGTCCTGGCCCACGCGCTCGCACCAGTTCAGATAAGCGGTGGTGGACAGGCGGGTGTAGGTGTCCGTGGTGGTGCCGGTGAGCAGGCCGATCCGGCGGGCGCCGGCGGCGGCGAGATGGTCGAGCAGATCGAGTACGGCGGTTTCGTGGTCGTTGTCGACCCAGGCGGTGACCGGGAGCGTGCCGGCCGGGCGGCCGTCGGAGACGACGGGTAGGCCCTGGCGGACGAGTTCGGTGACGACGGGGTCGTGGTCGGAGGGGTCGATGACGACGGTGCCGTCGAGGGCGACGTTCGACCAGACGTCATGGCGTGAGGTGGCGGGGAGAATGACGAGGGCGTAGCCGCGGGCGAGCGCGGCGGAGGTCGCGGCTCTCGCCATCTCGGCGAAGTACGCGAACTCTGTGAAGGTGAAAGGTTCATCCCCGTACGTCGTCACGGTCAGGCCGATCAAGCCCGACTTTCCGGTACGGAGCGTTCGGGCCGCGGCGGAGGGCCGGTAGCCCAGCCGGTCGGCGACCTCGCGGACATGTCGGCGGGTGGCGTCCGGGAGCCGGCCCTTGCCGTTGAGTGCGTCTGAGACAGTCGTGATGGAGACTCCGGCTGCGGCGGCCACGTCTCGGATGCCCGCCCGACTCCGCCTGCTGCCCCGCCGGGATGTCTCCGTCCGGCTCACCTGGTGCTTCCCTGCTGCTGTCATGGCGAGCCGATAGTAGGGCTCGCGTGGGCGGTTGAGCCGGTCGCATATTCACTCGTTGACAGGCACGTTTCTGCATGATCGTTCTTACCCAACTGCCTTGGAAATCAAGGGACTTGAGCGATCATCCCATAACGTCTCGGGTGTGGAGACGTGCAGGCCTCTCGAATGGTCGATGTTGCGAAGAGGTCTCAACTCACCAGTACGGGCGATGCGCGCCACGGAGTGAGCTACCGGCGCGCGCTACGGGAGAGGGCGCCCCCCTTTCCCGGCCGCTGCCGTTCGCAGCGGCCGGGAATCCTCATAAGGTGAGAAGTATTCGAAGCTGCTGATTGCAACTGATGGCACGAGGAGGACCTGCGGTGAGCGAGACGAGCCCCAAGCTGCGCGCCGAGCTGGACGGCATTCCCACCTACAAGCCGGGCAAGCCCGCCGCTGCAGGCGGCCCGGTCGCGTACAAACTGTCGTCCAACGAGAACCCGTATCCGCCGCTGCCGGGTGTGATGGAGAGCACGATCGCCGCGGCGCAGGGTTTCAACCGCTACCCCGACATGGCCTGTACCGGCCTGATGAATGAGCTGGCCGACCGCTTCGGGGTGCCCGTGACGCACCTGGCCACCGGCACCGGCTCGGTGGGCGTCGCTCAGTCGCTGCTGCAGTCCACTTCGGGCCCGGGCGACGAGGTCATCTATGCCTGGCGGTCCTTCGAGGCGTACCCGATCATCACCCGGATCAGCGGGGCGAAGCCGGTGCAGGTGCCGCTGACCGCCGGTGACGTGCACGATCTGGATGCGATGGCCGATGCGATCACCGACCGGACCCGGCTGATCTTCGTCTGCAACCCCAACAACCCGACCGGCACGGTGGTGCGCCGGGCGGAGCTGGAGCGGTTCCTGGACCGGGTGCCGTCGGATGTTCTGGTGGTGCTGGACGAGGCCTACCGCGAGTTCATTCGTGACGCCGATGTCCCGGACGGCACCGAGATCTACCGCAACCGCCCCAATGTGGCGGTGCTGCGCACCTTCTCCAAGGCATACGGCCTGGCAGGGCTGCGGGTCGGCTTCGCGATCGCCCATGAGCCGGTGGCCGCCGCGCTGCGCAAGACCGCGGTCCCCTTCGGCGTCACGCAGCTCGCGCAGGACGCGGCGGTCGCCTCGCTGCGTGCCGAGGACGAGCTGCTTGGCCGGGTCGGCTCGCTGGTTGCCGAGCGCACGCGTGTGTACGACGGACTGGTCGAGCAGGGCTGGACCGTGCCCGAGACCCAGGCGAACTTCGTCTGGCTGCGGCTCGGCGACCGTACGGTCGACTTCGCGGCGGCCTGCGAGAAGGCCGGCGTCGTGGTGCGTCCGTTCGCGGGTGAGGGCGTACGGGTCACCATCGGGGAGAACGAGGCCAACGACATCTTCCTGCACACCGCCGAGGCGTTCCGCAAGGAGCTCTAGCCGGTCCAGGCAGCTGCCCGGCGGGCCATGAGATGCGTATCTGCACCCGCCGGGCTCAGCAAGCTGTTGAAGTTCCTGGGGCGAGACACCGAAGAGGTACCCCCCGCTCGAAGGTTCGGATTTCGTATGAGCCATAATGCTTGTGAATGTGAACGCGTTCACAAGCGCGCCCTGATCATCCCGAGATCGATCGGATTAAAGGGGCAAACCGCCGCTGTGACCATGGCGATGTAAGGAGAAGACGACGTGGACCTGGCTCTGGCGCCGGAAACCTTGGCGCGATGGCAGTTCGGCATCACCACCGTCTACCACTTCCTCTTCGTCCCCCTGACGATCTCGCTCGCCGCGCTCACAGCCGGCCTGCAGACAGCCTGGGTGCGGACGGAGAAGGAGAAGTACCTCAAGGCCACGAAGTTCTGGGGCAAGCTGTTCCTGATCAACATCGCCATGGGTGTCGTCACCGGCATCGTCCAGGAGTTCCAGTTCGGCATGAACTGGTCCGACTACTCGCGCTTCGTCGGTGACATCTTCGGCGCCCCGCTCGCCTTCGAGGCGCTGATCGCGTTCTTCTTCGAGTCCACCTTCATCGGGCTGTGGATCTTCGGCTGGGACAAGCTGCCGAAGAAGATCCATCTGGCCTGCATGTGGATGGTGTCGATCGGCACCATCCTCTCCGCGTACTTCATCCTGGCCGCCAACTCCTGGATGCAGCATCCCGTCGGCTACCGGATCAACGAGGAGCGCGGGCGGGCCGAGCTCACCGACTTCTGGCAGGTGCTGACCCAGAACACCGCGCTCACCCAGTTCTTCCACACCATGACGGCCGCCTTCCTCGTCGGCGGCGCTTTCATGGTCGGTATCGCCGCCTTCCATCTGGCGCGCGAGAAGCACATCCCGGTGATGCGCACCTCACTGCGGCTCGGGCTGATCACCGTGATGGTCGCCGGACTGCTCACCGCGGTCAGCGGTGACCTGCTCGGCAAGGTCATGTTCAAGCAGCAGCCGATGAAGATGGCCGCCGCCGAGGCGCTGTGGGACGGCGAGGCGCCGGCTCCCTTCTCGATCTTCGCGTACGGAGACGTCGACGCCGGCCACAACAAGGTCGCCATAGAGGTGCCAGGACTGCTGTCCTTCCTGGCCAACGACGACTTCGACTCGTACGTCCCCGGCATCAACGACGTCAACAAGTCCGAGCAGGAGAAGTTCGGGCCCGGCGATTACCGGCCCAACATCCCCGTCGCGTACTGGGGATTCCGCTGGATGATCGGCTTCGGCATGGCGTCCCTCACCATCGGGCTGATCGGGCTCTGGCTCACCCGGAAAAAGTTCATGCTGCCGCCGGGGCTGCGGACGGGCGAGGACCAGGTGCCGCATCTGGTGCTCTTCAAGAACCAGGCGCTGAACCCCAAGCTCACCAAGTGGTACTGGATCGTCGCCCTCTGGACCATGCTCTTCCCGCTGATCGCCAACTCCTGGGGTTGGATCTTCACCGAGATGGGGCGTCAGCCCTGGGTCGTGTACGGCGTGCTGCGCACCCGAGACGCCGTCTCCCCCGGCGTCTCGCAGGGCGAGGTGCTCACCTCGATGCTCGTCTTCACCCTGCTCTACGCGGTGCTCGCCGTCATCGAGGTCAAGCTGCTCGTGAAGTACGTCAAGGCCGGACCGCCCGAGCTGACCGAGGCCGACCTCAACCCGCCCACCAAGATCGGCGGCGACGACCGTGACGCCGACCGGCCGATGGCCTTCTCGTACTGAGGCCCTGAGGAGCTGCTGAGGCATGGAACTTCACGACGTCTGGTTCGTACTCATCGCCGTCCTGTGGATCGGCTACTTCTTCCTCGAAGGCTTCGACTTCGGGGTCGGCGTCCTGACCAAGCTGCTGGCCCGGGACCGGACCGAGCGGCGGGTCCTGATCAACACCATCGGGCCTGTCTGGGACGGCAACGAGGTGTGGCTGCTGACCGCGGGCGGCGCGACCTTCGCCGCCTTCCCCGAGTGGTACGCCACTCTCTTCTCCGGCTTCTATCTGCCGCTGCTGCTCATCCTGGTCTGCCTGATCGTGCGCGGAGTCGCCTTCGAGTACCGGCACAAGCGGGACGAGGAGCGGTGGCAGACCAACTGGGAGCACGCGATCTTCTGGACTTCGCTGGTGCCGGCCGTGCTGTGGGGCGTCGCCTTCGGCAACATTGTGCGCGGCGTGAAGATCGACGGGCAGAAGGAGTACGTCGGCAACTTCTTCGACCTGCTCAACCCGTACGCGATGCTGGGCGGGCTGGTCACGCTGACCCTCTTCACCTTCCACGGTGCAGTGTTCGCCGCGCTGAAGACGGTGGGGGACATTCGGATGCGGGCCCGCGCTCTGGCGCTGAAGCTGGGGCCGCTCACCGCCGCGCTGGCGCTCGGTTTCCTGACCTGGACCCAGGTCTCGCGCGGTGACGGCAGCAGTCTGGTCGCGGTGATCGTCGCGGTGCTGGCGCTGGTCGGGGCCGTTGTGACGATCAAGGCGGGCCGCGAAGGCTGGTCGTTCGCGCTGTCGGGAGTGACGATCGTGGCCGCGGTCGCGATGCTCTTCCTGACGCTCTTCCCCAACGTCATGCCGTCCTCCCTCAATGAGGAGTGGAGCCTGACGGTCACCAACGCCTCGTCGAGTCCGTACACCTTGAAGATCATGACCTGGCTGGCAGGCATAGCCACGCCGCTGGTGCTGCTCTACCAGGGCTGGACGTACTGGGTGTTCCGCAAGCGGATCGGTACGCAGCACATCGCCGATGCCCACTAGTGGGGGATGTTTCACGTGAAACCGATCGACCCGCGTCTGCTCCGGTACGCCCGGGCCACTCGTCGCTTTCTGATCGCGGTGGTGCTCCTCGGACTTGTCGGGGCGGCGCTGGTCGTCGCCCAGGCGATGCTGATCGCCGAAGTGGTGGTGGGGGCCTTCCAGAAGGGGCTCTCCACCTCCGGCCTCGGTATGCCGCTGGCGCTGCTGGCAGCAGTTGCGGTCGGCCGGGCGGTCGTGTCCTGGCTGACCGAACTGGCCGCACACCGGGCGAGCGCGGCGGTCAAGTCGGAACTGCGCGGACGACTGCTGGAGCGGGCTGCCGAGCTGGGGCCGGGCTGGCTGAGCCGACAGCGCACAGGCTCGCTGGTGGCACTCGCCACCCGCGGTGTCGATGCGCTGGACGACTACTTCTCGCGCTTTCTCCCGCAGTTGGGGCTCGCGGTGGTGGTGCCGGTGGCGGTGTTGGCGCGGATCGTGACCGAGGACTGGGTCTCGGCGGCGGTCATTGTGGTGACGCTGCCGCTGATTCCGCTGTTCATGGTGCTCATCGGCTGGGCCACCCAGGCGCGGATGGACCGCCAGTGGCGGCTGCTGTCCCGGCTGTCGGGGCACTTCCTGGATGTGGTCGCCGGTCTGCCGACGCTGAAGGTATTCGGGCGGGCGAAGGCGCAGGCCGAGTCGATCCGGTCCATCACCTCGGAGTACCGGCGGGCCACGCTGCGGACGCTGCGGATCGCGTTCCTCTCGTCGTTCGCGCTGGAGTTGCTGTCGACACTCTCGGTGGCGCTGGTGGCCGTCGGCATCGGGATGCGGCTGGTGCACGGGGATCTGGATCTGTACACGGGGCTGGTGATCCTGATCCTGGCGCCCGAGGCGTATCTGCCGATCCGGCAGGTGGGGGCGCAGTATCACGCGGCGGCCGAGGGGCTTTCGGCCGCGGAGGAGATCTTCCGGGTACTGGAGACCGAGCCGCGGGCGGGCGGTGCGGGGGAGCCGGGCACGCTGCGGCTGGAGTTGGACGGGGTGACTGTCCGCCATGCGGGGCGCAGCGAGGCGTCGTTGGACACGGCTTCGCTGGTGGTGGAGCCCGGCGAGACGGTTGCGCTGGTCGGGCCGAGCGGCGTCGGCAAGTCGACGCTGCTGGACGTACTGCTGGGGTTCGTGGCGCCGGCCGAGGGGCGGGTGCGGGTCGGCGGCGCGGATCTCGTCAGCCTTGATCTGGACCGGTGGCGGGAGCGGATCGCCTGGGTGCCGCAGCGCCCGTATCTCTTCGCGGGGACGGTCGCGGAGAACGTACGGCTGGCGCGGACGGACGCCGATGACACGGCGGTGCGGGAAGCGCTGCGGGACGCCGGGGCGTACGACTTCGTGACCGCACTCCCCCAGGGTGTGGACACCCTGCTCGGGGAGGACGGCGCGGGGATCTCGGCCGGGCAGCGGCAACGGCTCGCGCTGGCCCGGGCGTTCCTCGCTGACCGGCCACTGCTGCTGCTCGACGAGCCGACGGCGGCGCTGGACGGGGAGACGGAGGCGGGCATCGTCGACGCGGTACGGCGGCTGGCGGAGGGGCGGACGGTGCTGCTGGTGGTCCACCGCCCGGCGCTGCTGGCCGTGGCGGACAGGGTGGTGGAGCTGCGGGCGCCTGTGAGTGCCGTGGGAGGGGGTTCGGTCGAGGGGCTGCGTCCGTTGGCTTCGCCGGAGGGCGTGGGAGAGAGCTCGGTCGAGGGGCTCCGTCCGGCGGCCTCGCTGGACGGGGTCAAGGAGCTGCATCCCCCCGGATCTGACTTGGCTGCCCTTGCGAGGGTGCGGGGGATGGCCGGGCAGCTGCGGGGGCGCTTCGCGCTCGGGCTGCTGCTCGGCGGCCTCGCTCTGGGGTCCGCGGTGGGGCTCATGGCCGTATCCGGCTGGCTCATCTCGCGCGCCTCCGAGCAGCCGCCGGTGCTCTATCTGATGGTGGCCGTGACTGCGACCCGGGCCTTCGGCATCGGGCGGGCCGTCTTCCGGTACGCCGAGCGGCTCGTCTCGCACGACGCCGTGCTGCGGATGCTCGCCGAGCTGCGGGTCGCCGTCTACCGCAGGCTGGAGCGGATCGCGCCCGCCGGGCTGCGGCAGACCCGGCGCGGCGATCTGCTGTCCCGGCTCGTTGCCGATGTGGACGCCCTGCAGGACTACTGGCTGCGCTGGCTGCTGCCCGCGGGCGTGGCCGTCGTCGTGGGAGCGGGGTCCGTCGGCTTCACGGCGTGGCTGCTGCCCGAGGCCGGGGCGGTGCTCGCCGTCGGCCTCCTCGTCGCCGGGGTTGCCGTCCCGCTGATCAGCGGGACCTGTGCACGGCGAGCCGAGCGGCAACTCGCCCCCGCGCGCGGGGCGCTGGCCACCGGGGTCGTCGACCTCCTGCGCGGGACCGCCGAACTGACCGTCGCCGGAGCGCTGAAGGGCCGGCTGGACAAGACGCGGGAGGCCGACCGGCGGCTGACCCGGATCGCCTCGCAGGGCGCCGCGGCCACCGCGCTCGGCGGCGGGCTCTCCGCGCTGGCCTGCGGGCTGACCGTTGTGTGCGCCGCGTTCGCCGGCGTGCAGGCGGTGCGTGACGGGCGGCTCGACGGCGTGTCTTTGGCGGTCGTGTTGCTCACTCCGCTCGCCGCGTTCGAGGCGGTCACCGGGCTTCCGTCGGCAGCGCAGTACCGGCAGCGGGTCAAACGGAGCGCCGAGCGGGTGTACGAGGTGCTGGACGCGCCCGTCCCCGTACACGAACCGGAGTCGCCGCTCACCCCGCCCGGGACGGCATTCCCGCTCGAAGTGCGGGGCCTTCGCACCCGGTACGCCGGGCAGGAGCAGGACGCACTCGACGGCGTCGATCTGACGCTGACCGCGGGGAAACGCATCGCCGTCGTCGGGACCTCGGGGTCGGGGAAGACCACCCTTGCGCAGGTGCTGCTCCGCTTCCTGGACGCCAGGGAGGGGACGTACACGATCGGCGGCGTGCATGCGGCCGCGCTCGAGGGGGACGCGGTCCGGCGGTTTGTCGGGCTGTGTGCACAGGACGCGCATCTCTTCGACAGTTCCGTACGGGAGAACCTCAGGCTCGCGCGTACAGCGGCGACGGAGGACGAGCTCAGGCAGGCGCTGGGCAGGGCGAGGCTGCTGGAGTGGGTCGACGCGCTGCCCGACGGCCTCGACACCCTCGTCGGCGAGCACGGCGCGCAGCTCTCCGGCGGTCAGCGGCAGCGGCTGGCGCTGGCCCGCGCGCTCCTCGCCGACTTCCCCGTCCTCGTACTCGACGAGCCCGCCGAGCATCTCGACCTGGCGACGGCGGACGCGCTGACGGCGGATCTGCTGACGGCGACCGAGGGGCGGACGACCCTGCTGATCACGCACCGGCTGCAAGGGCTGGACGCCGTCGACGAGGTCGTCGTACTGGAAGCGGGGCGGATCGTGCAGCGCGGTTCCTACGCCGAGCTCGCCGCGGCCGAGGGTCCGCTGCGGCGGATGCTGGAGCGCGAGCGGGCGGCGGACCTGCTCGCTACCCGGCCCTCCGGATGACCGAGCTGCTGGAAACCATGCGCTCCGTCGGCTGCGGCCCGGGGATCGGGGAGGACTGCGGGGGTACGACGGTGTCCTGGCGGGCCTCGCTCTAGTCCGGACGGGGCGGGAAATCCCGCACGTCGGCGGGAAACTGAGCCAGGTGGCGGTACGACACCTCACGGGTACCAGGAATCGCCGCGGCTCCGGGCGATTATCCGAGGATGCGCTTGAGACACCGCGACCGGCTGCTGCTCGTCCCGGTTCTGCTGTGCGCGCTCCTTGGCCCGAGCGCGCCCGAGGCCATGGCGTCCGACGGTCCGCAAGCCAGCATCAGCGCCGAGGTGGCGCAGCTGTTCGAGGACGCGGCGAAGGCCACCGCGACCTACGAGCAGGGCAGGCGGAGGGCCGAGGTACAGCGCGACAAGGCGGACGGGCTGCAAATGCAGCTGAACGAGCAACGGGATGAACTCGAAGCGATCCGCGACGAGGTGGGCAGCGTCGCCCGCGCCCAGTACCGCACCGGCGGGACGCTCGCGCTCACTGCGCAGCTGCTGCTTGCCAGGAACCCCGACGAACTACTCCGCGGACGGCGGCTGGCCTGGCAGGCGGGGCTGGCCGTGAACCAGTTGCTCGGCCGGGCCGGGCAGGCCAACCGGAAGCTCACCCTGGTCGAGGGGAAGGCCAGGGCCGCCCGGCGCGAGCTCGACGCCCGCGAGGCGCAGCTGGCGACGATCAAGCGGTCCATCGAAGCGAAGCTGGAGGCCGCGCAGTGGAAGCTGCAGGCTGAGGCGGACCGCAGCGTAGCGGCAGGCACGTGTTCGGGCGCCGTAAAGCTCGGCCGCAGCGGGGGCAAGCCGCCGCGGGGTGCGGCGTGGGTGGCGCCGGTGGAGCAGTACGAACTGTCCGCCGGGTTCAACAGTGCCGGTGAGCGCTGGGCGAAGCGGCACACCGGCCAGGACTTCGCGGTCGGCATCGGGACCCCGGTGCGGTCGATCGGGGCGGGCCGGGTGATCTCGGTCTCCTGCGGCGGCGGCTTCGGAATCGAGATCGTCGTGCAGCACCCGGGCGGCTACTTCTCGCAGTACGCGCATCTGGCGGCGGTCACCGTCGACCAGGGCGATCGGGTACGCACCGGGCAGTGGATCGGACAGACCGGCACCACGGGCAACTCGACGGGGCCGCACCTGCATTTCGAGGTGCGGCTCACGCCGTATCTGGGGTCCGGGGTGGATCCGGTGGCATGGTTGAGCAAGCGAGGCGTCTGGCTTTAGCAGATCGCTGCTACACGTTCTTGAGGATCTGCTCGATGACGACCGCCACGCCGTCCTCATTGTTGGCGACAGTCCGTCCGGAGGCCGCGGCGATCACGTCCGGGTGCGCGTTGCCCATCGCGTACGAGGTCCCGGCCCAGGTCAGCATCTCCACATCGTTGGGCATGTCCCCGAAGGCGACGACCTCGTCGGCGGAGATCCCGCGCTGGGCGCAGCAGAGCGCCAGCGTGCTGGCCTTGCTCACGCCCAGGCCGCTGACCTCGAGCAGCGCGGTCGGGCTGGAGCGGGTGAAGGACGCGAGCTCGCCGGCGGCCGTACGGGCCAGGGTGAGGAAGCCGTCGGGCGTCAGCTCGGGGTGGTGGGCGAGCAGCTTGATCACCGGGGCGCCGGCGTCGGGATGGTCCTCGTCGAGCAGCTTCTCTGCGGTGGCGACGGTCGCGCCCGGGTCGAGATGGAAGGGCGGGTAGTCCGGCTCGTAGTGGATACCGGTGGTCAGCTCGACCGCGAAGGAGGTGCCGGGAGCGGCGTCGCGCAGGGCCCGTACGACATCGAGGGCGATGCTCCGCTCCAGGGCGCGGACCTCCAGCAGCTTGCCGCCGGCGTGCAGATCCACGACGGCCGCGCCATTGGCGCAGATCGCCAGCCCATGGCCGTGGACATGTTCGCTGACGACGTCCATCCAGCGGGCCGGCCGTCCGGTGACGAAGAAGACCTCGATCCCCGCGTCCTCGGCGGCGGCGAGGGCGGCGATCGTACGGTCGGACACGGACTTGTCGTCGCGTAGCAGAGTGCCGTCCAGGTCAGTGGCGATCAGCCGGGGGGCAGCGGGCAGCGGGAAGGGATCGGTAGCTGAGGTCACAGATCCATTCTCCCGTACGCCGGTGCACGGGCGTACGACAGGGCGCACATTTGAGTGCGCACGCGGCACTCCGGGGCCACGTACGCTCGATGCATGCGTTTGAGTACCGTGATCCTCCCTGTCCGCCCTTGGCACAACGGTGGCCGCGACGACTGGCTCCGAGCCGAGCAGCTCGGCTTCCACACCGCGTACACCTACGACCATCTGTCGTGGCGGTCCTTCCGCGACGGCCCGTGGTACGGCGCGGTCCCGACGCTGACCGCCGCGGCCGCCGCCACCGAGCGGCTGCGTCTCGGCACCCTGGTCACCTCGCCGAACTTCCGGCACCCGGTGACCCTCGCCAAGGACCTGATCTCGCTCGACGACATCTCCGGCGGGCGGATCACGCTGGGCATCGGCGCGGGCGGCATGGGCTTCGACGCGACGGCGCTGGGTCAGGAGGCATGGACACCGCGTGAACGGGCCGACCGATTCGGCGAGTTCGTGCCGCTGCTCGACCGGCTGCTGACCGAGGACTCCGTGACGTACGGGGGGACCTTCTACTCGGCGGTCGAGGCCCGCAACATCCCCGGCTGTGTACAGCGGCCCCGGCTGCCCTTCGCCGTCGCGGCCACCGGGCCGCGTGGGCTGAAGCTCGCGGCGAATCACGGGCAGGCATGGGTGACCACCGGCGACCCGAAGCTGTTCGAGACGGGCACGCCCGAGCAGTCCGTCGAGGCCGTCCGCGGGCAGATCGAGAAGCTCGCCAAGGCGTGTGCGGACATCGGCCGGGATGTGGCCGAGCTGGACAAGATCCTGCTCACCGGCTTCACTCCGGAACCCGGCCGCGTGCTGGAGTCCCTCGACGCTTTCGTCGACTTCGCGGGCAGGCACTTCGAGCTCGGCTTCACGGAGATCGTGCTGCACGCTCCGATCCCGGACTCGTACTTCGCCGCGGACCAGGCCGTCTTCGAGCAGATCGCGACGGAGGGCCTCGCTCAGCTGACCCGCTGAGCCGGACCTCGTGGGGGGACGACCTCACGGCGTCCACCCCTTGACGGTGGCCTACGCGCCGGGAAAGCGCAGAAACTCCGGCGGTACGGCGTCGGTGAGCCAGACACCGTTGGTGCTGACGTGGAAGAGGTGGCCCGCCCGATGCATCGCCCCGGCGTGTACGGAGAGGACGACGGGGCGGCCGCGGCGGGCGCCGACGCGGGTTGCGGTCTCGCGGTCGGGCGAGAGATGGACATGGTGGCGCTTCATCGGGCGCAGGCCTTCGGCGCGGATTGCCTCCAGGCTGCGGGCCACGGTGCCGTGGTAGAGGTACGCGGGCGGCTCGGCCGGGGGGAGGTCCAGATCGACCTCGACGGTGTGGCCCTGATTGGCTCGGATGCGCGTGCCGTCGATCGTGAACCGCTGCTTGTCGTTGACGGCGACGACATGGTCGAGCTCGGCGCGGGTGAACAGGAAGCCGTGCGCGGCCGCGGCCCGCATCAGCTCGTCCACCGCCACCCAGCCGTTCTCGTCGAGGGTGATGCCGAGCCGGTCCGGCTGGTGCCGCAGATGCTTCGAGAGGTACTTCGACACCTTCACGGTGCGTTGTTCATCGGGTCTTGCGTTCATGCCGTCAGCGTGCCCTTCGGCTCGGTCCGGCGCCACCGAAAAAATCGCGCTACAGGTTTGATCCACAGCCAACTGTAGTTATCCACAAGGGAATTGGCGTTTCTGTGGACAACGCGGCGCCGATTCAAGCTCTTTGGTCAAATTGCCTGGAATCACCGTCCTTTGAGGCCAGGGCGTCCAATGTCCTTGCCTGCACCTCCCGTTCGGTCGCGGCCGCGATGAAGGCGGCCGCATTCTCCTGGCCAACCAGACGGTGTACCGCCCGGATTGTCTCCGGCGGCAGCGTCACCGAGCGCGGCTCACTTTCCACCGGCGGCGGCCCTTCGGCCCCCAGGTGCTGCTGCAGATGCCGGGTGGCGAACGTCCGCATGGCCCGCGCCAGTTCGGCGTCGACCGTCCGCTGCGCGAGCGGCCGCAGCCGCCGGACCAGCGACGCGGCCTCGGCCGCATCAGCGTCGGTCGGTGGCCGGTGTCCCAGATAGCGTGCGAAGACATGCTCGGCGGTGAACTCCAGGAAACGGGACGCTATGTGCTCCACCTGCCCGCGAAGTTCCCGCAGATGACCGGAGATTGCCGAGAGCGGCACCCCCGCCGCGTACAACTCGGCCGCCACCGCGAGTTCTTGGGGGCTGGGCACCAGGAATTCGTCGGCATGCCCCGGGATCCGCTCCAGCACACCGAGGTCCACCGCCTCCGCGACGGCCGCCTCGTCCGGCCTCCCGCCGAACTTCCCGTCCAACTCGGCGCGGGTGATCCGGGCTGCCTCCTCGTCCGTCCACGGCCCCTGCACCTCGGCGACCAGGCCGAGCACCCCACCGAGCCCGCGCCCGGCGTCCCAGGCCTCCAGCAACTCCTTGATCGAAGCCAGGGTGTAGCCGCGGTCGAGCAGGTCCGCGATCTGCCGCAGCCGGGCGAGGTGTGTGGAGCCGTACACATTGGCCCGCCCTCGCCGCTCCGGCTTCGGCAGCAGTCCGCGGTCCTGGTAGGCGCGGATCGTACGGACGGTGGCGCCGCTGTGGTGCGCCAGATCCTCGATCCGGTACTCGGCTACTGGCTGCTCGGACAAGCCCGCTCCCTGGATGACAGCTCGATGACAGGCCGCCTACGACAAGGCGGCACGGCCCACCGCCCCCGCCGCGGCGCGGGCCGCGGGCGAAGTCGCGAGATAGTCGACGGCCTTGCGCAGCGAGCCCTCCTGCGAGGGATGGTACGACCCCCGGAAGTAGCGGGGTATGGCCGCGCCCAACTCCCGCCAGGTGGGCAGCAGCCCCTTGCCGACGGCGCGGTTGTGCTCGCGCAGTGAGTACCGCAGCCGGCCGGCGAGCTGTGGATCGTGCCGGATCAGATAGGCCGTGCCCCACCCCCACAGCCAGAGCAGCACGGGCGCGGTGACGAGCATGCCCTCGACACGGCGGGCATAGCGCGGCAGCCCCTCGCCGCCACAGTGCTGGTACATGTCGAAGGCGACGGCCCGGTGCTCGACCTCCTCCGCGCCGTGCCAGCGCAGCAGATCCAGCATGATCTCGTCGGCGTCCGCCCGGTCGAGCCCCTCGGCATGCAGCACCCAGTTGCCCAGGACCGCCGTGAACTGCTCGATCGCGGCGATGATCGCCAGCCGGAAGCGCAGCCACTCCCGGGCCGGTATCGGCGCTCCGAACGGTGGCGTCTCGCCGAGAAGTTTCTCGAAGAGGAGCTCGACGTACTTGGTGAATCCCTCGGTGTCGAGCCGCTGCGCGGCCAGGTGGTCCAGTACGTACGCGTGCTGCACGCTGTGCGTGGCCTCCTGGCCCATGAAGCCCTTGACGTCCTTTCGCAGTACCGGGTCGCCGACCAGCGGCAGAGCCTCCTTGAAGACCTTGACGAACCACCGCTCGCCGGCCGGCAGCAGCAGATGCAGCACATTGATGACATGGGTGGCGGTGGGCTCGTCCGGTATCCAGTGCAGCGGGGTCCTGTCCCAGTCGAACGAGACCCGGCGCGGCGTGATGGGGTAGCGGCCGATGTGCTCCTCGGCGCTCACAGCGGCGGCTCCAATCGGGCGATCGCACGCAACGTCCGGGGCATGAAGCGGGACAGGAAGTGGGCGCCGCGGGCTTCGGGCGTCACCGGCACCACCGCCTGGTTCTTCACGACGGCGCGCAGGATCGCGTCGGCGACCTTCTCCGGCGGGTAGTTGCGCAGTCCGTACAGCCGGGCGGATCTCCTCTGGCGCCGCTTCTCCTCCGCCGCGTCCACTCCGGCGAAACGCGCGGTGGAGGTGATGCTGGTGTTGACGAAGCCGGGGCAGATCGCGGAGACCCCGATCCCCTGCCCGGCCAGCTCGGCACGCAGACACTCGCTGAGCATCAGCACCGCGGCCTTGGAGGTGCTGTACGCGGGCAGTGCCTTGGACGGCTGATAGGCCGCCGCCGACGCGGTGTTGACTATATGGCCGCCCTGGCCACGTGCGGCCATCTGCCGGCCGAAGAGCCGGCAGCCGTGGATGACGCCCCACAGATTGACGTCGAGGACTTTCCTCCAGTCCTCGGCGCTGGTCTGGAGGAACGAGCCGGCCAGACCGATGCCCGCGTTGTTGACCAGGACGTCCACGACTCCGTACTCGGCGGCGACCTTGCCGGCGAGCTTCTCCATCGCCTGCTCGTCGCTGACGTCGACCGTCTCGCCCCAGGCCTCGGGCGCGCCGATCAGCCGCGACATCTCCGCGGTCCTGGCCGCACCCTCCCCGTCCCGGTCCACGGCCACGATCCGCGCCCCCGCCTCGGCGAACGCGAAGGCCGTGGCCCGCCCGATGCCGCTGGCCGCGCCCGTCACCAGGACGAGCTGCCCCCCGAACCGCTCGGCATACGGGCCGCGGGCCAGGGTCTCCCGCGCGGCCACCCCGGCCGCGCTGTCCTCGTTGGCCAGGACGAACTCGCCGATCCAGGCAGACAGCTGGTCCGGCCTGGTGCGCGGCGCCCAGTGCTTGGCGGGCAGCGAGCGGCGGGTCAACTGCGGTGCCCACTCGCCCAGTTCGTCGTAGAGCCGCTCGGACAGGAAGATGTCACCCGTCGGGGTGATCAGCTGGACCGGAGCCTGGGCGTACGCGTCGGAGCGCGGGCGGCGCAGCCGCGCGCGGACGTTGTCGCGGTAGAGCCACGCGCCGTGCGCCGCGTCCTGCGGCAGCGAGGGCGTGGGGTAGTCACCGCCGGGCACCTTCTCCAGCCGCTGCAGGATCCTGGGCCACCGCTTGCCCAGCGGCCCGCGCCAGGCGAGCTCCGGCAGCACCGGCGTATGCAGCATGTACACATACCAGGACTTGGCGCCCTGTCCGAGCAGCTGGCCGACCCTGCGGGGCGTGGGCCGGCTCATCCGCTTCTTGATCCAGTGGCCGAAGTGGTCCAGGGACGGTCCTGACATCGAGGTGAAGGAGGCGATCCGGCCCTCGGTGCGCTTCACGGTCACGAACTCCCAGGACTGCACCGACCCCCAGTCGTGGCCGACCAGATGCACCGGCCTGTCCGGACTCACCGCGTCCGCGACAGCCAGGAAGTCGTCCGTCAGTTTCTCCAGGGTGAAGCCGCCGCGCAGTGGCGTCGGCGCGGTCGAGCGACCGTGCCCCCGGACGTCGTACAGCACTACATGGAAGCGGTCAGCCAGCCGCTCGGCGACCTCCGACCACACCTCCTTGCTGTCCGGATAGCCGTGCACGAGCAGCACCGTCGGCTGCGTCGCGTCGCCCAGCTCCGCGACGCAGAGCTCGATTCCGCCCGTACGGACCCAGCGCTCCCGCGCCCCCTTGAGACTCACGCCGACTCCTCCGCCCAACGCCGCACATGCGGCAGATCGTCGTCCAGCCAGAACGCGCTCTGCTCCGGGTCCTTGGAGTCGGTGACCACCAGGATCTCCTCGAACTTCGCGCCCGTACCCCTGAATCCGAGGTGCGGTTCGACCGCCCACAGCCCCGGCCGGGGCGGGTGGTCGGAGAATTTGTACGGACTCCACAGCGGCGACCAGCCGTCCCGGTGGCCGTGCAGCGCGTCGCTCGCAAGCCCCTTCAGCGACTGTGTGCCGAACCCGAAGAGATGCGGCGACCAGCGCCGCTCCTTCACCCGGTCGACCTTGTGGGCGATCACACCGAAGGGATACGCGCGGTGCCGGTTGGCATACCCCTGCCGGACCATCAGTCGGTCCACGTCCTCGTAGATCTCGCGCAGCGAGCGCCGCTCCCGAACCTCGCGCAGTATCAGCTCGCGGTGCGCCTCAAGATCGGCGAGCAGTCTGTTGTGCACAGGGCTCGGGCCGAGGCAGCTGGAGTACCCGATGTCCGCGGTGTAGCCCTTGTAGACCGGGGCCATGTCGAGGATGAAGGGCATGCCCGCTTCAAGGACGCGGTTGGTCGGGAAGAACTGCAGCGGTATTCGGAAGCCGACGAAAGCCGTGCGGTCCCCGAACCAGGCGAAGGGGAGGTGGAACCAGTCGCGCACACCGCGCTCCCGCAGCCACTCGCGCTGCATCCGAGCCGCCCCGCGCTCGGTCACCCCGGGCTTGAGCTGCGCCGCGACCACCTCCGCGCATTCGTACGCGAGGCGCTGCACTTCTCTGAACCCTCGCAGTTCCGCGGTCAGTTCGCTTGCTGCTGCTGAGGTCATGCCACCTGCCCGTCCATCCGTCCCGAGTGCGGTACGCAGCCGTAACTTGACACTGATGAATGTGACAATGCACGGCGGCTGCGTCAAGGGTTGTGCATCACCTGTGGACAACCGACACCTGTGGACAACCGGCCTGTGGACAGCCTCGCCGCCGTTCTTTCGTCGCTGCCCCCTACGGGTCCGTACCTCTCGAGTCGGACACCGATCCAGCCGCCAGGGCTGACGCCCCATGTGTCGTGCGCCACTACCTTCGAAATGTGACTGTGATCGCGACCGAAAGCCTGAGCAAGCGGTTCCCCAGGGTGACCGCGCTTGACCGGCTCTCCTTGGACATCGGACCCGGTGTGACCGGACTGGTGGGCGCCAACGGAGCCGGCAAGTCCACGTTGATCAAGATCCTGCTGGGTCTGTCCCCCGCCACGGAAGGCCGGGCCGCGGTGCTCGGCCTCGACGTCGCCACGAGCGGCGCCGCCATCCGCGAACAGGTGGGGTACATGCCCGAGCACGACTGCCTGCCGCCCGACGTCTCGGCCACCGAGTTCGTCGTCCATATGGCGCGCATGTCCGGGCTGCCGCCGACGGCCGCCCGCGAGCGCACCGCTGACACCCTGCGCCATGTCGGCCTCTACGAGGAGCGGTACCGCCCCATCGGCGGCTACTCGACCGGCATGAAGCAGCGCGTCAAACTCGCGCAGGCCCTAGTCCACGACCCGAAGCTGGTCCTTCTGGACGAGCCGACCAACGGCCTCGACCCGGTGGGCCGCGACGAGATGCTGGGCCTGATCCGCCGCGTCCACACCGACTTCGGCATCTCGGTCCTGGTCACCTCGCACCTCCTCGGCGAGCTCGAGCGCACCTGTGACCATGTCGTCGTCATCGACGGCGGCGCCCTGCTGCGCTCCAGCTCCACCAGCGACTTCACCCAGACCACCGCGACGCTCGCGGTCGAGGTCACCGACACGGACACGCATCCCGACGGCACCGCCGTGCTCCGTAAGGCACTTGCCGCCGCCGGAATCACGCTCCACGCGCGCGTGGAGGACGGTCTGCCCGGCGCGGGCCACATCCTGCTCATCGAGGCGACGGGCGAGGAGACGTACGACGTCGTACGCGACACCGTCGCCGGGCTCGGCCTCGGACTCGTACGGATGGAACAGCGCCGCCACCACATCGCGGAGGTCTTCCGTCCGGAGGCAGCGGCACAGCCCATGGAGGTGCAGGCGCGATGAGCATCGAGACCACCGGGATCCAGAAGGACACCACCCGGATCCACAACATCGGATACCGGAACTACGAAGGCCCGCGGCTCGGCCGTGCGTACGCGCGCCGCTCCCTCTACTCGCAGTCGCTGCGCGGCGCCTACGGACTCGGCCGCTCGGCCAAGTCCAAGGTGCTGCCGATGATCCTCTTCGCGGTGATGTGCCTGCCCGCGGCGATCATCGTCGCGGTCGCCGTCGCCACGAAGCTCAACGACCTCCCCCTCGACTACACCCGCTACGCGATCGTCACCCAGGCGGTCATCGGCCTCTTCCTGGCCGCGCAGGCCCCGCAGTCCGTCTCCCGCGATCTGCGCTTCAAGACGGTGCCGCTGTACTTCTCGCGCCCGATCGAGCGCATCGACTACGTCCTGGCCAAGTACGGGGCGATGGCCTCGGCGCTGTTCGTACTCACCGCGGCGCCGCTGGGCATCCTCTACATCGGCTCGCTGCTCGCCAAGATGGACTTCGCGGACCAGACGAAGGGCTTCGCGCAGGGCATGGTCTCTGTGGCACTCCTCTCCGTACTCTTCGGCGGCCTCGGCCTGGTGATGGCCGCGCTCACACCGCGCCGCGGCTTCGGCGTCGCCGCCGTGATCGCGACACTGACCATCACGTACGGCGCCGTCTCCACCGTCCAGGCGATCGCCTGGGAGACCGGATCGCCCGGAGCGATCAAGTGGCTCGGCCTCTTCTCGCCGGTCACGCTCATCGACGGCGTACAGACCGCATTCCTCGGCGCGACCTCGGCCTTCCCGGGCGAGGCGGGACCGGGAGCCGGTGCGGGCGTGGCCTATCTGCTCGTCGTTACTGCGCTCGTCCTCGGCTCGTACGCCGTACTGATGCGCCGCTACCGAAAGGTCGGGCTGTGACCACCATCAACATCGAGCACACCTCGCGGTGGTTCGGGAATGTCGTGGCCGTCAACGATGTGACCATGACGATCGGCCCGGGCGTCACCGGTCTGCTCGGCCCCAACGGCGCCGGAAAGTCCACGCTCATCAACATGATGGGTGGTTTCCTCGCCCCCTCGACGGGAAGCGTCACGCTCGACGGTCGGACGATCTGGCGCAATGAGTCCGTATACCGGCAGATCGGCGTCGTACCGGAGCGGGAAGCGATGTACGACTTCCTCACCGGCCGCGAATTCGTGGTTGCCAACGCCGAGTTGCACGGCCTGGGCGCCAGGGAGGCCCAGCGCGCGCTGGCCACCGTCGAGATGGAGTACGCGCAGGACCGCAAGATCGCTACGTACAGCAAGGGCATGCGGCAGCGCGTGAAGATGGCATCGGCGCTGGTGCACGAGCCGTCCGTGCTGCTGCTCGACGAGCCCTTCAACGGCATGGACCCGCGCCAGCGGATGCAGCTGATGGACCTGCTGCGCCGGATGGGCGGCGAAGGCCGTACGGTCCTCTTCTCCTCCCACATCCTGGAGGAGGTCGAGCAACTCGCCTCCCACATCGAGGTGATCGTGGCCGGCCGGCACGCCGCCTCGGGCGACTTCCGCAAGATCCGCCGACTGATGACGGACCGGCCGCACCGCTATCTCGTACGGTCCAGCGACGACCGGGCGCTCGCCGCGGCCCTGATCGCCGACCCGTCGACGGCGGGCATCGAGGTCGACCTGGCCGAGGGTGCGCTGCGCATCCAGGCCGTCGACTTCGGCCGGTTCACCGAACTGCTGCCGCGGGTCGCCCGCGAGCACTCCATCCGGCTGCTCACGGTCTCGCCCTCGGACGAGTCCCTCGAGTCGGTCTTCTCCTACCTCGTAGCGGCCTGAAAGGAGCTGTGACGCAGATGTACAACCCCACAGTCGCCCGGCTCACCTATCGGGCCGTGCTCGGCAGGCGCCGGGCAGCGATCCTGTTCGTACTGCCCGGACTGCTGCTGCTCATCGCGGCGGCGGTACGGAGCTTCAACGGCGTGGACGACCAGGTCGCCGCCGATGTCCTGGGCGGGTTCGCCATCGCCACGATGGTGCCGCTGATCGGCGTGATCGCGGGCACCGGGTCGATCGGGCCCGAGATCGACGACGGGTCGATCGTCTATCTGCTGGCCAAGCCGGTGAAGCGGCCGACGATCATCGTCACGAAACTGATCGTGGCCATCGCGATCACGATGGCCTTCTCGGCGGTGCCCACGCTGATCGCCGGATTCATCCTGAACGGCAACGGCCAGCAGGTCGCGGTGGCGTACACCGTGGCGGCGCTGGTCGCGTCGATCGCGTACAGCGCGCTGTTCCTGCTGCTCGGGACGGTCAGCAGGCATGCGGTGGTGATCGGACTCGTCTACGCGCTGGTGTGGGAGACGTTGTTCGGCAGCCTGGTGCCGGGGGCGCGCACGCTGAGCGTCCAGCAGTGGTCGCTGTCGCTCGCCGAGAAGATCGGCGGGGAGGGCCTGATCGGCTCGGACGTGGGGCTGCCGCTGGCGGTGGCGCTGCTGGCGGGGGTCACGGTGGTGGCGACGTGGTACGCGGGGCAGAAGCTGAGGGTGCTGAAGCTCGCCGGGGAGGAGTGAGGCGGCGGGGTCCGTGTCTCCTCGGTGTCAACCCCTGTCCGGTGGGCGGGGGTTGACGCGTATCCGCGTAACTGTACGTTTATCGGTTCGTTGTCCACTGTGCGTGGAGGCAACTGGAGTTCGTGGCGACGAGAGTTCGTGAAACTGGGGATTGCCGGTGCCGGATCGAAAGCCGGGCCGGTCACTGGGTGAGTAGCACCGTGAGCCGACCTCCACCCCTGAAGCCCGGGGAGGAGGGCCGTCCATGATCGGTTTTGCGAACGGAAGGCATTTTCATGCCATCGGAAGTCGCCCTGCTCGAGTCGCGCGCGATGCGCGACGAGCACCAGGGGCGTGTCGAAGTCCTGGACAAGGTGAAGGCGCTTGTCATGCTCCCGGACGGAACGCACGTCACCACGGAGGGTGTCGCGCGCTACTTCGAGGTCCACAGGGGCACTGTGCACAGCATTGCCAGGCGCCATCGGGACGAGCTCGAAGCCAGCGGGATGATCACACTCAAGGGCTCTGAGCTGCAGTCTTTTGAAGTGTTCAATTTGAACACTTCAAAGGAGAGTTATCCACAGGGGCGCGCACACCTCCGGCTCTACACCCGCCGGACCGTGCTCAACATCGCGATGCTCCTTCGCGACAGCGACATCGCCCGCTGCGTCCGCATGTATCTCCTCGATGCCGAGGAGGCAGGGGGCTGGCGCCAGAGTTACGCATCCCTCGACCGACGCGTCACCAAGGTCGAGGCGAACCTGGACACTGTCGGACACGCGCTCCAGGAACTCGGCCCCGTGATCCACGGGATCTCGGTGCGGCTCGACCGTCTCGACCGGCGGCTCGACGCCACCAATCAGGTCGTCGGGGCGATGAGCAACCGGCTCTGCGATCTCTCCGACGACATGCGGCGGATGGAGCGCCGGATGGACAGGAGGATGGACGACTTCGCCCACCAGCTGAGGGAGCTGCAGCGCAGCCGGCGGCGTAAGCGCCGCTGATCCCGGCTCGCGGTCCGCGCCTTGACGCACCCTCCGGTCGCGGGCCGCGAGCACCTGGCCCTCCAGCCCTAGGCCCTGCCCAGGCCCCGCCTGGTTCCAGCGCCCGATACGGAGCGCCTGCCGCCCCGCCTAGCGTCACGCACATGACGAAACTCGGATTTCTCGGCACAGGCCATGTCGCGAGGGCAGTGGCGGCCGGAGCGGCCGCCGCCGGTCATGACGTCGTGCTGGGCTCGCGCGAACCGGACAACCGAAAGCATCTGGACTTTCCCGTCGTCACCCTCGCCGAGGCCGCCTCCCACGGCGACATCGTCGTCAACGCCACGCCCGGCACCGAATCCCTCGCCCTGCTCCAAGTCCTTGCCCCTCAGCTCGCCGGAAAGGTCCTCCTCGACATCGCCGTCGGCCTCACCGACAGCATGGAGCTGGCCCACCCCAACTCCAGCATCGGCGAACAGATTCAGCAGGCGCTCCCGGACACCAAGGTCGTCAAGAGCCTCTGCACCATGGACGCTTCCCTCATGGCCGCCCCCGACGCGCTCGTCGGCCCCAGCACAGTCTTCCTCTCCGGAGCCGACGCCGGAGCGAAGGCACAGGTCGCCGCGGTGCTGGGCGACCTCGGCTGGCCGTCCTCGTCGCAGCTCGACCTGGGCGGGATCACCACCGCCCGCGGCCAGGAACACCTCGCGTTGCTGTTCCTCGGCGTGGCCGCCGCCCTCGGCACGTACACCTTCAACCTCAATGTCGTACGAGGCGCGGGGCAGGAGCACGCGTCATGACCGAGAGGTGACCCGACTCGAAAACCAGTGGCACCGAAGGGCCGCCCGGGGCACAGTAGTTGAGTCGGCGCACGCCAGTGCGACCGACGCCACCGACCGGGAGAGGAGCGCGGCGATGACCGAGAGTACGAGTGCGAGTCCGTCGAGCTCCCAGCAGGGCAGCGCCGGGCAGGCAGCGGAGTAGCCACCGACCACTCCGCGAAGCCGCCCGCAGGCAGCTGCCCGGGGGCGGCCGCTTCGAGCGCGCATCCGCGCGGGCCGCCCCCTCCCGGAGGATTGGCCGAGTGGTAAGGCAGCGGCTTGCTAAGCCGTCGTCGGGGCCGAAAGCCCCGCGCGCGTTCGATCCGCGCATCCTCCGCAGCACCGCGACACCGCAGCACCGAGACACCGCAGCGCGTCAGCCCTGAAGAAGCTGCTCCAGCACCACCGCGATGCCATCGTCCTCGTTCGACGCCGTGATCTCGTGTGCCACGGCCTTCAGCTCCTCGTGCGCATTGGCCATCGCCACCCCGTGCGCCGCCCACCCGAACATCGGGATGTCGTTCGGCATGTCACCGAACGCGATCGTGTCCGCAGCCCGCAGCCCAAGCCGTCGCGCCGCCAGCGACAGCCCCGTCGCCTTGCTCAGTCCCAGCGGCAGGATCTCCACCACGCCCGGGCCCGCCATCACCACGTCCACCAGGCTTCCGACCGTCGCCCTGGCCACCTTCGCCAGCGCGTCGTCGTCGAGCCCCGGATGCTGGATGTAGACCTTGTTGATCGGCGCGGACCACAGCTCGGACGGGTCCTCGAACGCCACAACCGGCAGCGGGCTCTCCTGGACCCGGTAGCCGGCGCCGACCAGCACCTCGCCGTCGAGCCCGTCGCGACTCGCGGCCAGCGCCAGCGGGCCGGCCTCCGCCTCGATCTTGGAGAGCGCAAGACCGGCCAGCTGCCGGTCCAGCGTCACGGACGTCAGCAGCCGGTGCTCGCCCGCGTGGTAGACCTGCGCGCCCTGGCCGCAGACCGCGAGGCCGTCGTACCCCAGGTCGTCCAGGATGTGCCGGGTCCACGGAACGGCCCGTCCGGTGACGATGATGTGCGCGGCGCCCGCCGCGGTGGCCGCGACGAGGGCGTCGCGCGTGCGCTCCGAGACCGTTTCGTCGCCACGCAGCAGCGTGCCGTCGAGATCGGTCGCGACGAGCCGGTAAGGGAACGTCACTTGGCGACCGGCTCCAGCACTTCACGGCCACCCAGGTACGGACGGAGTACCTCGGGCACCCGCACCGAACCGTCTGCCAGCTGGTGGTTCTCCAGGATCGCCACGATCGTGCGCGGTACGGCGCACAGTGTGCCGTTCAGTGTCGCCAGCGGCTGCACCTTCTTGCCGTCGCGCATCCGGACCGACAGGCGGCGCGCCTGGAAGCTGTCGCAGTTCGACGCGGAGGTCAGCTCGCGGTACTTGCCCTGGGTCGGGATCCACGCCTCGCAGTCGTACTTGCGCGAGGCCGACGCGCCGAGGTCGCCGGTCGCCACATCGATCACCTGGAACGGCAGCTCCAGGCCCGTCAGCCACTGCTTCTCCCAGTCCAGGAGCCGCTTGTGCTCGGCCTCCGCGTCCTCGGGAGCGACGTACGAGAACATCTCGACCTTGTCGAACTGGTGCACCCGGAAGATTCCGCGGGTGTCCTTGCCGTACGTCCCTGCCTCGCGGCGGAAGCACGGCGAGAAGCCGGCGTACCGCAGCGGCAGCTTGTCGGCCTCGATGATCTCGTCCATGTGGTACGCGGCGAGCGGGACCTCAGAGGTGCCGACCAGGTAGTAGTCGTCCTTCTCCAGGTGGTAGACGTTCTCCGCGGCCTGGCCGAGGAAGCCGGTGCCCTCCATGGCGCGCGGGCGGACCAGCGCCGGGGTCAGCATCGGGATGAAGCCGGCCTCGGTGGCCTGCGCGATCGCGGCGTTGACGAGTGCGAGCTCGAGCAGCGCGCCGACACCCGTCAGGTAGTAGAAGCGCGAGCCGGACACCTTGGCGCCGCGCTCGACGTCGATGGCGCCGAGCGCCTCGCCGAGCTCCAGGTGGTCCTTGGGCTCGAAGCCCTCGGCGCCGAAGTCGCGGACCGTGCCGTGCGTCTCGAGGACGACGAAGTCCTCCTCGCCGCCGACCGGAACGTCCTCATGGACGATGTTCCCCAGCTGGAGCAGCAACCGCCTGGTCTCTTCGTCGGCCTCGTCCTGCGCGGCATCAGCCGCCTTGACGTCGGCCTTCAGCTGCTCGGCCTTCTTCAGCAGCTCGGCTCGCTCTTCGGGAGAGGCCTTGGGGATGAGCTTGCCGAGCTGCTTCTGCTCGGAGCGCAGCTCGTCGAAGCGGAGGCCGGACGACCTGCGCCGCTCATCGGCCAAGAGCAGGGCGTCGACGAGGGCGACGTCCTCTCCACGGGCGCGCTGGGAGGCGCGAACACGGTCGGGGTCCTCACGGAGCAGGCGAAGGTCAATCACCCCACCAGGCTACCGGTGCGGACTGACGGCACCCCACCCGATATTGCCTTGCGTGTAATTTTGTCCGGATTACTCGAATTGCCGGAATTGGATAGAGGTCGGTAAATCGGTTGTCGATTGAGCGGGCAAGCGTCAATAAACACGACGCTATTCGCCGAAATGGGGCATGGGGTGAGGGGTCGCATTGACCCACACCCTTTGGGGGATGGGGGCTGAGCTCCCCTTGTCCACAGGGATGCAGCTTCTCGCAAGGTTATCCACAGGCTGTGCGTGAGATCTGTGGACCGCGGAAAACCACGGAAAAGATCGTTTTCAGGGTTGTGCGCGGGCCGGAGGGTTCCCCATCCAAACCCACCTCACACACTCATTCGGGTGGGAATTCCTCGCTCTAAAGAGTTGATCAATGGAATTGAGGTGACAGGGGGCGCCCTGCGGCCCTATGGACGGAAGTGGGGCGAGTGAGCAGATTTGTCGACCATGTCGGCTTGTGTTGTCGACTTGTCCCCAGGTCGAGAAGCACGCCTGTGGATAAGTCCTGTGGATAACGAAAATCTGCAGGTAGGACCGGGCCCGTAGGCCTCCCAGTCCCCTCAGGCGCGGCCGTTCGCCTCAGGCGCGGCCGTCCTGGCAGCGCGCCAGCCAGTCCGACGCCGCCGTGAACTCCGCGTCCGACGTCCCCGCGCGCAGCTCCCGTACGTCCCCCACAGCCACACCCGCCCGCGGATACGAACCGAGGAACCGCACCTTCGGACAGATCCGCTTCAGCCCCATCAGCGCCTCGCCCACCCGCCGGTCCGCGATATGGCCCTCGGCGTCCACGGCGAAGCAGTAGTTCCCGATCCCCGCGCCCGTCGGCCGCGACTGGATCAGCATCAGGTTGACCCCGCGCACCGCGAACTCCTGCAGCAGTTCGAGCAGCGCACCCGGGTGGTCGTCGCCCAGCCAGATGACCACCGACGTCTTGTCCGCGCCGGTCGGTGCCGCGGGCCTGGCGGGCCGGCCCACCAGTACGAAGCGGGTCTCCGCGTTCTCCGCGTCATGGATCTCGGTGACCAGCGGCTCGAGCCCGTACGTCGCCGCCGCGAACTCGCCCGCGAAGGCCGCGTCGTACCGCCCCTCCTGCACCAGCCGCGCGCCGTCCGCGTTCGAGGCTGCCGACTCCCACAGGACGTCCGGCAGGTTGTTCCGCAGCCAGTTCCGGACCTGCGGCTGCGCGACCGGGTGCCCGGTCACCGTCTTCACCTCGGACAGCTTGGTGCCCGGCCGTACCAGCAGCGCGAAGGCGATGGGCAGCAGCACCTCGCGGTAGATCATCAGCGGCTCGCCGGAGGCCAGCTCGTCGAGGGTGGCGGTGACGCCGCCCTCCACGGAGTTCTCGATCGGTACGAGGGCGGCAGCGGCTTCCCCGTTGCGTACGGCATCGAGCGCCGCCGGTACGGACACCATGGGGACGAGTTCCCGGGTGGCGGCTTCGGGGAGCGTGCGCAGGGCGGCTTCGGTGAAGGTGCCCTCGGGACCGAGATACGTGTAGCGCGTGGCCGACATACCGTCACCCTAATGGGCCGCAATGATTCACGACTCCAGAAGCCGCTGCCCCACGTACTCGCCCTCCTTGGACCCGCCCGGCACCGCGAACAGTCCGCTCGCCTCGTGCCGGACGAACGGCGACAGCGCATCGCCTCGGTCGAGCTTGCGCTGTACGGGTACGAAGCCGCGCAGCGGATCGGCCTGCCAGCAGATGAAGAGCAGGCCCGCGTCCGGCGTACCGTCCGGGCCGATCCCGTCGTGGAACGAGAACGGCCGCCGCAGCATCGCGGCACCGCCGTTCTGCTCCGGCGCGGAGATCCGGGCATGGGCGTTGTCGGGGATCACCAGCTTCCCGTCGGGCCCTGTCCTGTCGAGCGCGAGCTCGGTCGTCTCGGTGCCGCCGGTCAGCGGCGCGCCGTCGGACTTGCGCCGGCCGATGACCAGCTCCTGCTTCTTCAGCGAGAGCTTCTCCCAGTCGTCGAGCAGCATCCGGATCCTGCGTACGACGGCGTAGGAGCCGCCCGCCAGCCACGCGTATTCGGTCCCGGACGGGACGAAGATCCGCCGGTCGAAGTCGGCCTCGGACGGCTTGGGATTGCGTGTGCCGTCGACCTGGCCCATCAGATTGCGGGCGGTCATCGGCTTGCCCGTGGCCCCCGGCGAACGATTGAACCCGTTCATCTGCCAGCGCACCCGGGCCGCTTCCCCCGCCGCCTTCTGGACGGCGCGCAGCGCGTGGAAGGCGACCAGGGCGTCGTCCGAGCCGATCTGCACCCACAGATCGCCGTTGCTGCGCTTGGCGTCCAGCTGGTCGGAGGAGAAGGCGGGCAGCGGGTCCAGCTCCGGTGGGCGCTGCGCCACCAGCCCCGTACGGTCGAAGAAGGTGCGGCCGAAGCCGAAGGTGATCGTCAGCGACGAGGGCCCGGCGTCCAGCGCGACGCCCGTATCGCCGCCCGCCCGGCCCGCCATCAGTTCGGCAGCGAGCGTGGACCACCGGCGCAGCAGCGCGGCGGCTTCCTTGCGGCCCGCTCCCGGCGCGAGGTCGAAGGCGATCAGATGGCCGCGGGCCTGCAGAGGCGTGGTGATGCCCGCCTGGTGCTCGCCGTGGAATGCGATGCCGGTCGAGCCGACCGTCGTCAGCGCGGTAGGGGCGTCGCCGGAGGCAGCCGCGTGCGCGGCGGCGCCGCCCGCAGCCCCCAGCACCAGCGCGGTCGCGCCCGCCGCGCCGACGGTGCCGAGCAGTCGCCGCCTCGAGATGTCGCTGTCGCTCGCGAGGTCGCTCACTGCGGCACTCACTGGGGCACTCACGGGGTCGTGCACGGGATCTTTCACGGAGTCACTCACGGTACGTCAGCCGATCTTCACGTTCTTGTCGACGGTGGTCTGATCGATGTCGGAGGTCCGCACGGTCACCTGGACCTGCCACTCGCCCGGCATCGGTATCTGGACCGCGCCCGCGCTCCAGTGTCCGGTGGTGAGGCGGTCGGGGGTGATCGGCAGCGGGCCGATCTGCTTGGCCTTGAGGGTGAAGGAAACCTTCACCTCGGGCACGTCCATCGGCTTCAATTCCGGGTTGTAGATCCACAGGTGCATTTCGTTGGCGCCGGAGGTGGCCGGATCGAGGCTGAGCCGGATCGTCCCCTTGCCGTTCTGGCCGCCGGTGTCGAAGGGCAGCTTGAGCTCGGTGGGACCGGCGGGTGCGGGAGCGGCCGCCTGGGCACCTCCGGACCGGGCAGCCTCTTCTTCCGTACGGCCCGGTTCGGTGGTTGTCAGCACGGTGGTCACGGCCAGGAGCACCACCGCGACACCCGCCTCCGCCAGCACGGATCGACGCAGTCCGGAACGCGAGGGGTCGGCGTCCCGTGCCTTCTTCTTCTGGGCAGTGGCCACCGCGGCCTTCTGGCGGGCGAGTTGAGTGGCCCGTTCGGGGTCCGACGAGTCTGCCGCTTCCTCTGCTTCCTCGGCGTTGGCCTCCGTCGCCTCCGTCGCCTCCGTCGCCTCCGTCGCCTCCGTCACCCCCGCCGTCGCCTCGGTCGCCACCGCCGTCGGCTCCCCGAGCTGCGCCGTCCACCGTCGCGAGATCCACGCGGCACCGACCATGACGACGACCAGCCCCACCTTGACCAGCAGCAGCTGTCCGTACGACGTTCCGGTCAGCGCCGACCACGAACCGACCTGCCGCCAGGACTGGTAGAGCCCGGTCGCGGCGAGCACGACGACGCTGATGAACGCGACCCTGGAGAACCGCCGCACCGCCGCCCGCTCGATCGACGGCGCTCGGTAGAGCGCGGTCAGCAGCGCCGCGAGCCCGCCCAGCCAGGTGGCCACGGCCAGTAGATGAGCCACGTCCACGGGCATCGCGAGCCCCGGCTGGATGCCGGTCGACGCATGTTCCGACAGCGCCCAGGTCCCGGCGATCCCGGCCGCGACGACCGTGCCGCCGATGGCGAGACCGAAGGTGAGGTCCTTCTTCTCGGCTTCGTCCTCGCGCTTCGCGTACGCCCCGAAGAGCACGGCGACGAACAGCGCGGCCGCCCCGAGCAGCAGCAGCCGGGAGATCAGCGCCGCCCCGGTCTTGGTCTCCAGAACGTCCCGCAGACCGCCGAGGTCGAAGGCGTCGGCCAGTTTTCCGGAGCCGGTATAGGGGGTGCGCAGCAGGAGCGTCGCGAGGGTGGCCGCGGTGAGTGTCACCCAGCCCTGCACGACGAGGCGTTGCAGCGGGCGGACGGAAGCGCCGCGCTGCCAGCACAGGAGCACGAAGGCCGCGCCGCCTGCCAGCAGCACGAAGCCCGCGTACGAGGCGTAGCGCGCGATGTCGTAGAGGACGCCGACGACGCCTCCGCCGGCCTCCCTCTCGGGCAGGGCGACAGTGATCTTGGAGGGCGCTCCGATCGAGAAGGTGAAAGCCCCGGAGATGGGATGGCTGTCGGCCGAGACGGCCTGCCAGGCCACGGTGTACGTGCCGTTGGGCAGACCGGGCAGCAGATCGACGCCGTAGCTGACCGTGCCACCGGTGCTCAGATCACGGATCTTCGCCTTGTCGGAGCGCTTGCCGTTGGGTTCGAGGACCCGGATCGAGTCGTTCCCCATGGCGACCTGCTCGGAGAAAGTGAGCGTGACGTCCTTGGGGGCGGTGGCGACCACCGCCCCGTCCTTCGGGTTGCTCCCGGTCAGCGCGGCGTGCGCCGAAGCGGGACTCGCGCCGGCCAGGAGTGCGCCGAGAAGCGTGCCGATGAGCACGGCCGCGGCGAGTAGCAGCCGGACGGGGGAAGGGCCGAAGCGCGGGGCGGTGGCTGTCATGGCGTGATCAGTCCCTCGGTGCTCAGTGCTTCATCGGGTTGTACGTGGGCTCCTTCACGGGAAGTTCGACCTTGATCGGGCCGGACTTCTCGAAACGCAGCTCCACGGCGACCTTCTCGCCCTGCTTCGGCTTCTGCTTGAGCTTCATGAACATGATGTGGTTTCCACCGCGTTCGAGATCGAGCTCGCCGTCCGCAGGCACGTCGAAGGCCTTCACCTCCTGCATCTTCTGGTTCTTCGACTCGTGGATCGTGATGTCGTCCGAGATGTCGCTGGTGACGGAGGTGAGTTTGTCCGCGCCGCCTCCGCTGTTCTGCACGGTCAGAAACCCGGCCGCCATGTCGTCACCCACGGGCTGCGGCATGAACGCGCCGCTGACCTTCAACTCGGGCCCGTTGTCCGACGAGGTGGAACAACCCGTCAGCGCCAGCCCCACGGTCAGGGCTATGACCGAGGCGAGCGCGGGGGCGGGGGCGGTGGTTGCGCGGCGGTTCACGGGTTCTCCCCGCGGACGAGCTTCGGCAGGTCCTTGGCGTAGTCGTCCACCGTCGTGTCCTCGCCGTACAGCACATAGCCCTTGTCGGTCTTCGGGGAGAACGCGATGACCTGCGCGCCGTGCATGGAGACGACCGTGCCGTCCTTCTCCTTCTTCGGCGGGTCGATGCCGATGCCCATCTGGCGTGCGCCGGACTGGATCGTAGAAAAGTCGCCGGTGAGGCCGGTGAACGACGGGTCGCCCGCGCTGGGCAGCCACTTGGCGAGCTCGGCCGGGGTGTCCCGCTCCGGGTCGGTGGTGACGAAGACGACCTGGAGTTTGTCCTGGTCGGCCTTGGGGAGCTGCTTCTTGGCGATGGCGATGTTGCTCATCGTCAGCGGGCAGACATCGGGGCAGTGCGTGTAGCCGAAGTAGATCAGCGTCGGCTTGCCCTTGGTCCGCTCACGCAGGTCGTACTTCTTGCCGTGGGTGTCCGTGAGGACGAGGTTCGGCTTGGCGTACGGCTGGTCGAGCAAGGTCGCCGGCCGGTTCGCCTGGGCGGAGATATCGGCGACGGGCCCCTTGGCGGAGTCGTCGCCGCCCGAGCAGGCGGACAGGATGAGTCCGGCGGCCACGACGAGCGCGGCCGTGGACAAAGTCTTCTTGCGCATGGAGAAATGTCCCAAATGTGGTGTACGGACCGTCAGGCGGCGCGTCAGGAGGTGCGGCGGCGTCCGGCCAGGACGCCGAAGGCGACGCCTGCGGCGCCGACGAGGATGCCGACGATGCCCAGGATGCGCGCCGTGTTGTCGCTGCTGTCGTCGGACGCGGCCTCGGTCTTCTCGTTCTCGTCGTGCCCGGCGTTCTTGGCGTCCTTGCCGTCCTTGGCGGCCGCGTCCGCGGCGCCGCCGCCGTGGTGATCTTCGGTGGCCGCGGACAGCTTCAGGACCGGCGCGGGGGACTCGGGCTCCTCAGCGCCCTCCTTGGTCTCCTCGATCCAGCGCACGACCTCCTTGTTGTCGTACGTCTGGATCGCCTTGAACACCAACTGGTCGGTGTCCTCGGGCAGCCGCCCGAGCGAGACCGGGAACTGCTGGAAGTGGCCAGGGGCGATCTTGGAACCGTCCGCGGTCCAGGTGACCTTGGAGACCGCCTCGGTGATCTGCTTGCCGTGCACCTCGAGCGGCTTGGCCAGCTTCGACTTGGTGACCTCGACCTTCCAGCCGGGCACGGGCTGGGGCATCACGGACGACAGCGGGTGGTCGGTGGGGACGGTGACTTCGAGCTTCACGGTCGAGGCGTTGTCGCGCTCGTTGGGGACCTTGAAGTTGACCGTCGCGTAGCCGCCCTTGGCGGCCTCGCCCTGCGGTTGCACGCTGACGTGCGCGAAGGCGGTGCCGGACAGGAGCAGCACGGAGGAGGCGGCGATACCGGTCGCGACAGCGATGCGGGAAACGTTCATGGCAGAGGACACTCCACGGTTCATGGGAGGCGGATGTGCGCCGCGCACACAGGGGTGCGCCGACACCGCGGCGCCACTCCCGTCGAGTGGGCCGCGTCAGGCTGCGAGAGCGAGGTCCGCGGGAGGCCCGCGCCTGATCACCGTGTGCTGGAGCGCCTCCCCGGCGGCCGGCGCGGGAGGGTCGCACGACGTCCGGGGAGCGCGCGGATCCACCGTGGGCGCCCCCGAGAGACCGGCTCGCAGCGCCCGTACGAGAGCGAGCGCGGCGCGCAGCGAACGCAGCCACGCCGTCTGGGCCACCTCATGGGCCGAGTCCGCCGACAGCCGGGCCAGCCGTACGAGCGCGAGATCCCCGCGCCGCAGCAGCCAGCCGGTCGCGAGCGCGGCCAGCAGATGCCCGAGCAGCATGGGGAGGCTGGGCAGCAGCTGAGGCGAAGCGGTGACGGTCTGCGCCATATGGTCGTGGGTGCCGTGCCCCGGCGGGGTGATGCCCGCGGTGGTGACGATCCGCCGGGCGTCCGCGGGGCTCAGCGACGCTGCGCCCGCCCCGCACACCAGCTTCGCGGCCATTCTGATCAGCGCGTCGTCGGCCGCCGGGGCCAGCTGCAACCGGTGCTGTCCGACCCCGAACAGGGCGTGCAGAGCGACCTGTCCGACGGTCAGCGCGACGGCGATGGACGGCAGCGAGCGCGTCCGCCCGGCGAACGGCGCGACCAGCGCGAACACCCCGATGAAGCCTGCCGCCAGAGTCCACCGGGGCACGGCCGCACAGGCGGCCAGCACATGTCCCGTCGCGGACAGCACGACGCAGACCGCGGTGAACACCGCGGCCCTCAGCAGCCGCAGACCGGCTCCGGCGCGTGCAACGGGGATGGACGACATGGCCGGGTCATCATCGCACTGCGGTGGGAGCGGCCGTACGGCAGGTCCGGAAGATCCCCTTTGGCGACATACATCGCCGCGCGAGCCGCGCGCGTCCGCCGAATGAGCGCAATCACGTCAACTGTGTGCTTACGGACCGCGTCTTGCGGCAATACGTATCGGTATGTCGAGCCGCAGCCAGGAGGCTGGAGCATGAGCATCTGGTGGTCTCTCCACTTGCGGCGCGAAGCCGCGAGCGTCCCGCTCGCCCGGCGCCTGCTGCTCGGCACCATGGAGACCGCGGGCGTCGATCCCGACATCTCCTACGATCTGTCGGTCGCGCTCAGCGAAGCCTGTGCGAACGCCGTGGAGCACGGCGGCGGCCAGGGCTCCGGCGAAGCCTCCGCATACCGCGTCACGGCGTATCTGGACGGCGAGAAGTGCCGTATCGAAGTGGCCGATTCGGGCCCCGGCTTTCCCACCAGGCGCGGCGGGTGCGCCTACGCCGCGCCGCAGGCCGCGCTCACCGACGAGAGCGGCCGCGGACTCTGTCTGATCGAGCAGCTCGCCGACCATGTCCACTTCCGCAACCGGCCCGGGCACGGCGCGGTGGTCAGCTTCGACAAGATCCTGAAATGGCGGGAGGACGCGCTGCTCAAGGTCTCCTGAGGTCTCCTGAGATTTCTTGAGATCTCCTGAGAACACCTGAGGTCCTGAGCCGCGCGCCCTCCGCCGTGTTCCTCGTATGTCCGGGGGTCAGCCCTTGAGCGAGGCCATCCAGGCCTCGATCTCGTCGGCCTGCCGCGGCAGCGCCGCCGACAGATTCCGGTTGCCGTCCTCTGTGACCAGGATGTCGTCCTCGATCCGGACGCCGATGCCGCGGTACTCCTCCGGCACCGTCAGGTCGTCCGCCTGGAAGTAGAGCCCGGGCTCCACGGTCAGGCACATGCCCGGCTCCAGCGTCCCGTCGACATACGCCTCGGTGCGCGCGGCGGCGCAGTCGTGGACGTCCATGCCGAGCATGTGGCCGGTGCCGTGCAGGGTCCAGCGGCGCTGCAGACCCAGCTCCAGCACGCGCTCCACCGGTCCTTCGAGCAGACCCCACTCGACGAGCTTCTCGGCAAGCACACGCTGTGCGGCGTCGTGGAAGTCGCGGTACTTGGCGCCCGGCTTCACGGCCGCGATGCCCGCCTCCTGCGACTCGTACACCGCGTCGTAGATCTTGCGCTGGAGATCGTTGAAGCGGCCGTTGATCGGCAGCGTGCGCGTGATGTCGGCGGTGTAGAGGGTGTGGGTCTCCACGCCTGCGTCCAGCAGCAGCAGCTCGCCGGAGCGGACCGGGCCGTCGTTGCGCACCCAGTGCAGGGTGGTGGCGTGCGGTCCGGCCGCGCAGATCGAGCCGTAGCCGATGTCATTGCCCTCGACGCGGGCGCGCAGGAAGAAGGTGCCCTCGATGTAGCGCTCGCTGGTCGCCTCGGCCTTGTCCAGGACCCTGACGACATCCTCGAAACCGCGCGCCGTGGAGTCGCACGCCTTCTGCAGCTCGCCGATCTCGAACTCGTCCTTCACGGCACGCGCCTCGGAGAGGTATCCGCGCAGCTCCTCGTCGCGCTCCGCGGTGACCTTGTCGGTCAGGGCGGCCTCGATGTCGGCGTCGTGTCCGCGCACGGCGCGGACCGGTCCGGTCGCCTGGCGCAGCTGCTCGGGCAGTTCGCGTACGTCCTTGGCGGGAATGCCCAGCAGCTGCTCGGCCTCGGCGAGGGAGTGGCGGCGGCCGACCCACAGCTCGCCCTGGCCGGAAAGCCAGAATTCGCCGTTCTCACGGTTGGAGCGGGGCAGCAGATACATGGTGGCGCGGTGGCCCTCGCCGTGCGGCTCCAGGACCAGGACGCCGTCCTCGGACTGGTCGCCGGTGAGGTACGCGTACTCGGTCGAGGCGCGGAAGGCGTACTCGGTGTCATTGGAGCGGGTCTTCAGATTGCCCGCCGGGATCACCAGGCGGTCACCGGGGAAACGCGCCGAGAGCGCGGCACGGCGGGCGGCGGTGTGCGAGGCCTGGGCGATGGGCTGCAGATCGTGCAGCTCGGTGTCGGCCCAGCCGGTCGTCATGTTCTCGGCGAGCTCGTCGGACACGCCCGGGTACAGGCCGTTCTTGCGCTGCTTGATTGGCTGCTCTTCTTCTTCCGGGGTCTCCGGGGTGAGCTCCTCAGCCACGTCTTCTCCTCGATACGACACTGGACCGGCTTCCATCGTATGTGCGACGGGAAGACCGCCCGGTGCCCTGTGGAAAACGTGGGGGATGTCAGTCAAAACGGGCGGCGAGCAGCACCACGTCCTCACCGCTGTCGGCCTCGTCCAGACCCTCCGGAAGCACTGTGCGCAGCACATGGTCGGCGATCGACGCCGGGTCGTGGCGTACGGCCTTCGGCACGCTCGCCGCCGCCGCGTGCAGCCGCGCGAAGGCCCGGTCCATGGGATCTCCGGTACGCCGCAGCAGTCCGTCCGTGTACAGCAGCACCGTTTCTCCTGGCTCGGGCGAAAGCTCCACGCTCGGCGCCTCCCAGCAGGCGAGCATCCCCAGGGGGGCCGACAGGGATGTCTCGACGAACTCGGTGCGCCGCTCGCCGACCACCAACGGCGGTGTGTGCCCCGCCCCCGCCAGCACGATCTTCCTCCTGGCCGGCTCGGCGTACGCGAAGAGCGCGGTGGCGGTCCTGGCCGGCTCGGTCAGCCGCAGCAGCAGCTCCAGATCGGACAGTACGGCGACGGGGTCCTCGCCCTCCATCACGGCGTACGCCCGCAGGGATGCCCGCAGCCGCCCCATCGCGGCCAGTGCGCTCGGCCCGGAGCCGCTGACCGAACCAACGGCCAGTCCCAGCGCGCCTTCCGGCAGCGGCAGCGCGTCGTACCAGTCGCCGCCGCCGTGCGGTCCTGTGCGGTGCCTGGCGGCGAGCTGGACGCCCGGCACCCGGGGCAGCCGACTGGGCAGGAGTTCCTCGGCGACGGTCGTCACGGTGGCGCGGGCGTGTTCCAGCTCGAGGAGCCGGGCCAGATGCTCGGTGGCGTAGCGCATATAGAGCCCCACGAGATGGCACTGACGCTCCACAGGCGCGGCGGGCTCGTCGTACATCCAGACGGCGGCGCCGAGCGTACCTGCCGCTTCGGAGGCGAGCGGCTGGGTGTAACTGGCGGCATAGCCGAGGCGGACGACGACGTCGCGGTGGCGGGGGTCGAGGGTCTCTTCGCCGAGCAGGTCGGGGTGGGCGACGGCCTGCGGGAGGCCGCCCGGACCGGGCTGCCCGTCGGGGAGCCGACCGTCCAGGATCCTGCCGTACGCCGTCGCGCCGCGCGGGACTGTCTCGATATGGCCAAGTTCGGCATGGGTGAGCCCGAGGCCCTTGGTGAGGGCGGGGCCGTGGTCGGGCTCGAAACAGTCGGCCCGCCAGGAGCCCGGCGCGGGTTCGAGGACGACCATGCCGCGGCGGGCGCCGACCAGGGCGGCTCCCGCGCGCAGCAGTTCATGGAGGGCGTCGTCGAGCGAAGCGGTTCTGGCCAGGCGTTCGGTGAGTTCGTGGAGGGTGGTCAGGTCGGAGACCCAGCCGGCCAGCCGGTCCTGAATCACCGCGCCGGGAGGGGCCGCTGAAGCAGGAAGGGCGGGCAGGGGGGAGGGAGTGTGCGCCGGAGCGGGAACCGCTGAATCGATTCCAGCCACTTTCGGCAGGTGAGGGGCGCTCATGGCAGCCGGCTTTCCGACTGGTGCGTTTCGCTCAATAGCATCGCAAACCCCCATGTCATTCTGCGCGGCTATCAATGCATCCACATGTACACGCACACGTAAGGGGATGTCCAGCATTGCCCCAGTGGGATTGGTGGTGTCTACGAGACTGTTAACTTGGCTGAAAAATGCACCCTATGGCGGTTGATTGGGGTCGACTGAGGGCGGTCAGTAGGGCGTCATTCCAAGCGTGATGGGTACGTAAACGGTGATGGCCAGGGGCAGTTGGGACCGCCCCGGAACCTGGCGGCGGGCCCGGGCGTCTTAGCAGCCGGAGGCCGCGCCCCATCCCCGAGTGGCGGGGAAAGTTCAGCGGGACAGCAAGCGCCAGGCGCGCGCCACCCCTCGCCACGCGTTTAATGGACTACAGCCCACGTTCGGCCCCCGGGCGGCGATCCTGTCGCAGGCGAAGCGGGGGGTCGCCCATGCCACCGGCAAGGGGCGGTGATGCGCCGACTTGTACGCACAGTGAAGAGCTGCACACAGTTGTGATGTGGACCTCGGCGTTCAACGGAAAGGAACGAGCGCTCATGCGCGAGATCCTCGGAAGGCGACGCAGGCTCGGGTTCCGGCGCAAGAGGGGGCCTGTACAGCTCGAAGCGGCGCTCACCTGCGCCGTCGAGTGGCAATGGCCGGTACTCCCCGGTGTGGGACTCAAGGCGGCCGGAAGTCGCGGTGACGGCGGGCGCGGTTGCGCCTGCCCCGACCCCGAGTGCGTCGTACCCGGCGCGCACCCCTTCGACCCCGGAATCCTGGCGGCGACGACCGACGAGCGAATGGTGCGCTGGTGGTGGACCAACCGGCCCACCGCTCCGATCATGCTGGCCACCGGAGGGCACGCACCGTGCGCGGTGAGCCTGCCCGCGGTTGCCGGGGCGCGTGCGCTGTCGGCGCTCGACCGGATGGGCATGCGACTCGGGCCCGTTGTCGCGACGCCCACGCGCTGGTCGCTCCTGGTGGCTCCGTACACCCTCGAGGAGCTCGGCGAACTGCTCTTCGTCAAGGACTGCGTGCCGAGTTCGCTGCGCTTCCACGGCGAGGGCGGCTATCTGGTGCTGCCGCCCTCCGAGACGGGGACTGGCCAGGTGCGCTGGGAGCGCGCGCCGCTGCCGGGATCCGCGGCTCCCTGGCTGCCGGGTGTGGAGGCGGTGGTGGACGCGCTGGTCGAGGCGAGCACCAGCGCACCGGACGGCGGCAGCCGCCTCGCGTACTGAACGTGCGCACAGGGCCCGCGGTATCGCGGGCCCTCGATCCCTCTCTTGATCCGGGCCGGCTCTGTCACTCGTACGGGTAGGGGTCGGCCCGAGTTGTGCGGGAATTGGGCGCGGGGCCCCACTGGCGGCGACATTGGGTGGATATCTTCGGCCCACCGTCAGAATTCCCGCGCAGTCGGCAGGTGGGCCCATGAATCTCCGCATGATCGGGCTCGCCGCCGTCGTGGTGTTCACCGGGCTGCTGCCGCTGGCCGCCTCCGCAGGACCGGTTGGGGGTACCTCCCGGGCCGAAGGCTCTGGGGGAGGACTCCGGCCGGGGCCGGGGGCCCTTTCCGCACCCGTTCCCGCGCCCGACCCCGCTCCCGCTCTCGGGGAGGAGGCGAGGCCGAAGCCCGAGCCGGGTCTGCTGCCCGGGCCCGGCGCGTCCCCAGCCGTCGGCGTGAGCGGGCCCACTGCCCCGCACACATCTGCGCAATGTGGGCCGGAACTCGCCTCTCCCGACGGGGTCGAAGCCCAGACCTGCGTGCTTACCGAGGGGCGCGACACCTGGGCGCGTACGTACTACCGCAATGCCACAGGCGAGGAATTGACTTCCCTGCTCACTCTGATGGGACCCGGCGGGCGCACACTGCAGATCAACTGCGTGGTCGAGGTGGGGGACGAGCCGGACGTCTGCGAAACGCCCCGTGAGGCCTCTCGTGGGGCTGTAGCGGAGTATTCCGCGGTGGCGGAGTTCGCAACTGCCGACGAGGTCGGAGAGGGGCCGCTGCTCCTGCGGTCCGGGAGCAACTCCGCGTCGCCTGCGGTCCGTTGACGGAACGAACCATTCCGTAGAAATGGAAGCGCCCGGTCGCTGGCGACGGGGGATGCACCAGCGACCGGGCTTCTAGAACGGTAACAAGAGATCGGCAGTTCGCAAATTCGATCTCGGGTATTCGGACAGGGATTTACCTGCCCATAGGGCGAGTTGTGACTGGGGTCACCTATCGGTCGACAGAAAACATCACTCTCAGCTGAGGGTGACTTGGCGGTTGGTGAGCCCGCCGCGCGCCCGGCGCTCCTCCGCGGTCAGCGGCCCGTCGGTCGCGAGAGCCTTCGCGAGCCGCTCGACGAGCTCGGCGGCCGGCTTCTCGCACTCCTCGGCACCCATCGAGCTCGGCAGGTCCCAGACCGGGACCATCAGCCCGTGCGCACGGAAGGATCCGACCAGCCTGGTCCCCTCGCCGATCGAGGAGGCACCGGCGGCGTGCAGCCGGGCAAGCGCGTCCAGGAGGTGCTCCTCGGGGTGCGGCATGACCCAGCGGAGGTGGTTCTTCTCCGGCGTCTCGCACCAGTACGCGGCTTCGACGCTGGAGAGCTTCACTGTCGGGATCGCGGCGGCGTTCGCGCGCTCCAGCGATGCGGACACCTCGGGCGTGGCGCTTCCCGCGGAGTCCGGGACCCAGAACTCGAAGCCGGAGTGGACGGTCGGCTCGAAGTCGGCGTCCGCGTCGAGCAGCTCCTGCAGCCGCACACCGTCGGCGGGCACCCTCTGGGCGGCGACCGGGGTGCCGGGCTCGGCGACAAGCGCGCGCTGCAGGGTGTCGGCCAGATCGCGGCTGAGGTCGCCGGACGAGGTGTCGTTCTGCAGGCCGAGCAGGACAGAGCCGTCGTCACGGCGCAGGGCGGGCCAGGCCATCGGCAGTACGGTCGCGAGTGTCACCGACGGCACGTCCTCGGGCAGCCCACCCTTGAGGGTGAGCGTGGCGGTCGCGGCCGGCACCAACTCGCGCAGGGCCACCCAGTCGCACTCGCCGGGCAGTCCCTCGAACGGGCGCTGGACCAGCTCCGTCACGGCGTGCGCGGCGGCCCGGCCGTGACAGGCCTTGTAGCGGCGGCCAGATCCGCAGGGGCAGGGCTCGCGGGCCCCGACCACGGGGATCTCTCCGTCCCTGAGCTGCGGCTTCCCGGCCTTGGTCTGGGGTCGCTTCTTGGCCATGGTGTGGCTTTCTCCCGATTACGGCGGTGCTGTGTGCTGTGTCGTCGGGCGCGAGCCTAGCCGTCGGCCGGGTTCAGTACAGCTTGGCTGGGCCCTGCATCGGGTTGAGCCGAGCCCGGGACAGCTTGGTCGGCTGTCGGCCGGGCCCCCCGCCCGGCTGTCGATCGGGCTGTCCGCCCGGCTGTCGGTCGGGTTGTTGGTCGGGCCCGCCGCACGGCTGTCGGTCGGGCTGTCCGCCCGGCTGTCGGTCGGGCTGTCGGTCGGGCCCGCCGCACGGCTGTCGCTCGGACTGTCGGTCGGGCTGTTGTCGCGCCCTCCGCCCGGCTGTCGGCGGGGCTCTCCGTTGAGCTCCGCCGGGCCTGTAGAACTCCGCCGGCCTCAGTCGAGGTCGTCGTACGACTCCGCGAAGTCGAATCCGGGGCCCGCGACGCGCGTAGCGAAATCTTCGCGGCGGTGCCCTTCGGTGACAATCACCCACACCGTGACCTCACCGGTCGCGCTGTCGCGAACACCCCAGTCCTGGGCGAGCGCGCTGATGATGTTGAGCCCGCGGCCGCCTCGCGCGGTGACCGATGGCGTGGCTGGAACCGGCCGGGTAGGACCGCCTCCGTCCGTCACCTCGACGGTGAGCCGGCCTGCCCTGTCGACGCGCCAGGCGGCGCGGATGTCGCCGTCGCCCACCTCCGCGTGCCCCAGCGGCCTGCCGTGCCGACAGGCATTGCTGAGCAGTTCGGAAAGGATCAGTACTGCATCGTCGACGACCGATTCGGACATCCCGTTGCGGCGCAATTGCTCACGCATCCGGTGTCTCGCCTCACCCACGCCCGCAGGGCCATGGGGTACGGCCATGCTCGACGACGTGGGCACCTCCTGTGCCACCACCAACGCCACCCCCGAGACCTCCTTTGCCCCACGCCACGGTGTGAATGCCCCAATGGACTGGACCGGAAACCGGCCAAGCACGGGCCAGTGACGCACTCGTAACGATCCAATACGGAACGAACGCGCCGGTGCACTCCCTGTAATCAGCGTTAAAGGCGGCCCAGTTGGGACAGCACCTGTTTGGGGCGATTGGTGATGATCGCCTCGACACCGAGGCGGGTGCAGAGCTCGACGTCCTCCGGTTCATTGACGGTCCACACGTGCACGCGATGGCCCGCGCGGTGCAGCCGGGCGACATATCCGGGGTGGTTGCGGACGATCCGCATGCCCGGGCCGGCGATCCGCGCGCCGGCCGGCAGCCGCCCGTCGCGCAGCCGCGGCGTCACGAACTGCATCAGATAGACAGTGGGGAGGTTCGGCGAAGCCGCCGAGACCCGGTGCAGGGACCGGGCCGAGAAGCTCATGATCCGTACGGGCGAGTCGTCGGCCGTGGTCGGATCGGACAGGCCGAAGCGCCCGAGAAGGTGAAGCAGTCGCTCCTCCACCTGGCCCGCCCAGCGGGTGGGGTGCTTGGTCTCGATGGCCAGTTCGATGCGGCGGCCGGAATCGGCCACCAGCTCCAGCAGCCGTTCCAGGGTGAGTACGGAGGTGAAGGACGGGTCTCCCCAGTCGGGGCTCTCCTCGCTGTCCTTCCACGACCCGAAGTCGAGGGCCGCGAGATCTGCGAGCTCCAGGGCGGAGACGGCGCCTCGGCCGTTGGAGGTGCGGTTGATGCGACGGTCGTGGACGCAGACGAGATGCCCGTCGGCGGTGAGCCGTACATCGCACTCGAGGGCGTCGGCGCCGTCCTCGATCGCCTTCTTGTACGCAGCCAGGGTGTGCTCGGGGGCGTCTTCGGAGGCGCCTCGGTGGGCGACGACCTGGATGTTGTGCTGCCGTGCTTGAGTCACCGCGTCATGGTGTCACCGAGGCGGGGTAGGCGCGTGCAGGGGGCTGGTCCGGAAGCTGGTTCGGGGGCTGTCCGGCAGCTGTCTGGCGGCCGTCCGGTGGTTTTGGAGATGCGTCCGTTTTGTCGGACGTAAAGGATTGCCGAGATACACACAGGTCCTGCTTACAGTGGTCTGACGTGTGGTGGGAAAAGCTGACGGCAGACAGTTGCGAGCGCTGATGAGGAACCTGTGGAAAACCTGAGGAGAGAGCTGTGAGCACCGAGAACGAGGGCACTGCGGTCCCGGCCGCCCCGTCCGTACCTCCTGTGCCGGGCGCCGCTCCCGAAGGCACGTCGGCATCCGCTTCAGTAGCCGAGACGCCGCAGACAGCCGAATCAGCTCACCAGGACGGGACGCACCACTACACCCAGCCGACAGCGGCTGCGGCCGAGCGGCCCGGGCACTCCCCCCAGCCCGACCCCGCCACCGCGCCGCTGCCCGGTCCCGTCCCCGCCGTCGCGCCGACAGGCGCGCACCACACGGCAGTCGGCTGGCCGCCGCCCCCGCCCGCACTCCCCTCCTATGGGGGCAGCGGCGGCGGCCCGGCCTGGGGCGCGTCGGCCCAGGTCTCCGAGCCCTCGCGCAAACGTTCCGGCGGACTGGTAGCCGCGGTGCTCGCCGCCGCGCTCGTAGCGGGCGGCGTCGGCGGCGGAATCGGCTACTGGGCCGCTGAGCGCAACGACGACACCTCCGGCTCGACCACCGTCTCCGCGGCGGACGCGCCCAAGGACTTCAAGCGCGAGCCGGGAACGGTCGCCGCGGTCGCGGCCAAGGCGCTGCCGAGCGTGGTCACCATCGAGGCGAAGGCGGGGGGCGGCGCCGGCGGCAACGGCGAGACCGAAGGCGGCACGGGCACCGGCTTCGTCTACGACAGGGAAGGCCACATCCTCACCAACAACCACGTGGTGGCCTCCGCGGCCGACGGCGGCACGGTGTCCGCGATCTTCTCCAACGGCAAGAAGTACGACGCCGAGGTGGTCGGCCGGGCCGAGGGCTACGACGTAGCCGTACTGAAGCTGAAGGACGCCCCCTCGGGGCTGAACCCGCTGGCCCTCGGCAACTCCGAGCAGGTCGCCGTCGGCGACTCGACCATCGCGATCGGCGCGCCCTTCGGCCTGTCGAACACCGTCACCACCGGCATCATCAGCGCCAAGAACCGCCCGGTCGCCTCGGGCGACGGCTCCAGCGGCAAGAACTCGTACATGAGCGCCCTGCAGACCGACGCCTCCATCAACCCGGGCAACTCCGGCGGCCCGCTGCTGGATTCGCGCGGTGCGGTGATCGGCATCAACTCCGCGATCCAGTCGGCGGGCAGCGGCGGCCTCGGCCAATCGCAGGCGGGCTCGATCGGCCTCGGCTTCGCCATCCCGATCAACCAGGCGAAGAACGTCGCCGAGCAGCTGATCAAGACGGGCAAGCCGGTCTACCCGGTGATCGGCGCGACGGTCGACATGTCGAGCAAGGACTCGGGAGCCAAGATCGCCGCCGAGGGCGCGGGCGGCACCCCGTCGGTGACCCCGGACGGCCCGGCCGCGAAGGCAGGGTTCAAGGCGGGCGACGTCATCACCAAGTTCAATGGCAAGCCGATCGACAGCGGTCCGACCCTGATCAGCGAGATCTGGAACCACAAGCCGGGTGACAAGGTGACGCTCACGTACCAGCGCGACGGCAAGGAGCACAAAGCGGAGGTCATCCTGGGCAAGCGCACGGGCGACAGCTGATCCCGGTAGTCTGTAGCCCGCTCCGCCGCAGGTGGCCGGGGCGTGGGTGGGTTGCCCGAGCGGCCTAAGGGAACGGTCTTGAAAACCGTCGTGGCAGCGATGTCACCGTGGGTTCAAATCCCACACCCACCGCGCAGAGCCTGTAAGGCCAGGTGACAAGGGGTGTCCGGAGCTTCCGGACACCCCTCTCTGCGCCGTGATCTGCTGCAAGCGGTTCTCAATGCGATGAGCACAAGTCCGCGACCGGGCCTCCCCCAGATGAGGTTCTGCTCAGCCCTCCGCTTCCAGTGCCGTGATCAGGCGCGCAGGGGCGACCAGGCAGTAGGCGTCCAGAACGAGGTCCTTCACCAGAGCCCAGTCGACGGCGACGTCGAGGTAGACGCCAATCCAGCCCCGGTGGCCGACGTAGGGCGGGCGGAAGAAGTGCACCGGGTCGGAGGCGACCAGGTGCTCTTGAACTCCGGCCGGTGCCGCGCACCAGAAAGCAAGCCGGTCGTCGTGGTGGTGGTCGGAGAAGGTGACGAACACCTTCTTCCCGGCGGCGAACCAGGTGGGTTCCCCGTGACTGAGCCGCTCGTCCGCCTCGGGAAGTGCCAGGCAGATCGACCGGAGCCGGTCCAGCGCTGAAAGTGCCATGGCCGGATCAGCCGGGATCCGCGGCCTTGCGAGGCTCGCCGCGATAGGTGCCGAAGGACCACCGGTTGCCTTCGGGGTCGCGGGCGGCGAAGTCTCTGGAGCCGTAATCGGTTTCGCGCAGTTCGGAGGTGATCTCCGCGCCGGCGGCCTTCGCGCGGGCGTACAGCCTGTCGGGGTCGGCCGTGACCGCATAGGCGCCGAAGCTTCCGGGGCGCAGCGGCCAGGCGTCGGTCTCGGCGTCCCGCTTCGCCGAGCCGAGCATGATCCCGCCGCCTTCCGGCCAGGACAGCTGGGCGTGGTCGACGCGGTCACCCTCCCCGTGGACCACGGTCTCCTCGAATCCGAACGCGTCGGTCAGAAACCGGATCAGCGCGCGGGCGTCGTGGGCACGCAGGGTGGGCCACACCTGCGGTGCCGGTGTTGTGTCGTCCATGTCCACCAGGCCTCCTCGGCCAGTCCTTCAGCACTGGTTGGGCTCTTGCCGCAGCCAATCCTGTGCTGGTCCGCCGCTGGGGGCTTGGACGTTTCGGAACTCCTCGGCCAGCCACCTGCTGGGGGCGCAGCCGGCCAGGGAGCGGAACTCGCGCGCGAGGTGTGCCTGGTCGAAGTAGCCGCACTCCGCTGCCACGTCGGCGAGCCGGGGAGGCTCCGACCGACCGGCACCGGCTGCCAGCAGTCTGCGGGCGCGGTCGAATCGGACCACCCTCGCGGCGGCCTTGGGCGTCAGCCCGGTCTCCTGGCGGAAGCGGTCCGCCAGATGGCGTCCGCTCCAGCCGACTTCGTCCGCCAGTGCCGACACCGGCACGGCACCGCCGGTGCGGATCAGCAGCTGCCAGGCGCGGGCGACCTCGGGCGGAGCGCCTACGTAGGGGCGGGTCGCCCGGAGCAGCAGCTTGTCCAGCACGGCGAAGCGCTCCGGCCAGCTACCGGCCGCCTGCAGCCGTGCCTGGAGCTCACCGCACAGGCGGCCCAGGACGGCGTCTGCGGGGAGGTCGGTGTTGGCCAGTTCACCGGCCGGCAGACCGAGCAGCGCCCGCGCACCGAGCGGGTGCAGCGCAATTTGTATGCCCGACTGCCGGCCCTGGTGGGTGATCAGCGCCGGTGACGTGTGCAGGCCGCCGAGCAGGGTGTCGTAATTGCCCGGTGCCTGTCGGGGATCAGGGTGGCCGGCCACTGTGAGCAGGTCGTCGAGCGTGAAGATCAGCGTCAGGTAGGGCGAGGGCATCCCCCGGTGCAGTGTGGCCGGGAAGCCGTCTTGTCGGTAGCCGGTGTACCAGGCCACATAGGGCCGCAGCGCGGCTGCGGCCCGAACGCGGACCGACTCGTTGACCACGCCATGGCGCGGCAAGGTCGTGGCCGCCGCGCCGACCTGCTCGCGCGGCGCTGGGCCGGCGTGCGGCCCCGGGATGTCCACTCGCGGGGCGCTGTACACGCCACCAGTATCGGCCCGCCAGGCCAAGGAGTCGTTCCCCGTTTCCCCAACCCCCGTGCCCTCCGTCAGCGGCCCCGGCCCGAGGTGAGCCGGTCCGCCGAGGCGATCGTCGCGCGGGCTTCGTGCTCGCTCAGACCCGCGCGGACCGCCGCCTCGGTGAGGGCGTCCGCGAGTTCGTCGCCGAAGCCGTTCTCGTAGGCGCGGCAAGCTGCCCAGAAGAGCCGGGTGTTGCGCTGGCCCTCGTGAGCCGCGAGGACGAACTGGACCAGGCCCTGGCCCTGGGACGGACGGGAGGGGGCGGCGTGCGTGGGGTGGTGGGGGCGTGCGGGGGGTGTGATGAGGCGCAGGAGTGCGCGGGGGCACGGCGCGGGGGACAGCTCTGCCGTGCCGGGCGCGAGTCGGTATGCGCCGTGGGCGCTCACCGAGCCGGGGCCGACGAGATAGCCGCCGGCGCCGCGGACGTCGATGCCGGCGGCGAGCCGGCTCGCGGAGTTCGGGACGACGACGTCGGGCGGGCCGGTCAGCCAGAGGTGGCGGCCGCCGCTCGGGGTGAGGACGGTGACCGTCTCCGGGATCGTGAACAGATGGCGCAGGGCCAGGTGCTGCAGCGCGGCCACGGAGTCGGTCGAGGACTTGGTGTCGAGATCGATGCCGATCAGATGGTGCGGCGGCCGGCCGCAGGCGATGCCATAGCCGGTGGCCCAGGGGGCGGCGGCGAACAGGGCGCGGATGCCGGCCGGGTCGGTGGTGGCGTCGTGGACGCCGTGGCCCGGCAGGCCGCATTCTCCGCGGCACAGGACCGGCTCGGGGTCGCCCCGGTGGGGTGAGCGCAGGGCGGGGAGCTTGGTGGGGGACAGGGGAATGACGGGGAGCCCGCGCTCGGCGGCGGAAAGAGCGTGGGCGAGGGCCAGGGTGGCGGTCTGCCGGTCGGTGATGGCCATGGCTCTATTTTCGTACAAGCGTTCGAAGAAGGGAAGAGGGAAAGACTGGCCTAAAACATGCCGAAACGCTTCACCCCTTGTCCTGGCCGGACTCTGTGGTGCGCGCTGACGTGAACTGGGGGCTCTGCGGGCGCGAAGGGGGTTTATCGGCATGTCATCACGCTTGAGGGCGAATTGGGTGCTCCGGCGTGGTTCGCCGGGGATTCGGTGGGCAACTCTGATCCCGCGACGTCGTGACCACGATCCGGGGCGGTCGGCCAACTGCTCTGGAACAAGCCGTACTTCTGCAGTTCCGGTTCATGGAGGAAATGACATGGCAAGCATCCGCACCGCCCGCGCCATCGCCGCTGTCGCCGCCCTGCCCCTCGCTGCCGCCCTCTTCTCGGGTGTTGCCCAGGCCGACAACGGCGCGTTCGCGGACGACGGATCGAATGCGACGGTGGCGTCGGTCGTCAGTGGCGTCGGCGGTGACAACTGGGGCAATTCGACTACCACTCAGCAGGTGGCGAGCGGCGCCGGCGCGTCCAACCAGAACAACACCGCCAGTGTGAACGGCTCCGGTTTCACCGCGATCGACCAGTCCAACACGGTGGTGAACTTCACGAGTCTGTGGTGGTGACGGCCCGAGGGGGGTTCGATCAAGGGGTGAACGACTGCCTGCGCGGCGGCACTTCGGTGCCGCCGCGCAGGCGGTTGTGCGTCGTGGCTGTCTGCTGCGGCTGTGCGTGCGGCTGTACGTGGTGGCCGCGTCCGGCGCCGACCTTGACAGCGGATGCGTATCTGACGGACAGTCAGAAACCCTGACCCGTACGCCCGGGAGGCGGCCCCCGTGCACCTCGCCCCGACGGAGCGGCAGCAGCAGCTGCGCGCCGAACTGCGTTCGTACTTCCGAGACGTGATGCCGGACGGACCGCCGCCCGCCGACGACGAGACGGGGCAGCGCCGGCTGCTGCGACGGATCGGCGCGGACGGGCTGCTGGGACTCGGCTGGCCCGTTGAGTACGGAGGCCAGGGGCGGGGCCCCGACGAGCAGTTCGTCTTCTTCGACGAGGCGTACCGGGCGGGTGCGCCCGTCTCCATGGTGACGCTGAACACCGTAGGCCCGACCCTGATGAAGTACGGGACCGCGGAGCAGAAGTCGTACTTCCTGCCGCGCATCCTCAGCGGCGATGTCGTCTTCGCGATCGGCTACAGCGAGCCGGAGGCCGGGACGGACCTCGCCTCGCTGCGTACGCGCGCCGTGCGGGAAGGCACAGCAGACGGCGACTCCTGGGTCGTAGACGGGCAGAAGATCTTCACCAGCAACGGCCAGAACGCGGACTGGATCTGGCTCGCCTGCCGTACGGATCCGCAGGCGCCCAAGCACAAGGGCATCTCCATCATCCTGGTGCCGACGGACGCGCCCGGATTCGCGTGGACGCCGATCGAGACAGTGGGCGGGCTGACCACGACGTCGACGTACTACGACGGGATACGGGTGCCCGCGGAGAACCTGGTCGGCGAGGAGAACGGCGGCTGGGGGCTGATCACCAACCAGCTCAACCATGAGCGGGTGGCGCTCGCGGCGATCGGGATGCAGGCCGAGGACTTCTACGAGGCGGCGCTGGAGCGGGCGCGTACACCCGATCCAGTGACGGGCGAACGCCGGATTGACGAGCCGTGGGTGCAATTCAGAGCGGCTGAAGTGCACGCCCGGCTGGCGGCAACGCGCCTGCTCAACTGGCGTTTGGTGGGGGATGTGGGGGCGGGCCGGCTGGCGCCCGGCGATGCGAGCGGCGTGAAGTTCGCGGGAACCGAATCCGCGGTCGAGGTGTATCGAATGTGCCAGGAAATCACGGGGGAGGCGGGGCTGATCCGGGGCGGCTCGCCCGGCTCGCTCGACATCGGAGCTCTGGGTGACGGGGAGCTGGAGCGGATGAACAGAGCGGCGCAGATCAACACCTTCGGGGGCGGGGTGAGCGAGGTGCAGCGGGAGATCGTCGCGACGATGCGGCTCGGCATGAAGAGGGGGAAGAGGTGAGCGGTGAAGTGGTGAGGGGCCAGGTGGTGAGGGGTCACGTGGTGAGCGGGGAAGGGGCGAACGAGGAGTTCTATGGACGGCTGAAGGCGTACGAGGGGAGGGCCGCGGCCACGGCGGGCGTCGGCAAGGACCTGGTCAACGAACCGATGATCAGGCACTGGTGCGAGGCGATGGGGGACGCCAACGCCGCCTACACCGGCCCTGACGCCGTAGCGCCGCCGACCATGCTGCAGGCGTGGACGATGGGCGGTCTGTCCGGGCACACGGACCGGTCGGCGGCGCAGGACGAGCTGTTCGCCCTGCTCGACGGGGCGGGGTACACCTCGGTGGTCGCGACCGACTGCGAGCAGGAGTATCTGCGGCCGCTGCGGCCGGGAGACCGGATCACCTTCGACGCGGTGATCGAGTCGGTGTCGGAGCTCAAGACGACGAAGCTGGGGACGGGCCATTTCGTCACGACGCGGATGGACGTCCGGGCGGACGGGGAGCCGGCGGGCACCCACCGCTTCCGGATCCTGAAGTACGCCCCGGCGGCGAAGGGGAGGCCCAGGGGGAAGCCCAAGGGTGAGCGGCCACGGCCAGTGATCAACCGGGACAATGCCGGATTCTGGGACGGGGTGGCCGAGCACCGGCTGCTGATCCAGCGGTGCGCGGGGTGCGGGGCGCTGCGCTTTCCCTGGCTGCCGGGGTGCGCCGCCTGCGGCTCGCCGGAGTGGGACACGGTCGAGGCGAGCGGCGCGGGGACCGTCTACTCGTACGTCGTGATGCACCACCCGCCCTTCCCCGCCTTTGACCCTCCGTATGCGGTGGGGCTGATCGAGCTCGCGGAAGGCGTGCGGATGGTCAGCAATGTCGTCGGCGTGCCGTACGACAAGGTGCGGATCGGGATGCCCGTGCAGCTTGAATTCCTGCGGGTCGACAAGGAGTTGGAGCTGCCGGTCTTCAAAGGCTCGGACGGGGGTGCGGGCTGATGGACTTCACACCCACCGAGGAGCAGTCCGCCGCACAGGAGCTGGCCGCGCGGATCTTCGATGACCTCTCCACACATGAGCGGCTGGCCGCCGCTGGGACCGGGACGGACGCCGAGCTGTGGAAGGCGCTGTGTGCGGCGGGGCTTGTCGGGGCCGCCGAAGACATAGGCGTGCTCGGTCTGGTGTTGCTCATGGAGGAGCAGGGGCGGACCACCGCACAGGTGCCTTTCGCGGCGACCTGTGTGTACGGACTGCTGGCAGTGGCTTCCCACGGCACGGACGAGCAGCGCGTCCGGCTGCTGCCCGCACTGCGGGACGGCACGGCGGTGGCGACCGGGGCGTTCCCAGCGCACGGAGGTGGGATACGGGCCACCGCGCCGGGGCAGTTGAGCGGCGCCCTGCCGTTCGTGCCGTGGCTGCGGGACGCCACGCATGTGCTGGTCCCCGACGCCGACCGGGCGCTGTGGCTCGTACGGACAGCTGACGCGGAGGTGTCGGAGGTGGAGACCACCGCGCCCTGGGCGGCCGGGCGGCTCGTCCTGTCCGGGACGCCGGGCGAACGGCTGGGCGGGCCCGGTGCGTACGAATCAGTGCTGGCCCTGGGGCGTACGGCCTTCGCCGGCCTGCAGGCCGGGGTGTGCGCGGGCTCCCTCGCCCGGGCCGTCCAATACACCTCGACCCGCGAGCAGTTCGGGCGTCCCCTCTCCACCAACCAGGGCGTGCTGCTGCGCGCCGCCGACGCGTACATGGACACCGAGGCCATACGGGTCACGGCCTACGAAGCCGCCTGGCGACAGGACGAAGGCCTGGACGCGGCCGCCGAGGTGCTGACCGCCGCCTGGTGGGCCTCCGAGGCCGGCAAGCGTGTCGTCCACGCCGGGCAGCATCTGCACGGCGGGATGGGCGCCGACCTGGACCATCCCGTCCATCGGCACTTCCTGTGGGGGCGCCAGCTGGACGCCTACCTCGGCTGCGGCGCGGAACAACTCGCCGAACTGGGTCAATTGCTCGCGAAGGAGGAGCCCGTATGACGAGTGCCGGAGAAGAGCTGCCACCACTGACCATCCCCATCACCCGCACGCTGATCATCGCCGGGGCCGTGGCCTCCCGCGACTACCAGGACGTCCACCACGACTCCGAGCTCGCGAAGGAGAAGGGATCCCCGGACATTTTCATGAACATCCTCACGACCAACGGCCTGGTCGGGCGGTACATCACCGACTGCTTGGGGGAGCGGGCCGTGCTCCGTAAGGTCGCGATCCGGCTGGGCGCGCCCAACCACCCGGGAGACACCATGGTGTTGAGCGGCACGGTCACCTCCGTGGAGGGCGACACCGCCGAAGTGCGGATCTTCGGCGCCAACAGCATCGGCAACCACGTCACCGGCACAGTGACGGTGACAGTTCCGGGGGAAGGATCATGAGCATCCGCAGCCGGGACACGCTCGGCGGCCGGGCGGCGGTCGTCGGGATCGGGGCGACCGAGTTCTCCAAGGACTCCGGGCGCAGCGAGCTCAAGCTGGCCGTCGAGGCGGTGCGGGCGGCTCTCGACGACGCAGGTCTCTCCCCCACCGATGTCGACGGCCTGGTCACGTTCACCATGGACACGAGCCCCGAGATCACCGTCGCCCAGGCGGCCGGCATCGGCGAGCTGTCCTTCTTCTCCCGCATCCACTACGGCGGCGGCGCGGCCTGCGCCACCGTGCAGCAGGCAGCCCTGGCCGTCGCCTCGGGGGTCGCCGAAGTGGTTGTCTGCTACCGGGCGTTCAATGAACGGTCCGGGCGGCGCTTCGGCTCCGGAGTGCAGCACCGGGAGCCGTCGGCCGAGGGCACGGCGCTCGGCTGGAACCTCCCGTTCGGGCTGCTGACCCCCGCCTCCTGGGTCGCCATGGCAGCGCAGCGCTATCTGCATACGTACGGACTCACCCCCGATGCGTTCGGCCATGTCGCCGTCACCGACCGCCACCATGCGGCGACCAACCCCGCCGCGTACTTCTACGAGAAGCCGATCACCCTCGCCGACCATGCAGCATCGCGCTGGATCGTCGAGCCGCTGAGGCTGCTCGACTGCTGCCAGGAGACCGACGGCGGCCAGGCGATTGTCGTCACCAGCGTCGAACGGGCCCGCGACCTGCCGCAGCCGCCCGCGGTGATCGTCGCGGCGGCGCAGGGAGCGGGCCGGGTGCAGGAGCAGATGACCAGCTTCTACCGCGACGATCTCACCGGCCTGCCCGAGATGGGCGTGGTCGCCCGGCAGCTGTGGCGGACGTCCGGGCTCGCCCCCGGCGACATCGACGTCGGCATCGTCTACGACCACTTCACCCCGTTCGTACTGATGCAGCTGGAGGAGTTCGGGTTCTGCAAGCCCGGTGAGGCGGCGGATTTCGTGGCTGCGGACACGCTGCCGCTGAACACCCATGGCGGCCAGCTCGGCGAGGCGTATCTGCACGGGATGAACGGCATAGCGGAGGCGGTCAGACAGCTGCGCGGCACCTCGGTGAACCAAATACCGGGCGCGGCAAGGACACTGGTCACGGCGGGCACCGGCGTCCCCACATCCGGGCTGATCCTGGGCGCTGACGGGTGAGCAGCCGTGGTGGCCGTATCCGCGTCAGTATCCGCATCGGTACGCGTATCGGTATGCGCATCGGCGGCCCTGACGGTGACCGTGGGCGTGTCCGTTGCCCTGTCCGACCCTGAGGGTCTCCTCCACCTTCAGGAGGTGAGGGCAAGGCCACCAGTACAACCTGAGGCGGACAACGCTTCGGGACCTGGGGCCGATCCGCGACAGTACTGCCCACTCCTAGCGTGGACCTATGACCACGCCAGTCTGCACAAGCGCTTCGAAGGCCGCCGCGCCGGTGCCTTCCTACGTGCCGACCGGGCGCTATGCGCCCGGCGCACCCTATTCGTCGTTCTCGTCGTACGTACGGGCGCGGGGGCCTGTACTGCTGCGTACCGCCCGCTCGCTCACCGCGAACCCGAGCGACGCCGAGGACCTGCTGCAGACCGCGCTCACGAAGACGTATGTCGCGTGGGAGCGGATCGAGGACCACCGGGCGCTCGACGGCTATGTCCGCCGTGCCCTGCTGAACACCCGTACCTCGCAGTGGCGCAAGCGCAAGGTGGACGAGTTCGCCTGCGACGAGCTGCCCGAGCCGGAGACGGTGCCCACGCCGGACCCCGCCGAGCAGCAGGTGCTGCACGACGCGATGTGGCGCGCCGTGATGAAGCTGCCGGACCGGCAGCGGGCGATGGTCGTGCTGCGTTACTACGAGGATCTCAGCGAGGCACAGACTGCCGAGGTGCTCGGGGTGTCGGTCGGCACGGTCAAGAGCGCGGTGTCCCGGGCGCTCGGAAAGCTCCGCGAGGACCCGGAACTGTCGCCCGTGCGCTGATCCGGTCCGCTCCCGCGTGCTGATCCGGTCCGCTCCCGTGCGCTGATCGGGCCGGCCCCGGTGTGCTGATCCAGTCCGCGCCCGTGCGCTGATGTGCGATGAATCCTTACTCCCGGGTAGTGACATACCAAGCGGTACGTGAGCAGAATCTTCACACCTTTACTGCCACCTAGCGCTAGCGCCCACCGGGAGGACGCCGTGCTGAGCACCATGCAGGACGTACCGCTGACTGTGACCCGCATCCTTCAGCATGGGATGACGATCCATGGAAAGTCGCAGATCACCACTTGGACAGGTGAGGCCGAGCCGCAGCGCCGCACCTTCGCGGAGGTCGGGGAGCGTGCGACCCGACTGGCCAACGCCCTGCGCGACGAGCTCGGGATCGACGGCGACCAGCGCGTCGCCACCCTGATGTGGAACAACGCCGAACATGTCGAGGCGTACTTCGCGATCCCCTCCATGGGGGCCGTACTGCACACCCTCAACCTCCGCCTCCCCGCGGAGCAGCTGGTGTGGATCGTCAACCACGCCGCCGACCGCGCCGTCATCGTCAACGGCTCGCTGCTCCCGCTGCTCGCGCCGCTGCTGCCGAATCTGCCGACGATCGAGCACATCGTGGTGTCCGGCCCGGGTGACCGCGGACTCCTGGCCGATACCCAGGCTCGGGTGCACGAATACGAGGAGCTGATCGCCGGCCGCCCGACCAGCTACGACTGGCCGGAGCTGGACGAACGCTCCGCCGCGGCCATGTGTTACACCTCCGGCACCACCGGCGACCCCAAGGGCGTGGTCTACTCCCACCGCTCCATCTATCTGCACTCCATGCAGGTCAACATGGCCGAGTCGATGGGGCTGACGGAGCGCGACACGACCCTCGTCGTCGTCCCGCAGTTCCACGTCAACGCCTGGGGCCTGCCGCACGCCACGTTCATGACCGGCATCAACATGCTGATGCCCGACCGCTTCCTGCAGCCCGCGCCGCTCGCCGACATGATCGAGCGCGAGAGGCCCTCGCACGCCGCGGCCGTCCCCACCATCTGGCAGGGCCTGCTGGCCGAAGTCGCCGCGAACCCCAGGGACCTGAGCTCCATGAACCAGGTCACCATCGGCGGCTCGGCCTGCCCGCCCGCGCTGATGGAGGCGTACGACAAGCTGGGCGTGCGGCTGTGCCAGGCCTGGGGCATGACGGAGACCTCCCCGCTCGGCACGATGGCGCACCCGCCGGCGGGGCTGAGCGCGGAGGAAGAGTGGCCGTACCGCGTCACGCAGGGCCGTTTCCCGGCAGGCGTCGATGCCCGTCTGGTCGGCCCCGGCGGCGATCTCCTGCCGTGGGACGGCAGGTCTGCCGGTGAGCTGGAGGTGCGCGGCAGCTGGATTGCCGGCGCGTACTACGGCGGCGCGGGCGGCGACGACTTCAAGCCCGAGGACAAGTTCAGCGAGGACGGCTGGCTGAAGACCGGCGACGTCGGCGTGATCAGCTCCGACGGTTTTCTGACGCTGACCGACCGCGCGAAGGACGTCATCAAGTCCGGCGGCGAATGGATCTCCAGCGTCGATCTGGAGAACGCGCTGATGGCTCACCCCGAGGTCGCGGAGGCGGCGGTGATCGCCGTCCCGGACGACAAGTGGGGCGAGCGGCCGCTCGCGACCGTGGTGCTGAAGGAGGGTTCGACCGCGGATTACGAAACGCTGAAGGCCTTCCTCGCCGAGAAGATCGCGAAGTGGCAGCTGCCGGAGCGGTGGGCGGTGATTCCGGCGGTGCCGAAGACGAGCGTCGGCAAGTTCGACAAGAAGGTGATCCGCAGGCAGTACGCGGACGGCGAGCTGGACGTCACGCAGCTTTAGCGGGTGCGGCTGTAGCGCGTACAGCCCCAGTACGTACAGCCCCAGTACGTGCTGCTGCAAGGGGCGGCGGTGACAACTGCCGCCCCTTGCAGATCAGTTTGTCCCGATCTTCGCCAGCAGGTCGACGATACGGGCCTGGACCTCGTTGCTCGTGGAGCGTTCCGCCAGGAAGAGCACCGTCTCTCCCGACGAGAGGCGTGGCAGTTCCGCGCGGTTGAGGCCCGCGGAGGTGTAGACGACCAGCGGGGTGCGGTTCAGCTGGCCGTTCGCGCGCAGCCAGTCGATGATCCCGGCCCTGCGGCGGCGTACCTGCATCAGGTCCATCACCACCAGGTTCGGTCGCATCTGGGCGGCGAGTGTGACCGCGTCCGCGTCCGCGCCGGCCCGGGCGACCTGCATGCCGCGGCGTTCCAGGGTCGCCGACAGCGCGAGCGCGATCTCCTCGTGTTCCTCGATCAACAGCACGCGCGAGGGGTGCTGTTCACTGTCGCGCGGGGCGAGCGCCTTGAGCAGTACGGCCGGATCCGCGCCGTACGCCGCCTCCCGCGTCGCCTGCCCCAGACCCGCCGTCACCAGCACCGGGACCTCAGCGGCCACCGCTGCCTGGCGCAGCGACTGCAGCGCGGTCCGGGTGATCGGGCCGGTCAGCGGGTCGACGAAGAGCGCTGCCGGGAAGGCTGCGATCTGCGCGTCGACCTCCTCGCGCGAGTGCACGACCACCGGGCGGTAGCCGCGGTCGCTCAGTGCCTGCTGCGTGGAGACGTCGGGCGCGGGCCAGACCAGCAGCCGACGCGGGTTGTCCAGGGGCTCCGGGGGCAATTCGTCGTCGACGGGCTGCGGCTGCGGCTTGTTGGCCACCTCGACCGCACCGCCCGGGCCGTCGAGCGGCTCGGGGCCCTCCGCGCCCTCGTCGGGCGCGCCGATCATGTATGCCCGGCCCTCGGACCGGTCGGCCGGCAGCTGCGACCCGGTCTGCGCCGGGGCCTGCGGGTGCGGCAGGGCGGCGGTCTCGGGCCGCTCGCCCTCCGGGGGCGTGGCCAGCTTGCGGCGGCGGCCGGAGGCGAGCGTCTGGTTCTGCTGCTGGGCGATCTGCTGCGAGAACGGCACGCCCTGCCCGAGCGTGCGCACGCTGAACGCCCGCCCCTGCGTGGAGTCCGCCGGAGCTGGAGCCGGAGCAGGAGCCTCGGCGGGCAGCGGCTGGGCGGCGCGCGGCGCGGCCGACGGCCCGTCGGCGGCGGGCTCCGGCAAGCGCTGCGTCGGTCGCTGCGTCGGCGGCTGCTGCGTCTGAGGCTCCGGCAGGGATACGGAGCCGGTGACCTGGACCGTCTCCCCGGTGCTCGCGGCGGGGGCGGCCTCGTCGACGGCCGCCGTGTGCTGACCGGTCGAGCCGTCGGAGGCGAGCGCCGCGAGACCGGTGCCCGAGGTGTCGGCCTCCGCCCACTCGGGCTGCGTCTGCGGCTGTCCGAGGGGCTGCGTCTGGAGCTGCCCGTCCGGCTGCACGCCGGGCAGTACGGGCTGGGCGTCGGGTGCCTCGGCGGGCAGCGGCTGCGCTTCCTTGCGGCCGCGGCGGCGGCCGGTCGGCACGGGATGCGGCTGCGGCGGCGTGTGGTGATCGGTGCCCGGCTCGGTGCGTACGGCGTCGTGCCGGCCCGGCAGCGAGGCATCCGCCTCACCGGCCGTCGGCAAGATCCGGTCGGCCTCGGCCGGCGGCAGCGCGAACGCCGTACGCCCTGACTCCACCTCGGCCGGTGCGGTCGCCAGCGCCCGCCTGGCCCGCCGCCCGGCGGGCGCAGCCGGAGCCGCGCCCGGACCCGGAGCAGCGGAGAGCTCGGGCAGCCCGCCCTCCGCGCCGCGCCGCGCGCGCAGCCCTGAGGGGCCTGTTCCATGTGGTTCGACGGGCACGCCCTGCGGCGGGACCGTCTCGCCGAGCGCCGCGCGCCCGGTCGACGCCGCGCCCTCCGCGGCCGTCACCACCGAGCCCTCGGCGGGCCGGACGCCGCCCGCGGCAACCGCGACGGCCTGCTCGGCGGGGCTCGGCCGCCCGCGCCGCCGCCCGGTCCCGCCGTTTTTGGCGCCCCCGGCGCCTCCGCCGTTTGCGGGACCACTCCCCTCGCCCGAATCCTGGGCCGGGATCAGTTCCTGCTGCGGCTCCTGCCCCTGCGCCCGGCGCCGCCCCGTCGGCTGCGCGGCCATCGGGTCCTCCATGGCCACCGGGCTTTCCAGGAAGGCATCCGTGGAGGCCCGCCGCGCGCGCCGCCGTCCGCGCCCGCCGGGCGTGCCCGTCTGCTGCTCCGGCAGCGCGAGCGCACCGGCCTGCTCCGGAGCCGGAGCGGGAGCCGTCACCGTCCCCGAGCCCTCGCCGAGCGGCACCTCCAGGACGTACGCGCTGCCGCTCATCCCGGGCACCTCATGCGTCTGCAGCACGCCGCCGTGCGCCCGTACGATCCCGCGCACGATCGGCTCGTGCACCGGGTCTCCCCCGGCGAACGGCCCCCGCACCTCGATCCGTACGACGTCACCGCGCTGCGCTGCAGCCACCACGACTGTCGAGTCCACATACCCACCGCCCGGAACCACCCGGGCCTTGCCGGTCGAGTCGACCCCGGCCACATCGGCGACCAGATGCGCGAGCGCCGTCGCCAGCCGCCCCGCATCCACCTCGGCCTCTATCGGCGGCGCGTGCACCGCGAACTGCGCCCGCCCCGGACCGATCAGCTCGACCGCACCCTCGACGCCCGCCGCCACGACACCGTCGAGCAGTACGTTCGCCTTGTTCAGCCCCTCAGCGCCGGTGTCGAGCCGCTGGAAGCCCAGCACATTGTCGACAAGCGTCGTCATCCGGGCATATCCGGCGGCCAGATGGTGCAGGATCTGGTTGGCCTCGGGCCACAGCTGGCCTGCCGGGTCGGCGGCCAGCGTCCCCAGTTCGGCGCGGAGTTCCTCCAGCGGCCCCCGCAGCGACTCGCCGAGGACGGCGGTCAGCTGGGCGTGCCGGGCGGCCAGTTCCTCGTACCGCTCCGCGCGCGCCTCGATCTCGGCGGAGTACCGCTCCGACTTGTCCGCCAGCTCGGCCGTGAGCCGCTCGGTGGTCTCGGCCAGCTCGGCCGTGAGCCGCTCGGTCGTCTGTGTGACCTCCGCCGCGTGCTGCTCCGCCAGCTCCTCGTAAGGACGCCGGTCGGTGAAGGTCATCACCGCGCCGACGAGCTGGTCCCCGTCCCGTACCGGCGCGGTCGTCAGATCGACGGCCACCTTCGAGCCGTTCTTCGCCCACAGCACCTGTCCGCGCACCCGGTGCTTGCGGCCGGACTTGAGGGTGTCCGCGAGCGGTGATTCCTCGTACGGGAAGGGCTCGCCGTCCGCGCGCGAGTGCAGGATCAGCGGATGCAGCTCCTGGCCGCCCAGGTCGCTCGCCCGGAACCCGAGGATCTGCGCGGCGGCCGGATTGACCAGCACGACCCGACCGTCCGTGTCCGTCCCGACGACACCCTCGGACGCGGCCCGCAGAATCATCTCGGTCTGCCGCTGCGAACGCGCCAGCTCCGCTTCCGTGTCCACGGTGCCCGAGAGATCCCGTACGACGAGCATCAGCAGCTCGTCGCCGGTGTAGCCGGTGTACGAGTCGTACGCCTCGCGCCCGTCCTCCAGGCTCGCGCTGGTCACCTCGACAGGAAACTCGCTGCCGTCCGTACGCCGCGCGACCATCCGGGCCGGCTTGGTGCGCCCCCGCTCGTCCGCCGCCTCGGGCCGTCGCATGGAGCCCGGGATCAGCCGGGAGTCGAAGGAGGGCAGCAGATCGAGCAGCCCGCGTCCGACGAGGGCGGTGCCGGGCGTCTCGAAGAGTTCGAGGGCGATGGTGTTGGCGTTGACGACCGTGCCGTTGCAGTTGACGAGCACGAGCCCATCCGGAAGGGCGTCGAGTATGGCTGCGAGGCGAGCAGCGCCTCGGGATGGCCTGCTGCTCACGACGACGGTTCCTCCCTGACCTACTGCATGGTGCGGACGGCCGGTCCCATCTTGCCCCTCGGGCCTCAGCCTGTCACTGGAGGGAGTCTAAAGGCAGGGATGTGCGAGGGGCGGCGGATGAGGGGGAGCTCTCACCAAGCTTGTGTGCGCATGGCGTACGCCTTGGGCCTATGACCTGGTGTTCGGCAGTACGGGCTCCATGGTCCGCCAGCGTGAGATTTCGCAGCCGTCGGTCCTCCTGAAGGTGGCGTCCACGCGCTGCCCCTGCCAGGTGCCGGTGATGTGCGCGGTTTGGGGCCCGCCCATCTGCTGGGTGCACATCTGGTCCTGGGGCACTGGAGCGAACGGGTCCATTCCGTCCCGCGCCAGCTGGTCCAGCCGGTCGCAGGCGGCCTGCGCGGACGGGTGGGTCCCGCCGGTAGGCCCGCACTCCAGCTCGTACAGCCCGTCGGTCCGTGCCCCGGTCTCGGAGACGGTCATGGTCAGCTGGTCCGCGGCCTGGGGCGACAGCAGCGGAAGCGGGAGGGGCAGCGCGAGGGGCAGGGGCGAGGCCCCGGCGGCAGGCACGGCGGCGACCAGCGCGGCGAAGGACGCGGTTGCGGTGAGGACGATGCGGCGCAGCATGGGAGCTCCTGGAGCTGAAGAGATCACGAATCCTTCAGGGGCAGCGAGGCCCCGGCATCTCTAACGCTCCTTGAGCCTCGGCGTTGCGCAACCGGAAATATGTTCTCCGGGGGACCGCCCCCGGGCTCCGGCCCCCCGGACTTTGCTCTGCGGCCCGCGTGCCTAGTACCGTGGGCAGCGATTGGTGACACCCCGCTGGGCTGTGTCATCATCTGCACGCACCACTCGCGCCCACGCGGGTGGGCTGGAGGCGTCGCCTAGTCCGGTCTATGGCGCCGCACTGCTAATGCGGTTTGGGTCTTAAAGCCCATCGAGGGTTCAAATCCCTCCGCCTCCGCGAGTTGATCACCGAAGCCCCTGCCAATGGCGGGGGCTTCGGTCGTTTCGACGTTGTTTTCGCAGGTCAGGCGGGGTGCGCTTAACGGATTTCACCTGACGGCGCGGGTCATGTAATGTTGTTCCCGCAACGCCGACCAGGCACAAAAGCCCGGAACGCCAAGCACTCGTAGCTTAACGGATAGAGCATCTGACTACGGATCAGAAGGTTGCAGGTTCGAATCCTGCCGAGTGCACACAGGTAAGAGGCCCCCCGGAGAAATCCGGGGGGCCTCTTGCGTTGCCCGTACAGCAACGAAGTACAGCAACCGTGTCAGCCGGTGCCGCCCATCGCGTCGGACAGCTTGCCGATCGCGGCGCGTACCGCTTCCTCGCTGGCTTCGGCGTAGACCTCCATCGTCATGGCGATCTGTGAGTGCCGCAGGATGCGCTGTGCCACCTTCGGGTGGACCTTGAGGGCGACCAGGAGCGAACTGCAGGTGTGCCGGGTGTTCCGGAGCGGGATCACCCGAAGGCCCGCACGGCGAGCCCGCAGGGCGAACATGCGTGTGAGGTTGCCCGGCTCGATCGGGGTGCCGTGCTTCGTGGTGAAGATCAGGCCATGGCTGTCCTGCCAGAGCTTTCCGGCGGCTTTCCGGTCGCCAAGTTGTTGAGCGCGGCGCATCCGAAGGGCCTTGAGGCAAAGTGCCGGCAGGGGCAGGAAGTCGTCGGAGTCCTCTGTCTTGGTCTCGCGGTGGAGGATCTGACGCCCCGCCCGCTGGATCTGGTGATCCACGTACAGCTCGCCGGTCTCGAAGTCGACGGACTTCCACGTCAGGCCCAGCACCTCACCGCGGCGCAGCCCGAGGCAGAGCACGAGCACCCAGGCCGCAAAGAGGTGGTCATCGCGGGCGGCTGCATCGGTGAGGAACTGGCCCGCCTCGGCGACGGACCATGGCTTGATCCGGCGGCGGCGGGGCTTGGGCACCTTCACGAGTGAGGCGACGTTTTTACTGATCTCCTCCTCTGCGACCGAATGGGTGAGAGCGGCCCGCAGAGCGTCGCGGGAACCTTGGATCACCCGGCGGGACGGGTACGACTCGCAGCAGTCGCCGACGGCGCAGCATTTGCGGCGGTTGGGCGCCCTCTTCGCGTCCTTCTCCTGGGCGCAGCACTGGCAGACGGTCGCCAGCTTGGTCAGCCACTCGCGCACATCCCGGACCGTGAGCTTGTCCAGCCGCTTGGCGCCGAGGTACGGGACGATGTAGAGCCGGACGTACCCCTCGTACGAGACGTACGACAGCGGGGCGAGGTTGGGCTTCACGATCGAGTCGAGCCAGTACGTGAGAAAGACGGCGAGCGTCCGGTGCCGGGTGGCGACTGGGCCCTTCTTCGCCTCGGCGTGGAGCTTGAGCCACTTCTCGTGGACCTCCTCGCGGGTCTTGCCGTAGGCGTACTTCCGGGCCCGCTTCCCGTCCGGCTTGGTGACCCAGACGTAGGCCGCATAGCCGTTCTTGTACGGATAGATGGAGCCTTCGCCGTTGCCGCGCTTGCCGCTCACGCCGAACCCTCCTCGGCCTGGCGGGCGCGACGTTCCACGTACTCATCCACGTAGCGCGGAAGGATGCGCCGGTTCCGACCATCCTTGATGGACCGGAGCTCGCCCGTGTTGATCAGCATCTTCGTCTTGGACAGGCCGTAGCCGAGCATCTCGGCGACCTCTTTGGTTGTGTGCCACTTCCGCTCAATCACGGTGGTGGTCATGCTGCGGCTCCTTCCAGGGCGAGTTATTCGCGTAGGGCCTCGCGGGCGGTTTCGCGGTTGAGCTGGAGGTCTCTCGCGATGGAGGCGGCGAGGACGGATTCGCCGGGGCTGTGGCCTTGACCGGCGTACTGCCAGGAGGCGAGGACGAGCACGGTGTCCGGTTCGGTGTCGGCGAGGCCGAGTGCTTCGTTCTGCTGGGCGGCGCGGTAGTCGGCTCGGACCTGGCGGAGGGCGCCGAGTGTCGTCGAGTACCGGCGGGACTTGGAGGAGAAGTGGCCGCGGAAGCCGAGCATGTGAGCCCAGGCGCGCAGTCGGCGGTCCGGGTACAGGGCGTCGAGTTCGAAGCAGGCTTCGATGAGGCGGCGCGGGTGCTCGGGTACATCGAGGAGCACCAGGACCTCACGGTTGCCGACGCGGCGGTCCACCGTGCCGGTCGTCTCGGCTGCCTTGGTGGCGTATTTCGCGACGTAAGAGGCGACCTTCTGCTCGGTGATGTCGGTGCCGGATCCGAAGGCCTGGATGGGTCGGATGTCGAGCTGCTCGCCCCACCGCAGAGAGCGGGCTGGTCGGCGGCGGCCGGGACGGTGACGGTCGTATACGCGTGGTCGACGGCAGTGCGAATGGCGTCGGTCAGCAGCTGCACTGTGGCCCAGGAGGGCGGCGGATCCTCGGGCCCGTCCGGTCCGTCCAGGCGTACGACGGCATGGAAGTGGACCGCACCACGCTTCTGGAACTCGGCGACTTTGCCGTAGGAGACCCGTGCGGCTGCCTTGAGTTCACGCTGGCTGAGTCCGGCGCTTGCGGCGATCTCACGGCGGAGCCGGTTGGTGAAGCGCTGCCAGAGCTGGCCCGCGTGGTTGTTGAAGAGGACGGCGGCCGCGTAGTCGTACGTCGCCGGGTCCAGCGGCGTACCGAGGGTGTCGTCGTCCGGAGGGTGAGTGACGCCGCAGCGGCAGCGGCCGGAGTCCGGGCGGTTGTGCACCGGGCCGAACGACGGGGGCGTGAGCGTGACGAAGACACGGGGGTGGTCGCGAACGGTGGCCGGGACGTCCTTCTCCTGGTCGCCCGCGAGTCCGGCGCGGATCAGCTGGTAGGTGTCGGCGGCGTACATCCAGGCGCATGACGGGCAGCGGGAGGCACGGCGGTTGCCGCAGGCGAGGCGAAGCCGCCCATCAGGCTCGGTCTCCGTGGAGTAGCGGTGCAGGGTGTCGCCGGTGGTCTTGTCCTTGGTGAGCGTCCAGCCGGTCAGGTGGATGGGGTTGGCGCAGCCTCCAGTACGGCGGACTTGGTCGCGCCAGCGGTCGAACCCGGCGGACCCTGCCACCCGCAGCATGTCGCCGAGGGTGGACGGGTCCAGGCCCGCGACGGTCGCGGTGTCGGTCACGCGCGCTCCCGCAGGACGACGGCGGGAGCCGAGACGGTCGCCATGCCGGTGCCACGGCAGCGGCGGCAGACCACGTTGAGCGTGGCGCGTGTGCCATCGGACAACAGCGAGCCGGTGTCGATGGCGACCACGGGGAAGCCGTCGCAGTCAGGGCAGATGCGCGTCCGGGCAGGGCGGAGCTGGGCCATGATGATGGTCCTTTCGATTGCGGTTGGAAGGGGCCGGACCGTCCGGGCGGCGGCGATGCTTGGCGGCTTGTGCGCCGCCCGGAGGCCGGTCAGTGCGTTAGCGCTCAGCGCGAGAGAGCACGGGTGTCCCGGCGGCCCGCCTTGCCCTTGGCCGCGTACATCGCGGAGTCGGCGGCGGCGAGCGCGTCGGACAGGCTGCGGACCGGAAGGTCGGCGAGACGGCAGGACCCGATGGAGACGTACAGCGGCAGTCGTCGACCGGCGTACGCGAGCGGCTGATGGAGAGCACTAGTCAGTGAGCCGAGGTCGGGACCGCCGTCCGAGCGCATGACGGCGACGAACTCATCTCCACCGAGGCGCCCCGCGATTCCGTGTCGCCCGCACCAGGCGGTGAGGCGCTCCGCCGTGACGGTGAGCGCCATGTCTCCGGCAGCGTGGCCGTGAGCGTCGTTGAGGTTCTTGAAGCCGTCGAGGTCCAGGAGCAGGACGGCGGCGTCCCGATGGCGGCGGATGATGCGTTCGGCGCGAGCGGTCCACCCGGCGCGGGTGCGCAGGCCGGTAAGCGGGTCGCGGCGAGCGATGGCCAGCCTCTGGGCGAGGTAGGCGGAGTGGGTGGTCCAGCCGATCAACGGCATGGATAAGGCGAGCACTTGGGTGTCCACGGTTGTCCTTCATCGCGGTTGGAAGGGGTTGCGTGGGCCGTCCGGGCAGCGGCGATGCTTGGCGGCTTGTGGCACTGCCCGGAGGCCGGTCAGCGGCGGAATTCCTGGCGAAGCATGCGGACCAGGAGCAGAAGTACGACGCCGCTGATGGAGAGAGCGAGTCCGGTGATGGCCACCGCGAGGAGCGTGGAAGTGAGCACCACTCCGGTGACGGCGACACCCGTTACGGCGGCGGTGGGGTTGCTGCGGATCAGGTCGACCACGCCGGAGCGGGCGGGCGCGGGTACCGGCGGGGCGGGCTGCTCGACCGGAACCGGTGCCTGGGTGTGGGCGGTCGGAACGTAGGTGTCGGGCGTTGGGTACTTGGGCTTGAACATGGCCGTTCTCCTTCGGGACGGACTACTTGGCGAGTTGGTCGATGACCGGGGCGAAAAGGCTGTCCGCCAGGAGGTAGCCGCCCAGGAGCAGGACGGCCACGAGCCAGATAGGCGGGCGAACGAGCTTGATGCCGAGCCAGCCGACGACGATCAGCGCGAGCCAGAGCGGGACGTTCATGGCGGTCATCTCCTCGGTGGTCAGCGCGGGTTGCAGCGATGGGTACGAGCGGCGAGTTCGGCGGCGGCGCGGTTGAGGTAGTCGGCGGACCAGTCGCAGCCGGGCGCGGTGCAGGCGGCGGCGTGGGCTTCGCGGCCGTGGCGGTCGTGGTGGGTGCCGATCTGGACGGGACCGATGCGGTCGACGTCCCAGAAGCGGTTGCGGGGCATGGCTTCACCTCCTCTCAGGCGAGTTGGGGGTGAGCTCGGCAGCGGTGTACGTCTCGACCGCGGCGGCGTAGGCGGTGACGGCCGCAAGCAATTCCTGCGCGAACTTGAGCTGCTCAGCAGGGGGAACGCTGTCGCGGGCGTAGAGCGTGAACGACGCGTGCCTGTCCTGCACAGCGAGGATCGGAGTGCGGCTCGTGCCGTAGTCGTGGCACATCACGAACGGCTTGTCGGTCACGTGGAAGCTGATCGAAGCGCCGATGGAACTGGTCATCAGGAACTCCCTCAAGCGAGCTGGGCAGCGATGGCCTCAGCCATCGAGGCGGGGACACCGAGGCGAGCGCGCAGGGTGTCGGGGTCGATGGCACGGCCGGTTGCCGAGTGGTGAGCGTCGGCGAGCTTCCGCGCGTGGGTGATCAGGGCGGCGGGTACTGCGGGAGTCGCGGGCAGCGCAGGGGCGGGCTCGGTGACCTTCTCCCGTACGACCTCGGTCTCCGGCTCGGCCGGTTCGAGCGGTGCGGACTCCCCATGCTCAGGACCGGGGGTGTGGACGAGCAGCGTGCCGCCGAGGAATGCGAGCGCCGGCCACCCGGCGACGAGGATGCGCAGCCAGTCGGGGACGTCGCTCAGGTCGAGCAGTCCGGCCGTGGCGACGTTCGCTCCGAGTGAGGCCGCGAGCGCCACCGCGAACCAGGTCCACGCGCCACGCCTCGGCGCGTCGGAGTCCCGCAGTGTCCGAAGCCGACGCCACGCGGCGACAAGCAGCAGATCCACCGAGACCGGATAGGCCCATGCCTTCCAACCGCTCTGTCCGGCAGCCTCGGCGAGGTCGTGCAGATGGGAGAAGGACAGCGCACCCGCGATCACGGCTTGCACGAGCACGGCGTCCAGTCGCAGCGATGACCGCATGGCGTCAGTCCTTGTCCGCGACCAGGGCGAAGGCCCGCGAAGGCGCTGAGGGTCGGAAAGGGTCGAGGCTCGGCACCGAGGGCGTCATGGCGGCGTGCTCGGCGCAGGCCGCGACGGCGTCGGGCAGGCTCGTGAACGGGCTCCGGACGAGGGACCAGCCGCCGGACGAGTCACCGGCCACGGCCACCCCGCGCTGATCGGGTCCGATGGTGGTCGCCGCGAGGACAGCCACGGGGCTGATGTCCCCGAGCGCCATCTTCGCTGTGGCTTCGTCGTTCACCCGGTGCGAGATGCGGCCCGTGAGCTGGGCCCGCAACGCGGTTGCTCCCTTGCCGAGTTCGGCGCCGAAACGCTGCACGCACACCTCCAGATAGATACCGGCCGCCCGGCCGAGCTGGGCGAGCCGTACGAGCTGCGTGACCATCTGATCCCGGCGCTTCTCGTCGGCAGCGCTCGCGGTGAGGAAAAGCTCCGCGACTTCGTCGATGAAGACCACGACCGGCACGGGCCTCATGTCCTCCGGCAGACCCCAGATGTCCGAGGTGATCGACTCCGGAGACGTGCCGGCCGCAAGACGCTGAACGCGCCTGATCAGCTCGTACCTTTCCGTCATCTCCGCGACCAGGGCGTCCAGCAGGTCCGCAGCTTCCGCAGGCGTGCAGGCCAGCGCGGACAACCTCGGGGAGAAGGGGGCCAGTTCCACGCCCCACTTGCAGTCGATGCCGACCAGTGCGACTGGCTGTGGAGCAAGCCCCGTCAGCAGACCGCGCAGGTAGACCGACTTCCCCGACTCCGTCGCGCCCATCACGAGCTCATGGGCGATGGTCCGGAAGTCCCGCGTGTGAACGGCTCCGTCGGAGCGAAGCGCCACCGGAACGCTCAGGAACTTCGACGTTGCGGTCCGAGGCATGACGACCCGGCGCAGCACGTCGTAGCCGATGACCCGAACCTGAAGCCAGCCCGGTGCAAGTGCCGTGGTGTGCACGGCGTACGCGCGCCAGGAGTGCCGAAGGCGCTCGGTCGCCGTCTCGAAGTCGCGTACCTCCTGACCCGGTTGCATCTTGATCCGCAGCACCAGTCCGCTGGCGGTGATACGAGCCCGGGTGAGGCGCGGCACCATCCGGGACGCCGTGCGCTGTGTGGCTGCCGCGACGGCGAGCCGGAACCGGGACGGAGGCTCGGTGAGGCCGCACGCCTCCATGACCGAGCGATACGTGATAGCGATCCGGACCAGCTTCGCCGGAGCGCCGAAGGCGACCCAGTACCAGACGGGCCGCGTCCGACGCAGGACCAGCAGTCCGGCGACTATCAGCACCAGGCCCACGAGCGCGGTGATCTGTCCACCGGTCATTGCTCAGCCCGCCAGCGATGTGACTGCAGCCGCACGGAATGAAATGCCGTGCCGCTTCTGGCCGTTGAACTCGTTCTCCCACGGCCGGGCCATGAGGCTGGTAAGCGCCACCGGCGTACCCATGGCCAGCTCACCGGAGATGTCGTCCTCGATCACGGTGACCGTGACGACCTCAGCGTTGCCGTTCCCGACGAAGAGCACATCCACCGTCATCAGCGGCTTCTTGGTCTCGGTGTCGACGGCCATGACGCCGTTCTTCTTGTCCTTCATCTTCGGCTGCGGCGGCTGGGCGACCATCACGGTCACGCCGGTCATGTCCACAGGGATCACACGCACAGAGATCACTCCTCTAGAAGTGCTGGACTCTGTCACTTATGTATATGAGTGACATGAAGAAGAGTGCATCACTCCTATACATGAGTTAACCCGCCGAGACGAAGAAGTCGCGGCGGGCTGTGGGGAGTTGAGCGAGCGTCAGTCGGCAGCCGGGATGCGGTAGCTGAAAACGAACTGGTCAGCGGCCATGAGGGTGTCGCAGACCTCGACCACGCGGCCTTCCTCAGTCACCGCCTCGCGGACGAGATGGACGACCGGAGCGCCGGGGCTCAGGGCGAGTTCGGTGGCTTCCGCCTTGGCGGCCGGACGCGCCTGAAGCGTCTCGCCGAACTCCGCGAACACATGGCCGTCATCCTCCAGCCGGGCGTAGATGCCACCGGGGCCGGGGTTCTCGGCGAACAGTTCGGGGATGTCCTTGACCACGTCCCACGGGAGGTACGAGGTCGCGGTCTCGACGGGCGTCCCGTTGCGGAAGTAGAGCCGCCTGCGCGCAAGCACCTGGGTGCCGGCCTCAACGCCGAGCCGTTCCGCGATGTCCTCGGGGGCCTCCATCGGACCGATATAGAGGACGCTCACCTTGGCCGTGGCCCCCGATTGCGCGGACTCGGCCAAGTACGCGGCCTTGCCGCCCCGCCGATGCGACGCCCGGAACCGGTCCGACGACCGCAGCCGTACGGGCGGGCGATCCTTCACGATCGAGCCCTTGCCATGGCGCGTGTCCACCAGGCCGCTGGCCCGGACCTCCACCATCGCCTTGCGAATCGTGCCGCCGGAGACGCCGTAGCGCTCGACGAGCTCGGACTCGCTCGGCACCATGTCACCAGGCTTCAGGACACCAGCCCGGATCTGTTTGACGATCTCCTCGGCGATCTGCACGTACCGAGGTCCGTTCGTGCCACCTCCTACCGCGGTTCCCATAGTCCTTCTCTTCCTCCTATGCTCCTGTACATGAGTAACAGCGCCAGCGCAGGCCAGTCAACGCCACTGCACTCCGTGTCCGTGGCCGGGGCCGTCGTGCGCGAGGACGGCCGACTCCTGGCGATCCGCCGAGCGGACAACGGGACTTGGGAACTGCCGGGCGGAATTCTCGAACTCACCGAGTCACCCGAAGCAGGCGTCACCCGCGAGGTCCTGGAGGAGACGGGCATCCACGTCGAGGTGGACGAACTCTCCGGCGTCTACAAGAACACGACGCGCGGCATCGTTGCGCTTGTCTTCCGCTGCAAGCCGTCCGGTGGCATCGAGCGCACCTCCGACGAGTCGACGGCGGTCGCCTGGCTCACGCCCGAGGAAGTCGCCGAGCGGATGTCCGAGGTCTACGCGGTACGGCTGTTGGACGCTCTGGACGAGGACGGCCCTCACGTGAGGAGCCATGACGGCAAGCGCCTGATCTCGGCGCGGTAGAACTTTCTCTACTAGATCAAGCACCCGTCGTCGCTCCGCTCCTCCGGGCGGGCGCGGGCGGCAGGCGGCGCCCGCGCTCATGTCTCCGCCCCGCTCGGCACCGCCGGCCGCCCGCTCCCGCCCAGGAGGCAGGCACACAGAGCATGAGGTCAGAACACGTCGTGGCTGGGGCGGTCGGCTCCACGACTTTAGACAGCCACTTTGGGGCGAGCCTCGAAGATCATGGCCCCAACGTCGTGCTTTACCGGGCAGGTCCACAGACTGCCCGACTCGCCATCAGCTTACGGGGCCATGATCACTCGCCCCAAAGCAGCTCCAGTCCAAAGTCGTTCCGCCGACCGCGTGATCAAGGTCATGGCACGTGCCACGAACGTGCCAGAACGGGCGGGGAACACCGGGGAGCGGCGGGCACTGGCGTGAGCCGAGAACGAGAATGGCCCCTGACCAAACTCGCTGGTCAGGGGCCGATTCCCACTAGAGTGGCGGCGCCAGGATTCGAACCTGGGAAGGCGAAGCCGGCAGATTATGAGGTTGCTCGTTTGCACCGTACTCAGTGCGGTAGCAGCTCAAACGGGGTGGACCGCTGTCCGTGTGTGGCGGAACCCGGCACGAGCGCAGAGTGAAGCCGACACGTGGGCACAGCTGGTTGACCGGGGCGGGCCGCTCGCGTGGGATTCGGTGCCGCCGAAGCGAGAAGGGCCGTACACACGACTGCGTACGACCCTGGTGTGTCGCCTACAACACGGCCATGTAACCCCTTAGCAGGACGCCTCGACACCGGCTTGCTCGTCCCAGTCCGTCCTGCCCAAGAGCTTCAACTCCGTGTAGGCACGCGAAGTGTACTCGCAACTGTAGGCGTCTACCGACGGGGCATAGCAGCCAGCCGTCGCACCCACGGCCAGGTTCGAGGCCGCGCACCACACATCGCCGCCCTCCGGCGACATGAAGACAATCCGGCCCTTCTCGATGTAGACGTTGTGAGCCGTGGCGTTCTGGACCACTAGCACAGCCTGCGTCTTGGTCGGCCAGGTGGTGCCTATGACGATGCAGGTCTTAAATTTTACTCCACCCCCAACGCCCACATATGCCGAGTGCTGCCCGTAGTCCGTGCAGTGCCAGTTGCTGTTAGTGCTCACAGACTTCCAGTTGACCGTGGCGCTGGCTGAAGCGGGCGCAGCGCAAATCGCTACTGCACCAGTGGCAGCTGCAATGACCGCAGTGAGACGTCTAATCATGACATTCCCCGAGGCAAGAGAGTGTGGAGCAGGACCGTGATCGTATGGTCCCTGCGCGGCGCTGTACAGCAGCGAAGTACAGCAACCGCCGCGACCGGAGGTGACCCTCACAGGTCGCAGGCTGCCACCCGAACGGCCCAGCAGACCTCAGTGACCGCCTCGCCCATAGTTCGCATCGAGGGGGTCACCGTGCCCGCTGCGTGCCCGTTCCAGGGGGATGCAGCGGGAAGCCACGGGGAACAGCGGGCCCAGCTGCGCTCTGTCCCAGGTCGGGGTGTCGGCAGGTCGGCCAGGGTCCGCATACGCCGTCTTCCAAACTAGGGCCCACCGTCCGCGTGACCGCCCCTAGGGATAGCCTTCTCGCCCGTTCGAAGGCCACCGGAGGGCCCTGTGCGCGACATCGTTTTCCTGCTGCGGGGTCCCCTGTATCTGCTTTGCATCGTGGTGCTCGTTTGGGAACTGGACCGTAAGACCGCTGGACGGAACCTCAGGAAGTCGCGGCTCTTCTCCGTGGTGGCGGCGCTCGCCCTCGCTGAGCTGCTCGATACCGGCTGAGTGTCTAACTGCGCTACAACGACCCCGCACTCGGGCGCACAACCACGGACTCTTGCGGACAGTCCTCGCAGGTCACAGACGAGTGAGCCGCAGGTCGCAGGGTCGCCCGCATTGCTTCGGGACGAAGAGGTCGTGGGTTTAAATCCCGCCACCCCGGCTTCGTTGTTCGGCTTGGCCGTGCTCTCCTGACGTACGGCGGAGGCAAACACTCCAGAGGGAGTTGCTCCACCCAGCATGCTGCCGTGCCCCGGCCCACCAAAACTCACGTGACTTCGGTCCATGGACCGGTGGTCTCGTCTTTTGGAATCCAGAGCAGCGGTTGGCCCGTGCGGCAGCGCTCGTCCGCTCCCTCTTCCCAGGGGAACCGTCCGACCTTGTCCGGCCAGAACAGCTGCGTGATTGGCAGGGGCGGGGTCTGGTAGAAGTCGATGCCTGCGCCGAAGAAGTCGTGGTACCAGCTGGGATGCACGGGCCGGACGGCCACGTCGAAGCCGTTGAGGACGTCTCCCCGGCGCTGGTCGGGCTCGAGTGGGTTGCCGTCCCGTATCGCTGCCCCAGCGGCGTTCGCCACGCGCATTGCGGTCTGCGACGGCAGGCCGAACACGCTTACCTCGGGACTACGCAGTGTGTGCCAGAGACCGATGGAGTAGCCCCAATCGCCGGGGGCATCACCGCCGGCCACGCCCATGACGTGCCAGCCGAAGTCCGCGACACTCTTCGCTATGCGGCTGTCGCGTTCCTCCCACACGGGCCCGCCCCATTCCGTCGGGGCGCAGAGGAGGCAGAAGCAAGGGGCGTCGTCCATCCGAGGAGAGTAAGCCTGCTCGCACACGGGTCCCTCTCCAGGGGTAAGGCGTACAGCAGCGAAGTACCGCAACTCCAGCAACCGTCCCCGTCCAGTAGCGCTCCTCCAGGGCCGTGCAGCGGCCTATATGGCCTTCGCTGACCGATCCGGCTGGAGCTACGGATCAGAAGGTTGCAGGTTCGAATCCTGCCGAGTGCACAACAGGCCAGAGGCCCTGTCGAGAGATCGACAGGGCCTCTGGTTTTTGCGTTGACGGCGATCGTTGACGGCAACCGCGTCCAGATCGCGGCGATTACTCCAGCCGTGTCGTCATCGCCGTCCGGCCGGTTGCCGTCAATGCCTGCCAGCGCATCACTGACGCGGTCGAAGGCGGCCCGTTGGGTGTCCGGCCGGACGAAGGTGTAGACGTCCATGGTCACGCGGATCGAGCTGTGCCCGAGGACTTCCATGATCGTCCGAGCGTCGGCCCCTTGCCCAGATCTGTTGTCGTGCACTTGTCTCCGCGAGCAAGCCGGTCGGCATGCTGTTGAGCGCGACGAGAACGCAGCGCGGTCGCGCACTCGGCAGGCAGCGGCACCCGGCGCGTGGAGCGAGCCGTCTTCGTGGCCGCCCGCACCAGCTCACCGCGTGCGCTTTCAGAGATCCGCCGGCATCGGCCGATCGTCACGGAAGCCAGCTCTCGCGAGCGGATCAGGTTGTGGACCGTCCAGCGGCTGACCTGGAGGTGAGCGGCCACCTGGTCGACGGTGAGCAGCACGGGCGGTGCCGTGCGTCCGAGTTCGGTCAATCACCCCACCATTCGCCGTCCTCGATTTCCAGAGCCGCGACAGCGATTGGCATGAGAGGGCAGCCGAAGCGAAGGCGGCAACGGCTTCTGACTCTTGACGGGTGATCGTGCAAGTTCAATGCAGGAAGTCAGGAACCAAGGGGAGTGACAGGTGCTGGGTCAGGCCAACCCGTTTGATGTGAGCACCCGTTGTCACTGCTGGCGACTGAACCGGCCGTAGTTCGCATCGAGGGCAGCCTGACATCCGCAGCTGACATCAACGACGGCGAACAGCAGTGGCGTCGAACGGCCACCAGTCGAACTTGTAAAGCGGGGGCCGTCGGTTCGGATCCTTAGTTCAAAGATCTAGACGGTCACGCGTCAGTTGGCGAGGCGGCAGGAGCGCCAGTGTCGGCCGGTCCGGGTGATCACTCCGGCCTGTTCCATCCGACGGAGCTGATACGCCACGGACGAGGTACTCGAGAGGCCGACGCTCTTACCGATCTCTCGGATCGTGGGGCCCTCAGAGACCGGAGGACAGCCGGAGCGGGCGACGGCGCAGCGTGGATGTTCAAAGCCAGGGGTGACCTCTCGGCAGTGGACGTCGTCGTAGTGGTCCCTGCTGCGTGCGGGAGGGAAGACGCAGGTCAGGCGCTCATGTCACATCCTGCCGAGCTGTGCCGTCGTAAGTGTGCAAGCACCGACAACGGCAGAGGAGATCTCCATGAGTGCCCGTTTGGACGCCTTCAGCAGCCCGACCGTAGGCAAGGTCTTCAAGCACATCATCGCGGCAGGCAAGGTGCTCGAGGACTCGACGCTGCCGGCCGCGACGCAGGAGCTGGTGAAGCTCCGCGCCAGTCAGATCAACGGGTGCGGTTTCTGCACCGACATGCACAGCAAGGACGCCGCCGCCGCCGGTGAGACCTCGGTACGTCTCAGCCTGGTCGCGGCGTGGCGGGAGGCCACGGTCTTCACCGAGGCCGAACGGGCCGCGCTGGAGCTGGCGGAGCAGGGCACCCGCATCGCGGATGCGGCCGGTGGGGTCACGGACGAGGCCTGGGCGAACGCCGCCAAGCACTACGACGAGGAACAGTTGGCCGCCCTGGTGTGCGGGATTGCTCTCATCAACGCCTTCAACCGGGCGAACGTCATCATTCAGCAGCCCGCCGGCGACTACCAGCCCGGCCAGTTCGCATAACCCGGAGTGCCTGGCCGGGACTGCTGGTGCCCCCGCGGCTGCAGCATCACACGCCCCGGGCGCCCCTCGCCGGGGCCCGGGGCGTTGCTGTGGTCCGCCCGGCGGTCCGACTGGTCCAGCGAGTCGGACCGCCCGGCGCAGTTCAACCGCTGCCCCTGACCCAAGCTTCCCTACGTTCTTCTACGGGACAGGGCGAGCCCTTCGTATGGTTGGCCCACCCAGGGGCGTCGGGTGTGGCTTTCAAGCTTCTGCCGCTTGTGGCTTCCATCGATTGGCCGCCCGACGCCCCACGACGACTCGGCTGCCAATGAGGAATTGCGAATGATCGCTCCGTAGGGAATCGACAGCGAGGTCGTCCGGCGGGGGCCAGAGGGAGAGGCGCTACCTGCGCGCTACCTGTTGGCTGGGCCGTCCGGGTCATCGCTCGCCGGGGGCAGCGGGCGATGGCCCTCACTGTGACCGTTCACCCAGCCGCAAAGGGGGCACGCGTACCGGCCATCAAGACCGGCAATTCGAGTGCCGCACTGGCGGCAATCAGTTTCCGTAATCTCGGTCGGTGCGGGTTCCGGAAGCTGGGCCATGCTGCGCAGGCTACCGGCCCCGGAGCCACGCCGCTTTGCCATCCGAAGTTGCCGCACAGCCGGCCTCCCGTCAACGACGGCACACACACAGCTGAGAGGCCCTCCGGAGAAATCCGGGGGGCCTCTTGCGTTGCCCGTACCCCCTCGTCCCTCCCGGTCGCGCCGTCGCCGTTGACCGCCCATCATCGACAGCGACCTAAGCGTGCGTCCGACGAAGGAGTCCGGGGTGCGAGAGCCGGCGATCATCGAGGCGCCGTCCGTCCTCGGGCTGCGGCCGTCCGGGGTTGAGGAGCTGCCCGCGGCGCTGGTCGGGGCCGGGCTCGGGGATCGGCTTGGGGCGGTGCGGGCGGGGAGGGTCGAGGCGGCGGCGTACGACCCGGCGCGGGACCCGGAGACCTGGGTGCTCAATCCGGGTGGTATCGCCGATTACTCCGTACGGCTGGCGGACGCTGTTGGCGGGGTCATCGATCGAGGGCTCTTCCCCGTCGTCCTCGGCGGGGACTGCAGCATCCTGCTCGGCAATCTCCTCGCGCTGCGCCGCCGGGGTCGGTACGGCTTGCTGTTCCTCGACGGGCACACCGACTTCTACCAGCCGGCCGCGGAGCCGACCGGTGAAGTGGCGTCGATGGAGCTCGCCCTGGCGACCGGGCGCGGGCCGCGGGTGTTGGCCGATATCGAAGGTCTTGGGCCGCTGGTGCGGGACGAGGACGTTGTCGCCTTCGGGTTCCGGGACTCCGAGGAGTCCGCGGCGGCCGGGATGCAGCCGCTGCCGGAGCGGCTGCATGCCGTCGACCTCGACGGGGTGCGTGCGATTGGGGCAGCTGCGGCGGCGCGGCAGGCCGTCGGGCGGCTCGGCGACTACTGGGTGCACCTCGATGTCGACGTGCTGGACGACGCGCTCATGCCGGCTGTCGACTATCGCCTGCCCGGTGGGCTGAGCTGGGCCGAGCTGGAGAGCGTGCTGCGGACGGCGCTGGGCGACGAGCGGGCCGTCGGCCTGGATGTGACGATCTTCAATCCGCGCCTCGACCCCGACGGGACCATCGCCGCTCGCCTCGTCGAGTGCCTGTGCCGAGGGCTCGGGTAGCGTCCCGCATAGTCGGGCGGAGGTGTGTATGGCGTGGCGGTGCGCCGGGCTCAGCTGGCCGCGCGGGGCGCGGATGGCCGTACTCGCGTGGGAAGGCGGGCGGGTCAGCCCGCTGACCCCCGGGAAAGAGCTGGGGTTCCGGGCGGAGGGGCAGCGGCGGTGTGTCGGGGCGCGCGGGAATCCCTGTCCCCTGCGGGCCGTTGTGAGCGGGCGGGCGACAGGGGCGCGGTGTGCGGAGTGTGCGCGGCTGGACCGGGCGCACTCGGTGGCCGCCGACACCATGGCCGACGACCCGCGGACGTACCGCGTGTATCTGGCCTGGTTCGGGCCGGGGATGGTCAAGGTCGGGATCACCGCGGAGGAGCGCGGGCCCGCGCGGCTGCTTGAGCAGGGGGCCGTGGTCTTCAGCTGGCTCGGGCGCGGGCCGCTGATGGCGGCGCGGCGGACCGAGGAGTTGCTGCGCAGTGCGCTGGGGGTGCCGGACCGGATTCCGTATGCGGACAAACGGGCGGTTCGGGCCGCGCTGCCGGGGGCGGCCGAGCGGGCCGCGGAGGTCGAGGAGCTGCACCGGCGTGCCGTCGGGCTTGCCGGGTGGGCCGAGTCGCTGGAGCGCATCGGCTTCGAGGCGGTCGACCACGCCGGGGTGTTCGGTCTCGACGGGCTGCCGCCCGCGACCGGGGTGGTGCGCGAGCTGGTGGACGGCGGGGTGGTCGCCGGGCGGCTGGTGGCGGCCGCCGGGCCCGATCTGCATCTGCGGACCGCGGGGGACGGGCTTGTCGTACTCGATACCCGGCTGATGACCGGGTGGGCGCTCGTCGGGTCCGACTCGGGGGCGGGGGTGACGGTGCCCCTCGCCGCTATGGGCTCCGCGCCCGGATCGGTGCAGGACGGGCTCTTCTGACCGGATGGTCAAGTCTTGGATCCCGTTTGGATCCCTTACGGCAATGAGGGTGGACACCTCCCTGACCTGGCACGGAAGGTGGGCGTCATGAGCATCGAAAGCATCAGGCCTGTCGCGGCACATGAACCGCCCTACTACACCGTGGTGTTCACCTCCGTTCAGACCGAGCGGCCCGAGGGCTACGGCGAGGCCGCCGAGCGGATGAAGGAACTTGTGCAGGAGGTCTCCGGCTTCCTGGGATACGAGTCGGCGCGCACCCCCGGCGGACTCGGGATCTCCGTCGGCTACTTCAGGGACGAGGAATCCATAGCCGCCTGGCAGCGGAATCTGGAGCACCAGGCCGCGCAGAAGCGTGGACGCGCCGAGTGGTACGAGAGCTACAGCGTCCATGTAGGCAAGGTCGAGCGGAGTTATGGCTTTGAGCGTGAGTGAAGGCAGTGAGACGGCGGACCAGGACGAGGCCGCGGATGTACGGGAGTTCTGGACGCGGCTCGGACTGCCCGGGCTCGTCGACGTACACACCCACTTCATGCCGGAGCAGGTCCTCAGGAAAGTGTGGGCCTACTTCGACGCCGCCGGGCCGCTGACCGGCATGGAGTGGCCGATCACCTACCGGCACGAGGAGGAGCAACGGGTCGCGCTGCTGCGTGACTTCGGGGTCCGTGCCTTCACCTCGATGCTCTATCCGCACAAGGCGGGCATGGCCGAGTGGCTGGGCGGCTGGGCCGCGGACTTCGCCCTGCGCACACCCGAGTGCCTGCAGACCGCGACCCTCTTCCCCGAGGAGGGAGTCGCGCCGTACGTGCGCGAGGCCGTCGAGCGCGGGGCCCGGATCTTCAAGGCGCACCTCCAGGTCGGGGCGTACGACCCCAATGACGCGCTGCTCGATCCCGTGTGGGGGCTGCTCGCCGATGCCGGGGTCCCGGTGGTGGTGCACTGCGGGTCCGGGCCGGTGCCCGGCAAGCACACCGGGCCGGAGCCGGTGGGGCGGCTCCTCGCGCGCCATCCGCGGCTGCGGCTGGTCGTGGCGCACATGGGGATGCCGGAGTACGCCGACTTCCTCGATCTCGCGGAGCGGTACGGGGAGGTCCGCCTCGACACGACGATGGCCTTCACGGACTTCAGCGAGCGCTTCGCGCCCTTCCCCGAGCGGGAGAAGGGGCGGCTGCTGGAGCTGACGGACCGGATTCTGCTCGGGACCGACTTCCCCAACATTCCGTATCCGTACGCCCATCAGCTACAGGTGCTCGAACGGCTCGGGCTCGGGGACGGCTGGCTGCGGGCGGTCTGCCACGACAACGGAGCGCGGCTCTTCGACCTGCCCGCCGCTCCCGACCCCTCCTAGCGCTTTCTCAGGGAATTCACAGGGAAGGGCAAGGACCCTCTCAGGGCGAGGTCGCAGGGTACGAGCATGACCGCGACCTCGCCCCAGGGGCGTACCGAAATGCTCAGGCCGGACGGCAGCCCCGTCCGGGTGCTCGTCGTGGACGACGAGGCGGCGCTGAGCGAGCTGCTGTCCATGGCCCTGCGCTACGAGGGCTGGGAGGTGCGCAGCGCAGGGGACGGCGCCGGCGCGGTGCGTTCGGCGCGCGACTTCCGGCCGGACGCGGTGGTGCTCGATGTGATGCTGCCCGACATGGACGGGCTCGCGGTGCTGGGACGGCTGCGGCGCGAACTGCCCGAGGTGCCGGTGCTCTTCCTGACCGCCAGGGACGCGGTCGAGGACCGGATCGCGGGGCTGACGGCGGGCGGCGACGACTATGTCACCAAGCCGTTCTCGCTGGAGGAGGTCGTGGCCAGGCTGCGCGGGCTGATCCGGCGGTCGGGGACGGCGGCCGCACGAAGCGAATCCCTGCTGGCGGTGGGGGACTTGACGCTCGACGAGGACAGCCACGAGGTGAGCCGGGGCGGGAAGTCGATCCATCTGACGGCGACGGAGTTCGAGCTGCTGCGCTTTTTGATGCGCAATCCGCGACGGGTGCTCAGCAAGGCGCAGATCCTCGACCGGGTGTGGTCGTACGACTTCGGCGGGCAGGCAAATGTCGTCGAGCTGTATGTCTCGTATCTGCGGAAGAAGATCGACGCGGGGCGTACGCCGATGATCCACACCCGGCGTGGGGCCGGCTATCTGATCAAGCCCGGTGAGTAGGACCCGGAGCCGCCGGTGGTCGCTGCGGACCCGGCTCGTGGTCTCGGCGGTGATGCTGATCGCGGTGGTGGCGGCGGTGATCGGCACGGTCACGACGATCGCGTACCGCACCTATCTGTACGGCCAGTTGGACATCCAGCTGCGCAACGTCGCGGCCCGGGCCGCGGGCCCGCCGGACACGGACGGCGGGCGGCCGCCCATCGATACGCTGTCCAAGGATCCGCTGGGCTTCGTCACCGGCGGCGGTATGCCGGTGGGCACTGTCGGCGCCCTGGTTGCCGACGACGGCAGCATCGACCGGGGCGTGGCCAGCACCGAGCAGGCGTCGGACGGACTCGCGCCGCAGGTGAGCCCGCTCACTGTGGCGCAGGCCGAGGCCTTGACGGAGGTACCGCGCGACGGCAGTCCGCACACCCTGGAGCTGGCGGGCCGGGGCGACTACCGGGTCAGGTACACCACCGGGATGCGCGGTTCCTTCCTCGTCGGGCTCCCTACGCGAGAGTTGCAGGACGCGCTCGGCACCCTCGTCGTGGTCGAGGTCTGTGTCACCGGCGCCGGACTGATCGCGGCCGGGATCGCCGGCGCCGCCCTTGTCGGCGTCGCGCTGCGGCCGCTGCGGCGGGTAGCCGCCACCGCCACCCGGGTCTCCGAACTGCCGCTGCACAGCGGCGAGGTGGCCCTGCTCGAGCGGGTCCCGGACGCCGAGGCCGATCCGCGGACCGAGGTCGGCCAGGTCGGCGCGGCGCTCAACCGGATGCTCAACCATGTGCACTCCGCGCTGCACGCGCGGCAGGAGAGCGAGACGCGGGTACGGCAGTTCGTCGCGGACGCCAGCCATGAGCTGCGTACACCGCTGACGTCGATACGCGGCTACGCCGAACTCACCCGGCGCGGCCGGGAGCACGTCGGCGCGGACACCCGGCATGCGCTGGGGCGGATCGAGGCCGAGGCGACCCGGATGACGGGCCTGGTGGAGGATCTGCTGCTGCTCGCCCGTCTCGACGCCGGACGCCCGCTCTCGTACGAGAGCACTGATCTCTCACCGCTGGTCGTGGACGCGGTCAGCGATGCGCGGGCGGCGGGCCAGGACCACAAGTGGCTCCTCGAGCTGCCGGTCGAGCCCGCGGCGGTACGGGGCGACGGCGCCCGGCTCCATCAGGTGCTGGTCAATCTGCTGGCGAACGCCCGAACCCACACACCGCCCGGCACGACCGTCACCGCACGGGTGTGGTGCGGCGATGTCGCCGGGGCGGGCCCCACGGTCGTGCTGGAGGTCGAGGACGACGGGCCCGGCATCCCGCCCCAGCTGCTCCCGCACATCTTCGAACGGTTCGCGCGCGGCGACGCGTCCAGGTCCCGGCACGCCGGGTCGACCGGTCTCGGCCTGGCGATCGTGCAGGCGGTGGTGGCCGCGCACGGCGGCACGGTGGGCGTGCGGTCCGAGCCGGGGCGCACGGTCGTCGGCGTACACCTGCCCGCGGACCTGGTGGCCCGGCCTCCCGCGTACGACTCACAGACGGGGCACAGGCACATCACACAGCCGTGACAGCGCGCCCGCCGAGTGTCGTTCCATGCGAACCGACACCCCAAGGGGGACTCTGCCGGCCCGGGAGCATCTGCTCGCCGACACGGCCGACCTGCCTGTACTCGACGTGGTGATCCCGGTCTACAACGAGGAGGACGACCTCGAGCGGTGTGTGCGCAGGCTGCACGACTACCTCGCACGGACCTTCCCGTACGGCTTCCGGATCACCATCGCGGACAACGCGAGCACCGACAGCACGCCCGAGGTGGCCGCCCGGCTCGACCGCTCGATCGCCGAGGTACGGGCGTACCGGCTGGAGCAGAAGGGCCGGGGGCGTGCGCTGCGCACCGTGTGGTCGCACTCCGACGCGCCCGTCCTCGCCTATATGGACGTGGATCTGTCCACCGACCTCAACGCCCTGCTGCCGCTGGTCGCGCCGCTGATCTCCGGGCACTCGGATCTCGCGATCGGGTCCCGGCTCGCGCGCTCGTCGCGCGTGGTGCGCGGCCCGAAGCGGGAGTTCATCTCGCGCGCCTACAACCTGATTCTCAAGTCGTCGCTGGCGGCGCGGTTCTCCGACGCGCAGTGCGGATTCAAGGCGATACGGCGGGAGGTGGCCGAGCGGCTGCTCCCGATGGTCGAGGACACCGGATGGTTCTTCGACACCGAGCTGCTGGTGCTGGCCGAGCGAGCCGGGCTGCGTATCCACGAGGTGCCGGTGGACTGGGTCGACGACCCCGACTCGACGGTGCACATCGTGAGCACGGCGACTGAGGACCTCAAGGGTGTGTGGCGGGTGGGGCGCGCGCTGGCGGTCGGCGCGCTGCCGCTGGACCGGCTGGCGCGGCCCTTCGGGGACGATCCGCGGGACAGGCAGCTGACCGGAGTGCCGGGCGGACTTGCCCGGCAGCTGGTCGGCTTCTGTGTGGTCGGCGCGCTCTCGACCCTGCTGTATCTGCTGTTGTACACGGTCTTCCGGGCGGGAGCCGGGCCTCAAGTCGCCAACGCGGGCGCGCTGTTGCTGTCCGCCGTCGCGAACACGGCCGCGAACCGGCGGCTCACCTTCGGGGTGCGCGGCCGGGACCGCGCCGTACGCCATCAGGCCCAGGGCCTGGTCGTGTTCGGCATCGGCCTCGCCCTGACCAGCGGCTCGCTGGCGGCTCTGGACGCGGCCGCCGGGAACCCGTCCCACGGCACGGAGCTGGCGGTCCTGATCGCCGCGAACCTGGCGGCGACGGTGCTGCGGTTCCTGCTCTTCCGCGCGTGGGTCTTCCCCGACCGGCGCGGGGACGTGCCTGTGCCGGTCGGACCGGGCGCACCCGCCGCCACTCGCGGGGACACGACCGCGCCTCTGCACGCCATGCCCCTCGACGACGAGACGATCACGATGACGAGGAATCGACGATGACCACGCAACATGACCGATACCAGGGTATGCAGCCGGGCGGTGCTGCCGCCGTGGATGCCGTGGCTGCCGCCGGGGACGCTGTCACCGTGGCTCCGCCCGTGTGGGCGGATCCCTCGGCCCCCGCGGGGCACGGACTACGGCGTTCCGCGTCGGCGCCCGCGCGCTGGTGGCGCGGGCGTGCCGAGGACGCCCGCTGGGTGCGCCCCGCCTTCCTCGCGCTCCTTGTCGCCACCGCGCTCCTCTACCTCTACAACCTGAGCGCGTCGGGCTACGCCAACTCCTTCTACTCCGCGGCGGCCCAGGCCGGCAGCGAGAGCTGGAAGGCCTTCTTCTTCGGCTCGTCCGACGCCGCGAACTCCATCACCGTCGACAAGCCCCCGGCCGCGCTGTGGCCGATGGCCCTGTCCGTACGGCTCTTCGGGCTCGGCTCGTGGCAGATCCTGCTGCCCGAGGTGTTGATGGGGGTCGCCACGGTGGGCGTGCTGTACGGGGCCGTACGCCGGCGCTTCACACCCACCGCCGGGCTGATCGCGGGCGCGGTGCTCGCCGTGACGCCCGTCGCCGCGCTGATGTTCCGCTTCAACAACCCGGACGCGCTGCTCGCGCTGCTGATGACGGTGACGGTGTACTGCGTGCTGCGCGCCCTCGAAGGCGCGCGGACGAAGTGGCTTGTCTGGGCGGGCGTCGCGGTCGGCTTCGCGTTCCTGACGAAGACGCTCCAGGCGTTCCTGATCCTGCCGCCGCTGGCGGTGGTGTACGCGGTGTGCGCGCCGACGACGCTGCGGCGGCGGCTCGGCCAACTCGCCCTTGCCGGGCTCGCGATGGTCGTCGCGGGCGGCTGGTGGGTGGCGATCGTCGAGCTGTGGCCGGCTTCCTCACGTCCGTACATCGGCGGCTCGCAGAACAACAGCTTCCTGGAGCTGACCTTCGGCTACAACGGCCTCGGCCGGATCAACGGCAATGAGACCGGCAGCGTCGGAGGCGGTGGTGGCGGGGCCCGTGGCGGTGGCGGTGGCGGCGGCTGGGGCGAGACCGGCATCGACCGGATGTTCAGCGGGAACATCGGCGGCCAGATCTCCTGGCTGCTGCCCGCCGCGCTGCTGCTGCTCATCGCCGGACTCGTCGTCACCTGGCGTGCTGGGGGTACCTCCCAGGCCGGCAGGCTCTGGGGGAGGACTGACACTGCGCGGGCGGCGTTCCTGGTCTGGGGCAGCTCGCTGCTGATGACCGCGGGGATCTTCAGCTTCATGGCCGGGATCTTCCACGAGTACTACACGGTGGCGCTGGCGCCGTACATCGCCGCGCTCGTCGGCATGGGCGCCACGGTGCTGTGGGAGGAGCGGCGTTCGTTCCTCGCGTCGGCGGCGCTCGGCGGCACGGTCGCGGTGACGGCGTACTGGTCGTACATCCTCCTTGGCCGGAGCACGGACTATCTGCCGTGGCTGCGGTGGGCGGTGCTGATCGGCGGTCTTGCGGCCGCGGCGGGTCTGCTGCTCGCGGGGCGGCTCGGCCGTCGACTGGCCCTCGGTGCCGCGGTGTTGGGGCTTGCGGCGTCGCTGGCGGGGCCGGTCGCGTACTCCCTCACGACGGTGAGCGAGGGGCACGCGGGCTCGATCGTGACAGCCGGGCCGACGGTGGCGGGAGGCCGCGGTGGTCCGGGTGGTGGAGGCCCGGGCGGCGGTGGTGGTCCGGGTGGTGGTGGCCCGGGCGGCGGGGTCGGCGGCCGGATGCAGCCGCCCGGCCAGGCGCAGGGCCAGGGCCAGGGCCAGAACCAGCAGGGTGGTCCCGGCGGCGGCATGGGCCAGCCCCCGGCCGGCGGGCAGCAGGGCCAGGGGCAGGGGCAGGGTCGGGTCCAGGGCCAGATGCCCGGCGGGTTCCCGGGCGGCGGCGGGGCCGGCGAGCGCGGCATGGGAGGCGGCATGGGCGGTCTCCTCAACGGCGCGAACGTCAACTCGAAGGTCGAGGCCAAGCTGAAGCAGAACGCCGACGACTACACCTGGGCCGCCGCGGCCATCGGCTCCCAGAACGCGGCCAGTTACCAGCTCGCCACCGAGAAGCCGGTGATGGCGATCGGCGGCTTCAACGGCAGTGACCCGTCCCCGACCCTCGCGCAGTTCAAGCAGTACGTCGCGGACGGGAAGATCCACTACTTCATCGCGAGTGGTGGCCAGGGCGGCGGGCCCGGCGGCAACTCCAGCTCCGGGATCACTTCCTGGGTCGAGTCCACCTTCACCAAGGTCACCGTCGACGGCGCGACTCTTTACGACCTGACCGACGAGAAATAGTCCTGTACGGCGTACGAGGATTCCTTATGCGGTGTACGAGACCTGAGTCCCGTACACCGTACAAGGAGTGTCCATGACGGCGACGCCGCCGAGACCGACCCGGTCGACACGGGCACCTCGGGCTCCTCGGGCCATCCGCAGCGCTGGCTCATCCTCTGCAATTCGTCCTCGGATACGGGCCGCTGGACGCGGGTCTGCGCACGGCGCCGCTCGCGCTGACCGTCATCGCCCTGAACCGAGGCCCGCCGCCACCAGCGTGAGCCAACGCGATCATGAGCGCGATCCCGCCTGCGAGGGCGGGGGTGGGCGCGGGCATCAACGGCACGCTCGCGGAGTTCGGCAACGGGCTGGGCGTGGCCGTCCTCGGCGCCGTGCTCAACTCCCGCTTCGCCGCGCTCGTATCGACGGTGGTCGGGGCGGCCTCGCTGCCCGCGGCGCTGGCGGCCGCGGGGGGCGCCGGTGAGCGGGAGCGGATCTCGGACGCCTTTGCCTCCGGCCTCCAGACGAGTCAGCTGGTCGGCGCGGTGGCGGTGCTGGCCGGTGGCCTGCTGGCAGCGATGCTGCTGCGGCGGGCGGACCGGGCAGAATCACCCAGGGCAGCGGAATAGCATCGGGGCGGGGGCCAACCGAGGAGGGTGCGCGATGGTGAGTGCGGCCGACCGCGCGAAGGGTCCCGCGCGGACGAGTGTGTGGCTGGACGGCAAGGACCGGGATCGTGACCGGGATCGGGACCGGGGCCGTAAGTCGGGCCAGCCGGCAGGCCTGGACCGCGACAAGATCATCGAGGCGACGGTCCGGCTGCTGGACTCCGAGGGCGCGGCCAAGTTCTCGATGCGCCGCCTGGCCGCGGAGCTGAACGTCACCGCGATGTCCGTCTACTGGTACGTCGACACCAAGGACGACCTGCTGGAACTCGCCCTCGACGCGGTGTTCGGAACCTTCCCGCTGCCGGACGTGAGCACCGAGACGGACTGGCGCGACCAGCTGCGCGAACTGGCCACGGGCTACCGGGCGTTGCTGGTTCGGCACCCGTGGGTGTCGGCGCTGATCGGTACGTTCCTGAACATCGGGCCGCACTCGATGGCGTTCTCGCTGGCGGTGCAGCAGGTGATGCGGAACACCGGGCTGCCGCCGCACGGGCAGATGGGCGGGCTGTCGGCGGTCTTCCAGTTCGTGTACGGGTTCGGAACGATCGAGGGGCACTTCATCCAGCGGTGCGCGGCGGCGGGGATGAGCCAGGACGAGTACTTCCGCCAGGCGATGGGGACGATCAGCGAGCAGCCGGAGTTCAAGGAGAGCTTCGCGAACGCGTCGGAACTGATGGAGGCGCGGGGCGGGGACACGGTGGAGGAAATGCGGGAGCGGGACTTCGACTTTGCGCTGGAGCTGCTGGTGGCAGGCATCGAAGCGATGGTTGCTCGCGCGTAGGGGGTGGCCCGGCGCCGTGCGGTGCGGGGTTCCGCGGTGCGGGTCGTGGGGTTGTCCGGTGTCGTGGGGTGCGGGTTCCGGGGCCCCTCCGGGCTCGACTCCTCGGGGTCGGCGGCGTGAAGGGGTTCGTGTTGATCACCGGGTCCGGCCGCCGATCCCCTGCGGGGACGACCCTGCACGGCCCCTCCCCACCGGGAGGCACCCCCCGGTACGGGCCCGCCCGAGGGGTGGACGCCTCAGCCCCCGCCTTGTGGGCTCCGCGGCGAAGCCGCCCCGAGCGGCCGGGGATGCGGGTCCATCAGCCCCGCCTCTTCCTAGGCTCCGCGGCGAAGCCGCCGGGGGTGTGGGGCGTCAG
>NZ_JBVHDR010000004.1:52089-129251 GCF_055563295.1 Streptomyces sp. NPDC002868 | reverse complement strand
CGTAGCCCCCACGCACCTCTTCCCCTCCCCGCAGGGGGCCTGGGGGGAGGGGACCCCTTTCGTGGGCTCGGCGGAGGAGCCGCCGGAGCGGCACGGGTGCGGGCCGCCAGACTCACCCCGTTTTCCTCGGGCTCCGCGGCGAAGCCGCCGCGGGTGTGGGGCGTCAGCCCCCACGCACCTCTTCCCCTCCCCGCAGGGGGCCTGGGGGGAGGGGACCCCTTTCGTGGGCTCGGCGGAGGAGCCGCCGGAGCGGCACGGGTGTGGGCCGCCAGACCCACCCCGTTTCCCTCGGGCTCCGCGGCGAAGCCGCAGGAGTGGCCGGGGGTGTGGGGGCGTCAGCCCCCAAGTACCTCTTCCCTCCCCCGCAGGGGGCTGGGGGCTTGCCCCCGGTTTCGGGAAGGGGCGGGGTGGGGGAAAAGACCGCGCCCGCACCCCGCGTCCCCCTCCGCCAAGGGGCCGAGGCACGCCCCCCACCGCGGCGCAGCCCCCCCCGCGTCAGCTCTCGGTCAGCCTCGCCGGGAACCCGCCCTTCGCGATCGGCCCCCACCTCCCCGGCGTCACCCGAATGATCGACTTCCCCTGCTTCACCATCGCCTCGCGATACTCGTCCCAGTCCGGATGATCCCCCGCGATATTCCGGAAGTACTCCACCAGCGGCTCCACCGACTCCGGGGAGTCGATCACCTCCGCCGTGCCGTCCACCTGGACCCACGGCCCGTCCCAGTCGTTCGACAGGACGATCAAGCTGACCTGCGGGTTCCGCTTCGCGTTCCGGGTCTTCGCGCGTTCCGGGTACGTGGAGATCACGATCCGGCCCGAGTCGTCGACCCCACAGGTCAGCGGGGAGCCCTGCGGGGTGCCGTCCGCCCGGGCGGTCAGCAGGACTGCCCGGTGCCTGGGGCGTACGAACTCCAGCAACTCGTCCAGTTCCACCTTGGTGTTGGTGGCGATGTTGGGTGCCATGCGCGGCAGCCTAATCCTCAGGCCGTCGGCAGGACCTCACCCTGGACCGCCCGGCTGGCCGGCTTCACCCTCAGCGCCGTGCCGATCGCCGAGGAGCCGCCTCCGCTCGGAGCGCTCCGGGGATCGACTACTCGCCGGGGTGGGCGAGTTCGATGTCGTGGCCTTCGACCCCGCGACCGGCCACCGTCAGCGCGCCCGCCACTGGGGGGTATCCGGTCGCGATGACCGTGTACTCCCCCGTGTCCAGGTCGGCGAAGGCGTACGCCCCGTCGGCCCCGGTCGTCGCGGTGGTGACCACTTTCCCCGTGGCGTCCAGCAGGGTCACCCGGGCGTCGGCCAGCGGACGGTGATCGGTGCCTGCCCGCACGACACCCCGCACGACACCCCGGACAGAACCCTCCGACGTCTCCGGCGCTGCGCTCGACTTGAGCGCCACCTCCTTGATGAACAGCGTCACCAGGAAAGCCAGCAGCGCGAACGGCGCCGAGTAGAGGAAGATGTCGCCGACCCCGTGCCCGTACGCGCTCTCCATAACCGTACGGATCGGAGCCGGCAGCTTGTCCAGGTCGGGGATGCCCCCGCCGCCCGTGCCGCCGTGGCCCAGCGCCGCGCCCTGCGGGCCGAGTTCGGCGAGCCCGTCCTTGACGTACTGCGTGACCCGGTTGGACATCACCGCGCCCAGCGCGGAGACGCCGACCGCACCGCCCAGCGAACGGAAGAAGGTGACGACCGAGCTGGCCGCGCCGAGGTCTTCGACGGCGACCTGGTTCTGCGTGCAGAGCACCAGGTTCTGCATCATCATGCCGAGGCCGAGACCCAGGACGGCCATGAAGATCGCGATGTGCCAGTACTCGGTGTAATACCGCATGGTGCCGAGCAGTCCGAGGCCCGCCGTCACCAGCACGCCTCCGCCGACCAGCCAGCCCTTCCAGCGGCCCGTCCTGGTGATGACCTGGCCTGAGACCGTCGACGAGAGGAACAGGCCGCCGATCATCGGGATGGTCATGACGCCGGACATCGTCGGCGACTTGTCGCGCGCCAGCTGGAAGTACTGGCTGAAGAAGACCGTGCCCGCGAACATCGCGACGCCGACGAAGAGCGAGGCCAGGGAGGCGAGCGTGATGGTGCGGTTGCGGAACAGCCGCAGCGGGATGATCGGCTCGCTCGCCTTCGACTCCACGAGCAGGAAGAGCGCGCCGAGCACGACCGAGCCGCCGACCATGGCGTACGTCTGCCAGGAGATCCAGTCGTACTTGTCACCGGCGAAGGTCACCCATACCAGCAGCAGCGAGACCGCGGCGCTGATGAAGAACGCGCCCGCCCAGTCGACCTTGACCTGCCTCTTCACCACCGGCAGCTTCAGGGTCTTCTGCAGCACGATCAGCGCGATGAGCGCGAAGGGCACGCCGACGTAGAAGCACCAGCGCCAGCCGAGCCACTCGGTGTCGGTGATGACGCCGCCGAGCAGCGGGCCGCCGACGGTGGCGACGGCGAAGGTCGCGCCGAGGTAGCCGCTGTAGCGGCCGCGCTCGCGCGGGGCGATCATCGCGGCCATCACGATCTGCGCGAGGGCGGAGAGACCGCCGACGCCGATGCCCTGGACGACGCGGCAGGCGATGAGCATGCCGGCGCTCTGCGAGAGCCCGGCGACCACCGAGCCCAGGACATAGATGACCAGGGCCATCTGGACCAGCAGCTTCTTGGAGAAGAGGTCGGCGAGCTTGCCCCACAGCGGGGTGGTCGCGGTCATCGCCAGGAGCGAGGCCGTCACCACCCAGGTGTAGGCGCTCTGTCCGCCGCCGAGGTCGGTGATGATCTCCGGCAGGGCGTTGGAAACGATCGTGGACGACAGGATGGCGACGAACATGCCGAGCAGCAGCCCGGACAACGCCTCCATGATCTGCCTGTGTGTCATCGGCGCGCCGTCGGCGGAGGAGGGCCCTCCATGCTTGGCGTGGCCGCCCCGCACACCGGCTGGTGTGGTCGTAGCCATTGAGTTCCTTGTCTTACGTCGTGTCATGCGGGTGTACGGGGGGCGTGGGCCCGGCAGTCTCCGAAGGAGTCGCGCAGTCTGGCGAGCATCACGATGAGCTGTCCGACTTCGTCGTCGGACCAGTCGTTGAGGTGGCGGGCGAACATGTCGGTGGTTCGCTGGGCGAGCTTGTCGAGCATGTCCAGGCCCGCGGGGGTCAGCCGCAGGATGCGGGAGCGCTTGTCGCCCGGGTCGGGGGTCCGTTCGATCCAGCCGCGCTCGGCGGCGTGGGCGACATGCCGGCTGGTCACCGACATGTCGACGGCGAGGAGTTCGGCGAGCCGGCTCATCCGCATCCCACCGTGCCGGTCCAGCAAGGTGAGCACAGCGGCGGAGCCGGACGGGCACTCGACGGGCAGGATCCGCGCGATGCCGCGCTTTATGGCGCCGATGGCGCTGAGCTGGCGGGCCAGTTCCGCGTACTGACTCTGTGCGGCCATGGCCGGCCCCTCCCCATCTTGTTGCTTAGGGCAACCATAGAAGCCGTTGGTTGCTACAGGCAAACGAAAACGGGCTTGCAGTAGTAAAGGAACACCAAAGGCTTCGCATGCCGCCGGTCACGGCCCGCACAGCGAGATATCTGCTGCCCGCCCGGGGTTGGGCCCGCCACCTGGGTTCGCTAGGGTCCTGCCCCATGGCACACAACCCCCACGCTCCCCAAGGTCAGGGCCCCGAGGGCAACTACGACCCGGCGGGCAGCACCCAGATGTTCCGCGCCTTCGTCGACGAGGGTGCGCCGCAGGGCCGCCAGGCGGCGGCACCCGCGCAGTCGTCCTCGCGCGCCGGGCTGATCGCCGGCGTCATCGCGGTCGTCGTGATCCTCGGCGCGGTGGCCTGGCTCGCGCTCGGCTGATCACGCCGACCGAGTCACCTTCCGCCGGGTCACTTCCATACGGCGGTGACGCTCTGGGTCTCGATATGCATGCCCAGCGGCACCCGCCAGGCGTCCACGCACACGGTGTACGCCTGCTTTCTCAACCCTCCCGCGGCGATCGGCGCGGGCAGGGGCTGAGCCGACTCGATGGTCGCCCAGTCGATCCCGAGTGCGCCGATGATGTGCGTCGCGAAGGTGACGGTGCCCGAGGTCACCGGTGAGCCGCCGGTGTTGCGGAACTGAACCGTCACCTTCTCGCACCAGCGCTTGTCGAGGGCGGTGCGGACCGGTTCGCCGAGCGTGAGTACGGCGGGCCCTGGGGGTGTTGGGGCCGGCTTCGGCGGTGTACCGGGCGGGGTTGGGGTGGTGGGGGTGGCAGGAGGGCCGCCTGGACCGCCTGATCCGCCCGTACTTCCCGTACCGCCGCCTGAGGCTCCGCCCGTACCGCCCGGGCTTCCGGTGCCGCCTGTGACGCCACCAGTACCGCCGACGGCACTTCCCGTGCCGCCGCCCGGGACGGCGGGCAGCTCCCGCTCACCCGGCTTCCCCGGCTTCTCCTCCGGCGTCTTCCCCTCCGAGTCACCGGACGGCACGGCGCCGTCCAGCGGCACCAGTACGACCTCGCCCTTCGGCGGCACGGCGGCGCTGGGCGCCTCGTCGGGCCCGGACCCGGCGGCGCCGACCGCCACATAACCGTCGCCGCCACCGCTCCCGCACGCGGTCAGCGCCCCGCCGAGGCAGAGCGTGACCGCTGCGAGAGCTGCTCCATGACGTCGTCGCATCGCGTCAGTGTGTCTGACGCACCGTCAATAAGGAACCCCTGCCCACAGGGTTCCGCCGGGTTCAGTCGGCGATCAGGCCCTCCCGCAGCTGCGCGAGCGTACGGGTCAGCAGCCGCGAGACATGCATCTGGGAGATGCCGACCTCCTCGCCGATCTGCGACTGGGTCATGTTCGCGAAGAAGCGCAGCATGATGATCTGCCGTTCGCGGGGCGGGAGTTTGGCCAGCAGGGGCTTGAGCGATTCGCGGTACTCGACACCCTCCAGGGCCGAGTCCTCGTACCCGAGCCGGTCCGCCAGCGAGCCCTCGCCGCCGTCGTCCTCGGGCGACGGGGAGTCCAGCGAGGAGGCGGTGTACGCATTGCCGACGGCGAGGCCGTCGACCACGTCCTCCTCCGACACCCCGAGCACCGCTGCCAGTTCGGGAACCGTCGGGGAGCGGTCCAGCTTCTGCGCCAGCTCGTCGCTGGCCTTGGTCAGCGCGAGCCGCAGCTCCTGGAGCCGGCGCGGCACCCGCACCGACCACGAGGTGTCGCGGAAGAAGCGCTTGATCTCGCCGACGACCGTCGGCATCGCGAACGTCGGGAATTCCACGCCCCGTTCGCAGTCGAACCGGTCGATCGCCTTGATCAGGCCGATCGTGCCGACCTGGACGATGTCCTCCATCGGTTCATTGCGGCTGCGGAAGCGGGCCGCGGCGTACCGCACGAGGGGGAGATTGAGCTCGATGAGGGTGTCGCGCACATAGGTGCGCTCCGGGGTGTTGCCCGTGCCCGCGGCATTCTCGGTGTCCAGCGCGCGCAGCCGCAGGAACAGGGAGCGGGACAGGGTGCGGGTGTCGATGGGTTCCGAGCTGTCAGGCACGACGGGTGCGGGAGCGCTCTTCGTGAGCGTGAGCACCTTGGAGCTGCCCTGTTCTGAGGACATGCCACCCCCTTGAGGTCGCGGACGGTCGCGGCGGCCACGACCATCGGAGGAACGCAGCCTCCACCTGAATACCGGAGGCGGGGCTGCGGCAAACGCGGTTCCGGCAGAATGTCACATGTCGGCAACACGCTGTAGTGACATGTCGACATGTATCGGGTGAATTTGCGCTGGAAAGAGGGGGTGTGCGGCTTATGGGTGGCTGAAAGGGGCCCTGGAGAGGTCTACCCGTTCCAGCTACGCTTCGATCCTGTTTGCGGATCGCAGCCGCGCAAAGCTTCTGGCCAGCAGTCTTGACACATGCATCTGGGAAACGCCCAGTTCCTGGCTGATCTGCGACTGCGTCAGATTGCTGTAATAGCGGAGCATCAGGATCCGCTGCTCCCGCTCGGGCAGTTGTACGAGGAGGTGGCGTACGAGGTCACGATGCTCGACGCCGGCCAGCGCCGGGTCCTCGTAACCGAGCCGGTCGAGCAGCCCGGGCAGCCCGTCGCCCTCCTGGGCCGCCTCCAGCGAAGTCGCATGGTACGAGCGCCCGGCCTCGATGCAGGCCAGCACCTCGTCCTCGCCGATCTTCAGCCGCTCGGCGATCTCGGCGGTCGTCGGTGTGCGGCCATGAGCCGTCGTCAGATCCTCGGTCGCGCCGTTGACCTGCACCCACAGCTCATGCAACCGTCGTGGCACATGCACGGTCCGTACGTTGTCGCGGAAGTACCGCTTGATCTCGCCGACCACGGTGGGCATTGCGAAGGTCGGGAACTGTACCCCGCGGTCCGGGTCGAAGCGGTCGATCGCGTTGATGAGCCCGATCGTGCCGACCTGGACGACGTCCTCCATCGGCTCATTGCGGCTGCGGAAGCGGGCGGCTGCGTACCGCACCAGTGGCAGATTCGCCTCGATCAGCGCCCCACGGACCCGGGAGTGTTCCGGGGTGCCCGGTTCGAGTCCCTTGAGCTCGCCGAAGAGCACCTGGGTCAGTGCCCGGGTGTCCGCGCCCCTGCTCTGGGGCTTCCCGGCAGTGGCCGGGGGATCGTCGGGCCGCTCGTTCTGGGGCGGCACCTGAGGCGCAGTACTGGCCGGCACGGTCACGCGACCCCTTTGCGGTCAACTACGGTCAACTCATCCGTCAAAAGCGGTCATAGCATCACAAGACATGTCCACTGTGTGCAAGCACCTGATAACGCCGTGTTGACGGTAAGTTGGGATTTAAACCTCAAAAAACCCCTCGCCAGAGTGGCGAGGGGCCTGGGAAGCCGGGGGCTCAGAACTCGTAGTCGGCGATCACCCACGTGGCGAACTCGCGCCACTGTCCGGCGGCCGCCTGATGGGCCGGGTGCTCGATGTACCGGTTCAGCGCATCGTGGTCGGCGACTGCCGAGTTGATGGCGAAGTCATAGGCGATCGGCCGGTCGGTGATGTTCCAGGCGCACTCCCAGAACTCCAGCTCGGGTACGACGCCATCCAGCTCCTGGAAGGCCTTCACACCGGCGAGAACACGCGGCTCGTCGCGCTCGACGCCCTCATTGAGCTTGAAGAGGACCAGATGGCGGATCAAGGGGCACTCCTAATTCACGAGCTCGGACATGAACTCTCCGACGCCCTGCGCGGCGCTCGAAATGCCCTCGAACCCTATCTGGACCAGGTCGGCGGCCTTGGCCGGGGAGGTGATGATCGTGTACAGCACGAAGACGACGACGATGTAGAGAGCTATCTTCTTCGTTTGCACCATCAGCCCCTGCCTCCCCTGCGATCCCTGTGGCCTCTCCAGCCCCCTGGTCGTGCGTCGCGTGAGTCTAACGGGCCAGGAACCGGCCCCCACTGGGGGGCCGCACACGTCAAAGACGAAGGGACCCCGGTGCGATGCACCGGGGTCCCTTCGACAAGAGCGGTAGCGGAGGGATTTGAACCCTCGGTGAGTTTCCCCACACTCGCTTTCGAGGCGAGCTCCTTCGGCCGCTCGGACACGCTACCGGGAGAGAGCTTAGCCCAAGGTGGGCCGTGCTCTGAAATCCGTATCGGGAACCCGTATCGGGAACGTCGGTCAGGGCTCGCGTCGGTCAGCGCTCGCGGAAGAACTCCGTCAGCTGCTTCGCGCACTCCTGCTCCAGCACGCCGAGGATCACCTCGGGCCGGTGGTTCAGCCGCCGGTCCCGTATGACATCCCAGAGCGAGCCGGCCGCGCCCGCCTTCTCGTCACGTGCGCCGTAGACCACCCGGTCCACCCGGGACTGCACGATCGCGCCCGCGCACATCGTGCACGGCTCCAGTGTCACGACGAGCGTGCAGCCGCTCAGCCGCCAGTCGCCGATCAGGGCCGCGGCCCTGCGGATCGCCAGCACCTCGGCGTGCGCCGTCGGATCGCCGGTCGCCTCGCGTTCGTTGTGCCCGGCGGCGAGCAGCGTGCCGTCCCTGGCCAGCACGACTGCGCCGACCGGCACATCGCCGGACAGCGCCGCGCGCTCCGCCTCAGCCAGGGCAAGACGCATCGGCTCCTCCCAGGGATCGCGTACTGGATCGCCTACGGGAGGGGATGGGGGAGCCGGAGTCACTAGCGGACGGTCTCCAGCACCTCGGCCGCGCCCAGCGAGTCCGCGATCTCCGCCAAAGCGTCCGTGTCCAGTGCCAGCAGCTCCTTCTCCGACAGCCCCAGGTCCGCGAGGATGAAGCGGTCGCCGACCGGTCCCGCGGGCACCAGCTCGCCGACCGGGGCGGACTCGCCCTCCTCGTCGTCCTCGTCCGGCTCTCCGTCCTCCGTGCCGTCGAGGTCCAGCGCGTCCAGATCGTCGGCCGGGTCGTCATCGTCCCCGCCGAGCAGTTCATTGGTGAGGATTTCCCCGTACGAGGAACGCGCGGCCGCGGCCGCGTCCGAGACGAAGATACGAGGATCCTCCTCGCCCTCGACCCGGATGATCCCGAACCAAGCGTCCTCCTGCTCGATGTAGACGAGCACCGTGTCCTCGTCCACCGAGGCCTCACGGGCCAGGTCGGTCAGATCCGACAGGGTCTCCACATCGTCGAGCTCTGTGTCGCTCGCTTCCCACCCGTCTTGAGTGCGCGCGAGCAGTGCGGCGAAGTACACCGTGACTCTCCCACTGATCAGAGGTGTGACGACCGGCGGTGCAAATGCTCTGTGCCCCGCCCACTCGGAATCGTGGCAGAAACCAAGCCGATGCGAGAGGTCTTCCGTCGTTGCGTCGGCCATCAGTTCTCACCAGGACCGGTTACCAGCGGAAGGTCCGCATGCGCATCTGCTGGCGCATCCGGGCCGCTCGGGCCCGCCGTGGCTGGACGCGGTCGCGCAGTGCCTTGGCCTCATTGAGCTCGCGGAGGAAATGGGCGCGTCGCCGCCTGCGCTCCGCATCGCTCTCGGTTTCTATGTCGTACTGCTCACGATCAGGCTCTGGCTCCGGCATCGGCCACACACCACCCCACGGCTGGGTCCGTACGGTTCCACCTTCCCTCCGGACCCTCCCTTGATGCGACCCCGGGCTACTGTTGGCGCCATGCGGATCCATGTCGTCGACCACCCGCTGGTGGCGCACAAACTCACCACGCTGCGCGACAAGCGCACCGATTCCCCGACCTTCCGGCGGCTAGCCGACGAGCTGGTCACCCTGCTCGCGTACGAGGCCACCAGGGATGTGCGCACTGAGCAGGTGGACATCGAGACCCCGGTCACCGGGACGACGGGCGTAAAACTCTCGCACCCGCGCCCGCTGGTCGTGCCGATCCTGCGGGCCGGCCTGGGCATGCTCGACGGCATGGTGCGGCTGCTGCCGACCGCCGAGGTGGGTTTCCTCGGGATGATCCGCAACGAGGAGACCCTCGAGGCTTCGACGTACGCGACCCGGATGCCGGAGGACCTCTCGGGCCGCCAGGTGTACGTCCTGGACCCGATGCTGGCCACCGGCGGCACACTCGTCGCGGCGATCCGGGAGCTGATCAAGCGCGGCGCGGACGATGTGACCGCGGTCGTGCTGCTGGCGGCGCCGGAGGGCGTCGAGGTGATGGAGCGCGAGCTGGCGGGCGCGCCGGTCACGGTCGTCACCGCCTCGGTCGACGAGCGGCTCAACGACAACGGCTACATCGTGCCGGGGCTCGGCGACGCGGGCGACCGGATGTACGGCACGGCGGACTAGTTCAGCACTTCCTGGAGGGCGCGGGCGCGGGGTTGGCCAACGTGGCCAGGGCCGCATCCGCGTCCTTCGGCGCGTCCAGGGTCTTGAAGGCCGTGCCGAGGATCAGGTCGACGTCAGGGGTCGTGCGGGCGTCGGTCTTGGTCGTGGCGCTCTTCAGCTGGGTGCCGAGCACCGAGAAGGGGCCGTTGGTGGCCGCCGGCGCGCCCAGCAGTATCGCGGTGCCTGGGATCTTCTTGTCGTACTCCGCCGGGGCGTTGCCCACCTTGCCGATGGCGAAGCCACGCTTCTTCAGCTCGTCGGCGGCCGCCTTGGCGAGGCCGCCGCGAGGAGTCGCGTTGTAGACGTTCACCGTGATCTGGCCCGGCTTGAGCGTCACGGGCCGCACCGGCGCGCCGGACGGCTTGGGTGAGTGCTTGCAGTCCGTCGTGCGGACGGCCGCGGACGTGCTCTTGCCGTTGCCGGTGAAGACGTCGATGAGCTGCAGCGTTCCCCACCCGGCCAGGCCGAGGGCGATCACCGCGGCAACGCCTGCCACAACGATCCTGCCGCGGTTGCGCGGGCGTCGCATTCGGGGGTACCTGTCGCCCGTGATGCGGTACTTTCCGCCCATGCCGGGGGGAGTGAGCATGCTCATGGGCGCAGCGTAGTGCGGCCTGGTGCCGATGCCTACTAAATGATCAACCGATTGCGTCCGTACGGTCCCGAAAGGGCCCGAAAGGGTCAGTCGGCGACCCTGGCCGCTCCGGCTCAGCCCAGCTCGAGAACGCGGGCGTGCAGCACCTGGCGCTGCTGCAGCGCGGCGCGCACGGCGCGGTGCAGGCCGTCCTCGAGGTAGAGGTCGCCCTGCCACTTCACGACATGGGCGAAGAGGTCGCCGTAGAACGTGGAGTCCTCGGCGAGCAGCGTTTCGAGATCGAGCTGGCCCTTGGTGGTCACGAGCTGATCGAGGCGGACCGGGCGCGGCGCGACATCCGCCCACTGCCGGGTGCTTTCCCGGCCGTGGTCGGGATACGGCCGCCCGTTACCGATGCGCTTGAAGATCACACGGAAAGCCTACCGGTCAAGCGGCTCATGGCGCAGCCACGCAGCGACAGTGCAATGTTGATCAAAATGACGCAAACCCGGAATACAGGGGTGCCATGAGCGTCACCGAGCAGCCGCCGACCGCGCCGGAAACGGACACGCCCGCGCCTACGGCCGGGCGGGTCGGGACGGTCGCGCCGGCGCTGAACGTGCACTTCCCCCACGCCCGCAGGACGTAGGGGAAGTGTTCTCACGAGTTTCAGTCTCTTGGGGGTCCCCCGGACCGGTTACTCGGTCACTTCGTGGCCGTGACCGTCGTGCAGGCCGCCGCCGCTGCCCGCGTCGCCGTCCGTCGGGACGGTGACCACCGGCTTGCGCAGCGAGCTCAGGTCGTGGGCGTAGGTACCCACCGCGTTGGCGATGACGCCGATGTTGACGGCGAACGCCTTCATGTCGATGTTGCTGATCGTGTCGCACTTGGCGTGGTAGCAGGAGTCGTACGCGACGCCCGCCGTGCCGCCGAACTTCTCCGCCTGCTTGTCCGTCTTGATGCCCTCCGCGCCCGTGAACGTGCCACCGGACGGGATGCCGACCTCGATGAACGGGCCGTAGTCGGAGCGGCCGGTGAAGTCCGTGCCCTCGTGCGGCGTGCCCCGCTTGTCGAGGAATTCATTGATGTCGCGCTCGAGTTGGGCCGAGCCGACCGGGCCGGGACCCGCCCCCACGCCGTCCGAGTCGTCGCCGTCGTAGACGAAGAGCCCGTAGTTCGGCGAGGCGATCATGTCGAAGTTCAGGTAGAGCTTGATCTCCTTCTTGCCCAGGGAGCTCAGCTGCGCGACGTACGCCTCCGAGCCGAGCAGGCCGTTCTCCTCCGCCGACCACCAGGCGAAGCGGACCTTGTTGGCGGGCTTCGACTTGGACTTGGCGAGTTCCTGGGCGACTTCGAGGAGTCCGGCCGAGCCGGAGCCGTTGTCGTTGATGCCGGGGCCCGCGGTCACCGAGTCGAGGTGCGAGCCGAGCATCACGGTGTTCGCCGCGTTGCCGCCGCGGGTCTCCGCGATGACGTTGTTGGTGACGCGATTCTGCTGCAGCTGGCGGATCTCGAAGGAGATGTTCACCGGGCCGGTGGCGAGGTCGGCGGCGAGCTTCTCGCCCTCCGCCTTGGTGATTCCGCCGGTCGGTATCTTGCCGGTGGCCGAGTCGCCGAGGGTGCCGGCGAGCGCGCCGTCGGTGTTGTTGTAGATGATCGCGCCGGCCGCGCCCGCGTCTGCCGCGGCTGCCTGCTTCGCGCCGAAGGTGCAGCCGCCCCGCTTGATCAGCGCGATCTTGCCGGTGAAGGCCCCCGACGCGTAGTCGGCGGGCTCGCAGCCGGTCGTTTCGTCCACAGGCACCGCGGCCAGATCGGCCTTGATGCCGCCCACCGGCGTGGACTTGGTGTACGTCATCGCCTTGATCTCGATGTCGCGCGGCGCGGGCGTGAGCACCGAGAGCTTCTCGGCCTGTGTCTCGGTGTAGATGAAGTCGAACTGGTGGTACGAGACGTCGTAGCCGAATTTCTTCAGCTGCTGGTAGACGTAGGCCGCGGAGGCGTCGTGCCCGAGCGTGCCCGCGGCCCGGTGGCCGCCCGTCGTGTCGGCTATCTGCTGGAACTTCTGCAGGTGCTTGTAGGCGTCCGTGGCGGACGACTTGTCGACCAGCTTCCTGGCCAGCTTCGACGCGTCCTTCGCCGCCTGCTCGCCAGGGCTGTGGCGGTGCGCGACGGAGGGGGAGGCGGATGCCAGCAGGAGCGGGGTCGCGAGTGCGGCGGCGGCCATGGTGGCCACGGCTCTGCGATGGGTTGCCTTCACAGAGATCCTTCCCGGTGTGTACGAGGTTGAGGGGAAGTTAGCGATCTCTGCGGGTTCTGTGAACAGATGTGCCTCAACTCACGGCGCATTTCATCGCATTGACACCAGGACGTGATCCATCCACTTCAACACGCCGAGCGAGCACAGCGGGACGTCAGGTCTCTCTGGCCGCCTTTGCGGCGCGCTTCGCCTCCTGCTTGTACTCGCGCACCTTGGCCAGTGACTCGGGCCCGGTGATGTCGGCGGCCGAGCGGTACGAGCCCTTCTCGCCGTACGCCCCGGCCGCCTCGCGCCAGCCCTTGGGCTGCACTCCGAACTGCTTGCCCAGCAGCGCCAGGAAGATCTTCGCCTTCTGCTCGCCGAAGCCCGGCAGCGCCTTCAGCCGCGCCAGCAGCTCGTCCCCGGTCGCCATATCGCGCCAGATGGCGCTCACGTCGCCGTCGTAATTGTCGACCAGGTACTGGCACAGCTGCTGCACCCGCTTGGCCATGCTTCCCGGGTAGCGGTGGACAGCGGGCTTCTGCTTCAGCAGCTCGGCGAAGGCGTCGGGGTCGTACGAGGCGATCTGGGCGGCGTCGAGATCGTCGCTGCCCATGCGCTGCGCGATGGTGTACGGGCCGGAGAACGCCCACTCCATGGGGACCTGCTGGTCGAGCAGCATGCCGACGAGGACGGCGAGCGGACTGCGGCCGAGCAGTTCGTCGGCCTCGGGCTGCTGGGCGAGATGAATCGTGGGGCTCATGTCCCGATGATCGCCCGGCCCTGGGCGCGCCGCCAGTAATCGCCGGCCGACTCGCCAGCCGGATCTGACCGGACGCAGTCGGAGCGGTGCCCCCGCGGGTTCCCGGCGGGGGCGCTGTTGTTCCTCACAGCGCCGGGGGGTTCGCCTCGTGTCCATACCCCCTTACGGTATGGATGCATGAGGACTTCACGGATACCCGCGCCCCCGGCTCTGGTGGGGTTCGTGCTCCTGGTGTTCGCGCTGACGGCCGTCTCGTACGCGGTGGGGCGTGCCGTCGGTCCGGTGGCGCCGGGCCTGCACCGCGTCGAGGAGAGCCCCGACCGTATGCCCGGCATGCCCGGCATGCACGGCGCGGGGGAGGGCCGATGACGGACCTGCTGGTCGGCGGCATGACGTGCGCGGCGTGCGTGGCCCGGGTCGAGAAGAAGCTGAACCGCATCGACGGGGTGAGCGCCACCGTCAATCTGGCCACCGGCCTGGCCCGGATCGCGCATCCGCCCGAGGTGAGCGCGGACGAGCTGATCTCCACGGTGGAACGTGCGGGCTACACCGCCCAGTTGCCGACGCCACCGGCCGACGAGACTTCCGACGACGACGGCGGCGACGAGGAGCGGGCCGAGGGCCGCGAGCGGCTGCTGATCACCGCCGCGCTGGCGGTCCCGGTCCTGGTCCTGTCCATGGTCCCCGCCCTCCAGTTCGACTACTGGCAGTGGCTCTGCTTCACCCTCGCGGGCCCCGTCGTCGTCTGGAGCTCCGAGCCCTTCCACGCCCGGGCACTGCGGGGCCTGCGGCATGCCACGGCCACCATGGACACCCTCGTCTCCCTCGGCGTGATCGCGTCCTACCTCTGGTCCGTGTACGCCCTGTACTTCGGCGGCGCCGGCGATCCGGACATGCGGATGCCGTTCAGCTGGCTGCCCAGCGCGGACGGCGGAACCGCGCATGTGTATCTGGAGGCCGCGGTCGGCGTTCCGCTCTTCGTCCTCACCGGCCGGTATCTGGAGGCGCGTGCCAGGCACGGCACCGGGTCCGCGCTCCGGGCGCTCGCCGGACTCGAAGCGAAGGACGTGGAGTTGAAGGGGAGCGGCAGCCGCCGTATCCCGGTGCCGGAGCTGCGGACCGGCCAGGAGTTCATGGTCCGGCCGGGCGAGAAGATCGCCACCGACGGGGTGGTGACCGAGGGCAGCTCGGCGCTGGATCTCTCCCTGGTCACCGGTGAGTCGACACCGGTGGAAGTGGGGCCCGGCTGTCGCGTGGTGGGTGGTGCCGTCAACTCCGGAGGGCTGCTCGTCGTCCGCGCGACCGCCGTCGGAGCCGACACCCAACTCGCCCGTATCACCCGGCTGGTGACCGATGCCCAGGCGGGCAAGGCGCGCATCCAGCGGCTCGCCGACGCGATCGCCGGGGTGTTCGTCCCGGCGATCGTGACGGTCGCGGCGTGCGTGCTCGGCTTCTGGCTCGGGGCCGGTGCAGAGCCGGAGGCGGCCGTCACCGCCGCGGTTGCCGTCCTTGTCGTCGCCTGCCCGTGCGCCCTGGGCCTTGCGACGCCGACCGCGTTCCTGGCGGCAACGGGGCACGGTGCGCAGCTCGGCGTACTGATCAAGGAGCCGGGCGCGCTGGAGCGGCTGCGCCGCGTCGACACCGCGGTCTTCGACAAGACGGGCACGCTCACCACGGGCCGTATGACGCTCGTCGAGACGGTGGTGGTCGAGGGGCCGGACGCCGCGGCCGTGCTGCGTCTCGCGGGTGCGGTGGAGTACGGGTCCGAACACCCCATCGGCCGCGCCCTGGTGGCCGCCGCTCGCCGGCAGACCGGCGACGACGCGCTGCCCGAGGTGACCGGCTTCCGGGCCGTGCGAGGCGAGGGCGTGCACGGCCGGGTCGAGGGCCGGGAGATCTCCGTACGCAGTCCACGCGCGGCGGGCCCGCTCCCGGACGCCCTGCACGCCGGCCTGCTGCGCGCCGAGGAGGCAGGGCTCACGGCGGTCGTCGTCGAGATCGACTCCCGGCCCGTGGCGCTGCTCGCCGTCGGGGACACCCTGCGGCCCTCCAGCGGCGCCGCGGTGACCAAGCTGAAGCGCCTGGGCATCGAGCCGGTCCTGGTGACCGGCGACGGACCGGCCGCGGCGCGGACGGTCGCCCGTGCGCTGAGCATCACCGCCGTGCACGCGGGCGTCAGCCCCGAGGGCAAGGCGGAGCTGGTCGCCTCGCTGCGCGCAGAGGGGCGGCACGTCGCGGTGATCGGCGACGGCGTCAACGACGCGGCCGCCCTCGCATCCGCGGACCTCGGCATCGCCATGGGCAGCGGTACGGACGCGGCCATCGGGGCCGCCGACATCACTCTCGTACGGGAGGACATGGCGGCGGTCGTCGCGGCGGTACTCCTCACCCGCCGCACGCTCACCACGATCCGGGCCAATCTCGTCTGGGCCTTCGGCTACAACGTGGTCACCGTGCCGCTGGCCGCGACCGGCTGGCTCAACCCGATGTTCGCGGCGCTCGCGATGTCCGCCAGCTCCGTGCTGGTCGTCGGCAACAGCCTGCGGCTGCGTACCCACAGGTCCCAGCCACGCACCCGGCCCGCGAACCCGGCGCGCGTCACCTACCGTTCCGCCGCCGACGCCCGGAGGGGCTCCGATGACCTCAGCCTCCGCTGAAGGCTCCGACGACCTCCCCGGGACCCGGGCAGCCGTGGCCGCGGCCGTACTGGTCCCGGTGGCGGCCTGCGCCGTGGCGCTCGCCCTGCTCACGGCCTACGTGACGAGCGGCGCGGCCGGCACCCCGCCCGCCGAGATCACCGTCACCCGCGCCCGCCTCGTCCAGCCGCTACCGGACCGGGACACGGTGGCCTACATCGACCTGCGCAACACCGGCGGCACCGACGCCACTCTGGTCTCGGCCGACGCACCGCTGCTCGGCTCCCCCACCATGCTGGCCCGCGACGTCGAGACGGACGGCGCGGGCCGGATGGAGGCGGTGCCCGCGCTGAAGGTGCCGGCGGGCGGCGAGCTGAAGATGTCCCCGGCGGTGGGGGACGTGATGGTCGAGGACCCGCCGGAGCTGAAGCTGGGCGAGCGGGTCGAGTTCGTCCTGCGGTTCGGGGACGGGAGTACGGTGCGGGCGGCGGCGGTGGTGGTGGTGCGGGCCGGGGAGTGACCTGGCGAGGTCAGTGACCTGGCAGAGCGCGGGAACCGAACCGCCCCGTCGTCCGACTCCTCTCCCGTGACCTGGGAGGTGGAATGGGCGGGCTGGACATCCGGATGCGCCACATCGGCTGCCGGCACGGCCGCGTGGATGCCGTACGCGGCGTCGATCTCGACGTCGCCGGCGGTGAGCGCGTGGCGCTGACCGGCACCAATGGATCCGGCAAGACCACGCTGCTGCGGGCCCTGCTCGGCCTGCACCGCACGGCCGACGGCGAGATCCTGGTCGGCGGGCGGCAGGCGCGTACCGCCGCGGAGTGGGCCTGGCGGCGGCGGGCGTGTGCGTGGATTCCGCAGAAGCCCGCGGCCGGACGGTTCCCGCTGCAAGCAGGGGAGTTGCTGGCGAGCAGCGGAGCTCCCGCGGAGGCGGCGGACGCAGCGGAGAAGCTGGGCGTGGGGCAGCTGGACCGGCGGCCGCTGCACACCCTGTCCGGGGGACAGTTGCAGCGTATGTATCTGGCGCGGGCGGTCGGATCCGTCGCCGCCGGGGCCGGAGTGCTGCTGGCCGACGAGCCCACCGCCGCGCTCGACTTCGCCGGCCAGGAAGAGGCGGCCGACGTACTGCTGGCGCTGCCCGCGACCCTCGTCGTGGTGACCCACGACCGGGCGCTGGCCGACCGCTGTGAACGGGTGCTCGAGATGGCCGCCGGGCGGCTGCGGGAGGCCGGATGACTCTCGCCGCCGACCACGCCACCGACCTCGCCGCCGGTCTCGGCGAACTGCTGCAGCTCGTACCCGTGCAACGGGCCGGCGTCGCCCTGCTGGTGGCCGCCGTCGGGCTCCCGGTCATCGGCGTGGTGATCGTCGGGCTCGACATCATGCCGGTGCGCTTCGCGATGATGCACGTGGCTCTGCTGGGGATCGCCGTGGGCCTGCTGACCGGCCTCGACCCCATGCTGTGCGCGCTTCTCGCGTGTGCGCTCGCCGGCGCCGGAGTCGCGCCGCTCGCCCGTACACCGGACGGACTCTCCGGCGCGATGGGCCTGTTGATGAGTCTCGCCATCGCGGCCGCGCTGCTGGTGCTCGCCGTCTCAGGGGTCAACGCCGCGGGCGCGTTCGCGCTGCTGTGGGGCTCGATCCTCTCGGTGGGTACGGCTGATCTGTGGGTGCTGGGGGCGCTCGCCGTCCTGGTGCCGGGGCTCTTCTGGTGGCGGCGGCGTGACATCGCCCTGCTGCTGTACGACCGTGAACTCGCCCTCTGCTCAGGTGTGCAGGTCGAGCGGCTGACGCTCCTCCTGCTCGTCCTGGTCGCGGTGGCCGTCGCCGGCGCGATCAAGCTGACCGGCGCGCTGCTGGTCGACGCGCTGACCCTGCTGCCCGCGCTCGCCGCGCGACGCCTGGGCTCCTCGCTGAAGTCGATCACCGCGTGGGCGGTGTCCATCGGCGTCGCCGTCAACGCGACCGGCTTCCTCGTCGCACTCTCCCTCGACCTGCCGCCCGGTCCTGTCCTCGTCCTGACGGCCGGGGCAGTGGCCCTCGGCGTCCATCTCGTACCTGAACGGAGAACCCGCCCATGGCGCGCAACCGCGTCCGCTTCCCCTCCCTCGCGGCACCCCTCGTCGCACTGACCGCGGCCCTCGCCCTGACGTCCGGCTGCGGCAGTTCGGACACCTCGGACTCCTCGTCCGGCGACGGCGGGCACCCGCACGACGGGGCTCCGGTGGTCGTGGCGACGACGACGTGGGAGGGCGCTTTCGCCAAGGCCGCGGGTGCCAAGGACGTCAAGGTCATCGTTCCGCAGTCGGTGCAGCACGCCCCCGACTACGACCCGAAGCCGTCCGACCTCGCGGCGGTGGCCGACGCCGACTTCGTCCTCTACGCGCCCTTCGAGCCGTACGCCGAGAAGATCAAGGAGGCGGCAGGCTCGGACGCCGAGCTGGTCGAGGTGAATCTCGACAACGACGCGGACAAGGCGAGCGCGGAAGTGACCCGGCTGGGCAAGCTGTTCGGCACGCAGGACGCGGCAGCGACGTGGCAGAAGACCTTCGGGACGCAGTACGCGGATCTGCAGCGGGAGTTGAAGGCGGCGTGGCCGGGCGGCAAGGCCCCTGCGGTCGTCACGCAGGTCTTCACCGCGTGGTCGGCGAAACTGGCGGGCGCGGAGGTGGTGGGGACGTACGGTCCCGAGGCCGTGACCGCAAAGCAGCTCTCGGACCTGTCGGCGAAGAAGCCCGCGCTGGTTCTGGACAACGCGCATATGTCGACGGGGACGGTGCTGCCCGACACGGGCGCGAAGCAGGTGAAGATCGTCAACTTCCCGGGGAAGGACCTGGATCTGCTGCCGGTGTACCGCGATGCGGCGTCGGCGCTGAAGAAGGCGATGGCCGGGGTCTGAGCCCTGCGCCGGGACGGGCTTGATCTTCAGGCCCGTCCGGCGATTGAGGACGATCCCGCGGGTCAGACCGCCTGAACCAACGGATCACCGGCGAACTGCTCCCGCAGGGACGCCCGGTCCGGCTTGCCCGCCGGGGTCAGTGGAACCGCCGCCACCACCAGCAGGCGTTCCGGGTGCTTGCGGCGCTCCAGGCCACGGGCGTCGAGGTGGGCGCACAGGTCGTCGAGCGTGGGGGCGTGGCCGTCCCGGGCGACCACGCAGGCCGCGAGCCGCTCGCCCATCAGCGGGTCAGGGACGCCGACGCACACCACGTCCCGTATCCCCGGATGCGCGGCCAGTTCGATCTCGACCTCGGCGGGGCTGATGTTCGCGCCGCCGCGGATCACCACGTCCTTGAGGCGGCCCACGACCCGCAGCACGCCGTCCTCCGACAGGATGCCGAGGTCTCCGGTGCGCACCCAGCCGTCGGCCGTGCGGTAGCGGGCATCGAGCTCCGGCGCGCCGACGTAGCAGAGCGGGGTCATCGGGCCGCGGGCGACGATCTCGCCGACCGTGCCCGCGGGCACCTCCTCCATCTCGTGGGTGTCCTGGACCGCGATCCGGATGTCCGCGACGCGCGGGTCCGGGTGGCCCGCGAGCACGCCGGGACCGGCCGGCTTCAGAGCCTCGTCGCCAAGCCCCGTATGGCAGTTGACGCCGTCCGCCGACCCGTACAGATTGACCACCGGGCAGCCGAAGACGCGGCGCGCCTCGTCCGCGGTGGCTGCGTCGAGGACCGAGCCGCCGAGCACCAGCGCGGTGGGCGCCGGGAGTTCACGTGGCCGCTCGGCCAGCCGGTCGAGCATCATCCGGATCATCGTCGGCACGCCCAGCACATGCGTCGGCTCGTGCTCGGCGATGGCGTCCAGGGCCGCCTCGGGCGTGAAGTGGTCGAGCAGGACGAGGGTTCCACCGTGCCGGGCGAGGGCGACCGCCGTGGCGTTGCTGCCGAAGGCGGAGGCGAGCGGGACGAGGAAGAGGCAGCGCGGCGGCTGCCCGTCCTTCATCAGGGATGCCAGGAAGTTGCCGCGGCCGCCGGCCAGCGCGTTGTGCGAGTACGCGATCATCTTGGGCTCGGCCTCGGAGCCTGACGAGACCAGGATGCGTACGGCGGACTCGGGGTCAGGGCGGGCCGGGACGAAGGCGCTCGCGTCCGTACGCAGCAGCCGCGACAGCGGTACGGAGCCTTCCGGCGCGGTGCCCGGCCCGGCGGCGATCACCGTGCGCAGGGCGGGCAGTTCACCGGATTCACCGGATTCACCGGACTCGCCGGGCTCGCCGGGCTTACTGGCGAGGGCGAGCAGATCGGCGGCGTGCGGGCAGCCCCTGTGCTCGATGGCGGCGATCACGGCGACCGCCTCGGATCTGCTCAGCAGCGAGGCCGCCTCGCGTCCGCCCCGGCCCACCGGGAACGGGAGCGCGACCGCGCCGATCGCGGCCAGCGCCAGGTCGGCGATGACGGCGTTGCGGCCGCCCGGAAGCTGTACGCCGACCACATCGCCCGGGCGTATGCCCAGGCCGGTGAGGCCGGCGGCCAGACACCGCACCTTGCGGTCGAGCGCCGTGTAACAGAGTTTCCCCTTGGCGTCGATCACCGCGGTGCGATGCAGGTCGGCGATCTGGCGCGCCCGGTAGAGGCTGTACACGTCGAGATCGGGGCAGGTGCCGTCGACCGTCCAGGAGCGGCGCAGGTCGGCGGGCAGCAGGTCGTGCAGGGCGACGGTCACAGGAAGCTCCAGGGGTCGGGAACGGCAGGGGCACCATGCGCGTCGCGGCTGATCGAGCCGGCGAAGCGCGGGTCGTCCTGCAGAGCCGCCAGATCGGCGGTGACCGCGGTCGCGGTCAGTCCGTGCGCGCGCAGCTGCGCCAGCGCCTCGGCCGTGGGCAGTTCGCGCAGGTCGTACGCCGCGGCCGCGACCGCGCAGGAGTCGGTGGGCGCGATCCAGCCGTCGGCGGTGGGCAAGGGGCGGCGGAATCCGGCGGGACGGCGCGTGCCCCGGCCGTCCGCGAGACGACGGAGCGCGGGCGCGGTGAGGACGTCGGCCGCCCCGAGGAGGGATGAGTCCACCCGTACGCCGTTGCCGGTGCGCTCCCGCAGCAGCAGCCCGGCCAGCACAGCCTCCGCACCGAGCAGCCCGCCGAGCGCATCGAGCAGGGTCATCAGGGACGGCGCGGGTGGCTCGTCGGCCGGCCGGACCGCCTCGCCGACACCCGTACGGGCCTGCACCATGAAGTCGGTGCCCATGGGCGCCGCGTGCAGCCGGTCCGCCCAGCCGCTGGTGTACGCGTAGACGAGCGCGGGGTTGGCGGCGGCCAGCTGCTCACGGTCGAGGCCGAGCTCGGCGGCCTTGCCCGGGGCCCAGTTGTGCAGGAAGACGTCGGCTCCGGCCGCCATCTCGCGCAGCCGCCGCCGGTCATGGTCCGACTTGATGTCGAACTCGACGGCCTTCTTGCCCCGGTTGAGCGCGAGCCAGCGCGCCGAGATCCCGGAGCAGGCGGGCGGCATACCGCGCAACGGGTCGCCGCCCGGCGGCTCGATACGGACGACTTCCGCGCCGAGCAGGCCCAACAGGTGTGCGGAGAGCGGGGCCTGGATGCGCCGTCCGGCCTCCAGGACGGTCAGCCCGGCGAGCGGCAGGCCGAGCGGGGGTGTGCTCGAGGAGTATCTCGAGGAGTAGGACGCTTCGTACGAGGTCAGTGCCCACGGCGGGGCGTCGGCGATGCCCCTGTCGGCGAGGGAGCGCAAAGGGCACACTTCCGCGCCGGACGCCTTGGCGGCGTACCGGATCCGCTCCCAGGAACATCCGTTGACGGTGGTGTGCAGGACTTCGGCGAAGGGCGCGCAGGCCGTGGCGTAACGGAACTGGAAGGGCCGCCAGCCCGCCCGTATCGCTTCTTCCGGAGCGCCGAGCGTGCGCCAGAACGCGGCCCACGCTCCCGGGTCCAGGGTCTCGAGCTCGAAGACGGTCCCCTCGGCGGATGTGAAGGGCGGCCCGCCCGGGGCGAGTTCGGCCGCCTCGCCCTCCTCCGCTCCGGCCGCGGCCAGATACTGCGAGACGGCCAGCAGCCCCGCCCGGCCGGCGCTGGTCGACACCTGCGCGACCTGTCCGCCGCGTGCCTGGGCCAGCAGCCCCGCCAGCACGCCCTGCACGGTCAGTACGGCGGTGGCGGTGGCGGCGTAGTCGGCCGCGATGCCGCGCGGGCCACCGTCGCGCCGCCCGTGCACCGCCATGATCCCGGTGGCGGCCTGCACGGTGGCCTCGTCGGTGAGGTCGCCCGCGGCCTCGCTCCATACGGCCCGGGCGGCGAGCCCGTCGAACCCCGCGCCCTCGACGACGACATGAGAACCGGCGACATGAGAACCGGCGGCATGGGAACCGGCGGTACGAGAACCGGCGGTACGAGGGCCCAAAGCGCTCGAGGGCTCCGCGCCCAGCAGCCGCAGATGCTCCGCCACGAGCCCGGCGCCCGGTCCCGGCGGCCCCGACGTGTGCACCCGCAGTCCGTCCAGCGGCCGGACCGCTCGCGTGGTGGCCGGTGATGCGGTGCCTGATGCCATGCCTGGTGCCATGCCTGTGCTCTCCCCGAAGTGGTGGGAACCCGGGAGCCGTCGCGCCCGACCAGTTCCGTGTGAGAGGCAGTCGGACAGTCGTTCCCATGGGTTCCCGGAAGGCGGCGGAAAGTGGTGCAGTGTGAGGCGTCGGCGACGGCCGGACTTCCCCCATGTCCGCCCGATATAAGGGAGTTGAGAGACCGGGTCGCTGACTTCGTACGGGACCGGGTCATGCCGCGGGAGCCCGTGCTCGACCTGGGCGGCCCGGACGCCGCCGCCGTGCTGTGCGGGCTCCGGCACGAGGCAAAGGAGCAGGGCCTGTGGGCGCTGCCCCTCCCCGCCGAACTCGGCGGCCAGGGGCTGTCCCTCCTGTCGTACGCGCATATCGCCGAGGCCGAGGGCGCCAGCGACCACGGGCCGGTCGTACTCGGCTCCGAGTCCCTGTTGGACGTGCTGATGCTGCGGCGGCACGGCAGCGCGCACGTACGCGACCAGTATCTGAAGCGGCTGGTCGAGGGCGAGATCCGCTCCTGCTACGCCATGACCGAACCCGAAACCCCCGGCACCGACCCCTTCCTCACCGAAACCCGGGCCGAGCCCGCCGTGGACGGCACGTGGCGCGTCAGCGGCCGCAAGTGGTTCACCAGCGCTGCCGCCGACGCCGACCTGGTCACCGTCCTCGCTCGCACCGACGGTGTGCCGCCGGACCGCGAAGGTCTTTCGCTGCTGCTCGTCGGCACGGACTCGCCCGGCTTCCGGGTGGTGCGCGAACTGCCCGTGCTGGGGGCGGGCGGCCAGTGGGAGATCGCCCTGGACGCGGTGCCCGTGGACGGCGATCGCCTGCTCGGCGAACGCGGCAAGGCCCTGGCGATCGCCGGCGAGCGGCTCCAGCTCGGCCGCACCCTGCGCTGTCTGCGCTGGCTCGGCCAGGCAAGCCGCGCCTTCGACCTGATGCGCGAGCGGGCGATCACCCGTACCCGGTCGGGCCGGTCAGGCGGACCGCTCGGTGACCTGCAGCTCGTCCAGCGCCATATCTTCGAGGCGTTGCTTGCCCTGCGCACCACCCGCCCGCTGGTGTACGAGGCGGTGGCGCACCTCGACGTCGGGCGCGACGCCCATGTGGAGGTGGGCCTGGCGAAGGTCGCGGCGGCCCGCATGCTCCAGCAGGTCGCGGACGCGGCGATCCAGGTGCACGGCGCGGCGGGTCTCGGCCCCGACACGGCGCTGCCCGCGCTGTTCCGCACGGGACGGATGGCGCGGATACTCGACGGCCCGGACGAACTGCACATCACTTCCGTGGCGCGGCGGGTGCTGCGTACATCCTAGGCGGAGTGGGCGTCGACGAGCCCCGTCAGCACGGCCAGTCCGAACGCCAGAAAGAAGCTGCCCCACACCAGTTCGTGCTGTGTGGCGGTGCCACTGCCAAAGTCGTAGCAGCCGTGCCGCAGCGCGCCGTTGGCCGCCAGATGTACGCGTACGAGCTCTTCCAGCACCGCGACGGCATGCTCGCGCTGCCCGAGTTTGAGCAGGGCCACAGCCGTGATGGCGGCGGCGGAGGTGTCGAGGGGTCCGTCGGGACGCTCCTCGGCAGCGAGCGGAACACGTCGCGAAGGCGTCAACTCCGGTGCCACACCACGAAGATCGGGCACGTCCAGGCACCGCAGTGCGTCCGCCACCGCGATCAGCAACCAGGCACGGCCACGGCTCCACCCGGGCGAGCCGAGTCCGAGATGCGCGCGCAGATGGGATTCGGCCGCTTTGGCGTTCACCGACGCGAGCAGTGGCACCATGCCCGGTGCGCCGTCCACGCGCGCCACGTGCCGGGGGTCGCCGAAGGCCGATCCCCAAGGAACCAGCCCGAGTTCATGGTCGTACGCATCGAGGCAGGCGCGTGCCGCGCGCTCTTGCAGCGCCACGGCCCCGGGATCGTCCGCGAGGGCGGTGCCGTACCAGAGGATCAGGCCGCGGGTCGCGGTGTCGGCCCCTACCCAGTCGGCGAGCCGCATCGTGGTGGCCCGGGCCGCCTCCCGGTCGCGTACGTCACCGGTGTGCCGGGCCCGCAGCCACAGCAGCCCCGCCCAGAATCCGCCGGTCCACGAGCCGCGCTTGGCCGTCGTCCACCGCCCGGCCTCCTGGTCCGCGTACAGGGGGAATCGGTCGCCGACTTCGGTCCGGGTCACGGCGACCCGGTCGAGGACCCTGGCCAGGGCGGGCTCGGCCCAATGCGGCGTATTCAGCGGCGTACTCACGCGCGCGCCTCGCGCCGGTCCCGTACGGCCCAGCACACCGCGACCGCACACGCCCCCGCGAACTCACCCGCGACCAGCACCCACCCGGGCCCGTAGTGCCCGGACTCGGCCAGCAGACCGAACAGCGGGGGTCCGACCGCGAACCCGGCGAAGAACCCCGCCGAGACCAGCGCCGAGTCCTGCCCCGCCCGCCCGGGCGCCGCCCGCTGCATGACCAGCACCATCGACACCGCGTTGGCGGCGACCGCGAAGACGCCGACGGCGACCGCCGCGACCTACGCCAGCGGGTGCACGAAGGACGCGCCCGCAAGCAGCAGCGCAGCCGCCACCGACCCCGCGGCGAGACCGCCCGGCAGCCACACGGCACGGCCGGGATGCCCGGCCACCTTCGACCAGCCCACCCGGCCCGCGACACCCGCGACACCCAGTACGGCCACGAGCGCACCGGCGGCCGTGGGGCCGAGGCCGAGCCGCTGCGCGCCGTACAGCGCCAGGTACGTATTGACCGACGCGATCCCGCAGCCCAGCAGGAGTGAGAAGACCGCGAGCCAGGCGATCGCGCCCCGGGGCACCAGCGACGAGCGCGGTCCGGCGGAGACCGGCGGCGGATCGGCGGGCAGTCCGCGCGCCGCCCAGAGGGCTGCCCCCGCGGCCGCCACCGCTGCCGTCCACACCGCGCCCCGCCAGCCCGCGACCCCGGCCAGCGCGGCGAGCGGCAGTCCCGCGGCGAACGCCCCGAGCTGTACGCCCGACTGCTTCATCCCGGTCACAGAGCCGCGCCGCTGGGGCGGCACCGTGGCCAGGATCGCCTTGTTGGTGGCCGGGTTGGCCAGCGCCTGCGGCAGCCCGCCGAGCGCGACCGCCGCCAGCAGCAGGCCGACGCCGGGCGCCGATCCGATCAGCGCCAGCGCCACGGCGGAGACGAGGAGCAGCGCGACCAGACAGCGGCGCGGCCCCACCCGGTCGACCACCCGGCCGCCGACCGGTGAGAGCACGGCCGCGGCGCCGAAGCCGATGGTCGTCGTCAGACCGAGCATGGTGGGCGATACATCCAGCTCGTCCACCAGCCGCGGGCCCAGCGCCCCGAGCAGGAACAGCTGCATCATCGAGAACGCCATGGCGCAGGTCAGCAGCGCCGTCGTGGCACTCGTCCGACGCCTCGTGCCCGCCGCGGCGCCCACCACTTTCTGCTCTGCCCCCACAGGCACCCTCTCCATCTGTTGCTGCCCCGGGCGGTTCCACCCGAGTGCCCGGGTCTCGCCAGTCGTGCCAGGAGTCGGCCGGACCGCCCCTCAAGTTCCCGCGGATTTCTATGGCTTGAATCACGTGCCCGAACCTCGAGCGGCGCTCGGGAAGTCCCGTATCCACCCTTGAAGAACTCGCGGCGAATGCAAGGATGAGCCCGCCATGATTGCTGGACGGGGTGTGCGCGCGGTACGGGCTGCGGTGTTCGCGGCCGTCTGCGTGCTGCTCGCCACCATCGGCCACGTGCTCATGTCGAAGGCGGGTCTTCCCTGGTGGGCGCCGGTCGCCGGAGTCACGGTGACCGGCGCGGCGGCGTGGTGTCTGGCCGGGCGGGAGTACGGCCTGTTCCCGGTTGTGGCCTTCGCCCTGGTCGCCCAGAGCGCACTGCACACCGCGTTCTCCTTGTCCCAGACGGCAGTTGAGCCCGCGCAGCCCATGCACCACCACCATGCCGGGTCCGCAATGCAGTCCATGGCATCCATGACACCGACCAGCCACGACATGAGCGGCATGTCGTCGACCGGAATGCTCGCCGCCCATCTGCTGGCCGCGTTGCTGAGCGGCCTCTGGCTCGCGTACGGCGAGCGGGCGGCGTTCCGGATCCTGCGCGCCGTCGCCGGCTGGCTCGTCGCACCACTGTGTCTGCCGGTCCGCGTCCCCGCGATGCCGCACCGGCCACGCGTCCGCCCGCGCCGGAACCGTGTCACGCGTACGCCCCGGCAGCGGCTGCTCGTTCACGTCCTCACTTCTCGGGGTCCGCCCGCCGGGACCGCTGTCAACTGACAGCCGGCTTCCCGATGCCGCCATGGGGTCAGCCCCCGGCGCTCGGGCATCGGCCGCGCCCTTCGCGTGCGGCCGTACGACTCACCGGGCCCGCAGACATGCCGGTCCGGATCCCGGATTCCCGAGAAGGACACCAGGCGATGAACGCTGCCCTCACCTCGACCATGCCGCGATGTACGACCGGTCACGACGACGCGATCACCGCGTGGGCGCTCGCCGCCCGCGGCGGTGACCCACTGGCCGTTGAGCGATTCGTGCGCGCACTGCACCGCGACGTACGCCGGTACGTCGCCTACCTCAGCGCGGACCCGCAAGCCGCCGACGATCTGACCCAGGACACCTTCCTCAGGGCGCTGGGCAGCCTGCACCGTTTCGAAGGCCGCTCGTCGGCCCGCACCTGGCTGCTCTCCATAGCCCGCCGCGCGGTGATCGACAGCCTCCGCTACACCGCCGCGCGCCCCCGGCTCGCGGACACGGACGACTGGCAGTCGGCCGCCGAGCGCGCCCAGTCCCGGAATCTGCCGGGCTTCGACGACGGCATCGCTCTGGCCGAACTCCTGGCGACCCTCCCGGACGAGCGACGGGAGGCGTTCGTTCTCACGCAGCTGCTGGGACTGCAATACGCCGAGGCCGCCCAGGTCAGCGGCTGTCCGGTGGGCACCGTCCGCTCCCGGGTGGCGCGGGCGCGCAGCTCCCTGATCGGACTGCTGCACGACGCCGAGCGCCCCGCCTGGCAGCCGCCCGCCTGAGGCGGTGTCACCTCGCCGCGTCCAGCCTTGCCCGCTGGCCCGCGGTCAGCTCCAGGTCCACCAGCCGACTGCGCTCTGTACCCGCACGATCACGCAAGCGCCGGTAATTCACCCGAATGGACGCGTCCGCGTGGTCGAGCGGGAGGCTCCCGCTCACGCTCGGAGTCATCCCGACCAAGGAGCTCTCATGGCACAGCAGGCATCGACCTCGTCCGGCACCACCCGGTCCCCCGCGCCCGCTCCCGGCCGCGGCCAGGCATGGGCGGCCGGCGGCACCATGTTCGCCGGAGTCCTGCTCCTCGTGGACGGCATCCTCGGCATCCTCAACGGCATCGCGGGCATAGCCGCGGACGACGTCTACACGCGCATCGGCAGCTACGTCTTCGAGTGGGACCTGACCGCCTGGGGCTGGATCCACCTGATCATCGGCGCGATCGCGGCCGTCACCGGCGTTGGCATCCTCAGGAACGCGGGCTGGGCCCGCGCAGTGGGTGTGGCGCTGGCGGGCCTCATCATCATCATGAACTTCATCTGGCTGCCGTACCTGCCGCTCTGGGGGCTCATCGGCATCGCGATCGGCATCTTCGTGATCTGGGCGCTGTGCGCGGACTGGAACGCGAGTTCCCCGCGCGTGGAGTAGGCACGGACCTCTGCCGGCGGGCCCCCGTCGGCAGAGGGAGGTATGAGCGTCAGGCGAGCCGGCCGCCGCCGTCGACGTGCAGAACGGTGCTGACGAAGGGATTGGCGATCGCGTACAGCACGGCCTGGACCAGATCGTCGGGGGTGCCGACCCGCCGCGCCGGATTGCGCTCCGCGATGCCCCGCAGAAACTCCTCCTTGCGTTCGCCGAGGCCGTCCCAGGCCCCCGAGTCGACGATGCCGGGCGATACGGCATTGACCCGGACCGGCGCGAGCTCCACCGCGAGCGCCTCGACCAGAAAGGACAGTGCGCCATTGGTCGTGGCCATCACCACCCGCTCCGGGGCGGGCCGCCAGGCGGCCACGCAGGAGAAGAAGGTGAAGGAGCCGCCCTCGTTCACCTGCCCCGCCAGATGCTTGGCGAGCAGCAGCGGACCGATCACCTTGGCCGCGAACGCGCGCTGCACTGCGGCGAGTTCAAGCGTGGCGACCGGACCGTTGGCGGGCATCGCCGCCGTGGAGACCAGATGGTCGAAGGCGCCCGCCTGCGCGGTGAGGGCGGTGATCGAGTCCTCGTCGGCCAGATCGACCGGCTGTATCCGCGCCGGCCCGGCAAGACCGGCCGCCGTCTTCTCCAGCTTCCCCGCATCGGGCCCGGCCAGGACCAGCTCGGCTCCCGCTGCCGATGCGGCCTCGGCGAGCTGCCTCCCGACGTGCGAGCCGGCGCCGACGACGATCAGCCGCCGCCCGTCGAGGGTGTCCTTGGCAGTCGCGATGGTGGTCATGGCGCGTCCCTCAGCTGCGGTGCGGCCGCCGCTCTCCGCTGCGTACGGCCTGATTGATGCCACGACTCTGCGCCGCACCCCGCCCATACGTCCAAGACTTGCTTTCTACCGCAGCCATAACCCTTGGTCATGGCGGGGTGGGGTGCAGCCGGGCCCCGCTGGTGCCATGGTTCAGCCGTCGGCGTCCTTGAGCAGCTCGTCGGCTGTGCGGATCATGGTGTCCCGGACCTCGTCTCCGTCGAGGTAGCCGCCGACCATCGCGCCGTCTCGCAGCAGCAGGAGAGACGCCGCGGCCGGTACGGGGTCGGGGTGGCCGACGGCACGCAGCAGGTCGGCGACCGCCCCGCGGAACCAGGTGCGGTGCTCGGTGATCAGGAGCCTGACCGGGTGGGCCGGGTCGGGGTACTCGGCTGCGGCGTTGATGAAGGGGCAGCCGCGGAATCCGGCACCGCACACTTCATCGGCCAGCCACTCGACCACGGCGGCAAATGCCTCGCGGGGGTCCGGGGCCTTCGCGGTCGTGTGCTCGACCTGGGACCGGATCTCCGTGTCCCGCAGGCGGAGGTACTCGACGACCAGGTCTTCCTTGGAGGGAAAGTGCCGGTAGAACGTCGCTTTGGTCACCCCGGCGGCGGCGATGAGGCGGTCGACGCCCACGGAGTGAATGCCCTCCGCGTAGAACATGTCCGCCGCAGCCGTGACGAGGCGAGTACGGGCGGATGACCTGGAAGCGGGGGCGGGTGGGGTGGACTGAGCGGACATGCCTCCCACGCTAACAGACCGGTCTGTCTCCTCTGGCTTGACAGCTGACGGACAGGGGAGTTCTGCCATGTAGACAGAACGTTCTGTCTACATGGCAGTCAAGAGGAGTATCTGCTCCGCTGACGTGCAGTTGTCGTCCTGGACCGCCATGGTCATCGCGGCATGGGCGGCGTGGGCGTCGGCGTGTGGCGGGATCACCAGGAAGGAGAAGTGGTCCTGAGGCCCGCGAGTGATGATCATGGTGTGGTCGTCGACGGCTGACCAGTCGATACGGACTGTGCGGTCGTCGATGACCAAGTGGCCGGGAGCGTGGTCCCAGGCGCTTGCGTCCAGGCCGACGCGTGCGATGGGTCCCAGTCGGGTGGTCAGGGCGACGATCAGGCCGGGCAGTTGGGTTTCGATGGCGCGGGAACGTGGCCACCACGCGCCGTCGAAAAGCCCCACCCGGCTGGAGGTTGTCTCCATTCTCAGCACGGCCGCGCCGGGAGTTATCGGCTGATCGCTTGTGTCCGCGAGGAGCAGGAGAGGAGTCGGGGTGCCGGAAGTCGGGGTGCTGGAATCGGCAGTCATGGGTTGCTGCCGCTCGGAGGGCCCTTCGGCAAGGGCCGACTGCGCATGGTGGCTCACTTCCGGGCGCGACGTCGTGGCCACAGCCGTCCGAAGCCGCCGACACCATCGGCGATGCGTTCGCTGTGCTGGGCGTTGAGCATGTGGATCGCGAGCGCGCCCAGAGCGATCATCGCCGTGATCACGAGGATGGTGACGAAGGTGCCCATGATCCTCACTTGCCTTCCGTCGGATCCGGTATCTGTGCGGTGACTGCCTGGGCGGCAGTGACTGCCTGGGCGGGTGATCGTGAGATCCGGCGGCCTGCTCCATGGCCGCCTTCGGAGTCCCAGACCCGCTCCCGGGTCGAGTCCCAGTCGGCCTCGGCCGCGATCCGGAAGAACTCTGCCTCCTGGATCAGGCCGCTCGCGGTCAGGACGCGCAACGGGTCGGCGGCGGCGGTCATGAGCCGGGCAGCTGTGTCGGGGCTGGTCTCCGGTGGGATCACGAGCAGGTCCCAGCGGCCGGCGGTATAGGAGAGCAGCAGCAGTTTGTGGGGGTCCTGCTCGGCCTTGAACCAGCCCACGTGCACCAGATGCCCGGCGACGGGCACCCGGCGCGGGATGACCGGCCAGAAGGTGGGGTTCACCGTGACGCGAGTGATCCGCCCCCACAGCGGGTCCAGTACGGCTGTGAGCGCGGGAAGTTCAGCGGTCAGGTCGCGGGAGCGGGGCCACCACGCACCGTCGATCAGAGTCGGAGCGGTGCCGGCCGGCGCCAGCGTGAGTCGCAGCGGCAACGAAGAAGAGGCCCGCTCTTCGACCGCGGGCTTATCAAAAATGGTCGCGGTCATGACGCAGACCCCGCTCCGGGCCGGTCGGGACCGGCCCGGTGTTGTGAATCGCCGGGAACGACACGAACGTGAAGGCTCGTATGCGAAATGTTCTCGGTAACTCCAAGGTACTCCTGGCCAACCCCCGCCGGACAGATGCCGAGCAGCGGGTTGAAGGCCTTGCGGGAGCCCCGTCAGCGGATGGGACGCCGCCCGGCGCGCCGGGACCACTGCACGGCAATGAACGCCACATCGGCCACCAGGAGCACGATGCCGATGATCAACAGATAGCCCAGGCCCTCTGCTGCCACACCGATAATTCCCAGTACGACGGCCACCAGGACGAGAAGCAGGAAGAGCACCATCACCCGAACACCTCCTCTGTGCTGAGCTGAGCTGTGCTGGTTGTACTGAGCACGGGCGGTCAGCGCCGCGCGAGTTGCCGTTCGCCGTTGGCGCCCTGCCGGTAGGGCAGGCCGTAGTGCTGGAAGATCGACTCCTCCTGCTCGGCGGGCAGTACGTCGTCCGTGCCGATCGAAGGGGCCTTCCTCACCAGTCCCCTGGCGTAGGCGACCCTGATGTAGCCGGGCCCGAGGATTGCCTCGTCGAGGGGTACGAAGACCAGCCGCTGGCGGCTGAGTAGCCCGGTCCGGACGGTGGCCATGGCCGGTTCGTCGGTGGTGGTGTCCACGTAGATCGCTTCGAGCACGCCGATCTTGTGCCCCTTCGGGTCGACGACATCGTGATTGCGCCACTCGCGGATGTCGGCTGCCTGGATCATGCACTCTCCTTCCTGAGCGTGCACCGGTCGGATGTCCCTCCGAGCTTGCCCCGAAGGCGAGTACGGCGTCTGCCGTGGTGTCGGCCCGAACAACGGCCCCGGCGTATACACGCCGGGGCCGCCCTTCCGGGCGGTTGCACGTGAGAGTGCACCAACCCAGAGTCAAGCCTACTGCTCCGAGCACATCATTTCCGTATTTGTCCTGCCGCAGCCGCTCAATCGAGGATGGCGAGATGATCGGCGTCGCCGCCGCGCCACTCGATGAGGAAGATGGTCGCGTCGTCGGTGGTGATGCCGCCTCGTTCCAGTTTCAGCGCGTGGGACAGCGCGCGCACCACCGTCCGCACCGGACCGTGGTCACGGACGACGCGGTTGGTGAACTCGATCAGCTGTTCCTCACCGAACTGTTCCCCGCCGGCTTGGTGCTCCTCGACCAGGCCGTCGGTGAAGCACAGCACCCGGTCCCCGAGTTCCAGCATCCGCTCGCTGACTAGCGGCTGCTCACCGCCGAAGCCGACCGGCAACGTGGTCGGGCTCTCCAGCCGGTCCACCACGGCGCGGTCGCGGATCAGCAGTGGGGCCGGGTGGCCGGCGTTGACCCATTGCAGATGGCCCGTCGCGATGTTCAGGCACATCATCTGCGCGGTGACGAAGTGGTCAGGCCCGAACTGCTCGTTGATGGCTCTGTCCATGAACTCGTACACCTGGGACAGATCGGTGTTGGCGCGTCGGGTGTGGCGATAGGCGCCGATGGCCACGGTCGCCATGGTCGCGGCGCCCAGAGAGTGGCCCATCGCGTCGATCATGGCCACGTGCAGGATGTCGCCGTTGAGGGCGTAGTCGAAGCTGTCGCCGGCCACGTCGTAGGCGGGTTCCAGAATTCCGGCCACCTCGACCTGCGGGACGGTCATCGACAGCGGGGGCAGCAGTGACCACTGGATCTCGGCGGCCACGTTCATCGGGGCGCGGCGGCGGGCCTGGAAGAACTCGTCCGTGTAGGCGTCCTTGGTGACGATCATGTCGGCGACCAGACCGGCGAGCCTGCGCAGCAGCCGCCGGTCGTCGTCGTCGACGCTGTCCAGGGTGACGACCATGACCCCGATCTGGGCACTGCCGTCCAGCAGCGGCAGATACATCCGCACACTGCCGTCCTGTGGCACCTCTACGGTTGTGCGGTTCAGGAACGCCGTTCCGGCGGAGGAGTCCTCGATCGGTTCGGGGTCACCGACCGTCAGCCGTCGGCCCGGCAGCGGCACCAGGAACATTTGCTCGTAGTCCTGCAGGAGGATGGAGAGGTCCCGGCCACCGATCCTGGCCACCTCTTCGGCGACGAGCGGGGCAATCAGCTGTGGCGGCATCTCGTGAGCCCGGTCCAGCAGCACACCCAGCAACCGCTCACCGAATCCCTCCGATCGGTCCACCTCGACCTTGCTCGGCTCTCGCTCACCCTCCATTGTCTCTGCCTGTATCCCTTCGTCCCGCTGGTCGGGGACCTCCTGGCGGCTGTCTACAGCCTGGCACCGCCAACCGGCCGAATACACCCATTGCGCCAAAGGCGGCATGTCACACCCGGTCAGGACAGGCACGTAATCCGGTAGAAACCGGCACCGGAAGCCTGTCGAAATTCCTTCTTTTGCGACAGTGCATCGTCGGGGGGCGTTTTCCGCGTGACAGAGTCATTTCCTCTTTGCTGTCCACCGGGAGTGGGGCGGCATATGCCCCAGGGAGCCTCACGGCTAAATGCCGTTTTCGGTTCACCTGTACATCCATAAGCAGAAGATGCGGACATCTCGCGCCATCTCCCCTCACTGGGTATCCGTCGAACCGTAAATGCAGATATGCCCAGCCGGGGTCGTGTGCAGGGCTTTTCCGTGAGTGTTGACCAGTAGATTCCATGCGATGGGGTTCGTCACCGACTGGCGTTCGAAACTGCACTTCAGAGGCATGTTGTGGTGACGAAGTGTGCACCCGGAAAAGACCGGACAGTAAGTTGCCCGGCGGTCCGTTGGCGTGATTGCATCTGCGGGGTGCGGGAGTCTAATTATTGGTGCCCGGTTTCGGGCACAAGGCGACCGTTCACCCGGCCTTTGCTTTTCCGTAACCGGGCCGGCGTCACTTCAGGAACCCCAGAGCATTGAAAGGAAGGGAAAGTCATGCGTAAGGACTTCACCCCTCAGGTCGAGACCGGCGAGATTTCCGACAGCGAGCTGGACAACATTTCCGGTGGTATGGCCAGCGCCGGTGCCGATGTTGCCGGCCGCGGCGCCTCCGTGAGCGTCGGCGACGTCGTCGGGACTGTCCAGTCCCTCGCGCCCGCCCTGCCCGTTTCGCAGCTCTCCAGCCTCGTCACGGTGCAGACCGCGGGCATCTGACAGCGACTTTCGCGACAAGGTGTTATGGCCGGGAGTATTACTCGACCCACCGGTGCATCTGAATACCAATAGGGTTGGCCAGGACCCCGGAACCTCCAGTTCCGGGGTCCATGCATTTCGCGGAGGGGTTTTATGCGCGGATGCGAGGGGGAAGGCGCGACGGGTATCGCAGAAGTGCCGGCGTGCATCGTCGGGCACGCGCGTCACCCGAACATCTGCGAGCCCACGGCGGCGAGCAGCTCCAGGGCCTGGTGGTCGGGTGCGCCCGGCGCGGCGGTGTAGACGACCAGGCGCAGCGTCGAACCCGCGGCCTCCAGCACATCGCAGTCGAGCGTCAGCCGCCCGGCCTCGGGATGCTCAACCGTCTTGAGCCGCGAGGTGCTCGCGGCGACGTCAGTGCGCGCCCACAGTTCCGCGAAACGCGGGCTGACCGAACGCAGTTCGTCGACGAGCCCGAGCAGGCAGGAATCGCCGGGAACCGTTCGACGCTCGCGGGCAGGCCGACGACGGCGTACGTCTCGAAGGCCGCGGCTTCGTCAGGCGTACGGATCACCCGCGAGGGACGCCCGGTGAAGTGCCGGCGCAGGACGTCCGATTGTCCCGCGGTGCGTGGGCCGCCCCCGCGGTTCGCCTCACCCGGCCCTGCCGCGCGACTCGTCTCGCCTTCACCGGGGACGGCCCCGCGCCCACACACCTCACCTGGGCGAACGGGACGAGCTGCCGCCGCCTCGTCTCAACTCGTCCACGGCGCTTTCCCGTCCGGGAGTGTGGGTGTGTCGGGCCGGCCACCTGCCGGTCGAACGCACCGAGACGGGAGACCTGTCATGCCCCGACGACCACTGAGCCGTCGCGAGCGACTGACCCTGATGGGAATCATCCTGGGCAGCCTCGTTTCCGCCGTCGCGGGAGCGGCCACCAGCGAGGCCTTGAGGATGCTGCTGCCGTGAGCAAGCGAACTCGAAACGCCTTGGCACATGCCCTGACGCGCCCCCCGCTCCCGTACAGCAACGAAGGCGCGGACGACGAATGCCCTGCGCCCTTGGCAATCCGTCACCTTGCGTGTGGCGTCGGTTCCGATACGCAAGGATGCTTCGATGACCGGTCACAGGAGTAGTCCGCGGCAGGGCAGCCAGCGGTGCATCCCGCAGCCCCGGGCCGTGACCCCGGCGGCGCTGCGTGACTTGAAGGACTACGTGTACCAGCTCTATGTGGAGGCCGGGACACCGCCCGTGCAGCACATAGCGAGTGAGATCGAGAACGACGACACGTTCCGCGGCAGCCCTTCGAAGGCAACGGTCCACCGGATCATCGGCTCAGAGGAACTGTTGGCGGGACAGGAAGACGTCGTCTCCGTAGCCGTGCTGCTGGCACGCGAAGCGGGCAAGGACGCAAGCGAGGTGGAGACCCGGGTCAAGAACATGTGGGTCGCCGCCCGGCTCGCACAGCCTCTGGGGACCCCGGTGAAGGACCTCGATCCGTTCGCCCTGGAGGTACACCGGGCCATCACCGTGCCCGGTCAGGAGTCGCTGCCCACGCTGCCCCGCTACGTCGAGCGGGATCACGATTTCGCGCTGAGCGAGGTCGTGGACCGGGCGGCAGGTGGCGAGAGCCTCCTTGTCACGTTGGTCGGGGAGTCCTCGACGGGGAAGACCAGGGCCTGCTGGGAGGCGTTACGCCGACTCCCTGAAGGATGGCGTGTGTGGCACCCCTACGATCCGACTCGCCCCGATGCCGCGCTTGTTCACATCGCGGAAGCCGGCCCACGAACCGTGATCTGGCTCAATGAAGCCCAGCACTACCTCCTCGCCCCGGACGCGAAGGCCGCCGAACGCATCACCGCTGGACTGCGCACGGCTCTCGGTGACCGACGGCGCAGCCCTCTACTGGTCCTCGCCACCATCTGGCCGCGATTCTGGGATCCTCTGACGGTCCCCTCCGCCACGGGCTTCGACGACCGGTTCGAACAGCAGCGCAAACTCCTCACAGGGGTTGGCCGGTACATCCTGGTGCCCAAGGCGTTTACCGACAGCGACATGTGCCAGGCACGTCGGGAGGCGGGCGGCGACCCACGACTGGCAAGTGCCCTGGCCGGCGCCACCGATGGGGAGATCACACAGTTCCTCGCCGGCGTCCCGAGGCTCATGACCCGCTATCGTTGCGCGCCCCCCGGCGCGGCAGCGCTGATCCATGCGGCCATGGACTACCGACGACTCGGACATGGCCCCGCGATGCCCCATGCGCTCCTCGCCGAGGCTGCCGAGGGCTACCTCACGGACCATGAACTCGGCTGCCTCGGAGACGACTGGCTGGATGCGGCTCTGGCGTACTGCGCCACGCCGTGCCACGGGGTTCCGGGGCCGCTGACAAGGATTCCGCGCAGGAGCAACGACGTCGGCGGGACGGCGTACCGGCTCGCCGACTATCTGGAACAGCAGGGCCGCGTGGAGCGTCGGCTGCTGTGCCCGGGGGCCTCCTTCTGGGAGGCAGCCGCCCGTCACTGCCACGGCAACGAGGACCGCGCCACGCTGGCGCAGGCGGCGGAGGCCCGTGGGCGGCTGCGTGCTGCCGTGGGTCTCTACGAGGTGGCGCTCCAGGACGGAAACACCGACGTGCAGCCCGACCTGGCCCGGCTCCGCGAAGGCGCGGGAGACATCGCCAAGGCAAAGGAGCTCTACGAGGCCGCCTTGAAGGCCGATCGCCAGGCGCGATGGGGGCTCGTCCGGCTGCGGGAAATCACAGGGGAGGTGGGGGAAGCCGAGGAACTGGCCAACGCGGCCGCCAACCAGGGCGACACCACCCCCCTGACGCGGCTGGCTCGGCTGCGGCAGGAGTCCGGCGACGAGGAGAGTGCGGAGCGCCTGATGCGCGCCGCCGCTGCCATAGGGGAGATCAGGACGTTTGCTGAGCTGGCCCGGTCCAGGGAAGGCGCGGGAAACCAAGAAGGAGCGGAGGAACTTGCCTTCACGGCTCTGACTCGAGCGGGCAGCACATACGCCGTGTCGGAACTGGTGCGCATGCGGGAGAAGTCAGGCGACGGCGAGGGTGCCGAGCGCCTGGTACAGGCCGCCGTCGCGCGGGGCAAGGTCCGCCCGGCGGTCAGGCTGGCCCGGATGAGGCAGCGGGCCGGCGACAGCGAGAGTGCGGAACGTCTTCTGGACCTCGCTGCCGGTTCAGGCAGCAGGTTCGCCCTGACCGAGCGGGCTCGCCTGCGGAGGAGGGCGGGAGACAGCAACGGGGCGGAACGACTGCTTCGTTCGGCTGTGCGCCAGGGCAGCACGATTGCCCTGACCGAGCTGGCTCGCCTGCGGGAGAAGGCGGGCGACGGGGAGGGAGCGCTGCGTCTGTACCGTGCCGCGGCCGATAAGGGCAGTACCGATGCGCTGGCCGCCCTGGCTCTGCTGCGGGAGGAGGCCGGGGCCAGTGAGGAGGCTGAACGCATGGCCTGCAGCGCCGCTGATGCGGGCAGTACCTTCGCCCTGCTCGAGTTGGTGTGGCTGCGGGAGAAGACTCGTGACCGTCACGGCGCAGAGCGCCTGGCGGACACCGCTCAGCGTGCGGGCAACACAGGAGCGCTCGTACTGCTCGCCCGGTTGCGTGAAGAGGCCGGGGACAAGAAGGGCGCCGAACATCTCGTGCTCCGTGCGGCTCTTGCCGGCCACAGCCTCGCGCTCAATGAGTTCGTTCTTCGGAGAGAGACGAGCGGCGACTGTGAAGGGGCCGAACGCCTGGCCTCGGCAGGAGGCAGTCAGGTGCTGGCCGAACTGGCCCAACTACGGGAGGTGGCCGGAAGGACTCAGGACGCGGAGCGTCTGTACCGTCTCGCGGCCGACCTGGGGGAGACCCGGGTGCTGGGCGAGCTGGCCCGTCTGAAGGAAGAGGCCGAGGACCACGAGGCGGCGGACGAGTTCGCCCGGAGGGCGGCGCACGCTGGTGACGTGGAGGCGTTCTCCGATCTCGCCCAACTGCGCGCCGGAAGAGGAAAGTTCCAGGACGCCGACCGTCTATACCGTGCCGCTGCTGATGCGGGATACGGCGAAGCGCTGACCCGGCTGGCGGAGCTGCGCAAGCGGTGGGACCCCGATTGGGAGAACCTGCTGCGATACGGCCTCACCGCCGACGGCGACGCGTCGAAGCCCTGGTGATCCACGCGCGCTCTGAGCTCGGGAATCACAGGCGACTCAACGCCGATCCGGCGCAGTTACACCGCTCGCGTCGCGAACGCGCCCTTCCTGCAGGACGGGGGTGGCCGAGGGCGAGGTTCGCGCCATTCGGCCTGGGCGGAGAAAGCCTCAGCCCAGGGCTCCCTCTGGTCGCCCTGACCGTGCCGGGCGACGCGGACCTCGGCGTGATCAAGGCGCTGCTGGTCCGTGGCCGGGAGGACCGAGGGCCAGAGCTGGGCATCGGCTGGGGGGATGGCTCCGCGCCCCGGCGGGGTCGACTATCGACCCTCGATCGGGCCACCTGCGAATCCGCCGAAGGCCGACCTGAGACAGAAACTGAGACGCAGAGCGACGAAGGCCCCGACCGCGGACGGTCGGGGCCTTCGTCGTATTGCCCGGTGAGAGCAATGGCGGAGGATACGAGATTCGAACTCGTGAGGGGTTGCCCCCAACACGCTTTCCAAGCGTGCGCCCTAGGCCACTAGGCGAATCCTCCGCGGCAAACAATACAAGACGTTGAGGAGTGCTAGCGAACTCGTTCCCACCCCCTGCCATCAGGTACCCTGTGCGGAGCCCCTCACGTGGCGCTATCTGACTGAACTCCCCCAGGGCCGGAAGGCAGCAAGGGTAGGTCGGCTCTGGCGGGTGCGTGAGGGGCGCTTGCGTTTGCGGACGGCGGCGGCGGACGCTGCCCGGCCCGGCCCGGCCCCGCCCGGCAGGGGCAGACATCGGTGGGCGGCGTCGCTTGTCAGTAGGCCCCGATAACCTCGTAGGCGTGTCGTCCCTTGCGCTGTACCGCCGCTATCGCCCCGAGTCGTTCGCCGAGGTCATCGGGCAGGAGCATGTCACTGACCCGCTGCAGCAGGCCCTGCGGAACAACCGGGTCAATCACGCGTACCTGTTCAGCGGGCCGCGCGGTTGCGGCAAGACGACCAGTGCGCGCATCCTCGCCCGCTGTCTGAACTGCGAGCAGGGGCCCACGCCGACGCCGTGCGGCGAGTGCCAGTCCTGCCGCGACCTCGCGAGAAACGGGCCGGGGTCGATCGACGTCATCGAGATCGACGCCGCTTCGCACGGTGGTGTGGACGATGCGCGTGATCTTCGGGAGAAGGCCTTCTTCGGGCCGGCGAGCAGCCGGTACAAGATCTACATCATCGACGAGGCGCACATGGTCACCCCGCAGGGCTTCAACGCTCTGCTGAAGGTGGTCGAGGAGCCGCCGGAGCACCTCAAGTTCATCTTCGCGACGACCGAGCCGGAGAAGGTCATCGGCACGATCCGGTCGCGTACGCACCACTATCCGTTCCGGCTGGTGCCCCCGGGGACGCTGCGCGAGTACCTGGGCGAGGTGTGCGGCAAGGAGAACATCCCGGTCGCGGACGGCGTGCTGCCGCTCGTCGTACGGGCGGGCGCGGGGTCAGTGCGTGACTCCATGTCCGTCATGGACCAGCTGCTGGCGGGCGCGACCGAGGAAGGTGTGACGTACGCCATGGCCACCGCCCTCCTCGGGTACACGGACGGGTCGTTGCTCGACTCGGTCGTGGACGCCTTCGCGGCGGGCGACGGGGCCGCGGCCTTCGAGGTCGTGGACCGGGTGATCGAGGGCGGCAACGACCCGCGGCGCTTCGTCGCCGACCTGCTGGAGCGGCTGCGGGACCTGGTGATCCTGGCCGCCGTGCCGGACGCGGCGGACAAGGGGCTCATCGACGCCCCGGCCGACGTGGTCGAGCGGATGCAGGCGCAGGCGTCCGTCCTCGGGGCTGCCGAGCTGAGCCGGGCCGCGGATCTGGTGAATACCGGGCTGACGGAAATGCGTGGCGCCACCTCGCCGCGGCTGCAGCTGGAGCTGATCTGCGCGCGGGTACTGCTGCCCGCCGCCTTCGACGACGAGCGGTCGGTGCAGGCGAGGCTGGACCGGCTGGAGCGGGGGGCGACGTTCTCGACCGGGGGTCCGGGGCCTGCGATGGGGTACGTCCCCGGGCCCGAGGCCCAGGCCCACGCGCCCGTGCCGCACGCACCGTCCGTACCAACCGCACCGTCCGCACCGCAGGGCGGCGGGTCGGCCGTCGCACGTCCGGCTGCCCAGGCACCCGCGCCCACCCCCGCGCCCGAGCCCGTCGCTCCCCCGGCAGAGCAGCCGCCCGCCGGACAGCGCCCCGGAGCCTGGCCCGCCGCGGCCGCAACGGGGTCCGAGGCCGGGCGGCGTCCCGGCGGCTGGCCCACGGCGTCGAGCCCTGGTCAGGGCGGCGGCCGCCCCTCCGCAGCCCAGCCCGCTCCACCCGCCCCGACCGCCCCGGCACCGGCACCGGCACCCACCCCCACCCCCGCCGCGCCCAGTGCCGGCCTGGCCCAGGGCGCCGTACAGGTACGGAACATGTGGCCGGACATCCTGGAGGCCGTGAAGAACCGCCGCCGCTTCACCTGGATCCTGCTCAGTCAGAACGCGCAGGTCGCAGGCTTCGACGGCACCACCCTCCAGCTCGGCTTCATCAATGCCGGCGCCCGCGACAACTTCACGAGCAGCGGCAGCGAGGAAGTGCTGAAGCAGGCGCTCGCCGAGCAGTTCAACGTGCAGTGGAAGGTCGAGGCGATCATCGATCCCTCGGGCGGCGTGGGCGGCCCCGGCGGCGGCACGCAGCCCCCGTCCGGCGGCGGTGGATACGGCGGTGGCGGCGGCTACGGCGGCGGCCGGCCCTCGTCGGCCCCGGCCCCGCAGGCCCCCGCACCAGCGCCCCGCCCCGCCCCGGCAGCCCCCCAGGCACCTCAAAGCTCACAGTCCTCCCCGGCGTCCCCGTCCGCCCCGGCCCCACAGGCCTCCGCCCCCGAGCCCTCGCGCGCCGCCCCCGCGCGCACCCCGCACACTCCCCAGCCCCCGCCCCCGGTCGCCCCCGAGGACGACGTGCCGGAAGAGGACGACCCCGACCTCGTCGACTCCGCGCTCTCCGGCCACGACCTGATCGTGCGCGAGCTCGGCGCCACGGTCGTGGAGGAATATACGAACGAGTAGGGGAGGCCGCCTCGGAGGCCCGTACAGGTCAGCCACTCCCGGGCGGTTAGGCTGGCTGCCGTGAAGGTCCTCGTCATCGGCGGCGGCGCCCGCGAACACGCCCTGTGCCGCTCTCTCTCCCTCGACCCCGACGTCACCGCTCTGCACTGCGCGCCCGGAAACGCCGGCATCGGCGAGGTCGCCCAGTTGCACCCGGTCGACGCGCTGGACGGCGCGGCCGTGGCGCGGCTCGCCACCGAGCTGGCGGCCGAACTCGTCGTCGTCGGCCCCGAGGCGCCACTCGTCGCCGGGGTCGCCGACGCCGTACGGGCCGCGGGCATCCCCTGCTTCGGCCCCTCCCGCGAGGCGGCCGAGCTGGAAGGCTCCAAGGCCTTCGCCAAGGACGTGATGGCGGCGGCCGAAGTGCCCACCGCCCGCAGCTATGTCTGTACGACGCCCGAGGAGATCGACGAGGCCCTCGACGCCTTCGGCGCTCCGTACGTCGTCAAGGACGACGGACTCGCCGCCGGCAAGGGCGTCGTCGTCACCGACGACCTCGCCTCCGCCCGCGAGCACGCGCTGGCCTGCGAACGCGTGGTCATCGAGGAGTTCCTCGACGGCCCCGAGGTCTCCCTCTTCGCCATCACCGACGGCCAGACCGTCCTCCCTCTTACGCCCGCCCAGGACTTCAAGCGCGCACTCGACGGCGACGCGGGCCCCAACACCGGCGGCATGGGCGCGTACTCCCCCCTCCCGTGGGCCGACCCCAAGATGGTCGACGAGGTCATGGCGACCGTCCTCCAGCCCACCGTCGACGAACTGCACCGCCGCGGCACGCCCTTCTCCGGGCTGCTGTACGCGGGCCTCGCGATCACAAGTCGCGGCGTACGGGTCATCGAGTTCAACGCCCGTTTCGGCGACCCGGAGACCCAGGTGGTCCTGGCCCGTCTGCAGACCCCGCTCGCGGGCCTGCTGCTCCACGCCGCCCAGGGCACCCTCGACCTCGAGCCGCCGCTGCGGTGGCGTGATGACGCCGCCGTGACCGTGGTCATCGCCTCGCACAACTACCCGGACACCCCGCGCACCGGCGACCCGATCGAGGGCCTGGACGAGGTCGCGGCCAAGGATGCGCCCCATGCGTACGTCCTGCATGCCGGGACCAGGCGGGACGGCGACGCGATTTTGAGCGCCGGCGGGCGGGTACTCTCGGTCACCGCGACCGGAAAAGACCTGACGCAGGCGCGTGAGCGCGCGTACAAGGCCGTGGCCCGGATCCGGCTGGACGGTTCCCAGCACCGTACGGACATCGCGCGCAAGGCCGCCGGGGAGTGAACCCCTAGCGCCTGAGAACCGTCATCACCTTTGACCAAAGCCATTCCATCGAGTGACGGCTGAGCCATCCGGATGACGCCCGTCGGAGCCCCAACTAGGGTGCGGCGCAGGCGTTCCGGCACTTGGCCCACCGGCATTGCGATGTCAGTGACGGGTGCCACAGTGGGGGAGTGAGCAACACCGTCGCAGGGCAGAGGGGGTGAGGTCCGGCCGTGTCCGGTACCGGTATCGGTGAGTCGATGGGCGCGCAGGCAGCGCGCTCCCGAGCTCTCGCCGTGCTGCGCATCCGCAGCAGGGCAGTGGCCGTGGCGCTGCTGCCCGCGGCCGTGGCCGTCGTGCTCCTCGTCGGCGGTGCCACGGGGCGTATAGGCGGCCAGAGTTGGGACGCCGCGCGCTTGGCCGTGACGGCCTTCGCGGTGGTCGTGCTGCTGCTCGCCGCGGCGGTCGCGGCCGTGATCGTACGAGCGAGCCCGGCGCTCAGCCCGACCGTCGAGCTCTCGGAGCGGGCGGCCCCTGATCTGTACCGGCTGGTGCGGGATCTGGCCGAGCGCCTCGAGGTGCCCGCGCCGTCCGCGCTGGCGCTCACCCCGGACTGCGACAGCTGGCTCGAGGACCGTTCCCACCCGGCCCATGCGATACGAAGCGGGCGCCGGCGTCGCACCGCCGAGGCGCCCGTGCTGGTGATCGGCTCGCCGTTCCTGTGGTGGATGCGGGTCGCCGAGCTGCGGGCGGTGCTGGCGCCGGTCGTCGCCGGGACCTCTCCCTCCGCGCACCCCGACATAGCCGCGGCCCGCCGTTTCGTACGGGGTCTGGACGCGGCGGTCGCCGTCGCCGCCGACCCCGGTCTGGGGCCGATAGGCAAGGTGGCGCTCGGCTTCGTCGGCGGGATAACCCGACTGCTGCTGCGTAGCTGCCAGGTGCAGGCAGCCGAGATGGAGCGGGGTGTCGCGGCCGCCGCGTCCGAGCGTGCACAGGCTGTGGATTACGGCCTGCGGATCGTCGCCCAGGAGCAGGTCGGCCTCGCCTACGCAGGCTGGGACCGGCTGCTGACCCGGGTCGCGCTGCCCGCCTGGCGGATGGGCCGCTGGCCGTCCCGGCTCGACGCGGGCGTCGTCTCCGCGCTGACCGAGCTCTCCCGCCGCGACCGCCTGGCCGAGGGCTTCGCCTCCCGGCTGGGCGAGCGGCCCGCCTGTGACCTGCTGGAAGAACCAGGCGCGGTCGACGAGGCCGCGTCGCTGCTGGCCGCCCGCCTCTTCCACGGCGGCCCGGCCGAGGCGGGCCCCGACTGGTCCCCGGTGGACTGGCAGCAGTACCCGGAAGAGGTCGTCGACCGGAAGTGGCGTACGGAAGCGGCCCGTCTCCACCGGGTGCTCGACGACCTGGGCGTGCCGCCGTCGGCCGGCCCGAACGGCCCGACGCTCGCCCGGGTGATGGACCATCTGTCCGGCCGGGGCACCGAGACCGCCCACAGTGGTGAGGCTGCCAAGACCGCCCACAGCGCCGAGGCCGGCGGCACCGCCGGCACCGCCGACAGCGCCGAGGCCGACGACACCGCCGGCACCGCCCACAGCGCCGAGGCCGGCGACACCGCCGAGGCCGGCGACACCCTGGCGGCCGGGATCAGCGCGGAGGTCGCCCGCGAGGAGGCCGTCCGCGAGGAGGAGGCAGCGGCTCCGCCGGTGCCCAAGAGCCCGGGGGACGCCCTGAACGGCTGGGGCGCGGACCCGCTTCCCCTCTTTCCCTTGCAGCCGCCCCGTACCGGCCGTGAGCTGCTCGCCGACCATGTCACCGCGATGGTGTGCTGCGCCGCCGTCGACACGGCGGGCGCGGCCCCCGGCCTCGACTGGCTCGACGGCCCGGCCCTGCTGATCAACGGCGAACGCCGCGCGGATCTGGCCGCCCGGGTCCTGAGCCTGACCGAGGACGGGGACGCGGCCCCGCTCCGCACCTGGCTCTCCGCCCTCGGCGTCCGCCCGGAAAAGCCGGTCCGCCTGGTCTGACCCCGCCACCCCCGGGCGGGCCCAAGGCCACCCCGCCCCCGGAACCCTGCGTTCCCTTCGCGCCAATTCGCGACGAACGGTGACGGAGTGAGTGCGTTATGTGATGTGCTGTAGACCGGCGCTGAACAGTCGGCGCATCACAGTTGTCCCAGGGCATCGAGGGAGGGCGCAGCATGGGGGCAGACCAGATCCGGCGATGGGAATCGGGCGCCCTCGCCCACGCCGTCACAGACCCTTTCGGTCAGGGCCCCCTGCCCTGGCTCCGCGGCAGCGAGCACTACTTCGACGACACCGGCCAGGTCGTCCCCTGGTACGTCGACCCCACCCTGGCCGGCGGCCGCTCCGGCGGGCCGCGTACCGCCGATGACGTACGCCGTCAGATCAAGGGCTTCACGTCCACCGGCGCCGTCGCCCCCGGCGAGGCGATCGACTTCCACATCACCGTGGACCCGCCCCAGCAGTTCTCGGTCGACATCTACCGCATCGGCCACTACGCGGGCGACGGCGCTGCCAAGATCACTACCAGCCCTCGCCTCTCCGGCATCGTCCAGCCGGCCCCGCTCACTGCCCAGCGCACGGTCTCCTGCCACCACTGGTGGCTCTCCTGGCGGCTGCAGATTCCTTCCTACTGGTCCATCGGCGCCTACGTCGCCGTGCTCACCACCGCCGACGGCTACCGCTCCCACATCCCCTTCACCGTCCGCGACGGCCACCCCGCCGACCTCCTGCTGCTCCTCCCGGACATCACCTGGCAGGCGTACAACCTCTACCCGGAGGACGGCCGCACCGGCGCCAGCCTCTACCACGCCTGGGACGAGACGGGCCGCCTGCTCGGCGAGGAGGACGCCGCGATGACGGTGTCCTTCGACCGCCCGTACGCCGGCGCGGGCCTGCCTCTCCACGTCGGCCACGCCTACGACTTCATCCGCTGGGCAGAGCGGTACGGCTACGACCTCGCCTACGCCGACACCCGAGACCTCCACGCCGGCCGCGTCGACCCCACCCGCTACCGCGGACTGGTCTTCCCCGGCCACGACGAGTACTGGTCGGCCCCCATGCGCCGCACCGCCGAACTCGCCCGCGACCACGGCACCTCGCTCGTCTTCCTCTCTGCCAACACCATGTACTGGCAGGTCGAGCTCGGCCCGTCCCCCTCGGGCGTCGACGACCGCCTGCTCACCTGCCGCAAGCGCCGCAGCCCGGGAAAGTCCGCCCTATGGCGCGAGATCGACCGGGCCGAGCAGCAGCTGCTCGGCATCCAGTACGCGGGGAGGGTGCCCGAGCCGCACCCTCTTGTCGTACGGAACGCGGACCACTGGCTCTGGGAGGCGACGGGCGCAGCCGAGGGCGACGAACTCCCCGGCCTGGTCGCGGGCGAGGCCGACCGTTACTTCCCGCGCACCGCGCTCCCCGAGCACCGGGGACGGATCCTGCTGGCCCACTCGCCTTACCAGGACAGCGACGGAGCCGTGCGCCACCAGGAGACATCGCTGTACCGCGCCCCCTCCGGCGCCCTGGTCTTCGCGTCCGGCACGTTCGCCTGGTCCCCGGCGCTGGACCGGCCCGGCCATGTCGAGACCCGCGTCCAGCGGGCGACGGCAAACCTCCTCGACCGCATCTGCAAACGCGATTAGGACCGACAGGACCGACCAGGACCCCCTGACCGGGCCCGCCCTCCCCGCATACGGGAGAATCGAGGCGACTGGCCCGCCCGTCTCCCACCACCGCCCTACTTGTGCCCCTTCGGGGCGCCCCTTTTGTTCAACCACGGGGAGGAACCGTGTCCGGATTCGTCGAAAAGCCCGAGCCGCTTCAGGTGCCGGGCCTGGTACATCTGCACACCGGCAAGGTGCGCGACCTGTACCAGAACGAGGCGGGCGACCTCGTGATGGTCGCAAGCGACCGCATCTCCGCCTACGACTGGGTGCTGCCCACCGAGATCCCCGACAAGGGCCGGGTCCTCACCCAGCTGTCGCTGTGGTGGTTCGAGCGCCTCGAGGACCTCGTCCCCAACCATGTGATCTCCACCGAGCTGCCCGCCGGTGCCCCCGCCGACTGGGCGGGCCGCACCCTCGTCTGCAAGTCCCTGCGCATGGTCCCGGTCGAGTGCGTCGCCCGCGGCTACCTCACCGGCTCGGGCCTCGCCGAGTACAACGAGACCCGTACCGTCTGCGGGATCGCGCTGCCCGAGGGCCTCTCCGACGGCTCCGAGCTCCCCGCCCCGATCTTCACGCCCGCCACCAAGGCGGCCGTCGGCGACCACGACGAGAACGTCAGTTACGAGGAAGTGGTCCGCCAGGCCGGCGCCGAGACCGCCGCCCAGCTGCGCCAGACCACCCTCGCCGTCTACAGCCGGGCCCGCGACATCGCCCGCGACCGCGGCATCATCCTGGCGGACACCAAGTTCGAATTCGGCTTCGAGGGCGACGAGCTCGTCATCGCCGACGAGGTGCTGACCCCGGACTCCTCTCGTTTCTGGCCCGCCGCGACCTGGGAGCCCGGCCGTGCCCAGCCCTCGTACGACAAGCAGTACGTCCGCGACTGGCTGACCTCGCCCGCCTCCGGCTGGGACCGCAGGAGCGAACAGCCGCCGCCGGCCCTCCCGCAGGAGATCGTCGACGCGACCCGCGCCAAGTACATCGAGGCGTACGAGCTGCTGACCGGCACAAGCTGGTCGTAGCCACGAAGGCTGGTCGTAGACACGAAGAAGGCCCCGGTCGAGGTGACCGGGGCCTTCAATCTGAGCGGACGACCAGGTTCGAACTGGCGACCTCAACCTTGGCAAGGTTGCGCTCTACCAACTGAGCTACGTCCGCATGCGCCGTAGCGCGGAGACCACTATACCCAACCTCGCTCCCGTGCGAGACGTACCGCCGTGTGCCGATTTTCGGCCCCCAGCTTGGAGGCGGCCGAAGAGAGGTAGTTCCGCACGGTCCCCTGGGACAGCGAGGCCCGCTCCGCGATCTCCGCGACCGGTGCCCCGTCCGCCGCCAGTTCCAGCACTTCCGCCTCGCGGGCGGTCAGCGGCGAGTCCCCCGCGGAGATCGCGTCCGCCGCCAACTCCGGGTCCACATAACGGTTTCCGGCGTGCACGGTACGGATGATCTCCGCCAGCCGCTGGGCGCTGACCGTCTTCGGGACAAAGCCCCGCACGCCCGCAGCCAGCGCTCTCTTCAGGTGCCCGGGCCGTCCGTGGCTGGTCACGATCATCGTCCTGCATTCGGGCAGTTCGGCACGGAGGGATGTGGCCACGCTCACACCGTCCGGGGCGGGCATCTGAAGATCGAGGACTGCGACATCGGGCCGGTGGGCCCGCGCCATGGCGAGGGCCTCGGTGCCCGAGGCCGCCTCGGCGACCACCACGAGATCGTCCTCGAGCGCGAGCAGCGCGGCCAGTGCGCCGCGGATCAGATGCTCGTCATCGGCGAGCAGTACCCGTACGGTCACACGGCCTCCTCCATGTCCTGTCCCGTCCGCTGTCCCAGTGGAACGCGGGCCGTCAGGCGGAACCGCCCGCCTCGCGCCGGTCCCGCCTCCAGCGTGCCGTCCACGGCGGACAGCCGCTCCCGCAGGCCGGCCAGGCCCGAGCCCGGGGTGCCGGCTGCCGCCTCGGCCGCCCCGTCGTTCTCGACGACCAGCACCACCGTGTCGTCCGCGGTGCGCAGCGATATCGTGCAGCGCCGCGCGTCCCCGTGCCGCAGCACGTTCGTCGTGGCCTCCCGGACCACCCAGCCCAGCGCCGACTGGACGCCGACCGGCAGCTCCGAGTCCCCGGACCGGACCGTGCAGGTGATCCCGGCCGCCGCCAAGACACCCCACGCACCCTCCAGTTCCACGCTCAGATCCGCCTCCCGGTAGCCGCGCACCACGTCCCGCACCTCTCGCTGCGACTCCTGGGCGATGCGCTGGACCTCGGTCATCTGGTCGACCGCCTCAGGCCGCCCGCGCCGCGCCAGCTGCACCGCGAGCTCGCTCTTCAGCGCGATCACGGCGAGATTCCGGCCCATCACGTCGTGCAGATCGCGGCCGAAGCGCAGTCGCTCCTCCGCGACCGCGAGCCGCGCCTGTACGTCACGCGCCTCTCGCAGCTCCCACATCACCGCCAGCACCCACATGGACCAGCGGGCCGTGAAGGCCATCCACCCGTTCACGAAGCCGGTGGTCACGACGGCGAACACCACCTCATCGGCCGTGCGCCGGGTCAGCGAAACCATCCCGCACACCACGGCCAGCACCGCGAGCTGGATCACAGCCGTGGTCCGGTTGCTCATGAGCAGGCTGTGGACGGCCAGGAAGGGCGCCAGCGCCGCCGCCAGCATCGTCGGCAGCAGCCCGGTCAGATCGACCGTCGCCCCCAGCGCCACCACGGCGGCCGTCGTCCCGGCCGTCACCGCTGCCGCCCTTGAGACCAGCCTCCGGGGCACCTGCCCCTGCCCCAGATAGGCGTCCATCGCGTGCCGGGCGAGCCGTCCGCAGAGCACCCCCTCCGCGATGGCCAGCACCGAGGCGGTCCCTACCAGGACCAGCTGCCAGTCCTCGTGGAGGGGCTGGCCCAGCAGCAGCAGCGTCAGCCCGAGGACGCCCACCCACACGATCAGATGGACCGTGCCGCGCGTGTAGAGGTCCACCTTGGCAAGCCCGCTGCGACCGCTCCAGCCCTTCACCCGCACAGGCACCCCCTCAGTCAGCGGCGCGGCTCCCATCGGAACCACCGCTGAACAGCAAACACCGAGATCGCGGTCCAGGCCAGCGTCGTCAGGGCGGCACCCAGCAGGTCCCCGGGCTCGGCCCCGCCCAGCCATCCGGCCCGTACGAGCGTCATCACCCCGGTCAGGGGCAGCAGTTCGCAGACCGATGCGACCTTCTCCGGCAGCACCTCCAGGGGTACGCAGAGGCCGGAGCCCGCCATAGAAATGACGAACATCGGCATGGTGGTGATCTGCGCGCTCTCCACGGTCTGGGTCACCGCGGATGTCACAGCCGCCAGTGCGGTCAGCAGCACCGTCCCCAGCGCCACACCCAGCACCAGCAGTTCGGGCCGCTCCGGCACCCCCAGGTGCAGGAACGCGACTCCCGCCACCACCAGCAGTACGCACTGCGCGAGCGCGAGACCGGCGGCGGGCAGCGCCGTCCCGACGAGGATCTCGCGGTCCGGCACTTCCCCCGTACGCAGCCGCTTGAGCACCAGCTCCTCGCGCCGCGCCACATAGGCCGAGACGAGGTTGAGATGGACGACCAGGATCAGCACCATGCCGATCGCGCCGGTCATCGCCGCCTCGGCGGCGCTCATCCCGGCCTTGACGGGATCGATCTGGTCCAGCGACGACTTCACCGCCACCACCATCGCCCCGGGCATCAGCAGTGCCACGCTGAGAGCGGTTCGGTTCCGCAGGAGAAGAGTCAGTTCGGCCCGCCCGAGGGCGGTCAGTCGTCCGGCCGTCGCAGTCATGTCACACACCCGCCGTCTGAGTCTGCGCGATGTCGAGGAAGGCTTCTTCCAGCGAGGCCGAGCGGGCGTCGAGCTCTTCCAGCCGTACGTCCGACTCCGTTGCCCACAGCAGCAGTTCACCGAGCGAGTGCTGCAGGTGGTGCGTACGGATCTCGATCCGCCGGCCGGCCGCCGCGGCCCGCAGCGAGAGCGGCAGCTGCCCCGCCGCCACCCCCTCGGGCAGTACGAAACGGATGCGGGCGGGCCGGGCCGCCGTCACCTCGGCCGGCGTTCCCGTGGTGACGATCCGCCCCTGGTGCATGATCGCCAGCCGGTCGGCCAGCGACTCGGCCTCCTCCAGATAATGCGTGGTCAGCAGCACGGTCGTGCCGTCCTCCCGCAGCGCACGCACCAACTCCCAGGTGTCGCGTCGTCCCTCCGCGTCAAGACCGGCCGTCGGCTCGTCGAGGAAGAGCACCTCGGGCCGCCCGAGCAGCGCCAGCGCCAGATCCAGCCGCCGCCGCTCACCGCCGGACAGCTGCTTGACCCGTACGCCGGAGCGCTCCGCGAGCCCCACCAGTTTCAGCGCCTCCCCGGTGGGGCGTGCCCCGCTGGTGCACCCCGCCCACATCCGGGTGGTCTCGGCGACCGTCAGGTCGGAGGGGAAGCCGCCCTCCTGGAGCATCACGCCGATCCGGGGCCGGACGGCGGCGCGCTCGCGGAAGGGATCGTGGCCGAGCACCCGCACCCGCCCGTCGTCGGGGGCGGCGAGGCCCTCCAGCAGCTCGACCGTGGAGGTCTTGCCCGCGCCGTTGGTTCCGAGCAGGGCGAAGATCTCGCCGCGCGCCACGGAGAAGGCGATCCCGGTCACTGCCTCGAAGCCACCGGCGTAGGTCCGCCGTAGCCCTTCCGCCTCGATCACGTACTCGTCGCTGGTCATGACTCAAGGCTTCCGCCGACGAGGCGCGACGGGCAGTGCGTGCTGTCACCGGCCCCGATGACAAATGTCATCGGGGTTCGCACCCGTCCAGCGCATACGACGAAGGCCCCGGTCGAATCGACCAGGGCCTTCTTCTCTGAGCGGACGACGAGATTCGAACTCGCGACCCTCACCTTGGCAAGGTGATGCTCTACCAACTGAGCCACGTCCGCATTGCCTCGCTCAGCTCTCACTGGGCGGTGCTTCCACCACTCTACCTGATCCACACCAGTGGCCGGTAAAGCGATGCAGAGCGGGTGACAGGAATTGCACACTGCGCCTTCCCCCTGGAAGGGGGATGTTCTACTACTGAACTACACCCGCACGCTGCGTGAGACGGGGCCTTGCGGCCTCGCCCTTCGGCGTGCTCCAGACTCTAGCCGACCGCCAGGGGTGCAGCGCAACCCGGATCCGCTCGTGCCCCTCAACTGGCTTGGCGGAAGGCCTCGTAGACCCGCTTGGGGATTCGGCCGCGGGCCGGTACGTCCATCTTGTTGGACTGCGCCCAGGCCCGAACGGCCGCCGGGGCGGGCTCGAGCGAGGTGTGCCGGTAGGTGACGCGGGACTTGTCACGCTTCCCGGCGTATGTCTGCTTCCGGCCGGCCGCCATGTACGGGGCCAGGGCCTTGCGCAGTTTCTTTGCATTGGAGGGATTGAGGTCGATCTCGTACGACTTCCCGTCCACGGCGAACGCGACCGTTTCCGCCGCTTCTCCGCCGTCGATGTCGTCGGAGAGCGTGACCACTACTCGCTGAGCCACGGATATCGGTCCTTTCCTGCGGTATCACCGGTTTGACATGCTGTTGTGACATGCGGCGATACCGACTTTGCGGATGTTGAGGGGCAATGCTGCTTTCCTCTGTATTCCTTTGTACAGCGACAGGCGACGCATTGTGAAGCCCAGCCAATTACATGCGCGTGTCCGGGGCAATGGGTGGGGGGATATTTTCCCGGGATTTTGGTTGCGCGTTCTCCGGATATCTACCCGCGTAGATTTTTCGGGCGGGTACGCTGAGGGAACCGCCCTCGCAACACACCACCGGGAGTGCCCGTGGCACGCGTCGTAGTCGACGTCATGCTCAAGCCCGAGATCCTCGACCCCCAGGGACAGGCAGTACAGCGTGCACTGCCCCGTCTCGGATTCGACGGAATCGCGGACGTACGTCAGGGAAAGCGCTTCGAGCTGGAGGTGGAGGGGCCGGTCGACGACGCCGCCCTCGCCCGCATCCATGAGATGGCCGAAACGTTCCTCGCCAACACCGTCATCGAGGACTTCGTCGTGAAGGTGGAGTCGTGACCTCTCGTATCGGAGTCGTCACATTCCCCGGCACGCTCGACGACCGGGACAGCCTGCGCGCCGTACGTCTCGCGGGCGCCGAGCCGGTCTCGCTCTGGCACCGCGACAAGGACCTCAAGCAGGTCGACGCCGTGGTTCTCGCCGGAGGTTTCTCCTACGGCGACTATCTGCGGGCCGGAGCCATCTCCCGGTTCTCGCCGGTGATGGAAACGATCATCGACCAGGCGAAGGCCGGTATGCCGGTTCTCGGGATCTGCAACGGCTTCCAGATCCTCACCGAGTCGCATCTGCTGCCGGGCGCCATGCTCCAGAACAACCACCTGCACTTCATCTGCCGTGAGCAGAAGCTGCGGGTGGAGACGAGCGAGACGGCCTGGACCGCGGACTACACCGCCGGCCAGGAGATCTCGGTCCCGCTCAAGAACATGGACGGGCGGTACGTCGCCGACGAGCGCACGCTCGACGAGCTGGAGGCCGAGGGCCGGGTCGCCTTCCGCTATCTGGACTTCAACCCGAACGGTTCGCTGCGCGACATCGCCGGCATCACCAACGCCGCGGGCAATGTCGTCGGCCTGATGCCGCACCCGGAGCACGCCGTCGAGCCCCTGATCGGCACGGGCCGCACCGACGGCCTCGGTTTCTTCACCTCGATCCTCAAGAAGCTGGTCAACGCATGAGCCTGGATACGGTCAAGCACGCGACCGAGACCCCGGACGTCGAGCAGCCCTGGGCCGAACTCGGTCTCAAGCAGGACGAGTACGAGCGCATCCACGAGATCCTCGGCCGCCGTCCCACCGGTGCCGAGCTCGCCATGTACTCCGTGATGTGGTCCGAGCACTGCTCGTACAAGAGCAGCAAGGTCCACCTCAGGCAGTTCGGCGAGAAGGTCCCGGAGAACGACGCGATGCTCGTCGGCATCGGCGAGAACGCGGGCGTCGTGGACGTCGGCCAGGGGTACGCGGTCACCTTCAAGGTCGAGTCGCACAACCACCCGTCGTACATCGAGCCCTACCAGGGCGCGGCCACCGGCGTCGGTGGCATCGTCCGCGACATCCTCGCCATGGGCGCCCGCCCGGTCGCGGTCGTCGACCCGCTGCGCTTCGGCGCTGCCGACCACCCCGACACCAAGCGCGTCCTGCCGGGCGTCGTCGCGGGCATCGGCGGCTACGGCAACTGCCTCGGCCTGCCGAACATCGGCGGCGAGGTCGTCTTCGACTCCTGCTACCAGGGCAACCCGCTGGTCAACGCCGGCTGCATCGGCGTGATGAAGCACGAGGACATCCACCTCGCGCAGGCCTCGGGCCCCGGCAACAAGGTCATCCTGTACGGCGCCCGCACGGGCGGCGACGGCATCGGCGGCGTCTCGGTCCTGGCGAGTGAGACGTTCGATTCGACGGGTCCCGCCAAGCGCCCCGCCGTCCAGGTCGGCGACCCCTTCCAGGAGAAGCTCCTCATCGAGTGCACGCTCGAGATCTTCAAGGAGAAGCTGGTCGCGGGCATCCAGGACCTCGGCGGCGCGGGCCTGTCCTGCGCGACGAGCGAGCTGGCGAGCGCCGGCTCCGGCGGTATGCGCGTCGAGCTCGACACCGTCCCGCTGCGTGACGCGAGCCTCTCGCCCGAGGAAATCCTCATGAGCGAGTCGCAGGAGCGCATGTGCGCGATCGTCGAGCCCGACAAGGTCGAGCGCTTCCTGGAGATCTGCGAGAAGTGGGACGTCATCGCCACCGTCATCGGTGAGGTGACCGAGGGCGAGCGTCTGGAGATCTTCTGGCACGGCGAGCAGATCGTCGACGTCCCGCCGCGGACCGTTGCCCACGAGGGCCCGGTGTACGAGCGTCCCTACGCCCGTCCCGAGTGGCAGGACGCGCTCCAGGCCGACGACGCGAACAAGCTTCCCCGGCCGGCGAGCTCCGACGAGCTGCGTGAGCAGGTCCTCGCCCTGGTCTCCTCGCCGAACCAGGCGTCGAAGTCCTGGATCACCGACCAGTACGACCGTTTCGTCCAGGGCAACACTGTGCTGGCCCAGCCCGAGGACGCGGGCATGGTCCGGATCGACGAGGAGTCGAACCTGGGCGTGGCCATGGCGACCGACGGCAATGGCCGGTACGCGAAGCTCGACCCGTACACGGGCGCGCAGCTCGCGCTGGCGGAGGCGTACCGCAATGTCGCCGCATCCGGCGCCAGGCCGCTCGCCATCTCGGACTGCCTGAACTTCGGCTCGCCCGAGGACCCGGCCGTCATGTGGCAGTTCGCGGAGGCCACGCGCGGTCTCGCGGACGGCTGCCTCCAGCTGGGCACCCCGGTCACGGGCGGCAATGTCTCGCTCTACAACCAGACCGGCGAGGTCGCCATCCACCCGACGCCGGTCGTGGCGGTACTCGGTGTGATCGACGACGTCAACCGCCGTACGCCGATCGCCTTCAAGGAAGAGGGCCAGCTCCTCTACCTGCTGGGCGACACGCGTGAGGAGTTCGGCGGCTCGGCCTGGTCCCAGGTGATCCACGACCACCTCGGCGGACTGCCGCCGGCCGTGGACCTGGACCGCGAGAAGCTGCTCGGCGAGATCCTGATCTCCGCATCCCGCGACGGCATGATCGACGCGGCGCACGACCTGTCGGACGGCGGTCTGATCCAGGCGGTTGTCGAGTCGTGCCTGCGCGGCGGGACGGGCGCGCGGCTGATCGTGCCCGACGGGCTGGACGCGTTCACGTTCCTGTTCAGCGAGTCGGCGGGGCGCGCGGTCGTCTCGGTGCCGCGCAGCGAGGAGCTCCGCTTCAACGACATGTGCGGGGCGCGGGGGCTGCCGGTGACGCGGATCGGCGTCGTGGACGGCGAAGAGGTCGAGATCCAGGGCGAGTTCAGCATCCCGCTGAGGGAGCTGCGTACGGCGCACGAGGAGACCATTCCCGGTCTGCTGGTCTGACGTCTGCTGCTCCGGCCGTCTGCTGGATCGGCGCACTGCCGGCTGAGCCCCTGCCCCTCTCGGGGTGGGGGCTCAGTCGTTTCCCTCTTGCGCGAGATTACGTAACTACGTAGCTTTAGAACATGGATCTGGAGGAGCGCGTCGCCGAGCTGGAGCGCCGGATCGCGGCGCTGGAGAGCGCGGGGCCGGCCGAGGCACCGGAGCTGGGCGCCGGCGACTTCTGGGCACTGGAAGGCCTCAAACAGCAGCTCGCCGGGGCCGAAGCGCCGGACGGCGGTGTGCTGTTCACCGGGTCCGTACGACTGCCCACGCAGGAGCGGTACGAGTGGCAGTACGGCGCGCTCACGGACGGCCTGCTCGCCGCCGACTGGGAGCAGACCGCGGAGTCCTTCGCGGCGCTCGGCAATGCCGTACGGCTGCGGCTGCTGCGGGAGATCCTCGGTGGCCGGCGTACGGCTGCCGACCTGACCGAGCTCGAAGGGCTCGGCACGACAGGCCAGATCTACCACCATCTGCGCCAGCTGACCGGTGCGGGCTGGCTGCACACGCCGAGCCGCGGCCGCTACGAGGTGCCGGGCACCCGGGTGGTGCCGCTGCTCGTGGTGCTGGCCGCTGCCCGCCCGCACTGACGTCATCGCCAAGGGGGAACGAGTATGTCCGTCCGTAAGCTGTTCATGATCGTCTACCGCTGCTGCATCGTGGCCTTCATCGCCCTGGTCGTCGTCGCGTCTCTCACCGATCTGCCCCTGGCATGGGTCTGGCTGCCGGCGGCCCTGGCGATTGCCATCGCCCTGGGGATGAGCCGCAAGGCCCGCGCTGAACAGGCTGGGCGGCCGCCCGCCGTCGAGGTGGACGCGCCGGTGACGGGCCGCTGGTCAGCGCTGAACAGCCCCGCGGACAAGGTCCCGAGCCATGGCACGCACGGCTACGGACAGACGTACGCGATCGACATCGTGGCCGAACCGGTAGGGCCCCCGGAGGCGAAGGACGGTTCCCGTCCCACCTCCCGTCCCGCCTTCCGCTGGCTGTGGCCCGTCGTCCGCCGCAGCCGTGACTTCCCGGCCTTCGGGGCCCCGCTGCTCGCGGTGGCCGACGCCACCGTCGTCCGCGCGACCGACGGTCAGCGCGACCATCTGAGCCGCAACTCCCTTCCTGCGCTGGTCTATCTGATGCTCATCGAGGCAGCCGTACGGGAGATGAGCGGCGCAACGCGTGTCACGGGCAACCACATCGTGCTGGACCTCGGGGACGGTACATACGCGATGTACGCGCACCTCCAGCGCGGCTCGCTCGCCGTCCGCGAAGGCGACCGGGTGCGGGCCGGACAGCAGCTCGCCCGCTGCGGGAACTCCGGCAACTCCACCGAGCCGCATGTCCACTTCCAGTTGATGGACGGGCCGGACCTGGACACGGCGCGGGGCATCCCGTTCCGGTGGCGGGGCATCGGAGTCCCGAGGAACGGCGAGCCGTTCACCGCCGGTGAGCCGGTGCTGCCCGACTGATAACTTCGGCGGCCGGGCCGACACCGGCTCGTCGTACGGGGGAGTCCATGAATCACTCGCACATACCGCGCTGGCCCGACGATCCGGGCACGCACATCGCCTTTCCGGACCGCGCCCCGCGGCTGTTCCCGGACCGCGGGAGCCGTCTGCGCAATACGGTCAACCGGCTGCTGTGCGCGGTGGCGGTGGCGGGGATCGGTGGGGCCTGCTGGGGTTTCTGGCTGGAGTACGACGAGAACAGGGACCGGGCGGCCGGCGAGAAGGCGATCGCGGAGGCCTGTGGGGACGTGGCCGATCCGGCCGCGGTCATGGACCTGGGCGGCGGGATCGACCGGGCCAAGGTGGGCAGTTCGCACAGCGACAGCTTCGACCTGCACCCCTCGGTGCCGGGCTCGTGCGAGATCTACCGGGTCGGCGACCCCGGCACCAGGTACGGATACTTCGCCCTGTCGTTCACTCCGCGGCCGAACGAGGAATACGGCAACATCGTCGGCAAGGGGGAGGAGGAGCCCTTCGGCGACCGCTACGACGACGACCGGCCGGACGACCTCACGAGCACCGCGGACTACGCACCCGAACAGCCGCTTGGCGACGGCCGCCTCGGCACGTTCGACGACGACACTGTCTCGGTCAACGCGGTCTGCTCGAAGCCGGCCTCGAAGGCCGGCTCGACCTCGGGGACCTCCGGGCCCTCTCTGACCTCTCTGACCTCTCTGACCGTCGATGTGACGGCGATGTACGACGGCGTGCCGACCGGCGACCGGGCGCGCCTCGCGGACATCGCGGTGCACGCGGCGCGCAGGGCCGCCGACAAGCTGGGCTGCGCGACGAAGGTGCCCGAAGCGCCCGACGCCACCCTGGCGGCACCCGGCCGCCGCCTCGCCCCCGCCGCGCGGGCGGACGGCACCTGCGCCTGGTACCCGCGGCTGCTGCGCACCTCCGCTCGCGGGCACCTCCCCGACCGGGCCCTTTCCACCCCCGCAGCCGGGCAGGCCTGGAGCGAGCGCTGCCTGCTGGCGCTCAGCCCGTCCGCCACCGCGCGGGCCGCGCGGGAGAGCGGCGAGGAGGCCGACGGGCTCCACGGTCTCGACCCGTGGTGGGCCGCCCTGGACTCCTGGTTCGGGGACGAGGCGAGAATCGTGTACGCGGAGGCCGGTTACAAGTCCCAGCGCCACCTCGCACCCGGCACCGCCGGCGGCTATCCGCGGGCGAACGTCTGGTGGGCCTCGGCCGTCTGCCGGGGCGTACCGGCCGTGCACACCCTGACCGTGGCCGACCACTACGAGAAGGCCGTCCGCACGCAACTGGGCGCGCTGCTGCGTGCGTACGTCGACGACGTCACCGAGCGCCGCGGCTGCACGGATGTGAAGTTCCCCAGGCCCGCGGACTTCGCCACGAAGTGACCACGGCCGCTGTCGTACCCAACCCTTAATGTCGGTTCCATGCCACCGGCCAAGAAACGCACCCGCAACTACGACCACGCCACCATCCGCGCCGCCGTGCTCGCCCAGTTCGGGCATGTACGGCAGGCGGTAAACACCCTCACACCAGAGCAGTTCGCGCTGCCCACGCGCCTCGGCGACTGGACCGTGCGCGAACTGACCGCGCACATCGCCCTGGTCGCCGGCCTCGTAGCCCGCTATCTCACCCTGCCCGAGCCGGAGAAGGCGGACGTCGCCCTGCTGGACTGGCCGTTCGCGACGGTCACGGCCGCCGGGCAGGTCGACGAGGACACCAGGGCCTTCGCGGCGGCCTCCGAGCCCGGCGAGCTGTTCGCGCGTACGGCGGCCCGGCTCGAAGAGCTGCTGCCGTCCGCTTCCGAGAACCGGCTGGTGCCGATGCGGTTCGGCGCGATGCGCCTCGAGGACTTCCTGGTCACCCGGACCGTCGAGCTGATCGTCCACACCGACGATCTGAACGCGGCGACCGGGCTGGACATCCCGTACGACCGCAATGCGCTCGCGGCCTGCACGCGCCTGCTCGCCGACGCCCTCGCGGTGAAGGCGCCCGGCGGGTCGGTCGAGGTGCGGGTGCCGCCGTTCGCCGTCGTCCAGTGCGTCGAGGGACCGCGGCACACCCGTGGCACCCCGCCCAATGTCGTCGAGACCGACCCGCTGACCTGGATCCGCCTCGCCACCGGGCGTACGGGATGGGCCGAGGCCGTCGACGCGGCGAAGGTCAGCGCGAGCGGCGAGCGCGCCGACCTTTCTGGCCTGCTCCCGATCCTGGGCTGACGGCGGCGCTCCGGCCGCGGCAACCGGGGGAACGGGGGGAACCAGGGCTCCGCCACCTCCGTCCCATCGGTATGCGTAACCAGTTGAGCATTCCTGTCACCGCCCTGGCCCTCCTCGCCCTCGCCGCCTGCGGCACGGAATCGGGTTCCGGATCCGGTGCCGGCGGCGACGGAGACGGATCGGTCACGACCGATCTGCCCCTCACCGGCGTCCACTGGTCCGTCGACAGCGTGACCGTCGACGGCAAGAAGTCCGCGGCCCCGGCCGGCGCACACGTCGAGATCACCAGCAAGGGCCGCGCCCAGGGCAACTACGGCTGCAACCACTTCGGTGCGGACGTCAAGGTCGACGGTGACACGATCACCGTGGGCCCGGGCGAGATGACCGAGATGGCCTGCGCCAAGGACATCCAGGGCTTCGAGGACGCGCTGCGGGCGGCCTTCTCCGGCAAGCTCAAGGCGAAGATCGCCGACGAGAAGCTCACGCTGACCACCGCGAAGGGCGACTCCATCGCCCTCACCTCCGAGCCCCCGGCGCCGCTGGTCGGCACCAAGTGGACCGTGAACTCCCTCCTCTCCGGCGAGACCGCCTCCTCGCTGCCCCCCGGCACGGAGAAGAACGCGCATCTGACCTTCGGCAAGGACGGTTCCGTACGCGGCAGCCTCGGCTGCAACACCTTCACCAGCACCGCGAAGATCTCCGGCGCCACGATCACCTTCGACCGCCTGGCCACGACGCGGAAGGTGTGCACGGGTACGGCGATGACGCTGGAGAGCCACCTGCTCAAGGTCCTCGACGGCAAGGTGACGTACAAACTGCACCACCGCGGCCTGTCCCTCACCGCGGCGGACGGCAAGGGACTGGCCGCGACGGCGGCGCCGGCGAAGTGATCAGACTGGGTAAGTGATCAGACGGGGCGATCAGACGGGGTGATCGGACGGGGTCAGCCCGTCTCAGGGGCGCGTACCTGTCAACGATCGTCCCGCAGTGTGGACGCCCGTCCGGACGCCCCTCCGGGCGCTGACCCGCAGGCCCAGCCCACGATCGAGCCCCCACCGACACCCTCACCCGCACCCCCGCCGACCCCTCCCCGCATCCCCAATTCGGACCAGTGGTCGATCTCGCCTACACTCGGTGCCGTGCCACGTGGTGACGGACGACTCAACCACGACCTGCTCCCCGGTGAGAAAGGCCCCCAGGACGCTTGCGGCGTCTTCGGTGTCTGGGCTCCGGGCGAAGAGGTCGCGAAGCTCACTTACTTTGGGCTGTACGCCCTCCAACATCGAGGCCAGGAATCCGCGGGAATCGCGGTGAGCAACGGCTCCCAGATCCTCGTATTCAAGGACATGGGCCTGGTTTCCCAGGTCTTCGACGAGACTTCTCTCGGCTCGCTCCAGGGCCACATCGCGGTCGGTCACGCCCGCTACTCGACCACGGGCGCCTCCGTGTGGGAGAACGCACAGCCGACCTTCCGGGCCACCGCCCACGGCTCCATCGCGCTCGGCCACAACGGAAACCTGGTCAACACGGCCCAGCTCGCCGAGATGGTCGCCGCCCTCCCCAAGGAGAACGGCCGGTCAACCCAGGTCGCCGCCACCAACGACACCGATCTGGTCACCGCGCTCCTCGCGGGCCAGGTCGACGACGACGGCAAGCCGCTCACCATAGAAGCGGGCGCGGCCAAGGTGCTCCCGGACGTCAGGGGCGCGTTCTCGCTCGTCTTCATGGACGAGGGCACCCTGTACGCCGCCCGCGACCCGCAGGGCATCCGCCCCCTCGTCCTCGGCCGCCTCGAACGCGGCTGGGTCGTCGCGAGCGAGTCCGCCGCGCTCGACATCTGCGGCGCCAGCTTCGTCCGCGAGATCGAGCCGGGCGAGCTCATCGCCATCGACGAGAACGGCATCCGCACCTCCCGCTTCGCGGAAGCGAAGCCCAAGGGCTGTGTCTTCGAGTACGTCTACCTCGCTCGCCCCGACACCGACATCGCCGGCCGGAACGTCTATCTCTCCCGTGTCGAGATGGGCCGCAGGCTCGCCAAGGAAGCCCCGGTCGACGCGGATCTGGTGATAGCGACGCCGGAGTCCGGCACCCCCGCCGCCATCGGCTACGCCGAAGCCAGCGGAATCCCCTACGGCTCCGGTCTGGTGAAGAACGCCTACGTCGGCCGCACCTTCATCCAGCCCTCCCAGACCATCCGCCAGCTCGGCATCCGCCTCAAGCTGAACCCCCTCAAGGAAGTCATCCGGGGCAAGCGCCTGGTCGTCGTCGACGACTCGATCGTCCGCGGCAACACCCAGCGCGCCCTGGTCAAGATGCTCCGCGAGGCCGGCGCCGCCGAGGTCCACATCCGGATCTCGTCCCCGCCGGTGAAGTGGCCCTGCTTCTTCGGCATCGACTTCGCGACCCGCGCCGAGCTGATCGCCAACGGCATGACGATCGAGGAGATCGGCACCTCGCTGGGCGCCGACTCTCTCTCGTACATCTCTCTCGACGGCATGATCGAGGCGACCACCATCGCCAAGCCGAATCTCTGCCGCGCCTGCTTCGACGGCGAGTACCCGATGGATCTGCCCGATCCCGAGCTGCTCGGCAAGCAGCTTCTGGAGACCGAGCTGGCGGGCGGCGCCGATGCCGCCGACGCGCTCCGTCGCCCGTAACGCCCCCGTTTTACGACACGAAAGTTCTTGGCTATGTCTGCTGAGTCCACCGGTGCCAGCTACGCGTCCGCAGGTGTCGACATCGAGGCGGGTGACCGCGCGGTCGAGCTGATGAAGGAGTGGGTCAAGAAGACGCAGCGCCCCGAGGTCCTCGGCGGCCTCGGCGGCTTCGCCGGTCTCTTCGACGCCTCCGCCCTCAAGCGTTACGAGCGCCCGCTGCTCGCCTCGGCCACGGACGGCGTCGGCACGAAGGTCGACCTCGCCCGCCGGATGGGCGTGTACGACACGATCGGCCACGACCTCGTCGGCATGGTCGTCGACGACCTCGTCGTCTGCGGCGCCGAGCCGCTCTTCATGACCGACTACATCTGCGTCGGCAAGGTCCACCCTGAGCGCGTCGCCGCCATCGTCAAGGGCATCGCCGAGGGCTGTGTGCTGGCCGGCTGTGCGCTGGTCGGCGGCGAGACCGCCGAGCACCCCGGGCTCCTCGGTGAGGACGACTTCGACGTCGCCGGCGCCGGTACGGGCGTGGTCGAGGCCGACCGGCTGCTGGGCGCGGATCGTATCCGTACGGGTGACGCGGTCATCGCCATGGCGTCCTCCGGGCTTCACTCCAACGGGTACTCGCTCGTACGGCACGTGCTCTTCGACCGCGCGAACATGGCGCTGGACCAGCAGGTGGAGGAGTTCGGGCGCACCCTCGGCGAGGAACTGCTCGAGCCCACCAAGATCTACTCGCTGGACTGCCTGGCGCTCACCCGGACCACCGAGGTGCACGCTTTCAGCCACATCACCGGCGGCGGTCTTGCCAACAACCTCGCCCGGGTCATTCCGGACAATCTGCACGCGGTCGTCGACCGTTCGACCTGGACCCCCGGCGCGGTCTTCGACCTCGTCGGCAAGGCCGGCCAGGTCGAGCGTCTCGAGCTTGAGAAGACCCTCAACATGGGCGTGGGCATGATCGCCGTCGTCCCCGAGGAGTCGGTGGACGCGGCGCTGACCACGCTCGCGGACCGCGGCGTCGACGCCTGGGTCGCGGGAGAGATCACGGACCGTGGCGACCGCGCCACGGGCGCGACCCTCACGGGCACGTATTCACACTAGGCACAGTCGCAAGCTGAACAGCACAGAACCCGGTCCTGGGGTGAGCCCCGGACCGGGTCGGTGTGTGCCTAGTGCAACGGCCTAGTGCAACGTCAAGCGCCGCGGCGCTGCGACGACGGACCGGACTCGTCGTCCTCGTCCTCGTCGTCGTTGTACAGATCCGCGTACTGTGCGTACGGGTCGTCTTCCTCGTCGTCGTCCTCGAACGGCTCGCCGTTCGGAGGCTGACTCGAAGTCGAAGCGCCCAGCTCGTTGGCCAGACGCGACAGGTCAGTCCCGCCGCTGTTGTACTTCAGCTGGCGGGCGACCTTTGTCTGCTTGGCCTTGGCCCGGCCGCGCCCCATGGCTCGACCCCCTCGGTGACGGGGCTCGACGGCCCCAGAGTCTTGACACGCGTTCATGATTCAGAACGGGCTCTCCGTGGAGAGACCGGTCCGTAGGGCTTCAACGGTACCTGCTTCCGCGGCCATACGGTACGCCGCCCGCATGACGCGCCACTTCACAGGACCCGCGAGGAGCCCTGTCCTCGCTGGTCAACTGCGATTTTAACCTCTTCTCGGCAGTCGACCCGCCGACCGGGGTGAGTCTTCTCTCCCAGTCGGCGGGCCAGGGCCTGCCAGGTCAGTGGCCGCGGGCCTCCGCCATCCGCTGCTCGGCGATCCGGTCCGCCGCCGCGGCCGGCGGAATCCCGTCTTCCTTCGCACGTGCGAATATGGCCAGCGTGGTGTCGAAGATCTTCGCCGCCTTCGCCTTGCAGCGGTCGAAGTCGAAGCCGTGCAGTTCGTCGGCGACCTGGATGACTCCGCCGGCGTTCACCACATAGTCGGGGGCGTAGAGGATCCCGTGGTCCGCGATGTCCTTCTCGACGCCCGGGTGCGCGAGCTGGTTGTTGGCAGCGCCGCACACCACCTTCGCGGTGAGCACGGTCACGGAGTCGTCGTTCAGCGCGCCGCCGAGCGCGCACGGGGCGTAGACGTCCAGGCCCTCCGTACGGATCAGGGCGTCCGTGTCCGCCACCGCTGTGACCTGCGGGTGCTTGTCGAGAATCCGGCGTACGGACTCCTCGCGCACATCCGTGATCACGACCTCGGCGCCGTCCTGCAGCAGGTGCTCGACCAGGTGGTGGCCGACCTTGCCGACGCCCGCGATGCCGACCTTGCGGCCGCGCAGCGTCGGGTCGCCCCACAGGTGCTGGGCCGAGGCCCGCATGCCCTGGAAGACGCCGTAGGCCGTGAGGACCGACGAGTCGCCGGCGCCGCCGTTCTCGGGGGAGCGGCCGGTGGCCCAGCGCGTCTCGCGGGCCACGACGTCCATGTCCGCGACGTACGTGCCGACGTCGCAGGCCGTCACATAGCGGCCACCGAGGGAGTCCACGAAGCGGCCGTAGGCGAGCAGCAGCTCCTCGGTCTTGACCGTCTCCGGGTCGCCGATGATCACGGCCTTGCCGCCGCCGTGGTCAAGACCGGCCATGGCGTTCTTGTACGACATCCCCCGGGACAGGTTCAGCGCGTCCGCGACGGCCTCTTCCTCGGTGGCGTACGGATAGAAGCGGGTGCCGCCGAGGGCCGGGCCCAGGGCGGTGGAGTGGATGGCGATGACGGCCTTCAGCCCAGAGGCGCGGTCCTGGCACAGCACGACTTGCTCGTGGCCTCCCTGGTCCGATCGGAACAGGGTGTGCAGGACGCCGTCGGTCACATCGGTCACGGTGGTGACTCCCAAGTACGAAGCGGCGGTGGAAGGGCTTCCTTGGGGTCTCCCCGTCGCTTGTGGCAGGGGAAGGGTGGGGAAGCCTTAAGTTTCGGCACGAGAGTAAGTCCTACGCGTGCGTAGATCCGACGCAGTGCTGAGGATCACCCCCTGGCGGAGTACTGGCGTGGAAGGATTCGCGGCATGCCAGCGCTGTCCTCGGTCCTCGTCCCGTACGCGGCCTACCTGCGGGTGTACGAGCCGCTGGCGGCCTTTCCCGAGCCGGAGCGGGGCCACTGGGCCCGCTACGCCCGCCGGGAGCACACCCCCACCGCACAGGACGAACTGCGGCGTTCGCTGTCCGACTTGCTGCCCACCCCGCCGGTCCCGGTGCCGGTCCACGAGAGCGGCGACGCCTTTGTCACGGAGGTGGACGGCGTGGTGTGCGTCTGCCCGTGGCGCACCAGGCTGCGCGGCTGGCTGGCCCTGGAGGAGCTGACGGAGCTGTTGCCCACCGCGCTCCTCGACGCGGTGCTGCCGCCGGTGGTGCGCGGGCAGGCGGCCGCGGACTACGAGCAGTGGCGCGAGCGCAACCCGGACGCGCGGCCCTGGATCCGTACGTCGGTCTGGCAGGTGCCGGTGCGCTGGTTCGCGCTCTTCTCGGACGAAGAGCGCGAGTACGAGCCGGCGGGGCCCGCGGCGCCCGTGCTGCGTTACCGGACGCCGATGGTGCAGGCCAGGCGGCGGGTGGCCCGCGTGCTGAAGACGCTGCGAGAGACGATCGACGAGGGACAGCTGACCGAGGGCCTGGTGGACGTGGGGCGGTGGCTGGAGGAGTTCCATCCGCGCTCCCTGGTCGAGCTCGACTACGGCGGCCTGGTGCACGCTCTTGCGGGACCTCAGCTCGCCGAGGACCGCTCGGCGGCGGATCTGGCCGCGGGGATCGAGGCGCTGCGGGCCGGGGACGGCGAGGCCGCGGGCGAGGCGTACGCCCGTCTGGTGGAGCGCTGGCGGGCTGTGAGGGACCTTCAGTTCGCGAACTGAGCGTTTCTGATGGGCATTGAGGATCATCGGGGCCATCGGTCCAGGACGTAGGTTCCGTTCCGGGCCTTTGTCTCAAGCGTGACGGACGGCACTTACTGGGCCCTTGCGCCCATCACCTACCCTCGTGTCAAAATAGGACAAGGAGTCCGGGGAGGACTCCTTCCGTCCAACTAAGGGCGGAAAACTCGGCATTGCACTCTATGGGGGGTCTGGCGACTCCTGGTAGCTCTGTGACTGATCGTCACTGCGGCGTAACTGTCCGTTATGGCATGGTCCATCGGACTTCCGCCGCTGATGAACACCTCAGAGGGCAATTCCGTCGGTTTGGCCGACGTGGCTGGACGGATGGTGTAGTTGTAGTGCCGAGGACAAGCCGTTCGTCCTATAACCGACTCGACCCGCGTCCGCCATTTCGGGCAACGCGGGTCAAGGTGCAGAATTTAGAGGAAAGAACCGAGAAGGTTCGGTTCTCCCGAGGAGGCCGCTCATGACCGCTCGCACCCCTGATGCCGAGCCGCTGCTGACCCCGGCTGAGGTTGCCACGATGTTCCGCGTGGACCCGAAGACGGTCACCCGCTGGGCCAAGGCAGGCAAGCTCACGTCCATCCGCACGCTCGGTGGGCATCGTCGGTATCGCGAGGCAGAGGTCCGCGCACTGCTTGCGGGTATTCCGCAGCAGCGTAGCGAGGCCTGAACACCCCATTGATCGGGCATTTCCGGGACCCCCATCCCGGTAAGCCCGCCTATAGCTCCACATGACGGGCGTCTGCCCCAACGGACTTCGTCATCGATCGCGCTGGACTCCGCCGGGTCCAGCGCGATCTTTTTTGTGCCTGGGGAAAGGCGGGGCGCGGCCGGCCCGGGGAGTGGGCGGAGGTGCGCGGAGGTGCTCAGGGGGTGGTGCAATTGCACATATTAAATTGGCTGGTTGTAGGGAGGGGGTAAGTTCACCGGTTCGGAAAACCCGTTCGGTGACTCCCGTCACATTGCACAACCCTTGCCAAAGCCGAACCTGTCACTCGGTGATGGGGCCTTCGTCCTCGGCGGAGCCGGGTGGGGAGGGTTCCATGGCGAGCCGCTGGAGGCGATGGCAGATGGGGCAGTGACGGGTGAGATGCCGGTAGCCGGATGCTGCGGCCTTCAGATGGGCGCGCAACAGCGCCCTGGTCTCGTGCTGCCTCGCTGCGGACGCCGCCATGCACGTCACCTCCGGTGTGTGCCGTCCTCTTAGTGATTGGGTACCGGCGGCAGATGACGCCGTCAAGACGCCCGGATGGGGAAGGCCGGCGCGTGGGAGGGGTGCGGGCACGGCGAAGGCCCGCGTCCTTGACGGATGCGGGCGTTGTGTGGGGCGGGCGGTCCCGACGGGATTTGCTGTGTCTGATTGCGGCTCCGCCGCGGGCGCGGCCTCGGGCGGCCGTCTCCACGTACGGCGAAGGCCCGCGTCCTTGACGGATGCGGGCCTTCGTATCACTGCGGTCCTGACGGGATTTGAACCCGCGGCCTCCACCTTGACAGGGTGGCGAGCACTCCAAACTGCTCCACAGGACCAGATTTCGCCGCGCTTCTTGCCGTGCGCTGCGAAGCAAGACTGTACAGCAGCTCAGAGGGTCCGGTCGAACTCACTCAAGGCGACGGACGCATTACGGCGCCGCCGCGTCGATCGCCTTCACGATGCGCTTGTCCGAGACCGGGTACGCCGTCCCCAGCGCGTGCGCGAAGTAGCTCACCCGCAGCTCCTCGATCATCCAGCGGATGTCCAGGACCTCCCGCGGGACCGGGCGGCCCTGTGGCATCTGCTCCAGCAGCCAGGCGTACTCGTCCTGCATCTCGTGGACCTTCTCCATGCGCGTCGTGTCGCGCTGGACGTTCGTCGGCATCTGCTGGAGGCGGCGGTCCACCGCGACCAGATAGCGCATGAGGTCCGGGAGCCGCCTCAGGCCGGTCCTGGTGACGAAGCCGGGCGGCATGAGGGCCGCCAGCTGCTCGCGGACGTCCTGGACGTTGGTGACCAGGGCCAGGCTGTTCGTCGCCTTCAGGCGGCGCTCGCAGGCCTGCCAGGCGGCCAGGATCTGCTGGACCTGGTCCACCGTCCGTACCGTCGCGTCGACGAGATCCGCGCGGACCTTGTCGTACAGCTTGCGGAACGACTCCTCGTCCCACGCCGGCCCGCCGTGGTCGGCGATCAGCTTGTCCGCCGCGGCCGAGGCGCAGTCGTCGAAGAGCGCCTGGATCGAGCCGTGCGGATTACGGGACAGGGCCAGCTTCTGCTGGTTGGTGAGCTTGTCCGAGGCGAACTTGGCAGGGTTCACCGGGATGTTGAGCAGGATCAGCTTGCGCGTGCCCTGCCACATCGCCTGCTGCTGCTCGGCCTCGGTGTCGAAGAGGCGTACGGACACGCTCTCACCGGCGTCGACGAGCGCCGGGTACGCCTTGACCGGCTGGCCGGCCCTGCGCGTCTCGAAGACGCGGGACAGCGTGCCGATCGTCCAGTCCGTGAGGCCGGTGCGCTCCAGGGACTGGCCGGCAGGCCCGGACGTGGCGGCCGCGGCGGCCTTCGAGAGGGCCTGGCGCGCCTCCGGCTTGAGCTGGAGCTTCAGCGCCTCCAGGTCCTTGGCCTCCGCGAGCTTCTTGCGCCGCTCGTCGACGATCCGGAACGTGATCTTGAGGTGGTCGGGGACCCGGGACAGATCGAAGTCGTCCGCCGTGACCGGGACGCCGACCATGCGCTGCAGCTCGCGCGCGAGGGTGACGGGCATCGGCTCCTGGAGCGGCACAGCCCGCTCCAGGAACGCCTTCGCATAGTTCGGGGCGGGGACGTAGTGCCGGCGGATCGGCTTGGGGAGGGAGCGGATCAGCTCCATCACCACCTCCTCGCGCAGCCCCGGGATCTGCCAGTCGAAGCCCTCGCTCGTAACCTGGTTCAGCACCTGGAGCGGGATGTGGACGGTCACACCGTCCGCGTCCGCGCCCGGCTCGAACTGGTACGTCACCCGGAACTTCAGCCCGCCCTGCCGCCAGGAGTCCGGATAGTCGTCCTTGGTGACCTGCCCGGCCTTCTCGTTGATGAGCATCTCGCGCTCGAAATCGAGGAGTTCGGGCTCGTCCCGGCGCTTGTGCTTCCACCAGGAGTCGAAGTGCGCGCCCGAGACCACGTGTTCGGGCACTCGCTGGTCGTAGAAGTCGAAGAGCGTCTCGTCGTCCACGAGGATGTCGCGGCGCCGCGCCCGGTGCTCCAACTCCTCGACCTCGGTGAGGAGTTTGCGGTTGTCGGCGAAGAACTTGTGGTGTGTACGCCAGTCGCCCTCGACCAGCGCGTTACGGAGGAAGAGCTCGCGGGACGTCTCCGGGTCGATGCGCCCGTAGTTCACCTTGCGCTGGGCGACGATCGGCACGCCGTACAGCGTGACCCGCTCGTACGCCATCACCGCCGCCTGGTCCTTCTCCCAGTGCGGCTCGCTGTAGGTGCGCTTGATCAGATGCCCGGCGAGCGGCTCGATCCACTCGGGCTCCACCTTGGCGTTGACGCGGGCCCACAGCCGTGACGTCTCGACGAGCTCCGCCGACATGATGAAGCGCGGGGGCTTCTTGAAGAGCGCCGAGCCGGGGAAGACCGCGAACTTGGCGCTGCGGGCGCCCAGATACTCGTTCTTGTCGGTGTCCTTGAGGCCGATGTGCGAGAGCAGGCCCGCCAGCAGCGAGGTGTGGACGGACTGCTCGGGAGCGACCGTGTCCGCCGAGGGCTCCTCGAGATGTAGGCCCATCTGCTTGGCGACCGTACGCAGCTGCGCATAAATGTCCTGCCACTCGCGGATGCGCAGGAAGTTCAGGTACTCCTGCTTGCACATGCGGCGGAAGCTGGAGGATCCGCGCTCCTTCTGCTGCTCGCGGATGTAGCGCCAGAGGTTGAGGTACGCGAGGAAGTCGGAGGTCTCGTCCTTGAACCGGGCGTGCTGCTGGTCGGCCTGCGTCTGCTTGTCGGCGGGCCGCTCGCGCGGGTCCTGGATGGAGAGCGCGGCAGCGATCACCATGACTTCGCGTACGCAGCCGTTCTTGTCGGCCTCGATGACCATACGGGCCAGGCGCGGGTCGACCGGGAGCTGGGAGAGCTTGCGGCCGAGCTGCGTGAGCTTCTTCTTGGGATCTTTCTGGGCCGGGTCGAAGGCGCCCAGTTCCTGGAGGAGTTGGACGCCATCGCGGATATTGCGGTGGTCCGGCGGGTCGATGAAAGGGAACTTCTCGATGTCGCCGAGCCCGGCGGCGGTCATCTGGAGGATGACGGAGGCGAGATTCGTACGCAGGATCTCGGCGTCCGTGAACTCGGGACGGGAGTCGAAGTCGTCCTCGGAGTACAGCCGGATGCAGATGCCGTCGGACGTACGGCCGCAGCGGCCCTTGCGCTGGTTGGCGCTGGCCTGGCTGATCCGCTCGATGGGGAGGCGCTGGACCTTGGTGCGGTGGCTGTAGCGGGAGATACGGGCGGTGCCCGGGTCGATCACGTACTTGATGCCGGGGACGGTCAGCGAGGTCTCGGCGACGTTCGTGGCGAGGACGATGCGGCGGCCGGTGTGCGGCTGGAAGACGCGGTGCTGCTCGGCGTGAGAGAGCCGTGCGTAGAGGGGGAGTACCTCTGTGAAGCGGTACTGCTTCTTGTTGAGCGCGTCCGCGGTGTCGCGGATCTCGCGCTCGCCGGAGAGGAAAACGAGGATGTCGCCCTTGCCCTCGCCCTGGAGCTCCTCGACGGCGTCGCAGATGGCGGTGATCTGGTCGCGGTCGCTGTCCTCGCTGTCGTCCTCGAGGAGGGGGCGGTAGCGCACCTCTACGGGGTACGTACGGCCGCTGACCTCGACGATCGGGGCGGCGCCGAAGTGGCGGGAGAAGCGCTCCGGGTCGATCGTCGCGGAGGTGATGATCACCTTGAGGTCGGGGCGTCTGGGCAGCAGCTGGGCGAGATAGCCGAGCAGGAAGTCGATGTTGAGGGAACGCTCGTGGGCCTCGTCGATGATGATCGTGTCGTACGCGCGCAGCTCGCGGTCCGTCTGGATCTCGGCGAGGAGGATGCCGTCGGTCATCAGCTTGACGAAGGTGTCGCCGCCGACCTGGTCCGTGAACCGGACCTTCCAGCCGACCGCCTCGCCGAGGGGGGTGCGGAGCTCTTCCGCGACACGTTCGGCGACGGTGCGGGCGGCGATCCTTCGCGGTTGCGTGTGGCCGATCATGCCGCGTACGCCGCGGCCCAGCTCCAGGCAGATCTTCGGGATCTGGGTGGTCTTGCCCGAGCCGGTCTCGCCCGCGACGATCACGACCTGGTGGTCCCGTATCGCCTCGAGGATCTCGTCCCTCCGCTGGCTGACCGGCAGCTGCTCGGGGTACGTGACCTCGGGCATCCGGTCGGCCCGCCGGGCCGTGCGGGCCGCGGACTGCTCGGCTTCGGCGGCGATCTCATTGAGGATGGCCTGCCGCGCCTCGGGCTTACGGATACGGCGGGCGCCTTCGAGACGGCGGCCGAGCCGGTGGGCGTCGCGCAGGGACGCCCCGGCCAGCAGGGTCTGAAGGTCGGCGAAGGAAGTAGACATACGGATCCCAGGATCGCACCCCCGGGAAAGCGCTGGCGAACACATTTCCACCAAGCCCTGGACCGGACGGGCCCCGCTGGGTGTCGGCGACCAGGGGGTATGGCGAAAGCCCCGGTCCGTGGGGGCCGGAGCTTTCGGGTTGTGGCTGGGGCCGGGGTCGAACCGGCGACCTATCGCTTTTCAGGCGATCGCTCGTACCAACTGAGCTACCCAGCCACGCGGCCTTCGACAGCCGCAGCGGTCCTGACGGGATTTGAACCCGCGGCCTCCACCTTGACAGGGTGGCGAGCACTCCAAGCTGCTCCACAGGACCAAGCAATGTGCGAGCACAAGTCTCGCACACGGTGATGCGTGCCCCCAACGGGATTCGAACCCGTGCTACCGCCTTGAAAGGGCGGCGTCCTGGGCCACTAGACGATGAGGGCTAAGGGCCCACCTGGGCGCTTCGCAGCGCGTCGGGGACGTGAGAAGCATATGGGATGCGGGGAGCTATCGCCAAAACGGTTTACCGGCGGTGGGAGGGGGTGCCGGAGGGAGGGCTCGGGGACGGGGTCGCCCCGGGGGCGTTCTCGTCCGGGAGGTGGCGGCTGACCTCGGCCGTCGTCAGGCCCAGGCCGCCCAGCGTGATCTCGTCCCACGCCTGCAGCCGTCTGGTCGTACGGTCCAGATAGAGGACCGACGCCCGCACCTTCTCCGGCTTCTGGTTCTGCAGCGCGCGCAGCCCCCCGCCGCCCGTCGAGCCCTCGACCTTCAGGCGCGTGCCCTGTCCGAGTACCTCCGTCTCGCGGTGGTGGACATGGCCCGCCAGGACCAGCGGGACCTCGCCGTCCGTCTCGCGCGCCGCGACCGGGTTGTGGGCGATCGCGATGTCGACGGGCGTGCCCGCGCGGGTCTGGTCGCGCAGGGCGGAGGCGAGGCGGATGCCCGCCATGCGTTCGGCCGGGTCGCCCTGGGCGACGACCGAGCGGTCGGGGGTGAACTGGGGGTCGCCGATGCCCGCGATGCGCAGGCCGGCGACGGTGACGGCCCGGCCGCCGTCCAGGACGTGCACGTTCTTCAGGCGGGAGAGATACGCCTGGGTGGTGCCGGAGTCGTGGTTGCCGCGGACCCAGACGTAGGGCGCGCCCAGGTCGGGGATCGGGTCGAGGAAGCCGTTCTCGGCGGCGGTGCCGTGGTCCATCGTGTCGCCGGAGTCGATGATCACGTCGATTCCGTACTGCTCGACGAGCGAGCCGATGATGTGCCACGACGCCGGGTTGAGGTGGATGTCGGAGACGTGCAGCACCCGCATCGTGCGGGGGTCCGGCTGGTAGGTGGGGAGGGTCGAGGTCGCCTCGTACAGCTTGGTGACATTGGTGACCAGGCGCGCCAACTCCTGCTGGTAGACGTCGAATTCGGTGACGATGGAGCGCGCGTTGCCGACGACCGAGGGGGCGCTGGAGAGCAGTCCGGAGAACTTCGGCTCCAGGACGGACTTCGGGTTCCACGTCGCGTACGCGGAGATACCGGAGGCGGTCAGGAGGGCCAGCGCGAGGCCGCCCGCCGCGAGGGCCCGGCGTGGGCGCCGGTAGACGGCGAGGCCTAGGGCGGTCGCGCCGGAGACGACGGCGACGCAGGAGCGTACGGCCAGTTCGGTGGTCCCGTCCGTCACGTCGTGGGCGACCTCGTCCTGGAGGCCGGAGAGGCGTTCGGGGTGCTCGACCAGGGCCTGGGAGCGGACCGGGTCGAGCTGGTCGACGTCGACGTCGAGTCGGATGGGTGCGACATGGGAGTCGAGCTCCAGGGCGCCCAGCGGCGAGACGTTGATCTTTGTGCCGCCGGACAGGGACGGGCGCAGGGTCATGCTCGTGTCCATCGGGCCGACCGGCGTACGGACGCTGCCGACGATCAGCAGGCCGAGCCAGGCGCCGAGGAGGACCACGGCGGCAAGGCCCAGCGCGCGGGCCCAGGGGTGCGGGGTGTGGACGAGGGTGCTGGTGGGGCTGGTGTTGCGTGAGCGGTAGTGGTGCTGGAGCCGGGTGAGCGCGGCTCGGATCCGTTCCGGGGCTTCGCGGGCCATTGGTCCCGTATGCCCAGCCCGGCGGGCGGCCATGCCGGGGCGACCGGTCGGGCGCCGTACGTGACAATGGCCAGGTGCTGGAGATGACGCGCGAGGAGTTCGAGGAACTGGTCGCCGAAGCGCTGGACAGGATCCCGCCGGAGCTGACGCGGCTCATGGACAACGTCGCGGTGTTCGTCGAGGACGAGCCCACCGCCGACGACCCCGAGCTGCTCGGGCTCTACGAGGGGACTCCGCTCACCGATCGCGGCGAGTGGTACGCGGGCGTGCTGCCGGACCGGATCACCATCTACCGCGGGCCGACGCTGCGGATGTGCGAGACCCGCGAGGACGTGGTCGCGGAGACCGAGATCACCGTGGTGCACGAGATCGCCCATCACTTCGGGATCGACGACGAGCGGCTGCACGCGCTGGGGTACGGGTGACAAGTCCGGGCGGCCCGCCGCCGGAGGCGATCGATCCGGATGTCGATCTGCATGTGCCCGCGCAGCGCGCCGAGACCGCGGGCAGCCACAAGTGGCCGGTGCTCGCGGCGATCTCGACGGGCGGCGCGGTGGGGGCGACGGCGCGGTACGCCGCCTTGGTGCTGTGGCCCGCGGCACCGGGCGCGTTCCCGTGGGCGACCTTCTGGGTCAATGTGCTGGGCTGCGCGCTGATCGGGGTGCTGATGGTGCTGGTCAGCGAGGGCGGCCGGAGCGCGCATCCGCTGGTGCGGCCGTTCCTCGGAGTCGGGGTGCTCGGCGGGTTCACGACCTTCTCGACATACGCGCTCGACTTCTCCGAGCTCCTCGAGCGTGAGGAGGCGGACACCGCGATGGCGTATGCGGCCGGGACCGTCGTGGGCGCGATGGCCGCGGTGTGGCTGGCCGCCTCGGCGACCAGGGCGGTCCTGACCAGAGGGGCCGCGCGGTGAACTGGCTGCTGGTGGTGGTGGGCGCGGCGGTCGGCGCGCCCCTGCGGTATCTGACGGACCGTGCGGTGCAGACGCGCCACGACTCGGTGTTCCCGTGGGGGACCTTCGTCGTCAACGCGGCCGGGAGCCTGGTGCTGGGCGCGCTCTCGGGGGCGGCGGTGACCTCGGGGACGTACGCCCTCCTCGGTACGGGTCTGTGCGGGGCGCTCACCACGTACTCGACGTTTTCGTACGAGACGCTGCGGCTGGCCGAGCGCGGGTGGATATTCCTGGCGGCGGCGAATGTGGGCGCGTCGCTGCTGGTGGGGCTCGGATCGGTGTTCATGGGCGCGGAATTGGCGCGCGGGCTCGTGGCGTAGGGGGAGTACAAGGGCGCGTTCCTTGTGGGGCGCCGGGGCGTGTCCCTTGTGGGGCACAGGGAGTTGGGCAGTGAAACCCGCGTCCTGTGCCCTGGAGGTGCCGCCCGTGCGCCAGCTGTCCGCACCCGGCCGTTTGGCTGTCGTGATCGCCGCTTCGCTGGCGATCACGGCCTCGGCAGGCTGTATGAGCGTGAGCGACGACGAGGGTGGGAAACCGCCACCCCGGACGACCACGGACCGGCGTGGGGCGGTGGCCGAGCCGGACGGCGGGCGGGCGGCGCCGGGCGGGCACCGGGCGCGCGGCGAGCACGGCGAGCCGGACAAGGCCGGCAAGGAGAGTGCGGACGGCAAGGGCGCGTCACCGAGCCCGAGCGGTACCGCGAAGCCCGCGGCGAAGCCCGCGCGGGGCGGGCAGAAGCCGCAGCCGCCGCGGGATCCCCAGCCGACCGGAGGTGGAGCGTCCCCGTCCGAACAGCCGCCGCAGCCGACGCCGTCCGAGCCGCCACCGGTGAGTCCAACGCCACAGCCGAGCGAGCCGTCCGATCCGCCGCCGGCGTCGTCCGCTCCTGAGGTGCACGCGGGGGCAATACAAGGGGCCGACGGGCAGGGAATGTATACGGAACCGTCGGCGTCACCGCAGGTGGGGCCCATGTAACGGGGGTCACTTGGGCCGGGTTTGCCTTTAGTGGGGGAGGGTGCGTATGGTGGTAGATCGTTTGATCCCATTGCCTGGCGCCGACACAGAAGAGCGCCGCGTGGCGCGTACTCTCCCTAGCCGTGGCTGACCGCATTGAGGCGGTCGAATTGCGAATCACGGAGTTTGGGCGCGTGCCGAGACTCCGGAAGGTTTCGCATTTCGCATGTCCACTTTCAGTACTGATCACGCCGTCATGCCCGAGAACGACGAGGCCGTGGCGGCTTCCGCTGCCGAGGCCCTGGACGCCGTCGAGGCTGTCGAGTCCGACGAGGTCGCTGACACCGAGGCCGCTGAGCCGACTGTCACCTTCGCCGACCTGGGCCTGCCCGAGGGCGTCGTCCGCAAGCTCGCGCAGAACGGCGTCACCACGCCCTTCCCGATCCAGGCCGCGACCATCCCGGACGCCCTGGCCGGCAAGGACATCCTGGGCCGCGGCCGCACCGGCTCCGGCAAGACCCTCTCCTTCGGCCTCCCGCTGCTCGCCACCCTGGCCGGCGGCCACACCGACAAGAAGAAGCCCCGCGGCATCATCCTCACCCCGACCCGTGAGCTCGCGATGCAGGTCGCGGACGCTCTCCAGCCGTACGGCGATGTGCTCGGCCTGAAGATGAAGGTCGTCTGTGGCGGTACGTCCATGGGCAACCAGATCTACGCGCTCGAGCGCGGCGTCGACGTACTCGTCGCCACCCCGGGCCGACTGCGCGACATCATCAACCGCGGTGCCTGCTCGCTCGAGAACGTCCAGGTCGCGATCCTCGACGAGGCCGACCAGATGTCCGACCTGGGCTTCCTGCCCGAGGTCACCGAGCTGTTCGACCAGATCCCGGCCGGCGGCCAGCGGATGCTCTTCTCCGCCACCATGGAGAACGAGATCGGCACGCTCGTCCGCCGCTACCTGGTCAACCCGGTCAGCCACGAGGTCGACAGCGCCCAGGGCAACGTCACGACCATGACGCACCACGTGCTCGTCGTGAAGCCGAAGGACAAGGCGCCGGTCACCGCTGCGATTGCCGCCCGCAAGGGCCGCACCATCATCTTCGTACGCACCCAGCTGGGCGCGGACCGCATCGCGGAGCAGCTGTGCGACTCGGGCGTGAAGGCCGACGCGCTGCACGGCGGCATGACGCAGGGTGCTCGTACCCGCGTCCTCGAGGACTTCAAGAAGGGCTACGTCAACGCGCTCGTCGCGACCGACGTCGCCGCCCGCGGTATCCACGTCGACGGCATCGACCTGGTCCTGAACGTGGACCCGGCCGGCGACCACAAGGACTACCTGCACCGTTCGGGCCGTACGGCTCGCGCCGGCCGGTCCGGTGTTGTCGTCTCCCTCTCGCTGCCGCACCAGCGCCGCCAGATCTTCCGTCTGATGGAGGACGCGGGCGTCGACGCCTCGCGCCACATCGTGGCCGGAGCGGGCGCGTTCGACCCGGAGGTCGCCGAGATCACCGGCGCGCGTTCGCTGACCGAGGTCCAGGCCGACTCCGCGAACAACGCCGCCAAGCAGGCGGAGCGCGAGGTCGTCGACCTGACCAAGCAGCTCGAGCGCGTGCAGCGCCGTGCGGCCGAACTCCGCGAGGAGGCCGACCGCCTGGTGGCGCGCGCGGCGCGCGAGCGCGGCGACGACCCGGAGACGGCCGTGGCCGAGGTGACGGCTGTCGCCGAGGCCGAGGTCGAGGCCGCGGTGGCCGCGGCGTCGGTGCCGGAGCAGGCGACGGAGCGTCGCGAGGAGCGTCGTGACGACCGCGGCAACTTCGAGCGCCGCGGCGGCGACCGGGGTGACCGCGGTGGCTTCCGTCGTGACAACGACCGTCCGTCGGGCGGTTTCCGCCGTGACAATGACCGTCGTGACGGCGACCGTGGTGGCCGTTCGTTCGAGCGTCGTGACGACCGCGGCGGTTTCCGTCGTGACAACGACCGTCCGTCGTCGGGTGGCTTCCGCCGTGACAATGACCGTCGTGACGGCGACCGTGGTGGCCGTTCGTTCGAGCGTCGTGACGACCGCGGCGGTTTCCGTCGTGACAACGACCGT
>NZ_JBVHDR010000004.1:0-51991 GCF_055563295.1 Streptomyces sp. NPDC002868 | reverse complement strand
GTCCGTCGTCCGGTGGCTTCCGCCGCGACGACCGCCCCACGGGTGGCTTCAACCGTGACCGTGACGACCGTGGTGGCCGTTCCTTCGAGCGCCGTGACGACCGTTCCTCGGGCGGCTTCCGCCGCGACGACCGCCCGACCGGCGGCCACCGTGGCAGCGACCGTCCGTTCAACCGCGACCGCCGCGACGACCGCCCCGCGGGCGGCTTCCGCTCCGGTGGCAGCGACCGCCCGTACGGCCGCCGCGACGACCACCGCGGAGGCACCACCGGTACCGGCACGAACACGGGTTCCTTCGGGCGCCGTGACGACAAGCCGCGCTGGAAGCGCAACGGCTGATCCGATCTGGTCCGACCAGACGGTCTGATCCGACGGTCTGACTGACAGGGCCCGTACGACACTTCGGTGTCGTACGGGCCCTGTTTGCGTCTGTGGGGCGGCTGTTGCTGCTGTTACGATCCGTCCACTCGCGTGGGGGTTCTGCCGGGGGGCAGCTCAACAAGATTCCGGTGCCGGACAGGTGCTTGGCCCTCCCACGCCATCTTTTTTGTCCTGGGGAGGGACTGAGTGGCCCATCGTGCCCTCATGCGCGGCGCTGCCATAGCGGTCAGTGTTGCCATCGGAATGACTTCAGGGATCGGCCCCGTCGGCGCAGCGCCCGCGGCCGTGGATCCCGCGCCCGCGCATACGGTCTTCCAGGCCGACCGCTATGTGCCGCGCGGCAGTTCGATGATCTCCGCCGGAGCGAGCGGCTTTCTGCGGCGGGTGGACGGAACGCCGGGCTATCTCTGGACGCGCTACTCCGATAGGCAGTCGGTTACGGTCGACGGGCTCGTCAGCGCCGGGACATATCCCGGGTACGCGGGTGCCGGATCGGACACGGTGGCAGTCCGGAGGGGCGGCGGCGTCGAGCTGCGGGGGATGCACGACGGCAGCGTGCGCCAACTCCCGCTCTCGACGGGCAGTTATCTGGGTACCTACGGCGAGACGGTCGTCACCTATGCCGCCGCGAGCGATACGTATGTCGCCGACCTGAAGCTGCACCGGTTCGCATCCGACGGCTCCGTTGAGGTACGGGACGTGGCACTGCCGGTCACTGCGCGGGTCGAGAAGACTCCTCTCGCTGCCGATGCCCGAACAGTCGTCCTGCGCTACTGGGATTCTTCGGTCTCTCCCGCGCGTCCCCACCTCGGATTGCTCGACATCGCCACCGGGACGTTCACCGTGGGACCGGAGGGGCCCGGGGGGAGCATCCTCGATGCCCGGGCGGCCCTGGGCCGGGACCTCATCGCCTGGTACAGCCCGGGGAACCCGATCCGCGTCGTGCCGCGCGACAACCCCGGTGCGGAACCCGAGATCAGGGCGCTGTCGGCCGGCGAGGGGTCCGTGCGGCTGGGCATCGCCGGTGACTGGGTGGTCGTGGCGCGCGCGCTCGTCAGTCAGCCCCAGGATTCGCGGAACGTGCGTGGCATGCCGCTGGTGGCTGTGCCCCCGGGCGGCGCTGCCCCGGTGAGGCTGCTGACGCACGCCGACAACGAGCTGGTGCAGACCCCGGACGGCGGTCTCCTGGTGACGGGCGGACCGGACTCCGCGCACTGGAGCGTGCGCCGGCTGTCCGGGGGGTCGGGCGGAGGCCCCATCTTCACGACCGACCTTGTCGGTGTTCCGCCCGAGCCTGCGACGATCCGGCACCTCTCTCTGGCCAACGGCACGCTGGCCACTGACGAGGCCGACTCAGGCTTCGGCGGCACATTCGTCAGTCGGTCGGTGACCACCGCCGGGACGAAGCTCTCGGTGGGCGAGCCGGTCACGATGGGCTGGTCGGACTACGGGGCAGGACCATGGTCTGCAGGTGACGGCCGGATGATCCGTACGATGCCGTTGAGCGATGAGACCAACTTCGACTCGCTCGACAAGAATGACTCCGCCGGATTCTTCCGGGTGCCCTCTGGGAATGCCACGGTGCTGGACATCACCGGCCGCTACGCCGTGGTCAACGGCGCGAACCCGGCCATGCAGTACGTGGGCGACCTCGGCGTCTACACCGACCTGATGCCGATCCGCACCCGCCCGGTCACCGCCGCCTCCGTCTGGGGCTCCATTCTCTGGTCGCCGTCGGCCACCGCCGGGGTGCTCGCGGCCGAGAACCTCCAGACCGGTGCCAAGTCGACCCTCGCCACGGGCGCCCCCTGCGTCGCCAAGGACCTTCAGGCGGTGGGGCGTTGGATCTACTGGTCCTGCGGCCCGACCGGTCAGGCCGGGGTGTGGGACCGTACCGCCCGCAAGAACATCCCTGTACCGTCCGGTGAGGCACTCATCGGCGACGGTTATCTCGTACGCCACGACAAGGCGGCGGGCAAGCTGCTGCTGACCGCCTTCCAGGACGGTACGGCCGACGTGACCCGGACCGTCGGCGATCTGCCCGGCACTGCGGTGAACAAGCGGGGCGTGACCTGGACGGTCGACAAGTTCGGTGGGCCGGTCGCGTATGTGGCCTCCGACAAGCGGGTCCATCTGGCTCACAGCGGTGTTCCCACCGAGCGGGTCTCGGCCCTCGAAGCCACCGCTTCCACTCTGGTGACGGTGGGCGGAGCGAGCTGGAGCGGGCGCTGGCTGGTCTCCAAGCCGGTGTCCGGCTGGCAGGTGACCGTACGGAGTGCCGCCACCGGCACGGTCGTACGGACCCTGTCGGGCACTGCGCCCCGTGGGGTGATCGAGGCGTACTGGGACGGGCGGACGGCCACTGGCGGGTACCTCCCCAACGGCAGCTACACCTTTGCGCTGACCGCCACGCCTGCCGACGGCCAGGGCCCGGCGTTCACCGCATCGGGGCCGGTGGCCCTGCGGAAGGGCGCGCCGGTTCGGCACGACCACGTCGGCACCCTGCCGGACGGCATCGGCGATCTGCTCACCCTCAACGGGGCCGGAGACTTCACCTTCCATCGCGGCGATTCCGGGATGCTCTCCGGCAAGACCACAGGCAGCGGCTGGTCCACCTCCGCCCTCGCGGTGCCCTTCGGGGACGTCAGCGGCGACCGGTGCAACGACGTGCTGATCCGGCTGGGCACCGGTGAGTTGCGGGCCTACCGGCCCGGGTGCGGCAAGCCGTTGGACGCCGAGGCCGTGTACACACGCGTCGGCACGGGCTGGGGGCAGTACAACGTGCTGACCTCGCCCGGCGACATGAACGGCGACGGCCGCGCCGACCTGGTGGCCCGCCACAAGGACACCGGGGACCTCTTCTTCTACGCGGGAGTGGACGGCGGTGGCTTCGCCGCCCGGGTGCTGATCGGTACGAACTGGAAGGCGTACACCAAGGTCGTCGGCGTCGGCGACATCACCGGAGACGGCCGGCCCGACCTGCTGGCGCACGACGCCAACGGAGGGCTGTGGCGCTACGAGGGTGCCGGCAACGGCACGTTCAAGGCGCGCGTGCAGGTCTTCTCGGGCTGGGGCCGCGGCTACAACGCGCTCGTGGGGGTCGGCGACATCACGGGCGACGGCAAGGCGGACCTCGTGGCGCGGGACACGGCGGGAGGCCTGTACCGGCACAACGGCACCGGCACCGGGACGTTCGCCGGCAGTGTGCGGATCGGCGCGGGCTGGCAGAGCTACAAGCTCTACTGACCCGGGCGAGAGGCTCTGGCGGCCGGGCCCGTACGGCCGGTCACCGGGGCGTCTCACCTGCGGGATCGATGTAGTAAGAGATGCGGAAACCGTCTTCTGCGCCTGACGGTGCAGCTGTTACGCTCCGGTCACTTGCATGGGGGTAGTGCCCGGGGGGGCTCAACACTTCACGAGGTCGACCGCGGCACATCGTGCCGCGTCCTCTCCATGCGCCAAATCGCCGTATGGAGAGATCCGTGACTCAGCACGTTCAGCCCCGTCGGGCAACTGTCCGCCGGATACTTGGCACCGCACTCGTGCCTGTCCTCGGGTTCGGCATCGCAGCGACGGGTGCCGCGTCCGCCTTCGCGGCCCCGGCCTCCGTCGCCGTCAACGCCGCGGCCGCCGACCCCTGGTCGGCCTCCGTTCCGCTGACGGACGGCACGGCGATCCAGGGTGTTCTCGACGTCAAGACGGCCAAGAACGGAGCCGTCGTCGCCCTGTGGAACCGGAAGCCCGCCGATCACAGCAAGCGTGAACTCGTCGTGGCGGTGCGCCCGGCAGGCAGCTCCACCTGGGGTGCGCCGCACGTCCTGGCCACTACCCCCAACGAGCGCGGTAACGCCCAGCTCGTCACCGCCCCCGACGGTGCCGTCACCGCGGCCTGGGTGGAATACCCGAACGACATCGCCCCGTTCGACGAGAAGCCCGGCGCCGCGTTCCGGATGTCCGTCCTTGCGGCCGGCGCTACGACATGGTCCGCCCCGGCCGACATCGCGACCGCCACGGACAACCTCAACGGCGGGAAGCTGGCCGGCTCCCCGTCCGGGACGCTCATCGCGGTCTGGTCGCACGGCTCGGGACGGTCGTCCGAGATCTACTCCTCCGTCCGCTCGGCGCCCGGCGCAGCATGGTCGGAACCGACCCGGCTGGACGACGGCGTGCTGGAGACGCTCGTCTCCGAACCGCAGCTCGTGTACTCGAGCGCGGGCACGGCGACGGTGGCCTTCTCGCAGTACGGACCCGACGGCGGTGTGCTCAAGGTCGTCGACCGGGCCGCCGACGCCGAGGGCTGGACTGCGCCTGTCCCGGTCTCCGACCCGAAGGTCAGCTCCGGAGCCGCCACCTTGGCGCTCGGTGAGGACGGCCGGGCCACGCTGGTGTGGACGTGGCACGACTTCAACGGGGGCGGCTTTGGCTGGGCGTCCGCTCAGCGGTCGGCCGGCAGCCAGGCGTGGGGGGCTCCGGAGCCGATCAGCGGCAGCGAAGGCGGGGCTTCCAGGGGCGCCGAAGTGGCCGTCGGCCCCGACGGCGATGTCACCGTGCTCTGGGTCGACTACATCGAGGGCAGCGGATTCGGCGCCCGTACCGTCACCCGGTCCCTGGCCACCGGCACCTGGTCCCCGGTGAAGGCGCTGTCCACGGGCTATGTGCCCGACGACCAGTTCGACCTCGCGGTCGGCCCCGACGGCACCGCGCACGCCGTGTGGACCCAGGGCGATGACTTGCGGAAGCTGATGACGGCCTCCCGGGTGAACGGTGTCTGGACCGCACTGAAGCCGCTGAGCACCAACACTGACGGCTACGCCCTGGGACAGGTCACCGTCGACGCCAACAACCGCCCCGTGGCGGTGTGGCAGCAGTCCACCGGCGACTTCACCACACAGCTGCGCGCCGCCACCACCGCACCCGCACCCCCCGCGCCCCTGCCCAAGTGGCGCGACTTCAGCGGCGACGGCAGGGGCGACCTGATCGCGCTCACGTCGGGCGGGACGTTGGCCGTACGCACGGGCACGGGCACCGGCGGCCTCGGGACCGGCGTGTCGGCGACCGGCTGGCCGTCGTCGTCGCTCGTCGTCCCGTTCGGCGATCTGTCCGGGGACAAGTGCAACGACCTCCTCGTACGGAACTCCTCGGGCGCGCTCACGCGGTACGACGGCAGCTGCGGCAAGGCGTTCTCGCCGAGCGGCCCCAAGCTGGCGCTAGGCACCGGCTGGAACATCTACAACACGCTGACCTCGCCCGGCGATCTGACGGGCGACGGTCGGGCCGACCTGCTGGCGCGTACATCGGCCGGTGAGCTGTACCTGTACGCGGACAGTGGCGCGGGCAAGCTGAAGGCCCGGGTGAAGATCGGCACGGGCTGGCAGATCTACAACTCGGTCGTGGGTGCCGGAGATCTGAACGGCGACACGTTCGGTGACCTGCTGGCCCGGGACAGCGCCGGAGTGCTGTGGCGCTACAACGGCACGGGCAAGGGCACGCTGAGCGCGCGCGTGAAGGTCGGCTCCGGCTGGCAGATCTACAACTCGGTTGCCGGTGTCGGCGACATCACCGGCGACGGCAAGGCGGACCTGGTCGCCCGCGACACGGCCGGTGTGCTGTGGCGCTACAACGGCACGGGTACGGGCACGCTGAGCGCCCGCGTGAAGATCGGCTCCGGCTGGCAGACGTACAAGGCGCTGTCCTAGCCTCCCGGGCGAGGGCGCTGCGCCTGGCCTGCCCCATCTTGTGACCGGCGACGGGCCGGTGATCCGATACCCGATCGGCTCACCGGTTCCGTCCGGCTATGCTCGGGGGTGTTGTGCCGAGGGCCGTTAGCTCAATTGGCAGAGCAGCGGACTTTTAATCCGTTGGTTGTGGGTTCGAGTCCCACACGGCCTACCACTCAGCCCCAGGTCAGAGACTCTCTGGCTTGGGGCTGATCTTGTTTCCGGTGCGCCCGGGTCGATTGCCGGCCCGATCGGCAAACGATCAAGACAGGAAAGAGCCCCGGTCTGTCCGCGACGGGGGACGCAGACAGGCCGGGGCAGTTGGAGAGGGCTAGGCGGTGGCCGGCGCGCTACCGGAGAGGCGGCCCTTCGGCGTGGCTCCTCCGCAGTTCTCGCAAGAGACGACGACCAGGCCCTGATAGATCAGCGGGACCGTTTGCCGACTCTGGCACTCCCGGCACGGGGTGTGGCGGAACTGCTCGATGCACCTGTGTGCCTGAACCACCTGGCTCGCGTCCATGATCAGACAGCCGCGGCGATCTCTGGAGCGGCCGCCAGCTCCTCCTCGCTCGCCCGGAGGTGGTCGAATTCGCCCGCGAGCACTCCGTCGAAGAACTTGCTGATCTCCACACGGCTCATGAACAGGACCGGACCGTCCGTGTCCTTGTCGTCGGAGATCGCCACCATGCGGGTGCCGTCCGGGATGCGGTCGTGCGGATGGTCCTTGGCGTCCGGCGCCGCGGCCAGAATCACGCAGTCCTTCACGATCGGGTCGAGGTCGGTCCGCCCTGCCTTGTGCCAGTCCAGCCCGGGGGCGTTCGCGTTCTCGAAAGCGACCGTTCCGCGGCCATTGCTGAGTGTGCCCATGAGTGGTGTCCTCTCTCGTGGATGTGCGCTGTCTGTGCAACCGCCCCGGCCGGGGTTTCCTGGCCGGAGTCATCCGGTCGGGGCGGGCGTCAGTGGGGTGTACGCAGCCGGCCGCGCGCCTTCTCAGCGGGCTCGTCGTTCTCACCTTCGGCGGTCTCGCAGTGCCCGCCGGCCTGGGCGATGCGGCGGCGCATGACGGCGCTGTGCGAGGCTCGCGGGCGAGGCGGTCCCAGTCGTCAACGAGGCACACGATGGGGCCGGTGGCTGCGTCCATGGCTACGCACAGCGAACTGAACTGCGGCGGTGCTGGCCAAGGGCGTGGTCGCCGAGGTCGAGCCAGATGCCCGCGATCTCCCAGCCGCGGGACTCGGCGTAGGCGCGGCACCGGGCGAGGCGGATGTCGAGGGTGACCGGGATCGGTGAGGCTCCGCACATCCAACTGTCCGACGACTTCATTGCCGCGTCTGACGCGGGTCCCTGGCAAGGCAACAGACGGATGCGCCACCTGGTGCGCGGTCTCACGCCACACCAGGGTTCTTCGACCTCAACGTGCACACCTTGTGGACGTTCCTCGCTGCCCGACCGAGCCTCCTGCGCCCTTCTCCTGCAGGCCGCGCCCTGCGCGAGCGGCTCCCCGTGATGTTGGATGGCCCAGAGCTGTCGACGCGTGCGCGCCGAGAGATAGAGGGCATCCGGTACGCAATCCGCCTTGCCGAGGCGTGAGAGGAGACGGACGGTGGCTGACGACCTGTCCGCGGTGGCGCACTTCCTGTACGAGGCGGGCACGCTCAAGCACGCGCGGCGCACGGGATGGTGGATGGCGGGGTCCGCGATCCGGAGAGCGTCGCCGAGCACGCGTGGCGCACGTCGTTGATCGCTTCGATCATCGCGAAGCTTGAGGGCGCTGACCCCGCGAGGGCAGCATTTCTCGCGGTGTGGCACGACTCCCAGGAGACCCGCACCGGAGACGTGAACTACCTCGGCAAGAAGTACTCGTCAGAGGCCAAACCGGAGGACGTGACCGCGGACCAGACGGCCGGCATGCCCGAGGTGCTGGCCTCGACCGTGCGGGACCTGGTGGCCGAGTATGAGGCGAAGGAGACCCCGGAAGCGATCTGCGCCCGGGACGCGGACAAGCTCGAGTGCATGCTGCAGGGCATCGAGTACAAGGCGCAGGGATACGAGAACGCGCAGCGGTGGATCGACAACAGTCGCGGCCGGCTCGTCACCGAAACCGGGCAGCGTCTCGCCGACGAGCTTCTCTCGCAGGGGTCGCTGGATTGGTTGCGTGCCGCCCTGGGCGAGAAGCCGGCCTGACCCTGGACGCACGAATGCGCCCCCTCCCACCCCAAGGTGAGAGGGGGCGCAGTGCGTCACGCAGGACGGACGCGTCAGCGCCCTGGGCGGCCTTGCCCTTGCCGAGGACCGTCACTCAGCTGGGTCGTCAGCGCGTGATCAGCTAAACGGGTCGAGCGTGATGTACGCCTGCTGCGGATTGCCGTCGTGCACCAGCGACTCATGGGCGCCGACATCGTCGAAGGCGAAGGCGTACGCCTTGCCGTCCGCCATCTGCGCGTGGATCTTCCGCGCGAAATGGTTGGTCACCGCGTCCTTGTAGAAGCCCGCTGAACTCGCGTCCGGCTGGCTGGGGTTGCTCAGCAGTGTGGAGCGGTTGTAGCCCGCGCACAGCGTGCGGGAGATCGGGCCGCGCACCTGGTCGTTCGGGGCGTCGAGCAGCTTGTAGCAACCGAAGATGCTGTCCGAGTCCGGCTTCTGGAAGGAGGTGACGACCGCACCGGAGCTGTTGGTGAAGTTCATGGTGTTGCCGGAGACCCTGCCGTAGTACTTGACGTTGGGCTGGTCGGCGAACGGAGTGACCGTCAGCGTCGAGGTGGAGTACTTGCTCCACACACGGTTCACGTAGTCGTTCATGACGCTCGCGGGCAGAGCGCCCGACGCGATCCCGTGGCCGGGCGCCAGCGCGCGCAGCACGGTGCCGTCGGAGCGGGTCTGGATCAGACCGGCCCAGCCGCCCGGCTGGCCCCGGAGCGCGTTGAAGAAGCCGTTGTAGCCGCCCGGCTTAAGACGCCCTGTGCTCTTGGTGGTTCCGTCGGGGCGTTTGACGCCGACGGCGTAGGGAGCCGAGAACATATCGACCTGTGTGCTGTTGATCCACAGGCCGGAGTCATTGAGCGTGTACTCGGACCAGTTGAACAGGATGTTCCTGTTCGGGTCGCTGGGGTTTTGGACCGCGGGCTGCACGAGGCCGCCCGTCGTCAGCTTGAAGACAAGCTTTTGTCCGTACGAGAAGTAAATCCGGCCCGAGAACTTCGGTATCCGGATGGTCTTCGACTGGCCGCCTGCCGGGCCGGCGATCGAGGCGTCGGGCGCCGGGGTGGGCGGATTGCTCCCGGCAGGCCAGGGGTGGAAGGTGCCGCTCGCGTCGGCCCAGCCCTGCTGACCCGTCGAGAGCAGGGTCCCGATGTTGTAGACGTAAATCTGTTCACTGCGGCCGGAGTTGTTCTTGAAGGTGAGCGGGATGGTCGCGGGGACGGCGGCTTTGGTGGTTCCTTCGGCCTCGGCGGCTCCGGCGGGGGCCCGTGGGGCCGGCCGTCATCAGTCCCGCGGCGCTCAGCATCGCCGCGATGAGCGGCACCAGCAGCTTTCGTCTCAGCTTGACAGGCACGCGGTACTCCTTGTCAGAGGGAGAAGGGCACGATCACCGGGGCAGGGTCGTGGAGTCGATGTACGCGTTGACGGCGGCCTGCGGCTGGTCGTGTGCCGGTCCGTCCAGCGGATCCCAGGTGTTGGTGTGCCAGACGTTCTGCATGAAGGCGGACGGCTTGCCGGGGATACGGGAGGCGGGGCCCCGGTAGTCCCACAGGATGTTCTTGGTGCCGTCGTTGTTGTACGTCCAGAACGTCACCGATCCGGGCTGCCAGTCGAACATGTAGGTGTGGAACTGCGTCGCGGAGTTGAATCCGGCGATCGGTTTGACGCTCGCGGGGCTGTTCTCGCCGGGCTGCGCGCTCTGGCAGGGGCCGCCGAGCTTGGTGACGTAACAGTTGTGCAGAACCGTTCCCGTACGCATGTCAATGGCACGGGAGATCTTCCTTACCGCGCCGGTGCTGTCGCTGTAGTCGGTCCACAGGGTGAGCCAGACGACATGCGGCTGGGCGCAGAGCACCTCGACGTCGATCTCGTCGTTGTCGGGAAGGCCGTTGCCATTGGCGTCGGAGTGGTCGGACGCATAGGTGAAGGTGCCGGTGACGACGCCCGGGCGCCCTTGTCCCGAGCAGTCGGCGGTGCGAAGACGCGAGCCGTAGGTGCCGTAGCGATACGTCTTGTCGTCGCTGGTGATCTCCACCCCCTTGCCGGGACCGACGCCGGGGCGGGCGGCGAGCTGCATCCGCAGGGCCTTGCTGTCGTTGGCACCGGACATCGTGACCACGCTGACGGTGCCGCCGGACGCGGAAGTTTTCGAGAAGTAGGGGGAGTTGCCCGTCCAGTTCTCGACGCGTGGCGCGGCGGAAGCGGGGGTGATCGCGAGCACGAACGCCGCGGCGGCTGCGGCGACGACCACGACTCGGCGCGAGCGCAGCCGGGTTTGACGGGCGGGCAGGCAGCCGTTGGGGGACGTGTGGGGTGGCTCGTGATGACGATCCATGACCTCTACTTCGTGGGGGAAGCGTAGATGCTGACGGAAGCGTGAGAGCGCTCTCAGAATGGGAGGACACCGTCAACCTGTCAATGGTCCAGACAAAGGCGCAGGCCGACGCGTCCGCGCCGCACGGTGCCGGGCGGCGAGGCGGGCATAGCGGCTCTTTCGGGATGCCGCGGGGTGGGGGTGCTGCCGCGCATGCGCGGCTACCGCGCCGGAGCGCGGCGCTCCGGCGCGGTATCGGTGCGCTGAGGGCTGGTGCTAGTTCCAGGGGAGCTGGGACCTGCGGGACCAGTAGGTGTGCGGGGTCTCGGCGAGGTCGGCGAGCTGGGCAAGTTGGTCGGTGCTGAGGTGCACGGTGGTCGCGAGCAGGTTGGCGGTGAGCTGGCGCGCGGTCGCTGCCCCGGACAGGACGATGTGGGCCCAGGGCTGATGGAGTGCGGCGGCCAGGGCGATGGCGTCGCAGGAGGCGTTCGTCGCGTCCGCGATCGGGGCGAGGACGGGGTGCAGAGCCAGGTGTGGCTGGGCGAGCCGGCCGTTGGCGAGTGCTTCCTTGACGATGACCGTGCGGCCGGCGTCGTACGCCTCGGCCAGGGCCGGTCCGGCGGAGGGCTCCAGCAGGTTCCAGGTGGTCTGCACGCTGCGGAAGAGGGGTTCACCGTCGACGGCGATGTCCAGGGCGGCGCGGATGGCGTCGCGCTGATTCGGGCCGCTCGTGGTCAGGCCCACGGTGACTCCCTGGGCGGCCAGTTCGGCGAGGCGGTGGTGCAAGGTGGTGTCGGTGAGGGCGGTGCTGTCGGGGGTGACCGAGTGGACCTGGTGGAGGTCGAGCCGTCCGCCGAGGAGGGATCGGGTCTCGGCGAGCTGCCGGTCGTAGGTGCGGGCGCTGTGGTCCTTGACCTCGTGGGTCGGGGCGTCGACGCGCCAGTCAGCGGTGTACGTGTAGCCCCACTTGCTGCCGACGAGCAGGTCCCGGGGCTTGCCGCGGCCGTTCAGCCAGTCGGCGAGGAACTCCTCGGCGCGGCCGTAGGAGCGGGCGGTGTCGATGTAGCGGATGCCGCGGTCGTAGGCGAGGTCGAGGAGTTCGTGCGCGTGCCGCCGCATCGCGGCGATGGTGCGCTCGGCCGGCAGATCGCTCTCGTGCCCGAGGGTGATGTAGCCGGGCCGGCCGACCGCGGCCAGGCCCAGACCCATCCGTTCGATCGACGCCCGGGGAGGTGCGGGGGACATAGGCATGGTCGGCGGCTCTTCCGGTGCGGTGGTGGGTGGGCCTGGCTATTCGGCGGTGGCGAGGATATCGGCCAGGGCGGTGACCGCCCTGGCCGCGTCGGGGCCTTCGGCGCGCACAGTCACCGTGCTTCCGGCGGTGGCGCCCAGGCCCATCACGGCAAGGACGCCGGTCGGGTTGACCGTCCGGCCCGCGTACTCGAGCTGTACGGCGGCACTGGTGAAGCCGGCAGCAGCGCGGGCGAGCCGGCCCGCCGGACGGGCGTGCAGGTTGGCGGGCAGGACGATGGTGATCTCGTGGACGGCGGTAGGCGCAGTGGCTGCGGTGGTCGCGGCGTATGCGGTGGTCGCGGTGTGTGGGGTGGCGGTGGACTCAGAGCTTGGGGACATTGCGGGCCTCCTTGGCGGCCTTGGAAACCGTCTCCAGGTCGGCGCCGGATGCGGCGGTGACCACGGCTGTGACAGCTCCCTCGACGAAGGGCGCGTCGACGATCAGCACGTCGGAGCGGGGATGGTCTTCCAGAACGGTGCGGGCGGTGAGGACGGAACTGCCGAGGTCGGGAAGTACGACAACGCCGCCTCCGCGATCGGCATCACGGATCGCGGCGAGAACGAGGTCGTAGCTGGTGCCGATCCGGCCGTCCTCGGTCCCCCCGGCCGTGGCGACGGGGACATCATCGGAGCCGATCTGTTCCACCAGCAGGCGAAGGCCCGCGGCGAGCTCGGCGCTGTGGGACACGAGTACGATGCCGACAGGTGTGTTCATGAACGCCTACGCTAAATCTCGGAACGAGATTCAGCAATACTGAACAAGGAGTTTTTATGGTGCAGGCGGTGCAGCGGGCGGCGCAGATCCTGCGGGAGCTCGCGTCCACAGGGCCCCGGCTGGGCGTGACCGAGCTGGCCGACCGCCTGGGTGTGGCCAAGCCCACCGTCCATGCCCTGCTCCGCACGCTGGAGGCCGAGGGGATGGTGGTCCAGGACCGTGACAGCTCCAAGTACCAGCTCGGCCCGGGCCTGGTGCGGCTGGGCAACGCCTACCTGGACACCCAGGAGCTGCGCACCCGCTCGCTGACCTGGGCGGACCAACTCGCCACCCGGGCGGGCGAAGCGGTGTGGGTGGCCGTGCTCACCGACGACCACATCCTGGTGGTGCACCACGCCTTCCGGCCGGAGGGCGCCGTGCAGATCCTCGAAGTGGGCGCCAGTATCCCGTGGAGCACCTGCGCCCTCGGCAAGGCCATCGTGGCTTTCGTTCCGGCGGCCGAGCGCGAGCGGCTGCTCGCCGGCGAGCTCGCGGTCCTCACCGGCACCAGCGTCACCGACCCGAAGGAGCTGGCGGGCCAGCTGGGCGAAGTCCTCAAGACGGGTTACGCGCTGGAGGACCAGGAGTCCGCCATCGGTGACGCGGGCATTGCGGCCCCCGTCTTCGACCGCTCGGGCGAGGTGGTGGGTGCCATCGGCATTGTGGGTCCAGTCGAGCGTCTGCTGGCCGAAACGGCACGTCAGGAGCTCGCTGTCGCGGTCCGCGAGACCGCCCGCAATCTCTCCCGCGACCTGGGCGCACCCCGGGGAACCGCCCGGCGCGCAAACACCTGACCCACCAGGGGGCGCAAGCGCCCTGGCCCGCCCGCCCCGTACGCCCGAGACTCCCTCCGCAGTCGGGCCGCGACCGTCCGAGCAAGCCCGGTCGCGTAGCTGACAAAGGCCCACGGCACCCGCCGTGGGCCTTTTCGCTGCCCGGGCAGCCGCGGCTTCAGACCTCTTGACACGCGCGAAACCCGGGCTTAACGTCCGAACAACGTTCATCAATGATGAACGCTTTTGCCGGAAGTTCCTATCCGGTTCCCTTGAGCCGGCCGCCAGGCTGCCCGTCCCCAACCGCAGACTGGCGGCCACCTCCCTTCACAGCCCGCTCCGCGCGGAGGAGGTGAGACGCCCAATGCGCCGCCCGGCGCTGGGCGCCATCATGGAAGAGAACACTTACCCTCAAAAGCTTCTCGCCGAGATGCTGGGCACCGCGACGCTGGTGTTCATCGGCGTCGGTTCGGTCCCCGCCACGCTCATCATCGGCGGCCAGGCCCCGTTCACCATGGCCGAGCTGGGAATGATTTCGCTCGCGTTCGCCACGGCCGTCATTGCGATGGTCTACGCGATCGGTCACATCTCCGGCTGCCAGATCAACCCGGCCATCACCCTGGCGCTGGCCGTCACCAAGAAGATGCCCTGGCGGGACGTCCCCGGCTATATCGCCGCCCAGGTGACCGGTGCACTCCTGGGATCCCTGGCGATCGTCGGCGTACTCGGCCACAAAGCCGTGGACGTCGGTCTGGGCATCGCCACGTACAGCCCTCAGATCAGTACGGGCCAGGCCTTCTTCGCCGAAGTCATAGGCACGTTCATCCTGGCCTTCGTCGTCTTCGGTGCCATCGACCGCCGCTCGGCCGGTGGCTTCGCCGGCCTTGCCATCGGACTGGCCGTGTTCGCCATCATCATCCCGGTCGCGCCCGCCACGGCGGCGGCCATCAACCCTGCCCGTGCCATCGGCCCCATGATGATCGGTCAACTGTTCGGCGGCACGGTCCACTGGAACCAGCTGCCCGTCTATGTGATCGCCGAGGCCGTCGGCGCAGTCGCGGGCGGTTTGCTCTACGCCGCCTTGAACGCCCGTCGCCGCGCCGCCATCGTGACCGAGGGACCGGCCAAGCCGGTCGCGGCCGCCGAAGGAGTCCTGTCGTGAAGAAGCTCATCAACGCTCCCGAGGCCGTCCTGGACGACGCCCTCGCCGGGATTGCCGCCGCCCACCCCGATCTCCGTGTGGACGCGGAGAACAAGGTGATCACCCGGGCCGACGGCATCAGACCGGGCAAGGCCGCCCTCATCTCCGGCGGCGGCTCCGGACACGAGCCGCTGCACGGCGGCTTCGTGGGACTCGGCATGCTGGACGCCGCCTGTCCCGGGGAGGTGTTCACCTCGCCCGTACCCGGGCAGATGCTTGCCGCAGCCCAGGCTGTCGACGGCGGTGCGGGCGTGCTGTTCATCGTGAAGAACTACACCGGCGACGTCCTCAACTTCTCGATGGCTGCCGAACTGGCCGCCGAGGAAGGCATCACGGTCGAGACCGTCCTGGTCGACGACGACGTCGCCGTCCAGGACTCCACCTGGACCGCCGGGCGCCGGGGCACCGGAGCCACCGTCTTCGTCGAGAAGATCGCCGGGGCCCTGGCCGAACAGGGCGCCTCCCTCGCTTCTGTCGCCAAGATCGCCCATCAAGTCAACACCTCCTGCCGGTCCTTCGCCGTCGCCCTGACCTCCTGCACCACACCCGCCTCCGGGAGGCCCGGCTTCGACCTGCCCGAGGACGAGATCGAGGTCGGCGTCGGCATCCACGGCGAACCCGGACGCAGCAGGGAAAAGCTCCGTCCGGCCAAGGAGATCGTGGCCACCGCCCTGGACGCGATCCTCGCCGACCAGCCCCTCACCGCAGGGGACGAGACCATCGTCATGGTCAACGGCCTGGGCGCCACGCCCCTGCTGGAGCTGTACGTGGCCTACAGCGAGGTCGCCGCCGTACTCGCGGACAAGGGCATCGTCATCGCCCGCAACCTGATCGGAAACTACGTCACCAGCCTGGACATGGCTGGTGTTTCCATCACCGTGTGCAAGGCCGATCCCGACATTCTGTCCCTGTGGGACATGCCCGTGAACACCCCCGCCCTGCGCTGGGGAGCCTAGAGAGAGCCGGGCGGGTCCGGCACTCGTGAGAGTTCCGGACCCGCCCCCACCCCCGACAGCGCGACCCCCAAGAACGGAGACTCCGTGGACATCGACCTCGCCCGCACCTGGGTGCAGGCCATCGCCGCCGCCGTGGAAGAGCACAAGGACCACCTCACCCAGCTCGACTCGGCCATCGGCGACGCCGACCACGGCACCAATATGCACCGCGGCTTCTCCGCCGTCGGCGCCGCACTCGCCGACCTCGCGCCGGACACCGTGGGGGCCGTGCTGGTCAAGACGGGCACAACCCTGATCTCCAGCGTCGGAGGCGCCTCCGGCCCCCTCTACGGCAGCGCCTTCCGCGCCATGGGCAAGGCCCTGGACACACCCACCGCCGACACGGAACAGTTCGCGGCCGCCCTCGCGGCCGGACTCCACAGCGTCCAGACACTCGGCACGGCGGCGGCCGGGGACAAGACAATGATCGACGCCTACGCCCCCGCGCTGGCCGCCTTCCGACTGGCGGCCGACTCAGGCAGCGATTTCGCCGCCGCCGCCCTCGCGGCCGCCGACGCCGCCGAGGAAGGCATGCGTGCCACTACCCCCATGCAGGCCCGCAAGGGACGCGCCTCCTACCTCGGCGCCCGCAGCATCGGCCACCAGGACCCGGGGGCCACCTCCACCGCGCTGATCTTCCGCGCCCTCGCCGAAACGATGGCCTCCCGATGACTCGTCGGACCTTCCCCGGCCACGCCGCCTCGCACGGCATAGCCCTGGGCTTCCTCCACCGCACGGACCGCCCGCCCACCCATACCGCCCTGCCCCGCCGTAACGCCGGCGACCCGGTGCAGCAGGTCACCGACGCCTTCGACTCTGTCGCAACCCGGCTGCTCGACCTGTCCACCTCCCTGCGCGACCAGGGCAAGGACGAGCAGGCCGACATCATGGAGGTCAACAGCTACATCGCGCTGGACCCAGACCTGCGCGGCCAGGCGATCCAGCGAACGCGCCAGGGACAGCCGGTGCCCGTCGCCGTCCACCAGGCTGTCGACAGCTACGCCGGGGTCATCGCCGCTCTCCCCGACCCCACGCTCGCAGAGCGCGCCGCCGACGTCCGACAGGTCGGCCGCCGCGTCCTGGCCCACCTGCACGGTGACACCGGCACAGCGCCCGACCAACCGCTTGTCCTGGTCGCCCACGAAATAGGCGCGGCCGACCTGCTCGAACCCGGACAGACAGTGATCGCCGCCGTCTCTGTCACCGGCGGCCCCAACTCCCACGCCGCGATCGTTGCCCGCTCCCTGGGCATCCCCCTCCTGCTGGCGGCCGACCGCCAACTCCTGGACCTGCCGGACGGCCAAGAGGTACTGCTGGACGCCCACCGAGCCACGGCGGTCACCCACCCCGACGAGCACGAACGCACCGCAGCCCTGGCAGCCATGGACGCCGCCCGTGCCCGCCGGGCCACGCTCGCTGAAGAGCGGTATCTGCCCGCCGAAACACTCGATCACCACCGCGTCACGCTGCTGGCAAACGTTGCCACCCTCACCGAGACCCGCGCGGCGCTGGAGGCCAATGCCGAAGGTGTGGGCCTCCTCCGCACCGAACTGCCCTTCCTCAATGCCCGCACCTGGCCGACCCGCAGCCAGCACGCCGCCGCACTCGGCCCGCTCCTGCGAGCCCTCAAGGAACACCCCGTCGTCGCCCGCACCCTGGACTTCGCCGACGACAAGCTGCCCCCCTTCCTCAGCAACGGCCACGAAGGCCAACGGCTCGGGCGTGGCCTTCCCCAAATGCTGGCCCAACCCGACGCCTTCGCCGATCAGTTCCGCAGCCTGCTCACCTCGGGCAGCGAGACCGATCTGCGCATCATGATCCCCATGGTCGCCGGGATCGACGAGCTACGCGCCTGCCGGCGTCTGCTCTACGCCGCCGCCGCCGAGCTCGGCGTCGACGCACCGCCCCTTGGCATCATGGTCGAACTCCCCGAAGCTGTCGCCGCTGCCGACGACCTCGCCCGCGAGGCAGCCTTTCTCTCCATCGGCAGCAACGACCTCACCAGCCAGATCCTGGGCCTGGACCGACGCGACCCCGCTGCCACCCCGGCCCTGGCCGCCCACCCCGCCGTACTCCGCGCCATCGCCCAAGTCGTCACCGCGGCGCACCGCCACCACCGTCACGTCTCCGTCTGCGGCGATGCGGCTGCACACCCCCTCGTCCTCCCCCTCCTCATCGGCCTCGGCTGCGACACCCTCTCCGTCGCACCAGCCGCTCTGGACGAGGTCCGCGCCCGCATCCGCCGCCTCAGCCGCGACACCTGTGCCTCTGTCGCCACCACCGCCCTCACCCGCGAAACTCCCGAGGACGCGTGGCAACTCGTCCAGCAGCACTGCCTGCCCCCGCTGCCCTGATAGTTGCGAGCGTGCTGCGGGATCGCCCTCACATCCCTTCAGCGGAAGGTGCGGTCACTTCTCGGCTTGGCTGCTCAGCAGCCCCCTTCGTGCGTGAGCGATGCGTGAGCGATGCGTGAGCGGACGACGAAGCGCACGCCGTCCTGGGGCGGGTGGGCGGTTGCCCCTCTGACCTGCTACGCAGCGCCCCGACTGGTTTTCCACGGTCGGGGCGCTGCTGATGGCGGTCTTCACCGTGTTCGCCCGACTGTCGAGTCGCAGGCAATTCCCTTACACGGACTGAAAAAACCTCAACGCCTCGGCGTCCCGTCGACGTATTCCGGGGTGCCGTAGACCAACTCTGGCTGGTGTTACGGCGCTTCCGGGCGCCCCTCGCGAAGTTTCTCGGGGATCTGCTGCTCGAACCAGACGACCTTGCCGGTGCTCAGCCTCCTCGCACCCCAGCGCCGCGCGAGCTGATCGACCAGGAACAGGCCGCGGCCGCCCTCGTCGCCCGGCTCCGCGTGCCGCATCCTGGGCACTTGCGGCGAGTCGTCGGCCACCTCGCAGCGGAGCACGTCGGTGCGGAGCAGCCGCAGCGCGACGGGCCGCGAGGCGAAGCGTACGGCGTTCGTCACGACCTCGCTGACCAGGAGTTCCGTCGAATCGAGCATGGAGTCCAGGCCCCAGCGGTGCAGTGCCCTGCGGGTCAGCCGGCGTGCCCGCCCCGCGGTCAGCGGATGAGGTTCCAGGAACCAGTACGCGACGCTGTCCGGAGGGAAGCCGTCGAACCGGGCGGTGAGCAGTGCGATGTCGTCGTCCCGGTCGCCCGGGCCCAAGGTGTCCAGCACCTGGTCGCACAACAGTTCCAGCGGTGCGAATACGAGCTTTTGGGCTGCGGCCGAGAGGCGGGCGCGCAGCGACTCAATCCCTGTCCACACGTCTGTGCCGCGGGACTCGACGAGGCCGTCCGTGTAGAGAAACAGGGTCGCTCCGGTGGGCGCGGGCATCTCCACCGATTCGAAGGCGACGCCGCCGACGCCGATCGGCGCGCCCGGCGGGACGCGCAGCACCTCCCCGCGACCGTCCGGGTGCAGGAGAACCGCGGGCGGATGGCCGGCGTTCGCCACCAGCAGGCGGTGCGATATCGGGTCGTAGACCGCGTAGAGGCAGGTCGCTATGTGCTCGCTGCCGAGGCGCTGGGCCTGCTCGTCGAGGTGGTGCAGGACCTCGTCCGGGGGCAGGTCGAGCCCGGCGAGGGTCTGCACGATGGTGCGCAGCTGGCCCATGATCGCGGCCGATGTCATGGAATGGCCCATGACATCGCCGACGATCAGCGCGACGCGGTTGCCGGGGAGGGGTATCGCGTCGTACCAGTCGCCGCCGACCTGGGCGGTCTCCGAGGCGGGCAGGTACCGGCTGGCCAGCCGGACGCCGGTGGGCTCGGGCAGCGACGACGGGAGCATGGTGCGTTGCAGCGTGTCCGTGACGGAGGCCTCGTGTCCGTACATCACTGCCTTCTGGACGCCGAGAGCGGTGTGCGTCGCGAGCTGGGAGGCGACGAGCAGGTCGTCACCGGTGAAGGCGGGCCGGTCGGGCCGGCGCAGGAGGACGACGGTGCCCAAGACGCGGTGGCGGCCGTGCAACGGGGCGATAATCAGCCTCCGGCCCGGCGGCAGCGTCCCCGGGTCACTCGCCATCGGCCCCAGCAACTGGGCCACCGCGGGCGCGACCTCCGGCTCGTCGCCGAACGCCGGCCGCCCGGCCCACAGCAACTCCGTGAGCTCGGCGACATCCGGGCAGGTGAGAAGGCTGCCCAGCAGGGGCATCCGGGACCAGTCGGCGTCCCGAGCCTCCGGCGCGACGTCGATGCTGTGCAGCTTCAGCGCGACGGGCGTGGCCGACTTCTCGTCCCCGACCGGCAGCGGATCGTGCAGGTGGATGACTATTGCGTCGGCGAACGCGGGGACGGCTGCCCGGCGCAGTTCCAGGAGCGTCTCGTCCAGGTCCATCCCGCGGGCGATCTGCCGGGTCGCCACGTCGAGGTATCGAAGCCGGTCCGTCTGCGGCCCGGCATCGTGTGTCGCCGCGTCCCGGGAATGTTCCACTTCGGGACTTTCGGCGCGCGACGCGGTTCGCCCCGTGTCGAGGGCCGGGGCGAGCGGCCCCCACTCCGGCCGCCCGGACGCGGCCCCGGCGCGGCCCCGGCGCGGCGGGGGCGGCCGGGGTGTCCGGGTGACCCGCGGGTCCATGGGCGCGGTACCCCCCACCTGACCCAGGGGACCGCCCGGCCGGGCGGCCTCGGGGGACGGCCCGGCTGGGCCTTCATCGGGGATACGGTGCTCCGTCACGCGGTTCGTCCCGTTCGGGGGTTGGCGCCGCGGACCGCGGCAGAAGGATTGCGCGTCTCAGCCGCGTCGCCTGCAGCAGAGGAAGAGCTGCTCCTCGGGCGGCACGTCGGTGATCGCCGGGGCGTAGGTGTAGGAGGACTCCTTGATGATCTCGAAGCCCCCCTCCCCCATGACCTTGTGCAGGTCCTCACGTAGGTAACCGGACACCCGGATGGTGTTTCCGAGGAACGGGATCGAGAAGTCGTCCACATCGGCCTCCACCATCGACATGATGAACAGCCCGCCGGGAACCAGCAGCTCGTGGACAGTCCGCAGCGCGAGGGGGATCTCGGCGCGCGGGAGCATCAGCAGGGAGAAGAAGGCCGCGACCGCGTCGAAGCGGCCCAGGTCCACCGGGCCACCGTGCCGCAGGTCTGCGATGTCCAGCTGGTGGAATGTCGCGCCGGGGACGTACTGCCGGGCGAGTTTCACCATCCCGTCGGACAGGTCGACGCCCACAACATCGAACCCCGCGTCCGCCATCTGGCGCGCGGTCGGGACGCCGGTGCCGCAGCCCAAGTCCAGCACCCGGGATCCGGCAGGCAGGGACGCGGCCAGCCATTCACCGGCGGAGAGCTGACCCTCCTTGTGCGGGAAGGCCTCGTCGTAGCGGTCGCCTATGGCGTCGAAAGCCTCGGCCTGGCCCCTGCGGTCGAGCCGAATGCTCTCGTAGCTGGTCCCTCTGTCCCCATTGATCACGAAAGTACCCTTCCGTAAGCCATTTCGAAGTATCCCATAATCGCATTGCCCGTCCACGGCCGTCGATCACGAGCAGGCACGAACAGGCTCGTGTACGTGTCCGAGGTGAGCGTGAGCGTGATCGCGGAGTGGAGCAGGGTCTCGTTGATCGTGTGGAGATCACCACCGCGTGCGCCTTGGTGGCGTCGGTGATGCGGCGAGGGCCATATCGTGCGCGGGCCGCACTGCGCACGCCAGACTTCCCTCCCCGCATTCCCTGAGTGGGTGTCAAGTAGGCGTCTGCACACGGCAGTACGAGTCGACAGGGGCCGCTGTCCGCAACCCTTGGGCGGGACTACTCTGTTGAGTGAAGCCCCAGCCCCCGGCAGCGATGACCTGTTCTGCTCCGGGAGGCCTGCCATGCTCGTCCTGCTTTTCATCCTCGTCGTGGCTCTGATCGGCTTCGGTTTCCTCAACTCCCTCTGGTGGGTGGCCGCGGCCGTTTTGATCTTCGGTCTCGTCCACTACGGCCGCGGTGGTTCCGGGCGCCGCGGCCATGGCGACGATCCCGATTACCGGGACTATCGGGACTACCGCGATCAACAGGACCGCTGGGACCGCCGATACAGTCGGCAACACCGGAGCCGCTGGAATCGCCAGGACCGTCGGGACCACGATCGTCGCAGGTGAGCGATGGTCGACGCCGCCCGACAGAGCCGCCCGCGCGGCAGGTCGGCGTGGTGGGGCGTGGGGCGTGGCGAAAATATCGGCGGTCGGCAACGCGCATCAGACCCTCAGCCGGGGGCACTCGGGGACTCAGGACGCGTACCGCGCGCCCACACTCGAGGGAGACATCGTGACGTCGTCCCACACACGCGGGCGGGGCCGAGCCTCGAGATTCACGACCCGCCACTCCGCGGAGGAGCAGACTTTGACCGCCGCAGGTCGGGCGGGCTTTGTCGCCCGGGGTGTCGTGTACATCCTCATCGGCGCGCTGGCCGTCGGGATCGCTCTGGGAAGCGGTGGCGAGGAGGCTGATCGCCAGGGCGCGCTCCGCCAGGTCGCGGAGCAGCCCTTCGGGAGTGTGATGCTGTGGGCGCTTGTCGTCGGCTTCGGCTGTATGGCGCTCTGGCGGGGCGCCCGCGCGGTGACGACCAGGGGGCCTCGGCGGAAGGCCGGTTCCCGGCTGCTGGACGGTGGCCGGGCGCTCTTCTACGCCGCGGTCTGCTGGGCAACTGCCGCGTTTGCCGCCGGGAGCGGCCAGGGCTCCAGCGGCGATGCGAAGTCTCAGGACTGGACGGCATCGGTGCTGAAACTGCCGTACGGACGTGTGCTGGTGGGTGTCGTGGGCTGCATCCTGATCGGCGTCGGCGTGGTGCTCGCCGTGCGAGCGGCGCTGCGGCGCTTCCTGCGGCATTTGGACACCGGCGCCATGGGCCGCCGCACGCGGCAGGTCGTGACCTGGCTGGGCGTGGGCGGCGGAGTGACGCGCGGCACGGTGTTCGCCGCAGCAGGGATCTTCATCCTGGTGGCGGCCGTCCGTTTCGACCCGAATGAGGCCAAGGGCGTGGACGCGACGCTCCGCAGCTTCGCGCACACCCCGATGGGGCCGTGGCTTCTGGTCGCCGTCGCGGTCGGACTGATTCTCTTCGGCATCTTCTCCTTGGCCTCGGCACGGTGGCGCCGCCTGTGACCGTTTCACCGGCGGCGGTCGTCGAGTCGTGTGGCGTCGCGGCCGGGGACTCGGGCTGCTTGGGTGCTGTGCAACTGCCGTGGCGAGGGTCAGGTGCCCAGGCCGGTGAGGGGTTCGGAGTCGTTGATGAAGGCGCGGGCGAGGTCGGACAGGCGGCGGTTGTGTGCGCGGGCGTAGCCGCGTAGTGCGGTGAAGGCTTGTTCCATGTCGATGCCCTGGCGTTCGGCGAGTTTGCCTTTGGCCTGTTCGATCAGTACGCGGCTGTTCAGCGCGGTCTGCAGCTGTTCGTTGAGGACGTTGCTGCGGTGGGTGGAGCGTTGTTGCAGGAGGCTGATGGTGGCGACGTCGGCCAGGGCTTGGGCGATGGGTGTGCCGACCGGGTCGAAGGGGCCGGGGTGGGTGCGGAAGAGGTTGAGGGCGCCGACGACCTCGTCCCGCAGGCGCATCGGGAGGGCTTGGACTGCCGTGAACCCGCTGTGCTGGGCCTGCGCGACGAAACGGGGCCAGCGGTCGGCCTGCGTGCGCAGGTCGGGGACTGTTACGGGTGCGCCGGTGTGGAAGCATTCCAGGCAGGGGCCTTCGTCGTTCTGGAGCTGGAAGAGCTCGAGCAGGCGTACTTGTTCGTCGGAGGCGGCCATGACGCGGAGTTCGCCGTCCCGGTCTGCGAGCAGCACTCCGGCCGCGCTGGCACCGAGCATGCCGACGCACCGGTCGGTCAGCAGGCGCAGGAAGTCGATCAGGTCGAAGTCGGCGACCAGGTTGTCCGCCAACTCGACAAATGTCTTGGCGAGGAGCTGCTCATTCATCGTGCCACCCTCCGTCGAAACTACTCCCGCCGGGGAGGGGCGGGAAGTGCAGCACGTGCATCGGTCGGCTCCTGCCTCAGGCGTCCTCGTCGGCCTGATCCGCGTCCGTGTCTGTGTCTGTCTCCGGGAGGAATTGGTCTGTCTCCAGAAGGAATTGGAGTCGGTGGTCCACCACGTCGGCGGCCACGTCGGCGAGCCGGCGTCCGTGGGCGTAGGCATGGGCGCGCAGTCGGACGAAGGCCTCCTCGACGCCGACACCGAGTTGTACGGTGAGCATGCCGGTGGCCTGGTCGATCTGGGCCCGGTACCTGCCCAGGTCTTCGGACGGCCTGTCCGGCGGGATCCCGGCGGGCGGCGTATTCGGCTCTTCGATCTGCGCATCGAGCAGGACCAGCGTCGCGGTGTCGGCGAAAGCCATGGCATCGGCCAGCTCCTCCGCGTTCAGCTCGATGGGTACGCTGGAGTAGAGGTCAAGAACTCCCGGGCTGATCGCCCCGATCTGCAGAGGGAACGCGAAGACCGCGCCCGCTCCGGCCTCCAGGGCCGCAGCGGCGAACGCAGGCCAGCGGCCCTGTATTTCACCGGTGCGCAGATCGGGTGTCAGAACGGCCGTGCCGAGGGCGAAGGCATCCACGCACGGCCCCTCACCGAGGGTGAGTTGCAGTTCCTCCAGCTGCTGGCTGATGTCGTCGGTGTGCACAACGGATGGCTGGCCGCGGTCCGGGACATCGCGGACACCCCGGCCCCGCCGACCGGCAGGGCTGCCACCGCGGCGGTGCACACATCCACCACGCCGACCCGGGCGCCCCGTGGGGCCGCCTGCTCGGCCACCAGCACCCGGATCCGCGCCGACCGGCTTTGAGGCATCATCCGGGCCACTGCTCACACAAGTCCTCGGCCTGTCGGCGGTTCACCCGGCAGGCCATCCCGGCACACCGCCCGAGAGGGCAGGCACGACCGGAGCAGGCCGACGCGGCGAGGCTGAAGCAGTCGGGACGGGTCCGCCCTGGAGAGGAGCGAGCAGGCGTCCGAGCGGGAGGCCCCGGAGCAAGAAGCCGGAGTCGGTGAGATCGACGAGCCGGGCCACCAGCGGCCGCGGGTAGTGCAGTTGGAGTGATCCACCGGCTGCGGTGGTCTGCTGTGACGCGTGGAGGAAAGCGTTGAGGCCGCTGCAGTCGCAGAAGGCGACAGCGGTGAGGTCGATGTCGATGGTGCGGATGCCGTCGCGCAGGCAGTTCTCCAGCGATTCGCGCACCAGCGGGGCTGTGTCGATGTCGATTTCACCGGCCAGGGTGAGCAACGCCCGGTTCTCTCTGTCGTGCCGATAGACCTTCAGCTGCGGAATGGGCATGACGCCTCGGTTCAGGAGACCATCCGGGCAGCGGATGCGGCGATGCCGGACTTCCGGCTCCTCCTGGCGCGCTGCCGGTCGGGGCATACATTCGGCGGAGGCAGGCGAATGACCGGTCCAGCAGCCTGTGTACCAGGACAGGGGACCCACCCAGTTCCCTCCAGAGGGATGCGCCGGGTGACCGGACGGAAGATCCGCTCCCCGCAGCCATCTGTGTTGAGCAACAACATGCCGCCGGGGTCTGGGACGTCCACGCAGCAGCATAGTCCTCAGTCCGGTCCGATGGACGACCGAAACCCCTCATCCTCAGCGACTGGACACAGTCCTGGAGGACTTGGGGACGTACGAAAAGCCGCGGGGACGTGATCGCGGCGATGGAGCGGACAACGGGTCTCGAATTCGTCGCCTCGCTCAGCGCCGGCGTCCGCGGCCCCTGGGGGACAATCCGGAACCCACGCCCCCCGAGTGCAGGGCGAGGAGGGCAAGTCCGACGAACATGAGGCTCGTCGGGCTGAAGATCGCCTCGGTCGACGTCTCGGTTACGTGAATGATGAAGGCGATGACGAAGAGCGCGGCCGCCGCGAATGCCAGCATCTGACTTCTCCTGCCAATGGACGGCGAACCACACGTGGACCCGGTGATTGCGCCGCTGTCGGTCGTCTTCCCTGCCAAAAGCCGAGCATTCGTGCTCGAGCCCACGCGTGCTTGAGCCTCACGCGTGTGCGGACGGCCCGGGTCGCGAGCCTGCCGAGTTGGCGCCGGTGTCGATGAGGATCTGTTCGGCCTCGGTGGTGTTGTGTGCCTCGACCGCTCTGGCCATCGCGGCGCGCGCCGCATCGGGTGTTGCCTGCGGCGGCACCACCAGCAGTGAGAAGTGATCCCCGTCGCCTCGGGTGATGAGGACGGTGTCGTCACCCACGGGGAACGAGTCGATGTGCACGACCCGGTCGTCGATGGTCAGGCGCGTCGGGAGTCCCTCCCAGGCGCTCGCATCCAGTCCGACGCGGGTGACGGGGCCGAGGTGTTCGGTCAACGCGGAGACAAGGCTGGGCAGCTCGGCGTCGATCCTGCGGGAATGCGGCCACCACGCGCCGTCCAGCGTCCCCTCCCGGGCCCGGGTCGTTTCCAGCCGCAAGAGAGCTGTGCCGGGTTTCACGGCGTGGTAAATGGCGTCCGGCAGGAGCTTGCCAAGGTCGGGGGTGTCGGAGTCGCCCATTGCGTGTCCGCCCGTCCGAGACTCCTGTGTCCGCCGGTCGTCAGATGGGATGGCGGTGTCGGCGTGGCTGCGCGCCAGGGAAGTCTCCTTGGCTCAACCGTACCCCGGGGAGCCCCGGCGCGGTGCTGAGAATCCGGAGGAAATGCCTGGTCGCACGCATGTTTGTGGCCCCTGGACCGGAGTACATTGAAGAGACCGGGGGCATTTCGCGCATCTGCTCCCATGCGGGTGCCGCTCTCGGCGAGCAGCAACACCGGGCCGTTTTGCGACGGCCCGGGGGCGGGTCCGCACCATGGCCGTGACCATCGACCGTACGACAGTCCCCGGGCGGGTTTCCTCGCCGGAGGCCCGCTTGTCCCTGACGTCGGCGGGCTCGGTTCCGGGGCTGCTGGACGGCGCCTGGTGGCCTCGCTCCCGCGACCTCTCCCGCGAACTCCCTGCCCTGACGGACGCGCTGGACGGACTCTGGGGCAGGATCACGCGCGTCACGGTGAATCCGACCTATTGGCCCGTGGTCCCGCGCAAGGTGCCGGTCACCGGACGCATGCTGCACGTGGGGTGGTTCAGGGACGAGCAGGACCCGCACAAATTGATTCTGCTTTCCTACACCGTCGGCCGCTGGGACCTGTTGGTGATTCCACCGGAAACCGATGCGGCTTCCGCCGCGCGGCTCATGGCCGCCGCAGCCACCCCCGGGAATTTCCGCACAGCCAGCCGTCTGATGGCCGACGAGGCCATTGCTCGCGGCGCGACGGATGCCCGGAGCCGGGAAGAGGAATGGGAGACCGACGGTGGGGCCGGGTCCGGCGGGGCCGGATCCTCACCGCTCGGGATCCCGAGCGGCCTCCAGCGCTGTGCCCAAGGGATGTGAGCAACATGGAGACCATCATCACCGTGGCAGTGGTCCTCGCCGTGATCGCCATGGGAATCTTTCTGATCCACCAGCTGAATGCCCAGCACGACGCACGCATCGCCTCGTTCCACTACGGCGAAGCCATCCAGGGACTGGGCCGCCGCCGGAGGCCGAGGCGCCGTCGGCCGGCCACCGGGCCCGCCGGACCGCCCGAGGCCGGCACCCACGGCGACCAGCACGATGGAGGCCGCGGATGAGCCCCGCGGAAGGAGTGCCTGCCGCCGGGCGCGCCGAAGTCCGGATCGTCGCTGCGTCCCCCGGGGCCGCCCGTCAGGTCGCAGAGGTTCTGCGGCGCTGCTTCGCCTCCACCGAACAGCGCAGCTACCCCGCCGGCCGCGACGGCGGCACCAGACTCCACCTCACTGTGGACACCGCGCATGCCGCCGAGCCCGCGCGGTCGTGGCTTGCGGCCAGCCGGTCAGCGGGCGACGACCCTGCGCAGGCGGACGACACCTGACGCAGCAGGACTCCTGCACCCACGCCGAGCACGAGAGGACGGCAGGCAGTCATGGCAACACTGCGCGAGCGGAAGACCTATCGGGAGCAGGTCATGAAGGCCCTGTACGAAACCACCGAGGGCAACCGCCTTCTGGGTGTCACCGGGGCGAAGTTGCGCGACGACCTCGGTGTCCATGAGGAGGACCTGGCTGCGGCGTGCACGTATCTGGTGGGCGAGGGGCTGATCGCCGTTGACTGGGCGACGGGCAATACGCCCTCGATGGTCACGCTGACACATCAAGGAATCCGGGTCATGGAGGCTGAAGAGGAGGAGCAGGGCTGAGGTGACGCCCGCGGACCTGATACGCGGCGCCCCGACAGGGCTCCACCGGTCGGGGCGCCGCGCTGGGCAGGGCCTGCTCCCCGATCAGCCCCGCGTGCTCCCGGCGAGTGGTTCCGAAAAATTCTCGGCGCGATGTCGAGAATCCGTCATCGGCTGCGACGTCCCCTGTGAAAGTTGCCCACCAAGGGTGGCTACGCATCCGAAGGAGCGACGACATGAAGTATCTGGTGATGGTCCAGGGCTCGCAGGCCGACTACGAAGCGATGCGCGGCACGGCGTCCGCCCACAGCCCGGCCTGGAGCGAGAAGGATCTACAGGCGATGTTCGCCTTCATGGGCGAGGTCAACAACGACCTCTCCGAGTCCGGCGAGCTCGTGGACGGGCAGGGACTGGCAGAGCCGGCCCTGACCCGCCATGTCACCGTGGACAAGGACGGACGGCCTGTGATCACCGACGGTCCGTACGGAGAGACCAAGGAGCTGCTCGCCGGGTACTGGGTGCTCGACTGCGAGAGCCTGGAGCGGGTCACCGAGATTGCCGCGCGCGTCGCGCAGTGCCCCATTCCCGAAGGAGCCACCGACTACCCCGTGGTCATCCGGCCCATCCAAGACGGCGGAGGCGATTGTTGAGACGTACGACCGAGGTCGAGGACCTGCTGCGCCTGCACGCGCCGCAGGTCCTCGGTGCGCTGGTACGGCGGTACGGACACTTCGGCCCGGCCGAGGACTCCGTACAGGAGGCGCTGCTCGCCGCCGCGCAGCAGTGGCCTGAGCAGGGACTGCCCGACAATCCCCGCGGCTGGCTGATCAAGGTCGCGTCCCGTCGTCTCACAGAGCAGCTGCGCAGCGAAGAGGCCCGGCGCAGACGCGAGGAGACGGTCGCGGCGCTGACCCCCCGGGACGCGTTCACGGCGCCTGCGCCCGGCGAGAGCCGCGCCCCCTCCGAGGACGACACCCTCACTCTGCTCTTTCTGTGCAGCCACCCCGAACTCACCCCGGCCGCGCAGGTCGCGCTCACGCTGCGGGCCGTCGGCGGTCTGACCACGGCCGAGATCGCCCGCGCGCATATGGTGCCCGAGGCGACGATGGCGCAGCGGATCAGCCGTGCCAAGCAGAAGGTCAAGGGCGTGCCCTTTCGGCAGCCGGGGCCTGAGGATCGCGATCGGCGGCTCGCCGTGGTGCTCCAGGTGCTCTACCTGATCTTCAACGAGGGCTATACGGCCACTTCCGGCAGCGATCTGCACCGTGCCGACCTGGCCGGCGAAGCGATCCGGCTGACCCGGGCCGTACGCCGGCTGCTGCCCAAGGAGGGTGCGGTGGCCGGGCTGCTGGCGCTGATGCTGCTCACCGACGCCCGCAGCGCGGCGCGCACCGGCCCGCACGGCGAGCTGATCCCGCTCGACGAGCAGGACCGCACCCGCTGGGACCAGGAGTCGATCGCAGAGGGCACATCCCTGGTGGAGGAGGCCCTGTCCGAGGGGCCGGCCGGGGCCTATCAGCTGCAGGCGGCGATCGCGGCGCTGCACGACGAGGCGGCGCGCGCCGATGACACGGACTGGCCGCAGATCCTCGGCCTGTACGACCTTCTCGTACGCCTCGCTCCCGAGCCGATGGCCGAACTCGGCCGGGCCGTGGCCGTCGCCATGGTGCACGGGCCCGAGGCCGGGCTCGCCGAAGTCGCCAAGCTGGAGGACCGGTTGGCGGGCCACCACCGGCTCGACGCCGTACGCGCGCACCTGCTGGAGAAGGCGGGAGACGTCGAAGGCGCACGCGCCGCCTACCAGTTGGCCGCCCGGCGCACCCTCAGCGTCCCGGAGACGCGCTACCTCCAGATGCGGGCGGCTCGTCTGCTGCCCTGACGCGGTCGGCGCAGCTCGCGGCCGGACCGGCCAACCCCCAGGTCAGCGGCGGGTTTTGGCACGGCGGGCGCTGTTGCGAAGTGGTGACAGTACGGGGATTGTCCGGCCGATCTTGAGCGGTGAAGATGAGCACTTCGCCGCAAGCCGGGACCGCAAAGGACCGAACGGGCCCGAAGAGGCCCGCGAGGGACCCAGAGGGCCCGAAGAGGACCGGACGGACGGCGATCTCTCATCTCGCTCGACCGCCTGTCGCGGCGCGCTGCCGCGCTGCTCTTTCGTACGGCCAACTGTCGCCCAACCCGGCCTGTGGGGCAACGTCGACCTGTTCCACCAGCTCAAGGGCGAGGGAACCTTCGACACCGATCTGGCGACCACCCTGGAGATCGCTCCGGAGCCCGACGCCGACGGAGAGGATCGAGGAGTGGCTCGGCGACGGCAAGCTGGTCAGGGCCCCGAAGGTGCCCGGCCAGGACAGGTGGCAGCTGGCCGACCTCCCCAAGAGTTACTTCACCGAGAAGGGGAAGCTGCACCGCTACATCCTTCGCGTGCGCGTCATCGACTTCAAGGGCATCCAGAAGCCGGTCAAGCTCACGCTGCGGGCGACGACATCGCTGACCGAGGGCAACACGATGCCGTTCCTGGAGGCCGAGGCCAAGATCACGGTCGCCCCCGAGCGCGGCACCGCCCCGAGCGGCGAGCCGACCGCGAACCCCTCCCCGACCGCGTCCGCCTCGCCCTCCCCGACGGCGTCCGCGACTCCGTCAGGGACCCCGTCCGCCTCCGCCACGACCTCGGCGGCGGCCGCCGCGAACGACGCCGTTACCACCACCGACGCCCTCGCCAGCACCGGCTCTTCCAGCTCCACCTGGTACGCGGCGATCACCGCCGCGGTCCTGATCGCGGCCGGCGGCGCGCTCACCGCACTCCGCCTGCGCCGCCGCTGAAACAGCGCGCCTTGCCGCTGCGCAGCCGGGCGACACATCCCTCCGGAGGGGCTCCCGAGCCGCTCCGGAGGGGCTCGGGAGCGGCTTCAGAGCGGCTTCAGATCAGGCGTACTCATAAAATGGAGTTGATCTTGCTCCGGATGGCGTAAGGTTGTGTTCACCGACGCGGGGTGGAGCAGCTCGGTAGCTCGCTGGGCTCATAACCCAGAGGTCGCAGGTTCAAATCCTGTCCCCGCTACTGAAGACAGTGGCCCGGCACTCGATGAGAGTGCCGGGCCACTGTCGTATCTCCTCACTCACACCCTTCGCTCACACCCGCGTCGCCCGGTTGGCCGACGGTGAGTCGCCGCCCGGCGCGGCTACGGCCAGCCTGGGGAGGGCGCGGTACCGTCCGCAGCCAGGCGGACGGGCAGGAGATCACAGGTGGGGCACCGACAGCAGGCCGGCGGCTACAGCGCTCCTCGTATCGTCCGTGTGCTGCCCACGCTGATGATCGTCGGCGGTCTTGTCTTCGACTACTTCACCCCGCCCAGATTCACGGCCGTGCCGTTCTTCGCGGCCGCCCCGCTGATCGCCGCGCCCTTTTCCTCCTGGATCGCCACTCTGCTGACCGGCATCGCGGCGACCCTGTCCGTGCTCGGTCTGCGCTACTACAACGAGACCGTGTCCGAGGTCACGTCGTTCACCGAGCTGTTCACCGTTCTCACCGTCGCCGGGCTCGCCCTGCTCATCAACCGCCTCGTACGGCTCAGCCGTGAGCGCCTCGCCTCCGCCCGGGTGATCGCCGAGGCCGCCCAGCGCGCCGTGCTGCCCGCCCCCGCCGCCCGGATCGCCGGGCTGCACATCGCCGCGCGGTACGAGGCGGCGCAGGCCGACGCCTTCATCGGCGGCGACCTCTTCGCCGTACAGGACACGCCCTTCGGGGTGCGGCTGGTGGTCGGAGACGTACGGGGCAAGGGGCTGGAGGCGGTCGAAACGGTGGCCGTGATCCTCGGGGCGTTCCGGGAGGCTGCCGAGCAGGAGAGTTCGCTCGAAGGGGTCGCCGCGCGTCTTGAGCGGGCACTGGCGCGCGAGGGCACGCGGCACGACGAACTGGATGCCGTCGAGGGGTTCACCACGGCCGTGCTCGCCCAGATCCCGCGCGGCGAGGGCGTGGTGCGGGTGGTGAACCGGGGCCACCCGGAACCGCTGGTGCTGTACGCCGACGGGGACGTGGACATCCTGGAGCCGACCCAGGCCGCGCTGCCGCTGGGAATGGGCGAACTGGGGGCGTGGCCGGACCGGTCGGATGCGCATCCGCTGCCCCCCGGGGCCACGCTGCTCCTCTACACGGACGGTCTCTCCGAGGCGCGCGACGCGGGCGGCGTCTTCTACGACCCCGGCGAGCGGCTCGCGGGGCGGCTCTTTCCCGGGCCCGAGGAGCTGCTGGACGCGCTCGTCGACGACGTACGACGGCATACGCGCGGCGGGGCCACGGACGACATGGCGCTGCTGGCGGTCAGCCGCCCCACCGAGGGGCAGCCGGACCGCCGCAGGACCGTGCCGGTCGTCAGAGCCCTTGCAGGCTTGGAGCGCCGGAGCAAGTGAAGGCCCGTCGCGCGGCCATGGGCCCGACGCAGGACGCGGCCACGGGCCCGACGCGCCCGACGCAGGACCCGGCACCGTGCGTAGTCGAAGCGCACCCCTCCGCATAACATTTGAAGCACTGTCAGATGAGGTACCGGCCCGCGGGTAGATCAAGTCGCCCGACTCCGGCCGCTTGTGTCCTGGTTAGTCCCCGTCAAAGTCGTTAATGATCAGTCGGAACAGCTTGGAATACGACCCCGGAGTCTATTAACGTTCGATAACGCAGCGCGGTCGTCCCAGTCGTCGCCAGAGACGGCACCGTGCGCACGCGCCGAATCCCGCAAGGGAACCGGGGAACCACCAATTGGGGTGAATCGGGCACCTTTTGCCGCTTTTTCCGCGGTCGAGGCGCCCGTAGGAGACCTTCCTGCTCCGAACCCGTCAGCTAACCCGGTAGGCGAGAAGGAAGGAAAGGAGCACGCCTCCGTGGCGTCCAACAAGCCTGCCCCCGAAGCACCCTTCGGAACCCTGGAAACTGACTTCTTCGGCGACGAACCGGCGGAGCGGGCATGGGAGGAATGGAACCCCACCGAGGACTCCGTCCGTCCGGTGCGCGGCCGGCACCGTGTCATGAAGCAGCGCGGCGGGCTCGCCCGCAGCTCCACGGTGCTGGGCGTCGGCGTGATCGCTGCGGTAGGCGCGGGCGGCATGGCAACCGCGCAGGCCAAGCCGCCGGTCTCCATATCGCTCCCCGACTCGATCGCGGACAACCTGCCCGACGCCAAGTCCCTGCCGGGTGTGGGCTCCCTGATGTCCGACGACGCGTCGGACGCCGACGCGGGGAACGTGAACGCGGCCCCGCTCACGGCGATGAGCCTCGCCACGGACTCCGGCACCGAGGCCGGAACGGACAGCGCGGCCGGCGCCGGTGAGGCGCTGCGCGCCCGCATTCTCCAGCAGGCCGAGCAGCAGCAGGCGGAGGCGGACGCCGAGGCGAAGGCGGCCGCGGAGAAGCTCGCGGCCGAGAAGGCCGCGGCGGAGGCCGCGAAGCAGCAGACCGCGGCGGAGGCCAAGGCCGAGGCCGAGAAGCTCGCGGCCGAGAAGGCCGCGGCGGCCAAGGCGGAGGCCGAGCGGCTGGCCCAGCTCGCGAAGAGCTACGCCCTGCCCACCTCCTCGTACACGATCACCTCCACGTTCGGCGAGTCCGGCTCCATGTGGTCCTCGGGCTACCACACCGGCCTGGACTTCGCGGCCCCGACGGGCACGCCGATCAAGGCGGTGCACAGCGGCACCGTCAAGTCGGCGGGCTGGTCCGGGTCTTACGGCTACCGCACGGTGCTGGAGCTCGAAGACGGCACGGAGGTCTGGTACGCCCACCAGTCCTCGATCTCGGTCAGCGCCGGCCAGAAGGTGACGACGGGCGAGACGATCGGCCGCGTCGGCGCGACGGGCAATGTGACGGGCCCGCACCTGCACCTGGAGGTCCACACGCCTGGCGGGTCGGGGCTCGACCCGATGGCGTGGCTGCGCGGCAAGGGCCTCAGCGTCTGATCGTGCGCCACAGTCCCCGGCAGCTCTGGCGCACACCCCCCGACGCCAGGGCTGCCGGTACAGCGCGTAGACCCGTACAGCGCGTAGACGGTACAGCGCGTAGACGGTACAGCGCGTAGACGGTACAGCGCGTAGACGGTACAGCGCGTAGACGGTACAGCGCGTAGACGGTACAGCGCGTAGATCGGAATAGCGCGCGCCACCACGGGCGTTGATCAACCCATGACTTCTCTCCGGACCCTCGGCTCGTCCGACATCGCCGTCTCCCCGCTCGCCCTCGGCGGCAATGTCTTCGGCTGGACCGCCGACCAGGCACAGTCCTTCGCCGTGCTCGACGCGTACGCCGCCGTCGGTGGCAACTTCGTCGACACTGCCGACACGTACTCCTCCTGGGCGCCGGGCCACGAGGGCGGCGAGTCCGAGACCGTCATCGGCAACTGGCTCACCGCGCGCGGCAACCGTTCCGACGTCGTCGTCGCGACCAAGGTCGGCGCGCACCCCCAGTACCGGGGGCTCTCCGCCACGACTATCAGGGCCGCGGCCGAGGAATCCCTGAAGCGGCTGCGCAGCGACTACATCGACCTGTACTACACGCACTTCGACGACCCGAGCGTCCCCGTCGAGGAGATCATCACCGCCCTCGACCAGCTGGTGCAGGACGGCAAGGTCCGTGCCATTGCCGCCTCCAACCTCAGCGCCGAGCGGCTCCAGGCGTCCCTGGACTTCTCGGAACGCGAGGGGCTTGCCCGTTATGTCGCGCTGCAACCGCACTACAACCTCGTCTCCCGCGACACGTACGAGGGCGAGCTGCTGGACACCGCCGTCCGTGCCGGGCTCGCCGCCGTCCCCTACTCCGCGCTCGCCTCCGGCTTCCTCACCGGCAAGTACCGGCCGGGTGTGACGGTGGACAGCCCACGGGCCGCGGGCGCCGGCAAGCACCTGGAGACCGGGCGGGGTCTGGCGGTCCTCGCCGCGCTCGACAAGGTCGCCCGGGCCCGTGGCGCGCAGGTCGCGACCGTCGCGCTCGCCTGGCTGGCCGCGCAGCCGACCGTCGTCGCGCCGATCGCCTCGGCCCGCACGGTCGAGCAGCTGCCCGCGCTGACTGCGGTCGCCGAGCTGGAGCTGACGGCCGAGGAGCTGGCCGAGCTGACCGCGGCGTCGGACAGCTAGCCGCGGTACGGGTTGTAGCCGCCGTAGTCGCGGTACGGCGGCGGCGTCCACACCCGGCCCGTCGCCCGTGCCGCGTACGTCAGCGCGGGACCGGCGACGTCCTTGCGCTGCCACAGGTGGTGCAGCAGCTCCTGCTCGCGCTCCGCGAAGTCCGGGCCCGCCGCTCCGCGGTGGGCCCGGTGGCGCAGAAAGGCCAGGGACGTCGCGAACCGCTGGTACTCCGAGACGGCGTGCGCGGCGGCCGGTCCGTGCGCGCGCCGGGCGACGTCGCGGGCCATCGTGCGCGCCCGCATCGAGGAGAGCGCGCGCGGCTCGGCGGCGGTCAGCCAGCCGGCCGCGGCGTACGCGGGCAGCTCGGTGGATATCGTGCGCAGTTCGCGCTGCCGGGTCCAGACCGTCAGCCAGGTCAGCAGCCCGAAGACGGGGACCATGAACGCTCCGTACACGGCGTAGAAGCCCCACGGGCCGAAGAGCGACGACGAGCCGTTCCACAGGGCGTGCATGCCCATGGCGAGGGCGAGGCCGAGCAGCGGCAGCGCGATCCGGCGGATGCGCTGGCGCTGGGCGGCGAGCGCGGCGATCCCGAAGCCGATGCCGGTCAGCACGGTGAAGAGCGGGTGCGCGAACGGCGACATGACGACGCGTACGAAGAAGGTCGCCGCAGTCACCGAGGCGAACCCCGATGTGCCTATCTCCTGGTCCTCGCCGAAGGCGCTGCCCAGGTAGAGGATGTTCTCGGTGAAGGCGAAGCCGGTCGCGGTGAAGCCGGCCACGACCACGCCGTCGACGATCCCGGTGAAGTCCCGTCTGCGGAAGATGAAGATCAGCAGGATCGCTGTGGCCTTCGCGCTCTCCTCGACGATCGGGGCGATCACCGTCGCGCCGAGCGTGTCCGCACTCGCCGGGTCGGCGGTGGCGGTGGCTATCCAGCGGGTCGCGAAGGTGTTCGCGATGATCGCGACGAGGGCAGCGGCGAACGCACCCCAGGCGAAGGCGAACAGAAGGTTCTTCCAGGGGCCCGGCTCGACCCGGTCCAGCCAGCGGAAGGCCGCGGCGAGGAGCGGGACGGGAAGGGTCGCGAGGCCGAGACCGACCAGGAAGCCCTGGGTACCGGTCTGTTCGCGTACGAGCGCGAGGATGACGAGGCCGGAGAGGGCGAGGAGGGTGATCAGCGCCCCCGCCCGTACCGCCCTGCTGCGCCAGAGCTGGGAGGCGCGGCGCGGTTTGTAGCGCCAGCGGGCACGCTCCGGCACGGCGGCGAGCAGCTCGGCGAGGTGCTGCTGCTCGAACGCCGGGACCGCCGGATGCGGTGCGGGGTCCTGCGGGGGCGACTCGGACACCCAATGACCCTAACGAGGGTCACTGACAACTGGCGACGGTGTCTGGGGTGCTACTCAGGGTTACGCGGGCCCCAACGGGCGGCGGAACAGCAGGTCGTGAACCCTGTGCCCCTTGTCCAGGCCCTGTCCTTCGAACCGGGTGAGCGGGCGGAAGGCGGGGCGCGGGGCGTAGCCGCCGTCCTCCTGGGTGTTCTCGAAGTCCGGGTGCGCGGAGAGCACCTCGAGCATCTGCTCGGCGTACGGCTCCCAGTCGGTCGCGCAGTGCAGGATCGCGCCGGGCTTCATGCAGGTGGCGGCGAGGGAGAGGAACTCGGGCTGGATCAGCCGCCGCTTGTGGTGCCGCTTCTTGGGCCAGGGGTCGGGGAAGAAGACGCGCAGCCCGTCGAGCGAGCGGGGCGGGAGCATCTCCCGCAGGAGGATGATCGCGTCGCCGTTGGCCACCCGGATGTTGGACAGTCCGTTCCGCTCCGCGAGACCGAGGAGGTTGCCCTGGCCGGGAGTGTGGACGTCGACGGCGAGAATCCCGGTGCCGGGGTCCGCGCCTGCCATCTGCGCGGTGGCCTCGCCCATCCCGAACCCGATCTCCAGGACTACGGGCAGCCCGCCGAACATCTCCTCGAGGTCGAGGACGCGATGTCCGTCGATGTCGAGGCCCCAGACGGGCCACAGCCGCTGAAGCGCATCCTCCTGCCCGGCGGTCACCCGGCTCCGCCGCGGCTGGAAGCTGCGGATACGCCGCTCATGGTGCGACCCGGCGGGATCGGCGACGGGCCCGCCGGGGAAGCGGGGCTCGCGGTTGGCGCGGATGGGGGCCGGGGGGGCGTCGGGGGTGTGGTTTCGGAGCTCAGACACAGTGGGTTAATTCTACGGGGGCGTGGGGGTGGGGCCGGGGCCGCCCGGCAGTCGGCTTTGTCCGCAAACGCCGGACGGCATGAAATCAAGCGTCAAATCAAGCGTCGAGCGGCAGGGCCCGCACGGGCTAGCGGCGCGACTGGGCCAGGTTGCCGCCCGTCAGCGCGGTCAGGGCCCTGCGCGCCACCTCGCGGCCGATCGGCAGCGACGCCGTCGCCGCCGGGGACGGCGCGTTCAGCACATGCACCGTCCGCGGGGCCTCGCGGATCAGGAAGTCGTCCACCAGCGTCCCGTCCCGCAGCACCGCCTGCGCCCGCACCCCAGCAGGGGCCGGGCGCAGATCGTCCTCAGTCACCGCCGGGAGCAGCCTCCGCACCGCCGTCGCGAACGCCCGCCTCGACAGCGAGCGGTGCAGCTCCCCCGCTCCGTACCGCCAGTGCCTGCGGGCGATCCGCCACGAACCCGGCCAGGCCAGCGTCTGTGCCATGTCCCGGAGGCGGACCGCCGACCAGCTGTAGCCCTCGCGGGCCAGCGCCGGGACCGCGTTCGGCCCGACGTGGACGCCGCCGTCGATGCCGCGGGTGAGGTGGACCCCGAGGAACGGGAAGGCCGGGTCAGGGACGGGGTAGACCAGGCCCTGGACCAGCTCGGGCCGCGTCAGCTCGTAGTACTCACCCCGGAAGGGGACGATCCGCATCCCCGGATCGTCTCCCGCCAGCCGTGCGACCCGGTCGCAGTACAGCCCCGCGCAGTTGACCAGCACCCGCGCCCTGATCACCGCCCCCGATGCCGCACGCACCGCGACGCCCCAGCTGCGGCGGTCGATCGCGGCGGCTTCCTCGCCGTACCGGATGTCCGCGTCGGACGCGGCCCCCAGCTGCGCCGCTACCGCCCCGAAGTCGCACACCCCCGTGGTGCCGACCCGGATCGCCGCGAGGCCCCGCACCTGCGGCTCGTACTCCATGATCTGGGCGGGGCCCAGCTCCCGCACCGGAATGCCGTTCTCCCGGCCGCGCTGGACCAGTGCGTGCAGCCGAGGCAGCTCGTCGCGGCCGGTGGCCACGATCAGCTTTCCGGTGACCTTGTGCTCGATGCCGTGCTCCGCGCAGAACTTGACCATCTCGGCCGCCCCGCGCACCGCGAACCGCGCCTTGAGCGACCCCGGCCGGTAGTAGATCCCGCTGTGGATCACTCCGCTGTTCCGGCCGGTCTGGTGCCGCGCGGGCCCGGGCTCCTTCTCCAGGACCGTCACCCGGGTGCCGGGAGCCGCGCGCGTGAGCGCATACGCAGTCGACAGGCCGACGATCCCGCCGCCGATCACCAGCACGTCACAGTCGAAACCATGCCCATGGCCATGCCCGTGGCCATGCGCGAAGTCCTGCCCGGACGCCGTCACCGCGTCACCTCCCACCCCGATAGTGCACTGGCCCACTGACAATGCCCTTAAACCAGGTGAGCCGGGTTGCGCGCCATCGGCCAGTAGTCCTACGCCGGAGCCACCAGCAGCGGCCGGGCCCGCTCCCGCAGCTCCACCACCCGCGGCTCGTCGCCGTACGGCTCCAGCCGGTGCAGCAGATCCCGTACGTATTCCGTGGTGCGCGCCGAGGAGATCCGCCCCGCGACCTCCACCGCGCGCGTGCCCGCCGCGCACGCCGCGTCCAGGTTCCCCGACTCCAGTTCGGCGACGGCCGACACCACGAGCCGCAGCCCGTGCGAGCGCACGAACTCCTCCGTGGGCCGCGACAGTGCCTGCTCGGTGAAGCGCCGCACCTGGCGCGGCGCCTTCAGATCGCGGTAGCACTCCGCGGCGTCCGCGGCGAACCTGTCGTACGAGTAGAAGCCCAGCCAGGACGGGTCCGCGTCGCCCTCCCGCGAGCGCTCCAGCCAGCCCTCCGCCGCCTTCAGCGCGGCCCCCGACGCCGGCGCGTCGCTCGCCTTCGCATGCGCCCGCGCCTCCACCAGCCGGAAGAAGCTCATGGTGCGGGCGGTGGCGAGGCCGCGGTTGCGCTCCAGGGCCGCCTGCGCCAGGTCCACGCCCTCGTCCGCGAAGCCGCGGTACGTCGCCTGCAGCGACATCGAAGCCAGTACATAGCCCCCCAACGGCACGTCGGCCGCCGCGCGGGCCAGCCGCAACGCCTGGATGTAGTACCGCTGCGCCGCCTCCTGCTGACCCGTGTCGAAGGCCATCCAGCCGGCCAGCCGGGTCAGTTCGGCGGCTGCGCCGAACAGCGCGCGCCCCACTTCGTCCGAATACGACCCGAGGAGCAGCGGCGCCGCGTCCACCCGCAGACACTCCGGCACCATCGACGAACGCCAGTCCCCACCGCCGTACTTGGAGTCCCAGCGCCGCGCGTCCTCCGCCGCCTCCCTGAGCTTGGCCACGTCGCTGTGACCCACGCGGGCGGGGGTGTCCTCCGCCGCGTCCACCGACCTCTCGACCGAGGAGTCGGCGGGGGTTATCAGCCATCGGGACGCGGGCGTCGCGTAAGCGCTCACTGCGAAGGAACCGGCCAGCGACTGCCAGATGCCGCCGCTGCCCGCCCGCCGCCCCGCCAGATCCAGGCGATACAGCTCGGTGGCCGATTTCACCGCCTCGCCGACATCGCGCGGGAAGGCGAGCCCGACCTCGGGGGCCGGGTCGGCGTCCGCCAGACCGATCTCGTGCAGCGGCACCGGACGGCCCAGTTTGGCACCGATCGCGGCGGCGATGAGATGAGGCGCGGCGCCCTGCGGCACCATGCCCTTGGACACCCATCTCGCTACGGAGGTCTTGTCGTATCGAAGGGTCAGACCGCGCTGCGCGCCGAGGTCGTTGACCCGCCGGGCGAGGCCGGCGTTGCTGATTCCCGCGAGGGCGAGAACGGTTCCGAGTTTTTCGTTCGGCCCGCGTTGCTCCCTGGACATGAGCCACCCCTCGACACACAGACGGCCGCCGCGTCGCTGCCTGGGCGCACGGCATTCGTGCTGTGTCCTCCGCTGGTGAACAGCTCCGAGCAGCTCTGGGGGTCCCGGCTGCAAAAGCACCTGGCCGAGCCCCTCGGAATATGCACCCGTGCGGAGAACATCAGTAAACCCAGCGTAGTTCGCCGCATCCCGACCGTTAAGAGGCGGTGTTCCGTATGGCGAGATTGTTGTGTGTTGGAGGAGACGGCGGGTGATGGCGGGTCGTCGTCGTGCTCCCTGGCGTGCTCCGGGCGTGTGGCCGTGCGCCCGTCCGTGCGCTCTGGCCGGGCCGGTGGGCGAGCGCTTCGATGAGTCCTGCGTGGGTCGGCCCACTGCGTACTGGAACCAGTGGGCTGGGGGACACCGCTGCCTCAATCCCCGCGGGTGGCGGACCGGTCCGGGAGGCGAACAGCGCCTCCCGGACCGTGTGTGCACCGGTGGTGGACGGGTCAGCGGTCCGGAGAATGTCCGCAGAATGGCTGAATGCTGACCGTCCTTCGCGTCCCTTTTGCGCCTTTGTGGGCGTCGGCCGTCCTTACCGTCGTGTCCTGGATGTGTCCTGGAACGTCGTCAAATCGCCAATGCCAGGGGCGCGTTCGCTTTTTGCGCGTGCGACCCGGAGCCCCTCCTGTGCGCCGCCTTCGTGGCAGCATGTTCCCGAAGCGGCATGTTCCCGGACGGCTATGGCCAGGGGCCGGGTTTGTCCACAGCCTGTGGAGGCGGCGATGCGGTGGTTGGTGGGCTGGAGCAGTATCGCCGCGAACTTCGGCACGGCCGGGGCCGTCGGGGCGTCCGACGAGGGCCGTACCGTCCACCCCGTGGGCGCCCAACTCCTGTGGGGCGACCCGGATCCACTCTGGGCGGTCGGCGACTGGCGACCCGACGAGGTGCGCATAGTCACCGTCGATTCCATCACCAAACTCGCTGTCCTCGGCTGCTGCGCGGCCACGGACGAGGAGCTGCGCGTCGGGCTCTTCGCGGCGCGCGGCGGGGCGCTTCGGCATCTGACCGCGTGGGCCGGCAGCTATACGTGCGTCGTGCAGGTCGGCCGCCGGATCACGATCGTCGGCGATCTCGCCGGGGCGAGACCCGTCTTCTACACGCCGTGGGCGAACGGCACCGCGTACGCAACCGCCGCGCTGCCGCTCGCCGACCTGATCGAAGCACAGCTGGACATCGGGCACTTGGCGGCGCTGCTCGCCTGCCCGGAGACGCCGGAGGCGCTGCGCGACTCGACTCCGTACGACGGTGTGAAGCGCATCCCGCCGGGACACGCGCTGATCCTGCGCGAGGGGTCGAGGGAGATCACCGGATACGAGCCGGTGGCCTCGCTCGCGGTGGCCGGGCCGCAGATCGAGGCGGAGCGCGCGGTGGAGGGCGTACGGGACGCGCTGATCGATGCGGTACGGGCCAGGCTCACCGCGCCACGGCACGCGCCCGAGACCCTGCCGCCCGACCCCGGGCCCGTACCGGGGATGGGGCCTGCGGATCGGCGCGCCGCGCGCGGGGGTCCGGCTCCGGGGATCGGCGCGGACCTGTCCGGCGGTAGCGCGTCCGGCACGATCGCGCTGCTGGCGGCGGGGCTGCCGGGACGGCCGGGCACGGTGCTCGGCCATGGCACGGGCGCGGGGGAGCGGCTGCTCGCGGTCACCTTCAACGATCTGGTGACGGGCGGGCGCGAGGCGGAAGAGGCAGCCGAACTGGAACGGGCGCGGGCGATCGCAGCGAATCCGCGGCTGCACCATGTGGTGGTCGCGGCCGGGGAGGAGAGCCTGCCGTACGCGGGCCTCGACGGGCAGCTGACCGACGAGCCCGCGCCGTCGCTGGTCACGGCGGAACGTCATCGCAGTCGGCTGGCCGCGGGGAGCGCCGACCACTTCACGGGGGCGGGTGCGCGGCAGGTCCTGGACGCGCATCCGGCGCGGCTGGCGGACCTGCTGCTGGACCGGCAGCGCCGTCATCTGCTGCGCCCGGCCGCGGCGTTGGCGCGCGCCGAGGGCCCCTCGCCGCAGTCGCTGTTCATCCCGCTGACGGTGTACCGGGCGGCGCGGCGGCTGGCCCGTACGCCCTACCGCACCGGCCTGGAGACGGCGGCGGACCACCTGCTCGAGGCGAACCGGCCCGGCGGCATGCGGGGCGGCACCGGGCCGCTGGGTGCGTCGCTCGCCGCGCTGACCTGGTCCCGGCCGGGGCCTGCCGCGCGCTGGCTGACGGGTGAGGCGCTTGCTGAAGTATCGGTTCGCCTGACGGGGGCGGCGACGCGCCCGACATCGGTCCAGCGCCCCGGCGAGGCTCGCGCCCGGGCGGCGCTGACCCGCCACGCGTCGGACCAGCGGATCCTGGAACAGGCCGCGGAAATCCGCAGCCAGCGCCTGCATGCGCCCTTTCTGGACAACCAGGTCGTACGGGCCTGCCGCGACCTTCCCGAATCGCTACGGGTCAAGCCGGGCGCCCGCGCGGAAATCCTCCGCAAGGTCCTCGCGGGCGCGGGCATCCATGACCTGCCCCCCGGCTGGGGCGCGACAACCCACGCCTCTTCCACGGCAGCGGCCCGCACAGGCCTGCGTGCCTCGCTCCCCCACCTGATCGCCCTCTTCGACGTCCCGCTGCTCGCGGACGCGGGCCTGGTGGAGGCCCGCGTCATCCGCAAGGCTCTCCGAGCGGCGTCGGAGGGCGAACCGGTTCCGCTGGACGGTCTGGCGGATCTGATCTCGACGGAACTGTGGCTGCGGCGGTTGCTCTCTCGCCGGGGCACGTGCTGGACGGGCACGGCGGCGCCGAGGCAGAGGGCGGTGGCGGGAGGGGTTCCGCCGAGGCCGACGCTGCAATCGGGGTGACGGCTGCGGGTGACGGCTGCGGGTGACGGCTGCGAGGTGACGGCTGCGAGGCGGCCCGGGAGCCGTGGGGCCGGGCTGCAGTCGGGCCCGGTCAGCGGCAGCTGATCCGGGACTGGGCCCAGTCTCCGAGCGCCGCCGAGTCGAGCGCCTTCTGCGGTTCGACGACCAGCCGGATCGTCTTCAGTCCGGCGAGCGACACATGCACCGGCACGGCCGCGTCCCCACCGCGCATCACCGGGGACCGCCACAGCCGATCGCCGTCGCCGTAGACGGAGAAGCGCATCGCGCCCAGGCCCAGCGTCAGGTCGTCGACCCCGACCAGCGCGTCGTAACTGGCGCACTGCCGGTTGAGGTCGATGGTGACGGAGGACTTGGCGTGCACGGTCACCCCGTGTGCGTACCGCCTGCCGTCGATCGACATCCCCGAGCGCTGCCAGAGCCAGCTGCTCCCGCGCAGGCGCACCTCGGGCCGGGTGTGGTCGCCCAGCAGGCCGTACTCCAGCCGGTTGACCTGGTACACCCGCAGGGCCGGAGCGGGCGGCGGGGTGGGCTTGGGGGCGGGCGGCGCGGGCGGGGCCGGTGGCTTGGGCTCTGGCCGGGCAGGCGTGGGCCCGGGACTCGAAGTCGAAGTCGGCGTCGGCTCGGCGGTCGGCGTGGGCGCCGACGCGGCCGTGGAATTCTTCGGCGGCGGGGTCGGCTCCGCCGGGTTCGGGTCCGCCGCGGACCGCGCCGGGGGCTCCGGCTTCGATGACGGCGCGGGCTTCTGCGGTACGACGGGTTGCGCGGCCGAGGGCTTCGCCTCGGGCTGCGGCGCGGTCTTGGGGCCGTCGCCTGAGAACGCCCACACCAGCCCGGCGGCCGCCGCGACGGCCACCGCCGCCGCGATACCGGCCTTCGCCGGTGCGCCCAGTCCCTCCGTTGCCGCGGCTCCACCGGCCGCACTCCCGGAGCCGACCGACGCACCGCCCGCGGCAGCGGCGGCCGCACCGGCCCCCGCGGCCCCGCCGGCCACGACCCCGGCGACCTTGAGGGAGTACCCGGCGGCGAACCAGCCGATGACCGCGACCGGCAGCAGCGCCGGAATCCCGGCGTTGACATGCGCGAGCTCGCGCGCAGCCAGCCGGCACCTGGGGCATTCGTCCAGGTGCTTGCGCAGCCCCCGCTCTGCCCGCGTCCGCAGACCCCCGCGGGCATACGCCCCCAGCCGGTCGGCGTACCGGGCGCAGTCGCCGCCTGAGGTGAGCGCGGTGCTCACATGGGCCTGCAGATAGGCCTGCTTGAGGCCCTCGCGGGCCCGGCTGGCCAGCACCGCCGTGGCGTTGGCGGTCAGCCCGAAGAGCGGTGCGACCTCGCTCGGCGACTCCTCCTCGACGGTGGTGTGCCAGAGGACCGCCTGCCAGCGCTCGGGCAGCGAGCGGAAGGCCCGGATGGCCAGCGACTGCTCCGCCTCGTGCATTGCGCGCACGTCGGCGCCCAGGTCGAGCGCGACGTCGTTGGCCGCGTCCGAGCTGCGGGCGGCCTCCGCGGCGAACACCGCGAAGTCCTCGACCAGTTGCTCCCGCTTTGCCGTTTTCATCCACGCGGCGGCGACGCGCCGGACGGTCGTGAGGAGATACGCCCGCACCGCCTGTTCGGGCCCCGAGCCCCCGCGTACCGCCTGCAGTGTCCGCGCGAACACCTCGGCCGTCAGATCGTCGGCGGTGTGCGCGTCCCGGCAGCAGGTGCGCGCATACCGGCGGACGGCGACCGAGTGGCGGCGGAACAGCTCCTCGTAGGCGCTGTCGTCGCCGTCCCGCATCCGCTGGATCAACTCGGCGTCGGACGTCGGCAGTTCGCGCGGCGGAGTTACGGAGTCGAGGCTCCCGCCCTCGAGGCTCCCGCCCTCGCGCTGCGACGGCACGAGATGCTCGTGCGCGCCACCCACCCCAGAACCGGACGCGCCGGATGCACCAGCGGGACCCGAGGCGCCAGGCACCCCGGACGACCCACCGGGCCATCGAGAGCCCGGCACCTGCCGAGAGGGCAGCTCGGCCCGCTCAGTGCCGCCCGATCCATAGAGTGACTCGTCCCGACCGTCACCGCTCATCGCGGAAGCCCCCGTAAAGCACCATCAGACCCGAACACCGGCCAAGAGTGCCACAGAGCGGCATGGGTCCATACCCCCTGCCACGTCAACCACTCATCCGGGGAGGCTTCCCGGATCCGAGCCACCCCTCACACGTTCGGGGAAGGCTCAACCGGCCTTGTGCAAAAGCCAGTTGGCGAGCAGGTCTAGAGCAGAGCAGAGCCGGCGGATCGCTCACTCACCGCCGGCGCACCTCACGCGGATCGCGACCGCAGTCCCTCCAGCAGGATGTCCAGCAGCCGGGCCGAAGCCGCCGCCTGCTGTGCCGCATCCGGCAGCGAAGGCGCGGCCGTGGCTATCACCAGCAGCACGTCCGCCACGGTCACATCGTCGCGCAGCTCACCCGCCGCCCGCGCCCGGTCGACCAGCTGCCCCACGACCTCCAGCAGATCCGCCGCGCCCGTGTCGTCCTGTTCATCGGCCGGCACCGGACGCGGCCCGACCACCCGCAGCCCGGGCTGCGCGCCGACCCGCTGAAGCGGCACCCGCGCCCCGTCCCGTACGCCGGCCGTCGACTCGTCGGCGTCCACGCCCACCCGCAGCACCTGCGGCGGCAGCAGCCGTCCCGCGCCCGAAGCCACCGACGTACGCAGGAAACGGGAGAGCGCCGACCACGGCTCCTCCTCCTGCCCCAGAGCCGTACGCGCCTGCTCCGTCAGCCGGGAGGTCTCCTCCTCGGCTATTCGCCGCACCAGCACGTCCTTGCTCGGGAAGCGGCGGTACACCGTCCCGACGCCGACCCTGGCCCGGCGCGCCACGTCCTCCATCGGCGCGCCGTACCCCAGCTCGCCGAACACCTCGCGAGCAGCCCGCAGTACATGCTCGAGATTGCGCTGTGCGTCCACACGCAGCGGCGCCGAGCGGCTGGCCCCGCCCGATCCCGCCCGTCCGTTCCCGTCGGCCGTCGAACCCTGTGCGACGGCAGCCTGCCAATGCGAATCCTGAATGGTCATACACGTTCCCCCGGTCATGATGTCTCCCCCCGGAGACCTCCCCGCCCAGTCTGCCGGGCGTGCCTTGACCGGACACCCCGACGAGGTACGAACATAGTTGAGCCAGGGTCAATTCAGAAGGGGGTAGTTCCGCACAGAGCGCCCCCCGATCGGAGCAAGGGCCGGAAGGTTCCTGTTTACGCCCTCTCCCACAACCCTCCTCGCAGGGTCTGACCTGCACACCTTCCCCGCCGCCCGACGGAGCGCCGCCGCAGAGTGGCGTGAAGCCTCCGGTCACACAATTTGCCGAGGCTGTGGACAAACGCCTGAGGTCGTTGCCTCATGGGATGGTGAAGGCTGCTAACTTCCGGGGGACGACCCCCGGCCCCCCGCAGGGCGCGCGCATTCTCGTCGTCGGCGGCGGCTACGTCGGGATGTACACAGCACTGCGTCTCCAGCGGAAACTGAAGCAGGAGCTGGCACGTGGCGAGGCGGAGATCATGGTGGTCGCGCCCGAACCGTACATGACCTATCAGCCCTTCCTCCCGGAAGCGGCCGCCGGTTCCATCTCCCCGCGGCATGTCGTGGTCCCCCTGCGCCGCGTGCTCAACCAATGCAAGATCGTCATCGGCGAGGCCAAGGCAGTCGACCACGGCAAGCGCACCGCGACCGTCGCCACCCTCGCCACCCTGGAAGAGGGCACCGGCCCGGTGGAGATCACCTACGACGAACTCGTCATCGCGCCGGGCTCGGTCTCCCGCACCCTCCCGATCCCCGGCCTCGCCGACTACGCCATCGGCTTCAAGACCGTCGAGGAAGCCATCGGCCTGCGCAACCACGTCATCGAGCAGATGGACATCGCCTCCTCCACCCGCGACCCCGCAATCCGTGACGCGGCCCTCACCTTCGTCTTCGTCGGCGGTGGCTACGCGGGCGTGGAGGCACTCGCCGAGTTGGAGGACATGGCCCGCTACACCGCGCGGTACTACCACAACATCAAGCCCGAGGACCTGAAGTGGATCCTCGTCGAGGCCAGCAACCGCATCCTCCCCGAGGTCGGCGAGGAGATGGGCAAGTACGCCATCCGCGAGTTGCGTTCGCGCAATATCGACGCACGCCTCGAAACCCGCCTGGACGCCTGCGAGGACCGTGTCGCCGTACTCAGCGACGGCACCCGCTTCCCGACCCGCACGGTCGTCTGGACCGCGGGTGTCAAGCCGGCGCCCGTCCTCGCCGCCACGGATCTCCCGCTCAATGAGCGCGGCCGGCTCGTCTGCACCGCCAAGCTCACCGTCGCCGGCGTCGACCACGCCTGGGCAGCAGGCGACGCCGCGGCCGTTCCTGACGTCACTGCCGATGAGCCGGGCAAGGAATGCGCGCCCAACGCCCAGCACGCCGTGCGCCAGACCAAGGTCCTCGCCGAGAACATCACGGCGTCGCTGCGCGGCGAGCCCCTCAAGGAGTACGCGCACAAGTACGTCGGATCGGTCGCCTCCCTCGGCCTCCACAAGGGCGTCGCGCATGTCTACGGCCGTAAGCTCAAGGGCTATCCGGCCTGGCTGATGCACCGCGTGTATCACCTCAGTCGTGTCCCCACCTTCAACCGCAAGGCCCGGGTGCTCGCCGAGTGGACCTTGTCCGGGCTGTTCAAACGCGAGATCGTCTCTCTCGGCTCGCTGGAACACCCGCGCGCCGAATTCGAACTCGCCGCGGGCGGCAGACGCCCGGGCCACGGGCCGGACAGCGCACCGCACCATGGACCCAAACCGGGGCCCAAACCCGGCTCCCAGACCGGCTCCGACGGCGACCCGCAGGGCGGCTCCAGAGGGAACTGAGGGAACTGGACGACGAGGACTGTCAGTCCGGTCGGTCACACTGGACGTGTGACCATAGGTGGGCTCACACCTGCACAGAGTGACCCTTGGCGACAACCATTGAGGCTAGAAAGTCAGTGAACTTCACGCGTTGGAGCGCAAGGCTCCCCGGGACGCAGCGCCGCGCCGCAGCGCGGAGGACCGACCGTGGGATCTCCCCCGCTCAGCGAGGGGAAGGCTCCGTGCCGGCGGCCCGCGTCGAATACGAACAGCAACCGGAGCCGCTGTCCGACGTCCCCGCCCTCGATGACTTCTCCGTGCCCGAGATCCTCGGCCGCCTGCCCGCCCTGGTCGCCGTGATGTACGGCACCGAGCACCGCGTCGCGTACGTCAACGACGCGTACGCCTCGGCCTTCGGCCACCGCCCGGCCGGCACGGCCGCCGCCGACACCTGCCCCGAGCTCGCCGAACTGGGCCTGCTGCCGCTCATGGACCAGGTGCTGCGCAGCGGCAAGCCCCGCACCGTCAAGTCCCGCAAGGTCCACGGCCAGGGCTCGTACACCGTCACCTGCCTGCCCGCCGAGAGCCCCAAGGAAGGCGGCGGAGTCCTCGTCTTCGCCGCCGACGTCACCGACCACGCCGAGGCCGCCGAGCGGCTGCGCGCCAGCGAGCGCCGCCACCGCGAGACGGCTGTCACCCTCCAGAGATCGCTGCTTCCGCAGGAGTTGGAGCAGCCCGACGATCTGCGCATCGCCGCGACATATCAACCGGGCGGCACGGACGCCGCGGTCGGCGGCGACTGGTACGACGTCATCACCCTCGGCGCCGGCCGCACCGCCCTCGTCATCGGCGACGTGATGGGCCGCGGCGTGCGCGCGGCCGCCGTCATGGGCCAGCTCCGAACGGCCGTGCGGGCCTACGCCCGCCTCGACCTCCCGCCGCACGAGGTGCTCCAGCTGCTCGACGGCCTGGCTTCCGAGATCGACGCCAGCCAGATCGCCACCTGCGTCTACGCCGTCCACGACCCGAACGAAGGCCGGCTCGTCTACGCGTCGGCGGGCCACCTCCCGATCCTCGTACGGGACGAGGACGGCACGGTCCGCTGCGCAGAGGAACCGACCGGCCCGCCGCTCGGCACCGGCGGCTGGCTCCACACGTCCGGCACCATCGCCCTCCCGCCCGGCTCCAGTGCCGTCCTCTATACGGACGGTCTTGTCGAGCGCCGCGGCGAGGACATCGACGAGGGAGTGGCCGCCCTGGAGCGCGCGCTCCGCGGAGCGACCGGCACGCCGCAGGTCGTCTGCGACCGGCTGATCCGCTCCCTGGGAGTGACCGCGGAGCACGACGACGACGTGGCCGTACTGGTCGTGCAGCACCCCACACGTACGGGCGTGTCCGCCGAGCTCTTCCACAACGCCGCTCTGGAGCTGCTCGGCGGCATCGAAGCGGCGCCGCGGGCCCGCGCCTTCGCCTCCGGCGTCCTGGCCTCCTGGCGTTTCTCCCCCGAGCTGCACGATCTGGGGGTGCTGGCCGCCAGCGAACTGGTTGCCAACTCCCTTCAGCACGGCACCCCGCCCATGCGCCTCAGACTCCGCCGCACCGACCGCCGCCTGATCATCGAAGTGACGGACGGCGACGACCACCTGCCGCGCCGCCGCCGCGCGGAAACGGAGGACGAGGCGGGCCGCGGGATTTCCATCGTCGCGACGATCGCCTCGTCCTGGGGGAGCCGCCGCACTCCGGGCGGCGGCAAAGCGGTGTGGTGCGAGTTCGCCCTGCCCGCGTAGTCCTTCCCGCGTGCCTCGTCAGGCAGCGGGCTCCATCTGCTCGGCCGGCTTGTGCGTGGCGACCACCCGCGACCTCGACACGAGCGAGGGCTGGTCCTGTACGGGAGTGAGCCGCCTGCCCAGCCGCAGAGCCAGCAGGCTGATGCCGAGCGAGAACAGCACGAACGTCACGATGTACGGCCCGTGCAGCGCGGCCCCCATCGGGCCGCCCACGGCCGGACCGACCGCCAGCGCGAGCTGCTTGACCAGGGCGAAAGCGGAGTTGTACTGCCCGACCATCGCCTCCGGCGCCAGATCGGCGACAAGCGGCGCGACGGTCGGCGACAGCATCGCCTCTCCGAGCCCGAAGAGCCCGTACGCGGAGACGAACGCGGCGGTCGCCATCGCCTGGCTGCCGTGCCCGAGCCCCGCGTACCCCGCCGCGATCCACGCGACGGCCCAGATCAGCCCGACGGCTGCGATCACCCGGCTGCGCCTGCGCCGCTCGACGAACTTCAGCACGACGAACTGCGCGACCACGATCACCGCGGTGTTGGCGGCCAGCGCCGTCCCGAGGGTCGCGGGCTCGATCCCGGCGGCCTCGGTCCCGTACGCGGCGAGCCCCGACTCGAACTGTCCGTAGCAGGCGAAGAAGAGGACAAAGCCCAGCACGCACAGCTGCACCATGGCCCGGTGCCCGAGCAGCGCGCGCATCCCGCCCTTTGCCTTGGCCTCGGCGTTCTCGGGCCGAGCCTCCTGCAGCGAGAGGGAACGCGGCAGCCGCACACTGAACGCGATCCCCGCGAGCACCAGGAACATCGCGGCCTCGATGCCGAACAGCAGGAGGAAGCTCCCCGGCCGGCTCTCGTCGACGATGTGCCCGCCGATCAGTCCGCCGATGCCGAGCCCGAGGTTCTGCAGAAAGAACTGCGTGGCGAAGGCGCGGGTACGGGTCGAGGCGTCCGAGCTCCAGACGATCATCGTCGCGAGCGCGGGCTGCATCACGGCCGTACCGGCCCCGAGCAGGGCGGCCGACAGCACGACGGCCGGCACACTGCCCGCGAGCCCCATCGACGCCGCGCCGACGGACGCGAGCACGGCAGCCCCCACCAGCACGGGCAGTGGCCCGCGCCGGTCGATGACCCGCCCGGTGAAGGGGAGGGCGACGAGTGCGGCCATCGCGAAGACCGCGAGGACGGCACCGGCCGTCGTCGCGCCCAGATCCCGCACCTGCGCCACATAGACGTAGAGATACGGAACGGTGAAGCCGAGTCCGAACGCGCTCAGCGCGTTCCCCGCCTGAATCCGGCGCATCGCTGCACCCGTCGCCCTGGTCACACTCACCTGCCTTGAGGTCTTGAAGGACTGAAGCCTGAAGACTTCAATACTAAAGTTAGGACCTCAACAGTACACAGTGAAGGACTTCAACGCCAACGCGCCCCGTGCGATACTTCGGCGCATGCCAACCGAGAGCCCCGAGGGCCCCGAGTCGCCCGGCAGTCCCGGCCCCGGCCTGCAGGAACCGAGCCTCGACGAACAGATCGCCGCCTATCAGCGCGAGTTCGGCGACCTGGACCCCCAGGTCGAGAAGGTCGTCTCGGCCCTGGGCCGCCTCAACCGCCGGATGAACGTCGCGTACGGCCGCCAGGTCGCCGAGCTCGGCATCAGCAACGCCGAGTGGGAGGTCCTGAAGAGCCTGGTGCTCGCGGGGGCCCCGTACCGGATGGGCCCGGGCGAACTCGCCAAGCGCCTCGGCCTCACCCCGGCCGCGATGACCCACCGCATCGACCGCATGGCGAACGAGGGCCTGGTCACGCGCGACCGCGACGAGACCAACAGGGTGCGGGTCATCGTGGAGCTGACGGACGAGGGCCGTACGAAGTGGCTCGAGGCGATGCGCATGGCGACGAACTTCGAGGAGGACCTGCTCCAGGACCTCTCGTCGGACGAACGGGCGTTGCTCGGTGAGCTCCTGATCCGCGTCCTGCGCCGCGTGGAACACGCCCAGCCGGACGCCGGCGGCAGGCTCACCGACCTGGACTAGGACGCCGGTGGGGCGGAGTTGACACACCCTTCACCCGTACGTAAGGTTCTTCGAGTTGTCACGGAGTCGGAACGGTTCCGCGGCAGCCACTCCCGCCGCGAATGCGGCAACCAACTCAGCACGATCTCCCAGCCGGGATGAATTTCGGCATGCCGTAATTCATTTCGAAGACTCGATTATGAGTCGGCCGGGAAATCCGCTAGAGTTCGGACGTCGGAACGGCCCAACAGCCGGAAAGACACCCCGAGTTCGACCGGGAATCAGGCCCGAAAGGATCTGATAGAGTCGGAATCGCCGGAAAGCCGAAAGGCTGGAAAGCAAGCCCCTTCTGACGGGGAATCGGACACGAAAGCGTCTGATAGAGTCAGAAACGCAAGACCGAAGGGAAGCGCCCGGAGGGCCCCATGAAAAGGGTCTGAAGGAAGCGTCCGTTCCTTGAGAACTCAACAGCGTGCCAAAAGT